>NZ_JACJSF010000075.1 GCF_014698035.1 Desmonostoc muscorum FACHB-395
TGGCAAGGCAAACTCAGTAGACCCAGGACTGATGCTCAAAAAGACAAAGAGCAAAAATACGAAACCCCAATTGGCAACGGCTCACGGGCTTATCTCCCCACCGTCAACCGAGAAAATAGACGCTCAATAGCCAACCGCTACGGCGTAGAAGTTCCCCCACCAGGAGAAAGTTTTTGGGACTGGCTAGAACTCCACCCAGAAATCCCAATCATCATTACAGAAGGCGGTAAAAAATCCTTATGCCTGTTGTCACAGGGGTATGTAGCCATTGCCCTTTACGGAATTAACGGCGGCTACCGTAGCAAGGATTTATTAGGAAACCCTGTTAAGCCCTATCTAATCTCAGATATAGCACGATTTGCTGTTAAAGGGAGAAAAATTACCCTAGCCTTTGACCAAGACACCAATACTCTAACCCAAAGACGGGTTAACGCTGCGACCTTCCGCTTTAGCCGATTACTGACCGCCGCAGGATCAATAGTTGATATCGCCATCTGGGACGGTCAAAAAGGACTGTGTAAAGGCGTTGATGACTTGATAGTAACGAAAGGTGTGGCTGCTTGGTCAACAGCCTTAGACCAAGCCCTTTCAGTAGCACATTGGCAGTTGTGGCAACGCTTAGAAAATCGGCTAACTTACGAACCCTCATTAAAACTGACCACAGCCGACTTATCCACCTTAGAGATCCAAGACTTACCCGACTCAGGAATTATTGCCCTTAACTCAGGCAAAGGCACTGGTAAAACTAAGTTTATGGCCAAAACTACAGCGCATTCTCCGAAGTTATTAGCACCGAGTCACAGAATTGCGCTCATACAGAATTTATGTGCCAGGGCAGATTTAGATTACCGAGGCGACTTAGATAAAGTCAACGGCAATTTTATCAAAGGAGGAGCTTACAGTTTCCGAATTGGTTTCTGTGTTGATTCACTCCTAGCCATCGACCCGAAAAAATTTGCTGGCTGTGACTTAATGATTGATGAAATTGTCCAAGTTGTTCGTCACTTACTAACTTCTAGTACTTGCGATAAAGACGGGAAACGTCCCGCATTACTAGCAAGATTTGCAGAATTAATTAGAGTCGCCCGGAGGATAATTGTTGCTGACGCTGATTTAAACAACCCAACCCTAAATTACCTCTGGGAACTGAAAGCAGATCCGGCTCCAATCTACTTAATTTATAACGACTATCAACCCAAACCCTACCACGTTACATTTATTCAAGCCAAAGATAAATCAGCTGTTATAAACGAGTTAATCCAAAATGCACAAAACATCTTGCCAGGTAAGGCGCTATATGTCACTACAGATAGCAAAGCCACCAGCAAGACAACAGCCCGACTCCTACAAAAAGAAATTCCTGGTATTAGAATCCTGCTGGTTAACTCAGAAACCAGTGGCAACCCAGACGAAAAAAGGTTTTTGAAAAATCCCGATGCAGTATTAGCTTCAGGGTTATATGACATAATTATTTGTTCTCCCACAGTCGCCACCGGAGTCAGCATAGAAATTCCAGATAAAGTCGAGAAAGTCTATGGAATTTTCACCGGCGCATCATCCACCGACGCTGATATGTCCCAATCCTTAATTCGCGTGCGAGACAACGTAGAGCGTGTGGTTTGGTGTGCCAAACGTGGGACAAATTATTGTAAAGTTTCTCGCTCCAGTAATTATCTAGAAATTAAAGCACAATTACAACAGAGAACAGATGCCACTGTTAGTTTAGTCCGCTCCAACCTTAGACCAGATATTATTGAAGGTATTGCTAATTTCGATTGGCAATCAAACCCTCATGTTAATCTCTATGCCCGAATTAGTGCCGAGCAAAATTATTCGATGATGAATCTCTCTGATGCACTGCTAATTCGACTAAAACACGAAGGGCATCAGATTACAATTGATAATCGAGAATCGGATAAAGCTGTCAAACTGTTACTAAAGTCAGCCAAAGACGAAATCAAACAAATTGAAGCCAAAGACATAGTTGCCGCCGCAGATTTAACTTACCCAGAAATTGCCCTGCTAGAATCCCAAGAATCCGTTTCACCAGAAGACGCACTAGCAATTAGAAAATATTACCTGAAAGATTTCTACTGCGTAGACGAGCTAACTATAGAACATGTACTTTGGGACAAAGAAGGCCGACGACGCGGGGAACTGCTCAACTTAGAAGCGCAACTTTATCCCGAATTAGGAGTTGACAGAACAGCCAAATCATTAGAGAAACAAGCTAATTGGAATCAAGCTGTTTGCCCGTGGGATATTTCTGGTACAGCGCTGCGGCGCTCTATGCGAGAAGCATTTGGATTAAACGACTTTTTAGATCCTTTTAAAGAATGGACTAAAGCTGACCTCAAACCCTATGCCGACAAGATTCGCCAATATGCCCCAGAAATATTCCACCATCTCAAACTCACCATTAACGACAAAATGAGTGATGTTCAGGTTGTGCATCAGATGTTATCGCAGTTGGGAATCAAAGCAGCTTTTCGCTGGTCGAGGTTTGAGCCGGGCTTTGAGAGGCAAAAAATTAAAGTCTACCGACTTGATGCACAAATCTGGTCTAACCTGATGTCCATATTAGCTAAACGTGCTGCACGACGCGAAAGGCTGAAAAATCTTGGAGAGTCTGATGGATCATCTATGTCTTTTAATACTCAAAATAATCTAGGAGATCCAAATCAACATCACCCCAAATCCCTTACTGAAACATTGATTGGACTTGTATGTACCGTCACGGGAGATGATGACCAGTTCTTGGTACAGAGCAAAACATTAGATAGTAGAGCCAGATGTCAGAATTTAACCAACAATACAGTCGTTTTATTGCCGTTCACTGAACTTACACCAGTAAATAGGGACTGAAATAGACTTGACTAATTTTGAAATCATATTTGCACGCTTGCTCTAAAAAGCAGTGCTAATTAAAGCTGCGATCGCTCTTGTACTCAAAAACCCAGCTGGAATGACTGGGCTTTTGTTGGGGTTATATTTCCCAAAGGCTTGTTATAGAAGTTATTTATAAGGCAGATAGAACTTACGCCTTGACAGAAGATTGATACTATAGCCTTACGGAAATATTCACGTTACCAGTAAAAATTAGGACTTTGATACCCAGGCAAAAGACATGGCATCGATGGGCGACATCATTTGCATCACTTTCTCTACTAGTGAAGTTGGCTAGTCTGCCCAAGTGAAAGTGAAACCAGCTATCACGCCTAATGGTTCCTTTCTCATAGTTTTCTAGTAACTATCAACAGTGAACTGTAGCTTTAGCAGTTTGTTGCCTGCGTTTCATTTTGAATGCTAGTGCGATCATTGCCAGCACACCAAGAATAGTATTAGGTTCTGGGACTGAAACCTGATTACGCACAGTTCCTGTTTTGTCAATGTCTACCAACATCTTTCCAGTATTGTCACTATAAAAATTATCGTTTACAGCTAGGAACAAAAACTTCGCTGTAGTGGGAATCTTAAGTGTCGTTTCACCGAAGATACCAAAGACACCATCAAATAATGTTTGTTGACCGCAGGTTCTGGTCGGGTCACTGAGGCTTGCACCACTGCACATATAAGCATTTTTGGCACTATCAAAACTAGAGCCTGGGGAGGCGCTAGAATCAAACAAAGTACGAGAAGTCCAGGTGTTCTGAGTGTAGCCATATTGATTAGCATCTTGCTTATTGAGGTCTACAGCACCAACCACACGTTTTTCAAAAGATGCATCAAGAAGCTGATCTGAAGTACTGAACACCCCTATCATGTCGCTTCTTTTATCTGGATTCCAAACACTCGTGTTAAATATACCAGAAATATTCAGGCTGATGGAGTCGCCACTAGTCAAACCCAAATCTGCTAGGGATATGGCTTTAGTGTTACCAGCAACAGTATTCACATTATTGTAATAAGTTGTGTCAGCGTAGGTTCTCAAAAAGGTGTATGTAGGATCGATTGTTAGAGATGCTGCTTGAGCTTTGTTAACGGTAGAGAATGCTCCTAATCCTGCCAGGCTAGAAACTATTAAAGCACCCAGAAATTTTTTCATATCACTGCATTGATTTTGTGTAAATCTATCTTAAGCAGTAATTTATATAGCTAGTATGATTTTAGACATTTAATTAAGTGAATTTTCGAGAGAAGCTCAGGAAAAATACCAGTATCTCCACTTAATTTAATTAAACTATTTTTTACCTTTTTGAATTGAGTTCATGTACGCTTGATTACTTATTAATTTAGGGAGGGGTTCAAAGACACTTCAAAGCCCCGTTTCAGCATTCACTCAATAATTCCAAATTACAGTTCATCTCTGTCAGAAAAAAGCGGTTTATAAGTCGATGTTTTTTCTAAGCATCCGGTGTTGTTTGATTTTGTGGCTGTTGATTTATGATGTCAGATTCTTTCTCTTGCCCCTGCTGATAGCAGGTTTTGAGTGAGTTTCACTCGTATTCTGCTCACTAGCAGTATCTACAGGTTCCGGCTGACTTTCAATCAAAACCTGCTCAGTAGTAGTCTCGCTCTGGCTTTTATTTTGACGGCGACGAGTATTTTTCCTGGCCTCACCCAATAAATACTTGATTCGGCTACCACTTAACTGAATGCCCAGACCCTTCAACATCTCTGAAACTTCATCGTAAGTATAGCCATACTTAGAGGATGTTAGTTTCTCGATATATCGCCTCATTTTGCGAACAGCTTCTCTGTCTGAGATGTCCTCTCGCTATGAATCGGCTTCTGCTCCTTCAGTAGATTGATGGCTTTATCAATCTTGCCCTTCGTAATTACTTCTGAATTCTGATGTTCACTCATGGTTATCTCGTGAATCCCAATTAACTGATAATTATCGGCTATTTGAAAAAATCTGATTCAAAATCCTAAAAAAAAATGACTATTGCGGCTACGCCGAATCGCGCTTTCAGTTTGACGGCTACGCCTTAGATTTTTTAGTGTGGCAGCTTCGCTGGTCTTCTTATTCAAGCTAATGCTAAACAATCTGACTATTACAGCTACGCTGAATCTAGAATCTTACTTAAAACAGCTACGCTGAATTATTTTTTCGTATTCTGGCTACGCCGGACTATTATATTGTGTGGCAGCTACGCTGTAAAAGAGAATTTTCATATAGCAGCTACGCCATTTTTATCGACTCTATAGTGGCTACGCCAAACCAGAATTTATCTCCTGCTTGATTATCTCAAATTCCGGCTACGCCGTTGATATATCCCTCTGTAGGTTGTAGGATAGTCAGCATCACGGCTACGCCTTTATACTCCTGCCCTCAGCCTCCTGCTATTACCTCCGTACACCTGTAGCACTTGACACCTCACTACCCCCGTATTTGGGCTAGAAGCCAGCCATGCCTCAAAGCTTACGCTTTGTCTCGCTGCGCTCGAACGACAGACTGGTTCAAGTGGGGAAACCCCCCTTAAAAAACCCCCCTCGCAACGTCCCGATATATTCTCAACTTATGGCGAATCGCAAGCAGTCACAAGCTCTAGTCCGAAAGCACATTTTCCCAGTGAGATTGAGCGACATTGAACTGGACTTGCTGCGAATAAAATCACTTGATGCGGGAATGTCAGCGAGTGAACTGATGAGGCGCAATGCGTTGATGCGTCCATTGCCTAAACGACTGAGTAAAATTAGCTTGCAAACATATTGGGAATTAGGACAAATCGGGAACAACCTCAACCAGCTTGTCAAAGCCACCAACATAGCTATATTAATGGGGCGAACTTTACCTGCAAAACCCGAACTGCTACGAGAACTTTTAGAACTCCTGCATCAGTGCAGACGAGACATTGCCTCGGATGATGTTGAAGACGAAGATTCGGAAGAGGAAGAGGAAGACGAAGATTCGGAAGAGGAAGAGGAAGACGATGATTGGGAAGCAGACTAAGGGCAGAGGTTTTCGCAAGCTGTTGGATTATTTAGAATCACGCGATGAAGCCAAACTGATTGGCGGCAATATGAGCGGGAGAAATGCCCGTGAATTGGCGCGGGAGTTTAAGCTGTCTCGACAACTAAATTCTGATGCTGACCGAGTTGTTTATCATGTTTCTCTATCGGCAGCTAAAGACGATAAATTAGATGATGATAAGTGGAGTGAAATTGGCGATCGCTACATGAAGGAGATGGGTTTTGATGCCAATCAGTTTGTCATCTTTCGCCACCATAACACCGATGACGACCACATCCACATTGCAGCAAGTAGAATTAGGATGGACACGGGGCTAGTAGTGCATGATTCCTGGGATTATGTACGCTCTGAGAAAGTGCTGCGACAAATTGAAATTGACTATGACTTGGTGCAAGTGCAAGGTAGTAGAGAGAAGCTTCAGCGTACACCCAGCACCGGACAAATTAGACGCATAAGGCGAGAACAAGAAGAATTTTCATCGGGTAAGCGCGATACCCCACCAGAGCGCATCATTAAGGAGCAGATTCAGCAGACAATTGACAGAGCCGGAGTTGATAATCCCCAAATGCCAACGCTGATCATGCGGTTGCAGCAAGCAGGAATTAGCGTCAGAACAGGATTTACCAGAAATGGGAAGTCTAAAGGTATTTCTTATGAGAAAGATGGGCAGGCTTTCAGTGGCACACAACTAGGTGCAGCTTACACCTTCCCAGGACTGCAAAAACATCGTGGCATTGACTACCAGCCAGAACGTGATGATGAGCCGATTAACGAATTGCTGCTCAAACCTGTTAAACCACTCCCAGTTGAGCAGTTAGAAAAACTCTTTCAAGAAATTGAACGCAAACAACAGCCCCAGTTCACTCCACCACCAGAGGATAAAGTTGTTTGGCAAGTGTTGCACAAGTATTTGGACGAGAAACGCTACATACCAGATTATATTGTGCAAGGATTACATAATAATCAGTTGCTTTACATGGATGAGCAACGAAATATTTTGTTTATCAAGCGTGATTTAGATGGTGAAAAAACTGGCGCATTAATTTGGTCAAAGCCTAGAGAAAATCATCGGACTGTGGAGTACGACCAAAATACCTCTGCATCGAATGGTTGGTTTTATCTGAGATTGGGAGGGCAACCAACAGACAAGGTAGAAAACGTCTTTTTGTGTTCTACACCAATTGATGCGATGTCAGCAGCCACCTACCTGATCTCAAGTTTCAAAGGGCTACCACCAACTAGAACCATGTTGATAGTAGCTGATGACCCGAATAATCTACCTATGGAATTTCTCAAGAGTTTCAATAGGGTTGTCGTAGCATTCAATAATGATGATCTTGGGAATAACGCAGCTAGTGCAGTATTAGAATTGTTGCCACAGGGTCAAAGACTCAAAACCCATAATCCTGATTGGAGTCAGGAATTAGAAGCTCATCTTAGGGAGGAGCAACAAAAGCTCATACAGCAGGATCGTGGTTTTAGCCTGTGAACCACGCGGAGCAGACCGAACTCGTTGCTGCCGAGGCGAGGCTTTAGTTTTTACTAGCTGGGCAGTTAAGAGAGCAGTTTTTTGAAGTACGTTTGCAATACAAAAGTATTATATGTTCTCAATAATTTTGAAGTTATTGAGAATGAAACAGGCGTTCAAAATTTGCTGTAAGTCATAGTCAGTAAGCATTACGCTAGAATTTTTCTCTAAAAGTCTTATGCTCAACTGGTAGCAGTAGGGCTACTCTATAGCTACCAGTTGGGGAATCATCAAATTTTCGACAACTCGCTTTTTTACTGCTCAACTGGTAGCGGTGTGTCACCAGTTGAGCTACCCAACAGCTACCACTTGGGCAAGGTATTTATAACTACTATTTCAATACTGATAAACTACATAAAACCTATGTAATAAGTGGTGTTTACAGCACAGCTAACAACAGCAGCAAGAGATAGTGGAGCAAAAGCAACGCTCTAGGGGTTTTAGTCGATGATCTCATGTTGACCCGACGAACTCGTGACCGCTACGCTCTCGGAGTCGGTGGCTCTTACGGGCAGGGAGATTACTGGTTAGGCCAACTAGATCCTGCAAGCCCGCAAGAGCCACTTCGCTTCGCCGACTCCGAGCCACGAGTTCTTAAATCCTGAAAAAATAAACTATCAATCTATTGAGTATATTGGTGCTGCTTTTTGAGCCGAAAATTCCAAAAAAGCTTGTTAAATTTTATCGGAAGTGAAATCTACATTAAAACTACCTTTCTGTTTGTTTAAATTATATGTTTTACTCTGAAGGCAAAGCTTCTTCAGCATTAATTATTGCTGCTTATTATGGAAATAAAGATATTGCTGAACTATTAATTGCTGCTGGTGCAAGCGTTCATTTTGTAGATGATTTGGGTGAAACACCCCTGCACAAAGCATCCTTTAAAGGACACCACAAAGCTGCTCATTTAAATTCCAATCCCTTCCAAAATTTCTGATAGGAACTGAAATTAATCATTTAGTTGATAAATTAACTATTGCGTCTCTTGGAGCGCATTTTCAATAAATTAACTATCAAAATGAGTACAAAAATTATAGGAAGGACTATTTTAAAACCTGCTATTACTGATGTATAAAGACGAGGAGAAGGAAGGCAAGAACGCACATCCTGATTACCACAGACTAAAAATTGCAAAAGCTGGTTTCCTGCAAGAGAACAGAAAAATGAGAGCAAACCAACATACACCCAGCCCAAATTTTTTAACCACAGATTAACTTCTAGATTCTGCTCTGCTTTATTTGGGGTAATAATACTATGCAGTGTTTCACTAATTGTTGCTTCTCGCCTGTCTCCTTTAGTTTCTTGTTCATACCATTGAGAAATATTTTGACCTGCTAGCCCTCCTGCTAGTCCAGCGATCACAGACGCAAGTACAGAGCAAAAACCAATCAAAACTGCAAAACTAGGTGTCATAGAGGTAGAAGAAAAGTACCAAGGTCCAAAACTTGCTACTCCGACTCCAGCTATAGAAGCACTAATAACCTTGACGATCACATGATAGAGTCGAACATACTTTAGTGGGTAAAAGAATAGACAGGTTATTAAACTCAGCAATATTCCATTAACTAACCCCAGTCCTAAACCTAATCCCGCCCCAACCGTTCCGGTCCAAAGAAAAAAGAGAAGAAAGGTAAAGCCAAAAAGCGCACCCAGTATACCGCCAGATATTAGCCCTATTGCCATACTTCCCAAGATAATTTGACTTGTTAATTCCAGTCTTGATATGGGCTTTTGGCTCTTAAAACTATACTCATTGCTATTATTCATTGCGTTTTTATTAATAAGCAAGCTTTTACTTTATTATGCAGGCACACCAAAGTTTTTAATACCAATCCCTATAAATATCAATAATAATTACTTATCAATATAAAGGCAGTGATCGCCTATCAAGAAGCAACCGCATAATAGAGATGCACAGCATTGGCTCTCGAAAGCATTCATTTCACTGGGCTGTATTCACCAATCTCAGAAAATTTCTGATAAATTTTCTGACTTGAGAGCAATATATCCTATTGTCACCATCTGCTGTAATGAGGTGTTCTCTGCGGGAGTAACAAAAACACCCCTATTTGTAGCGTAGTTTTCCCCAGTGATGTGGTTGTAATTGGAGTCAATTAACTGTTAAGAGTAAAGTGCAATCAAAAAGCTTGTCCAGTCTCTTAAAAAATTGATTCCAAAATTTATGCTTAAAAATAGTTATTCATCTCCTGTTAATCAATTACTTGACTATCAGCCAGGAACTCAAAAATTATCCCCATCGTCATGGCCTGACTATCGGGAACTAGGCATCACGGCTGACGATATTCCTGAGTTAATCCGCATAGTATGTGATGAGGATTTGTACAATCTAGTAGATGATGAAGACAGTTTATTAGAATATGCGCCGATTCATGCAATTCGGGCATTAGGACAACTCCGGGCATCATCAGCAATTGAGCCATTGATTAGCTTATTCCCCAAAATGGATGATGCTTTTGATAATGAAGTTTTGTTCTGCTTGATTGAGGAATTGACGGATGTTTTAAGCCTGATTGGTTTAAGAGCAATTCCAGCACTCACAAATTTTCTTGCTGATGACTCTCATGACGAAACTTGGCGAGTTCAAGCTATCGTTACTATTAAAAGAATTGCCTGTGTATATCCAGAGCAGCAGGCGCATTGTGTTGCTGCCTTGTCTAAACAGCTTTCTGCTTTTGAAGAAAATAGTCCTGAATTAAATGGTCACATTATTTCTATGCTAATTGACCTTAAAGCAATAGATTCTTTACCTCTGATTGAGCAAGCTTTTGAAGCGGGGCGTGTTGATGATGAGGTGGTGGGAGATTTTGATGATGTGCAGGTCTATTTTGGCTTAAAGACTAGGAACGACTTAGCGTCTAAATCCCTACCCCCAACTGGCGACCAGCAACCAACACAAAAAATTGTTACTCACCAACAGAGCGTTAATGATCATGAAAGCTTGAATAAAGCACAACAAAAGAGAGAAGCTCGAAGACAGCGAAATCTAAGAAATCCTTCAAAATAAATGAATAGTAGTTTTAATGCAGCCTGCAAAAGATACTGGAGCAAAAACAACGCTTTAGGGGTTTTAGTCGATGATTTCATGTTGAACCGACGAACTAGTGACCGCTACGCTCTCGGAGTCGGTGGCTCTTACGGGCAGAAAGATTACTTGTTGGGACAACTAGATCCTGCAAGCCCGCAAGAGCCACTTCGCTGCGCCGACTCCGAGCCACGAGTTCTTAAATCCTGGAAAGATGCTTTGACTATTGGCAGCGATCGCAGAAATTAGCTATGTCGTTTGCTGTATGGCAGGAGCAATAGTCAGTATTATAGTAGAGCAGCATAAGGGCAAGGCGAAAGCCCGTCGCTCCCGACTGAAGAAGAGTGAATCGTATACACAACCATGAATGTACAACTTGTTAATTCCCTCGTAGAAGTGGTACTAAACCTCTCCCCTGAAGAGCAAAAACTCTTTCAAGAAAAGCTTAGTAACAAGCATTTAACCTTACTAACTAGTAAACCTCAAACATCATCAGAGAGATTATTACTTTGGCAGGAGTGGATAGATACAGCACCAAAAAGCTATGCCAACCTTAATGATGAAGCTCTGCGTCGAGAAAATATCTACTCTGATGAAGTATGACCAATTATTTATTAGATACCAATATCTTGTTACGCTCCAGGGATATAGCTTCACCCGATTACAATCTTGTCGATCGCACAATAAGGTATCTAATATCTAATAACAATCGATGTTTCATTACATCTCAAGTTTTAATTGAATTTTGGGTTGTAGCCACCCGTCCTGTAGCTGTAAATGGATTTGGATGGACACCAGAAGAAACCGAACTCTCGGTGCAAATGCTAATAAATCAGTTTGAGTGGCTAGAAGAAACACCAGATATATTTCGCCTTTGGTTTAGCCTCGCTACAACTCACAAGATTTCAGGTAAACGCACCCACGATTTACGCATACAAGCAGTAGTGCTTGCCCATAACATCAGCCATATTCTGACTTTAAACCCAAAAGATTTTGTAGAAGTTGAAGGAATTACTATTGTTCACCCCAATAGCATAAAGAGCTAGAGGCTGAGATAAGCGTGCGATTATAATTTTTGATAAACAACACCAATTTACCCATCAACAGTTATCTTTAATTGTAACGGTGCAGGTAAACCCACTTACTTATGAGCCGAATTATTGCAATTTTTAATCAGGCGGGAGGTGTTGCCAAAACCACCCTTACCCAAAACCTGGGCTACCAAATAGCGCAATTGGGTCATCGCGTTCTGCTCATCGACATAGACCCCCAAGCCAGCTTAACTATTTTTATGGGCTTGGTTCCAAGAGACATAGAGCAAACTGTCAACAATGCCATTGTCGATGAACTACCCCTGCCAATCCATGAGAGCATTCATGGCATGGATTTAGCCCCGGCTAACATTTCTCTTGCTACAGCAGAAATGCAATTGGTTAACGCTTCTATGCGGGATTTTCGCCTCAGAGAAGCCATCGAACCAATCCAAGAGAATTACGATTTCATCCTAATAGATTGCCCTCCCAGCTTAGGGCTACTCTCTTACATCTCCCTTGTAGCAGCTACTCATGTTCTCGTACCCCTAGAAACCCATTTCAAAGCCTTTGAGGGTACAGGCGAATTACTAAAAACGGTTGCTACAGTTCGCAACAAACCAAACCGCAAATTACAAATAGCTGGGTTTGTACCCACAAAATACGATGCCCGTAACTCTCAGGACACTCGCACCTTAGCTGCCATCACCGAACAACTAGCAAACGCCGGAACAGTCTTCCCGGCGATTCCTCGCTCTACTGCTTTTGTTGATGCTTCAGAAGAACGAATGCCCCTTGCAGTTTACGATCCCAAACACCCATCTGTCGCCATCTTGAAAAAAATAGCCGTTAGTTTAGAATCCTTAAAATGAGACGCACTACTAAAGCCAGCCAGCCCCTTAAAAGCAAAATTGATGTACCTTGGGACACCACAGGCGTTATTAATGCCGATTCTCAAGTGTCCATACCATTAGACCAGATTTCTCTGCCACCTAATCAACCACGTCGTTACTTTGACTCCGAAGCATTAAAGCAGTTAACTGAATCCATCAAACAGCATGGCATCTTGCAGCCCTTGTTGGTACGCCCTCTTGATGGAGAGAAACACGAATTAGTCGCAGGAGAGCGCCGCTATCGTGCTGCCTTAAGTATTGGGCTAAAAGTTGTCCCCGTCGTCATCAGAGAGTTAGACGACAACGCAGCTTTTCAATTTGCACTTATAGAAAACTTACTTCGGGAAGACCTCAACCCAGTTGAAGAAACCGAAGGTATCCTGCAACTGCTGTCTCTCAAACTAGGTCGAAGTGTTGAGGAGATACCGCCATTCCTGTATCGTCTACAACGCCAACATTACAAAGCATCTACAGTTACCCATAACGTTATGGGCGCACACGATGGCGAAGGTGATGAACCTACCCATAACGTTATGGGCGAAGTTGAAAATGATTCTACCAATAACGCTATCAGCGACGATGAAGGCGATATTGGCTTATCTACCCATAACGTTATGGGCGAAACCGAAACGGATGATTCAGCCCTTAATCATGAGCCTGCTGTAAACCAAGACCTCAAAATCGTTGAAGGAGTGTTTGAAGGTTTAGGGTTAATGACCTGGGAATCTTTCGTTAAGAACCGTCTACCCTTGTTAAACCTCCCAGAAGATATCCTTGATGCTCTAAGAGAAGGCTCACTTGAGTACACCAAAGCTAGAGCGATCGCCCAAATTCCGAAATTAGATGAGCGCGTTGAGTTTTTAGAACAAGCTATTGCTCAAAACTGGTCTTTAAGCGAAATCAGACAGCGCATTAGTGAGAAGAAAGCCGCAGCATCTACCGAAAACACCGAGTCTAACAATTATAAAGAGCGCTTTACTGCTGCGACTACCAAACTAAGAAAGTCGCGTATTTGGTCAGATCCTAAGAAGCGCAAGCAAATAGAAAAACTACTTGCACAACTGGAGACGCTGACAAACGTTGAGTAAGCTCAAGTTGCCACTGCTCCCCAGTTCTCTCGAAATCATGACTTACGCAAGTTACGGCTAAAAAGTCAGGGGAGCCAAAGTGCCATAATAAAAAAACTAGAGAAAGTAAGATCCGTTTCTCTTTTTCTCCATTAACAAATAGGAGTTGTAAGATGGAAGCTCACAAAATAGAAGCTGTTTTAACAGAAGATGGAACTTTGATGCTACGGGGCTTACCTTTTCATGCGGGGGATGCTGTGGAGGTGATTATTCTGTCAGCTAAAACTCCACAACTTCAAGGAGCAGCGCCTAGCCAACCAGAAACAAATCTTTATCCAATGCGCGGTAAAGTAATCCGTTACGATGATCCAACAGAACCCGTTGCCTTGTCAGATTGGGAAGTTTTGCAATGATCGTACTTGATACCCATATCTGGGTTTGGTGGGTTGATGATAACTCGAAACTAACTACAAAGTATCGCTCTTGGATAGAAGAATATCAATCTCAGGGTTTAGGAGTAAGTATTGTTTCTTGTTGGGAGGTCGCCAAATTAGTAGAAAAAAATCGGCTGGTTTTTTCTTGTTCAGTTAATGAATGGTTGGAAACAGCTTTGTCTTATCCCGGAGTACAGCTATTAAATTTAACCCTGCCGATAGTGGTTGATTCAACTCAATTAAGCGGATTTCATAGCGACCCTTTTGACCAAATTATTGTAGCTACAGCCAGAAATTATGGGTGTCCTTTGTTAACTGTTGACGCGAAAATCCTTAACTATTCTGGTGTGGTAACGCTTTCATAACGTTCTGAGCAATTATAATTGTTAAAATTTTTGTGGAAAACTGCTGACTACTGCGGTATGTTTGCGACAAACGACAAAAAATATTAAGTTAGTCAGAGTGCCAGTAGTACAGTCGCTCCCACAAGTGTTCCTATGCTAGAGTCAGAAAAACTTATCCAGATAGTACAAGCTTGGTTAGGCTACATCAGGTTAGAAGAACTGACTCAAGCCGAGGTCGAGCGTTCTTCAGATATTTATTCAAAAGTAGTAGATAAGGGAGTGCAGCTTGTTGGCAACAAGCTACTGTTAGATAACGAAGTATTTACGCAATTCCAGCAACAGCAGCAAGCAGCCAAAAGAGGTAACAAAAATGATGTTCAGATGGCTGTTGCTTTCCCACAAATCTATATAATCAACGGCAAGGGCAAAGAGCAAAAGCTGAAATACCTGCCTTTATTCACAATTGATATTTCACCCATCTTTAAAGGTAATTACCGCAAAACGGGTTGGGACTTGACCGAATACGAGTTTCAGCCAGTGGTTGTTAATTTGATGCGGCTGTACGGGCTAGAGGAGGAGCAAGCCGAATCACTGATTGTTGCTTCAGGAATTGGAAAATTTTTAGAAGACACATTTAAAGGGAGATTCCCAACGCTTCGAGACTTTCTTGAATTGGTAGACTTACCCGAAGGAAAATACAAAACCTCTCGACAACCTTATTTGCTACGCTGCGACTTTACACCCTATAACGCCTTACTTAAGCAAGACATACAAGAAATATTCAAGGAGCTTCAACAACCTGACTGTAATAGCGAATGGCTAACTGAAACTCACCCAGCTATGCAGTACCTTTGTGGTCAGCCACAATCACCTAGACATGAGGTGATGTTCTGGGGAGCTTTCCCGGATCATGCGCCTGATGAATTTCAAGCGTCTGTCTTGAAACACGCCCAAGAGAACTTACTAACTGCTGTTTGTGGGCCACCGGGAACTGGAAAAACGGAGGTGTTTCTGCACCTTATAGCACAGCAAATAGTAAATCGGGCGTTACGAATTGTTCACGGTGAAGATGATGCAAATAATTTAATATTCTTTGTCGGGGCTAATAACAGCACCGTTAAAAAATTCCAACAACGACTGGCTATAGATTCTCCTGCTCAACAGTTTTATCTTCCTGGCGGCAACCAAACTAATATCCGTAAGGAAACCTTACCCAAACTGCAATCAACCCAAGATTGGCTGCGTAATACTGAATTTAACCTAGATTCTTGGCAACAAGCCAAACTCGAATTACTCCAAGCAGAAAGTGGAATTCAGCAACTTATAGAGCAAGACCGCTTTAATACTGCTCAAAAAGTTATTGACATTGAACGGCGATCGCAACTGGATGTAGAAATACAATTACTTAATAACGATATTGCTGCCAAGTCTTCCGAGTTACAAGCCCTAACTGAACAGCTATCAAGTTTATCTGATTATGCAAATTTTCCCCTTGATGCTTACCAGCAAATACGAGAAGCGTTATCCCAGGCAGAACGAGAACTACCAAAAGAGTCTGACTCCATCACAAAACGCACTTTAGACTGGCTTAATGTTACTAACGACCAGCGAATATTTAAGCGACTGGCAAATCGAATCAACGCTGCTGTGTTAAACACCTTGGCGACAGGGCATCCTTTTCAGACCCCCCTTGACCACCCTAGTTTAACCGCAGCCCAGGCAGAGGTGAACCAAAAACTAGATTTCTCACAACAATGGCAGAATCTTCACCAAAAAGTCACTGAAGTTCAAACCCAGCTAACAGCTTTTAATAATGAATTAGAGTTAAAACAAGCAGAACATCAACTTTTCCAAAAACAACTTGAAAGTTACCCCCAAGGGGATTTCTACAGTCGTTTTTACAGTGACTATCACCAATTACAGCTAGAACTGTTTCAACGTGCCTGGGCGTTTCTCTTGCAAGAAACTCTCCGACGCAAGGATAGCGTTATGAGGGCATTAGAAACTTACGGCAGCGTATTAGCAGGGGATGGAGAGGCATTACTAAAACTGTCAACTGATAGTGATGCCATCTACCGTGACTTGAGCTTGATTTTCCCTGTTATTACCTCCACCCTCCAATCAATGCGTAATATGTCGCCAATTATTCAGCCCAATATCATCAAGCTGGCATTGGTGGATGAAGCCGGGACAACTCTTATACATCAATTGTTTCCTTTGCTGGTGCGATCACAACAGGCAGTAGTAGCAGGCGACCCCCAACAAATTGAGCCAATCGTTAACATGAGCGACGATAGCATCAAACAATATCTGAAAACTGCCTTTCTGGATCGGGGCATGGGCAATGAAGACTACTATCGCTATGCCCCCACCGCCAAATACACAGCTACGGCTTATCATCGTGCTGCTGGTGCTAGTGGTACAGAAGGCGACTTAGGCAACGGCATTATCCTCTCTAATCATTACCGTTGCACCCCACCCATTATTCAGTTTTGCAGCCCCAACTATCCCGGTGGTCTACAAATCCTTTCAGATTATACCGAGGAAGCAACAGTCAAGCACCTGCTGGCTTACCATGTCGAGGGAAGCCACACCCATAATACCAATCCAGAAGAAATTGATGCTGTAGAAACTATAATTGCGTCCTTGCTAAAACATGGGTACTCTACTAACTCAGATGACAACTCAAAAACAATTGGGGTGATGTCGCCGTTTTCGCAGCAAGCTAACGCGCTCAAGTATCGGCTCTCTAATCGGTGGCGAAACTTTTCTTGGGATGATATTGGCACAGTTCACACCTTTCAAGGAGGAGAAAAAGCAGCCATCATCTTTTCTCCTTACCAGTGTCACCAAGAGCATAGTTTTTGGTTCCTCAACCGCAAACCCAATTTACTGAATACCGCCGTTAGTAGGGCAAGGGAATTGTTTATTTTGGTGGGCAATCTCAGGGAACTAGAATTAGCTGGCGGTGAAACCAAGCGGTTAGTTGAACATATTCGGCAACATGGAGAGATTCGCACTCTTCATGAGCCTTGAATGTATGGCATGGCATCAGCAGGTTAAGCTTGCTTGGGGGTCTAGGTCGATGAGGAGAACACGATGTTTTCGTCGCGCTAGGTGGTATCCCAGGTTAGGGGTTAGTGTCGATTTGGCGACACCACCCGCTTGGTTAAAAAGGGCGATAATGCGGCAAAGAGGGTCAGAAGTTGACACTGGCATTATTCCTAGAAGATACGTTAACGTTTGGTCAACTTGCTCCCTCTGCTGGTGGCGGCGTTTCCCTTTCAGGCGCAACATTAGAACCATCCCAAACTGCTCTTTGCCCATCGGCATTAATAATGGTGATTTTCACTTTTCCTTTTTCGTAAGATTGAGAAAATTTTTCTATCCAAGTATTATCCGTAGACCCTTGAATATTTTGCAAATTCACCTTCAGTCTTCTGCAAAACTCCATAGGAGCATTAGGATCAAGCTTTATTGTAACTATATCGTCCTTTCTTATTTCAACTAGCTCATCCTCATCCTTATCTAAATCTAAGTATGACATTTGAACTATTACCCCAGTATCTTTAATTTGGGTATTGAATTCTTCATGGGAGTTTTTTAAAATCTTCCCACCTAAAGAAAAGTGGGCACCAGCAATGGTAATTGATTTAATAAATGGTTTCCCATCTTCTGGTTCACGCAACACTTGACTTATATTCGGCCCTGCTTTACGAACAGCTTTACCACTAATGTAACCACCAGCGCTAATTCCCATAAGTGTTAAAAGTTCAGTAGGGATTTCTGGTAAAGAAGAAGCTGTTGCATAAGTTCTTAACAAAATAAAGATAAAAGCAATACCAATAATGATGTTCCAAAGTACTTGCTGTACACGTTCGAGAGCTAATACACCACCATGTAAAATCAAATCTGACCACGCAGGATGTACTTCTCCAGATCCCTTACTGCCACGAATTTCAGATGTTACTTGTGCTGTAATTAGAGTGACTAAACTGATCAAGAAGGTATAGCCAAATCCTGACAATGAAGTAAATTCCCACACGTTTTGAATTGATCCGCGTGCGGTAAAAAGAAATAAATAGCCAAAAATGATAATAGTCAGCCACCAAACAAATTGGGTACGCGCCAAACTAAATGTGTTTGTTTCGCTATCTATAATAACCTGTTCTAATAGATTGAGTTGTCTTCTGTTGATGCGTGAAGATTTCAGAAAACCAGTTTCTTGTCTATCTTTTGCCAGTATATAAACGATCCACAAAAGTAATCCCGTCATAAATGCTGTAACTGATAACAAAAATAACGTTGTTGAAAGGCTGATAGGGCGTATCACATCTACTTTAAGTTTGCCGTCACTGACTACTTGCTGATCAACATCAGTTGCATTACCTCCCACTTCAACAATTACAGGGTGTCTTCCTCTACTTAATTTTGTGATTTCATCTTGAGAAAAGGTTGCAAAAATTGCCTTTCTATCTTCTGTAACTGTTGTTGCTTTAGCAGTAGCAATATGTGGATATTCACCAATTTTTATCTGTATTGGAAATTTATTTTCAGAATTGCTTGGCGTAGGAAAGTTCTCTCCCCTTACAACTACATTTACCTTAAACTCGTCCTTATTTTCATATTTATTAGGCAAAAACGAAAACGACTGAGGTATATTAATATTAATCTCTTGAGGACTGATACTTTTAATAGAAGTAACCGCAGATATAGTGGTATCGGCACTGCTACTTTGTTGATTAGTTATACTATTATTTGTCTGACTGATGCTCTTAGTTGGCTGGTTAGATCTGTCAGCTTGTTGCGCTTTAGTTATACCTACTGAAGTAAACAGTAAAAACCACACTAAGGTAAGGGATAACAGAGGGTAAAAATATCTTTTACTAATCCGTTTCTTAAATAAATCGTTAAAATTATTCTTCACAAAGCGTATACCTTTAGTTATTTTTACCGTGAAGCAAATAAATATAGTTCAGGATCTTTTTCAGTAAGTTGAGCTAAAGCAAGTTCATTACTGCTCATAAGCGTGTTTTTACATATATCATTATTTTTTTTATGACTATGTGGAATTCACACAAATATTTAACAAACTCTGTCACAATGTTTTGGCACGGTGATGCCATAAATAAAAAACTCCCTATTGGCAGTGGCGCAATTGAGAGTTTAATCCGCCAGGTTGTCAATTTAAGAATCAAGGGTAATAGTAAATTTTGGTTGAAAGAAAATGCAGAAATTATGTTACATCTGCGTTGTCAATGGATAGCTAAAAGTTGGGATAAGTTTTGTGCTTCCATCTTTAATTCCTTTATCAAACCAGAAACTGCTTGATAAATTTTATACTTTACTTCTACTCTCAAGTTATTATTGGGTTTAATTAACACTAAGTATAAAAGACTGATTGTAGATATTTTTGGTAACAATGGTCAAATGACTTGCTATTAATCTTTTTGAGATATCTCATCAAGATGAATTCTCACGGCTATCAGCATATAGTTAGTAAATAAAGTTACTTTTTACTTAGATTTGATTTTTGCGATCGCTTGTTTTTTACCGGATCTGACAAAACCGCATTGCTCCCGAGCTAAGTTTTGTTATCTGTCCGGACACCGTACAAAGGAAACATTGCGATCTGGATTCTGGCCAGGGCAGCGCCCTCCTCCATAGCTACGTTCGCTACTAGGACTAGAACTCTCTGTTGATACATTTGGAATATTTGAGGAACAGCCGATCACGCTGAATGCTAAACTGGTGCTGATGAGGAACAAAAGGGAACGTTTCATAAAGGATACATATTAGAAGCAGGTTATTTTTTGTCTTCTGATAAACTTTCTTTTTTTTCTAAACAGGGCTTCTTCAGGAAGTCTGGTTTCAAGCATTTCTGGGCTTGGTCTTTCCACTGATCTTCATCAGATGGAAAATGAACTTCTCTTAAATCCCTCTTGTATACCTTCAACTCTCCCTCGGTGGATTCCAGACAAATCTTCCACATATCGCGTGCTTTTCGCTTTTGGTTCTGTGCTTCTAGAGTTTGCGCGATTAAGCAGTGAGCAGCTGCGCGTGTAGGATTGATTTTTAACGCCTGTTGAAGGACATCTTGCGCTTCTTGATACCGCTCTTGTTTTAGCCGTGCCCAACCCAAATTTTTGTGCAGGTTATACTCCACATTTTTATCGACGCCCTTGTCATTGTCACCTACTTTAATTCCCTGGCTTAGAATCGAAACCGCACTAGCATATTTTTTGTCTAAGATTTCTAGACGACCTAGATTATTATAGGCATGGGTAACACCATTCTGAGCAGCAAGCAGGTACTGAGGACGGGCTTTGTCTAGACTTTGGATTGATTCATATAACTGTCCCAGATTGTAGTGAGCATCAGCATTGTCTGGGTCAAGCGCTATGGCGCGATTAAAATTACTCTCAGCAGTGGCAAGATATGTAACTTTAAACTGATGATTGTCATCCTGTCCTTGTCGTAGTTTCAAAGCGTCCGTCCCAGCTTGATTATAATTTTTGGATAAGCTAGGCAACATGGCATAGGAAAAGGATAATGTGGCAAGAATTCCAACGGCAATGCCACAGCGAACTTCCTGTTGCCAGTGCTTCGCAAGTCCCATACTTTCTAACCTTTCTTCGATCTTTCCCTGCCACATCGTTGTCAGTGATCCTTGTATTCCGATTAGACTAATGACGCTTTGTATGGCAACGGCGATCGTGCCCATCCAATCGGTACCTCCGACAAAAAAACGGGGAACGAGATTTGTGAATAACCCTAACGATATGGTGAAGAGCAGGAGAGATAGCCCATTCCATATCCAGTCAAATTGATCCTGAAGATGGGTGGGAGTGTGAAAGAACCACCACCAAAACTGCGGCTGGGGCTTCAGTAACTTCCGCCATCTTTCTAAGTCTCCATACTGAGCAATTAGTTCTCCTAATTGTTCTAGCTCACCGTCCAACTGACTGATCTGCTTAATTGTTTGCAAACTCGTTGATCCATCACTCATCAACAGCGTTTGTAGATTTCCACGGGCGATTAAGACTATCAGAATGCAATCTTTTAGAGTCTCTAGTTCAGTTGTTTGATCTGATGGTATCGTCTTTGGGTGACTCTGGTTTGTATGCTCTTGCCGACCCTGGTAGAAAAACCAAAGATTGAAGAGATGCTGAACAATACCAGTGTGTAAACTTGAATGCGAAGCGAGCTTGTTCTCAATGAGTTTTTTTAACTCTTTCAACGCTGTTTCATAGTATGTGATCGCTTGTTCCAATCGACCTAACTGAGTTTCCATAAGAACAATTTTGATGGGAGTAACTGGGGATTGGGACGACATGAGAGTCATCGTTCCAAACTGGGTGTCCGCCGAGAGGTAGAGTTGAGGGGAATGTCAGTAAACCAAAAATTTTTCCCACGAATTAATGACCAACTTTGACAAGTTTAGATGCTGGTATAGAAGATAGTATAGAATTTACAACCCAATCACCGAAACAGCCTGACGCTTCACCTCTAGATAACGTTGCAACGTCCCCAGGTCGCTGTGGTCAGAAATCTCTTGAATAGTTCAAGGGAGGTATCCCCGCGCTGGACATCTGTGTGAGGGCAGTTCGCCTATATGTAATCCATTTTTTGAACCATTAATCACAAGAGAAAAATGGTGTTAGGAATCAATGGGTCAAAAAATAAATTCAATTGCGCCCCAGACTCTCATCTTTACTTTCTTAGCGTCCATCCGCTGGCTCAGAGCTTGGGGTTTCAACTTTAAAGTTGTCTCCCTGCTTACTCACTGAAAAGTCAGGCTCATTTTTGCTACTTTGAGCAAGTCCAGCAGCACCAGCGATCGCTGTTCCTGCAAGTCCAAGCCCCGCAGAGAATTGGGCTGCATTGTTTCCGTTTGGCGAGACTATAACAGCAACAGCAATGACTGCTCCAATAGTTGCTATAAACATTGGGGTTATAGCTCGGATTATTTCTGGGGTGAGAGATTTCATAGAGGTAAGTTATGGAATTGATTTTGTTCATGAGGTAAATACACGGCTGAAAATTCCAATTCCAGAATCTAGAACCAATTTTTTTCTAGAAATTATGAGTATTTTTTGTGGTATGGAATTTAAAACCTAATGACCGAAACAGCCTTTCGCTTCTGCTCTGGCGTGACCTCTAGATATCGCTGCAACGTCCCCAGGTCGCTGTGGCCAGATATTTCTTGAATAGTTCTCAAAGGTATCCCGGCGCTTGACATCTGCGTGAGGGCAGTTCGCCTAAACGAATGGGTGCTGGCTCCTACACCTAACAGAGATGTTGGTATAGATCATTTTCCCTACATTGTTCAAAAGTCCAAAGCAGAGATAGCGTTCTGCTTCTGCTTTTCAGTTACCCCCAGATAACGCTCCAAAGCCGCCAAAGTCCGATGCCCCGATATCTCCTGTATGTGACGTAACGGTATCCCCGCATCACTCATCCTAGTTAACGCCGTCCTCCTAAAACTGTGCGTACTCACCCCCTCAATCCCCAACCGCACACAAGTATCTCTGAGGATTTTGTCAGCACTCACCTTGTGGATATGCCCCAACCCATGCCGACCCGGAAACAAGAACTCCTTGCGGCGGTTCGGGTTGTACTCTTCCAAATACTGCTTAAGCTTGGGATGCACTTGGATTTCCCTGGTGTCTCGCTTGCCTTTGGTATTTACGCTCCGTAGCACTAACACGCCTCTGACACCGTTGCTGCCAAACACGTCTTTCACTGCCAAAGTACAGGCTTCGTTGATCCGGCAGGCAGCATAAAGACACACGCCAAACAATGCCCGATCGCGTGGGTTGACAAAGCCCTCGTTAAATAGGAGATTGATTTGATCGGGTGTGAGGATTTCTGCCCTGCCGAATCTGTTTATTTTCATAGGGTCTAGCCTACATTGTCTAATCGCAATAACACAATGTAAGTCCCCAAAAAGCCTATTGTTTCGTGGGCGACTTCAAGCCACTAGACTCAGTTAATCTCTGCTTATCAATCGCAACCGCTACAACCCGCATGATCTCGTTGGCTGATAAAATTAGCTTATGCTTGCAGCACGTTGACCAATTGCAGGTATAATCTCTGCTCTGAAGCGACCGCATTTTTATCGAAATTACTACAGATTTGATATTGGCTAATTTGAAAATCGCAGTTTAACAGGTAGGGGGGCGCAAGATGAGACAGTCATCTCAAGTCGGAAAAACTCTTTTATTAAAAGTAATTGGAGTTAGTTTTGCTGCAAGTCTTGCTTTGTTTGTTGGCTTCAGTGTATTTGGTAAGAAACCTGAATCAAATGAAGTAAAAGTGCGGGTATCTTTGTTGCAAACAAGCATCATTGAGGATAGTTCGGAGTTTATCGCTAGCGTAGTCTCACGTCGGGGAGCAACTCTCCAGCCACCAATCGAGGGTCATATAACTGGAATATTTGTTAGAGCGGGAGATACAGTTGCAGTTGGAGAAAAAATTATGGAATTAGTACCTACCAAACGACAAAAACAACTCCAGCACTTCAAGATTTCGGCTCCCCTAGCTGGCATTGTTGACGACATTCCGGTAAAAGAAGGTGAATTAGTTAATACTTCTCGTCAACTCACCCAGATTGTTCAAAACCAACCTTTGGAGGTGAATATCGCTGTACCAACTGAGGAAATATCTAAATTGTATAAGGGAATGCCAGTGAAGTTGATGGACGACCAAAATCGGAGCTTTGCTATCGCTAAGGTATTTTTTATTTCTCCTAGCGTCAACAATAATAGCCAAACAGTACTTATCAAAGCGCTGTTTGATAACTCCAAAGGTGAGTTGCGAACAGGTCAATCAGTAAGCGTTAGACTGATCTGGGACAAACGTCCGGGATTTTTAATTCCAGTTACAGCAGTATCTCGCTTGGGTGGAGAGACTAGTGTTTTTGTGGCTCAAGCACCGGAAAAACCGCAACCTGGAGCGCCGACGCTGGTGGCTGTACAAAAGTCTGTAAAATTAGGAGCTATTCAGGGGAATAATTATCAAGTTCTCTCAGGACTGAAGGCTGGTGATAAAATCGTTGTTGAAGACATTCTGAATTTAACTAATGGTACTCCTATCATTCCTGAACTATAGGGCGTAAAAGTAGCGAACAGAAACGTCGCGGCATACCTTGACTTCAGCCTCTACGCTAGGAAGAGAGAAGTGGATGAAAACACACAAAATCAAGAAAGCCTCTCAAGCTCTGACAATTATACTTGAGCATTATTTAGAGGGCAATATTCCCATTGAAGTAATGCCAGAGAACCTTGAACTTGAGGTAAAGCAGCTTAAGGTTAAAACTACCGAAATCGATGGTCTAGAGGCAGCCGTAGCCGAGCAACAAAAGGAATTCAATGATGAGATAAACTCGCTTAGGACAGAAATCGATGGACTACGGCAAGCTCTTATTAACGCGGGGTTATCATCTCTGCGAGAGAGGGTAGAGGACATCCCCAAAGGCAAAATAAAATTCTCATATTCTGATCATGATGCTAAACAGGGGCTAACCAAGACTGACCTGTGTGAGCGGATAAATATCAACGGTAGTCAAATCAATCAATGGGCAACGATGCTTAATCTTGACCCTGATGAGTACCTGTTTGAGTTGACTGGGTGGAAGAAACCGCTCAATGCTCGGCGGTATTTCCCGGTATTGGAGAACGAGCAAAAGCAAGGTGCAAAAACTAGCTAGTAGTTCCGATTGCCCTAGTGTCAATCAACCGGACGGTGGCTAGGTGCTTTAGAGGTATCCAATGCACACGCATACACAGCGCTCAAGTTCAAACGTTTTTTAAAAGCTTTAAGGGGAAATTCCGTCACAATATGAAGTTTTGTTACGGAATGCGTAATTGTTACTAGTCTAGCTGAATTCACACATGAAAGATTTAGAAACCTAATTCTTTCCTCCTCCTCTAAACTTGTTCCTTCTTTGGCAAACTGTACTAATCGAATTTCTGTTAATTAGTACATTACAAAGTAAGTTCACACAATTACCAGAGTGCAATAAAAGTAAAAGTTATGGATTCTCAGAAAAAACAACAGTTACTAGAAGATGTTCAGAGCGAATTGAGTAATCACCTAGACAATTCTGACCCGAATTCAATTGATTCTAAGAATGCTGTTAATAAGCAAAAACTTCAGACTGTTGCAATAGCATTTACATCTAATAATACTGCGCCATTAACTTGCGGATTAGATGATAATGGTCAACCTGTATGTGTGCCTTAATAGTCTTGTCTAGTCTCAGAAAACAATAATCGAAGCCAGATTATGACACTTTTAATTAATCAATTTATTAAGAAACTAGGTTGAGCGTAGAGTCATGTGGAATCTCCGAGACGCTTGTTCAAGAAAGAATACATACGTCAGTCTCAGAATTCAGGATTAATTCTGTACAAGCGGTGGATGAATAAAGGGGTTTAACACCCTTACTAAATAGATGATTTAGTCATTTTAAATCATTGCCGAGTCGGAATCACCCACTGTTTACATTCTGACGGATGTATTATTTTAAAATCTGCTATCCTTCTAAAAAGACATAACAATTGCTACGCTAATCCTAATTAAATATAGGTGCAACGTCACATTTTTTTCAGCGATTGGTAGTTATTTTTAAGGGGTGTAAGATTTGGCATGAATAGTTTTTGGAACTTGTTTCAAAGTTTAGGAGTTGCAATAGGTAGTGTAATAGCTTTATCCGCAAATTCTGCTATTGCTCAAATTATCCCAGATGGTACTCTACCTACTAATTCGCTTGTCAAAACACAGGGAAATACCACAATTATTGAAGGTGGAACCCCAAAAGGCAATAATCTGTTCCACAGTTTTAAGGAGTTTTCCCTAATTAATAATGGAAGTATAGCTGAGTTTAAATATGTTGGGGATATTCAGAATATTATTAGTCGAGTGACAGGGAAATCCGTTTCTGAGATTAATGGTATGCTTACAGTTAACGGCACAGCCAACCTGTTTCTGATTAATCCTAACGGGATTATTTTTGGGCCCAATGCTTCTTTACAAATTGGCGGTTCATTCGTAGCGAGTACGGCGAGTAGTCTGAACTTTGCTGATGGAATCTTTAGTGCCACGGATATTCAAACAAAACCCCTGCTCTCAGTAAATGTTCCCATTGGTTTACAATTCGGAGCAACTGCCGCCCCCATCCAAAATAAATCTCAAGCATTAAATTCAAATGGCGCACACATTGGTCTACAAGTACAGCCAGATAAAACCTTAGCACTTGTAGGAGGTGATATAACGCTCTCAGGCGGAAATTTAACAGCAACGTCAGGACGAATAGAGCTAGGAAGTGTTGCTGGTAATAGTTTGGTCAGCCTGAAACCAACGAACCAAGGTTGGCTCTTGGGATATGAAGGTGTCCAAAATTTCCAAAACATTCAACTAATGCCGCGAACTGATGATAAAGGTTCCGAGATGCCATCTCTGGTAAATGCTAGTAATAGAGATGGCAATGGAGGCAATATTCAAGTCCAAGGCAACTCCGTTGAACTTACTGGTGATTCTGTTAGCTTAATAACTCAGACTACGGGTGCAAAAGATGGCGGAGACTTAACAATTAATGCCAAGAAATTAATCGTTCGCTCTGGTGCGTCCATATCAACTGCTACTAGAGGTACGGGGAATGGAGGAAAGTTAACTGTGAACGCTTCTGAGTCTGTGCAGGTGATTGGTAGCGTTCCCTTACTAAATACTATTGCTAATGCTTTTAGACCAAGTACATTATCTAGTCTAACTACTGTTGCTGGAAAAGCTGGTGATCTAGTTATTAACACCAAGAGGCTGCTTATTCAAGATAGGGGACAGATCACAACACAATCTAGTGCAGCGTTTCGGAACTTAAAATTTATAGCTGGTACAGGAACAGGAGGAGATTTGACTGTGAACGCCTCCGAGTCCTTAGAAGTAAGAGGTAAGGACAGCGGCTTGTTTGCTTCAACTAAGACTTCCGGAGATGCTGGAAAAGTCACAATCAATACAGGACAATTGATTGTCCGTGACCAAGCTGAAGTAACTGTGAGCAGTCTATTTGACAAAAACTACATCTACCCAGGAAACACAGTCAACTTAGGGAAGGCAGGCGATCTAAATGTAACTGCTGGCTCTATACTTCTAGATAACCAAGGAAGACTTACATCTGACAGTTCTTCAGGTCGGGGTGGTAATATTACGCTACAGGTGCAGGATTTATTACTGATGCGCCGCAACAGTCAAATATCCACTAACGCAGGTACAGCACAAGCTGGTGGGGATGGCGGTAATATTACCATCAATGCGCCGTCGGGTTTCCTCGTTACTGTCCCCAGTGAAAATAACGATATCACGGCAAATGCTTTCTCAGGCTCTGGTGGTAAAGTTACAATCAACGCTAAAAGTATCTTTGGGTTTGTGCCGCGCACTCGTTCAGACTTAGTGAGGCTGTTAAACACTTCTGACCCAGAGCAACTAAACCCAAGTAACCTTCCAACCAGCGACATTACTGCTTTTTCTCAACAAAGTCCTTCATTAAATGGCACAGTACAAATCAACTCACCAGATGCTGACCCCAGTAAAGGATTAGTGCAATTGCCCGTAAATTTAGTTGATGCTTCCCATCAAATTGTTGCTGATTGTAATTCTGGTGGAAAAACAGGAAGAAGTTCATTTATTGCTACTGGACGTGGAGGAGTAATAGCCGATCCTACGCAGCCATTGATATCTGATGATGCAGTGGTGGTAGATTGGATTACGCTCTCTCCAGAAACGAAGAATCGTGCTGAGGGTAGAAAGAACAGAGTAGTTGTTCAGAAGCAACGAAACACAGAATCATCACAGAAAGTTAATTCTGTCAACGTCCCTACTCAAATTGTGGAAGCCCAAGGATGGGTTATAGATGCCAATGGTAACGTGGTTCTGGTTGCTCAAGCGCCAAATGCAAGACCTAATAGCCCGACACTAGCGACTGCATCTTGTGCTGCTCATTAGATAACTTGTAAAAATTTCACAGTTCTCAATGTCTTATACTTTTGGGCATTCTGTGTACGAACAAAATTTATTTGCCTACTTGCATAAATCTTGAATTAACGCTGATAACTATATATAAACTTGATTGAGACATTTTGTGGATCTTCTCATTCCAGGCATATAGGCTTATCTGGTGGCGATTTATGCGTTTATCTGGGAACTTCAAAAACTCTCCTTTGCTAAGTTTTTATATGAGTGTTTGAAAGAGCTTTGATGAGAAGTTATACAAGAATCATTTTATTGTTGAAAATTTCGCTGTAAAACAGTCAAAATCTAACCCTGTTTATCCCTTTCTTGAAAATCAGTATGAATACTTTGAAATTTGGCGACTCTGGATTAGAGGTTGAGAAGCTTCAGAATCAATTGAACAAATTGGGATTTGATTGTGGTAGCGTAGACGGGAATTTTGGACAGAAAACTAAATTAGCAGTTGAAGAATTTCAAAAAATAAAAGGGCTGAGTGTTGATGGTAGCGCGGGTTCTGTAACACTAGATGAATTGTTTAACCCATCTAATAACCTATTAACGCTAGGTATCGATGTTTACCAAGGTTCGGTAGATTGGCAAGCAGTAAAAAATGCGAACATTTCCTTTGCCTTTGCTAAAGCCACTGAAGGTGGTGACTGGCCAAGTAAGCCCCCTGAAAATAGCTGGTTTGAAACTAACTGGCCTCAGATGAAGCAGGTTGGTTTGATTCGTGGTGCATACCACTTTTTTCAACCCCTGACGAACGTCCAAGCACAGGTAAACAACTTTCTCAACAAAGTACACAACGTCATTGAATCCAACGATTTCCCACCGATACTGGATGTAGAAGATGCCCCAGATTATATGCAAGGGCGATGGAGACAAATTAATCTTGATGAACGGATTGGTCGCATAAAACAATGGTTACAAATAGTACAGGAAAAGACGGGGCGCTCCCCCATTATTTACACTAATCCCAGCTTCTGGGAAGAGTATATGCAGTCCACTGAAGAATTTACTAATTATCTATTGTGGATTGCACATTATGATGCGCTCAAACCCAAGATACCTGCTAATAATTGGGGAGGTAAGGGTTATGCAATTTGGCAAAATACAGAACACGGTATTGTAGATGGAATCAGTGGCAATGTAGATATAAATAGGTTTAATGGCTCAGGAGAGGAACTCATAGCTTTGGTTAAAAGTACAGAAGTTGCCTAATGCATTTATGTGTCAACCAGATGTTTTAAAGAAACGATTTGATCACTGATTAAGGATTAAGAGAGGAATTATGGTTTTAATTAAAGATATAAAGGAATTCAGTATTCTTCCGGTTCGGGGAATCGACAGGCAGTTATTATGGCAGTTCGAGCAGTTATTTCCC
The DNA here is from genome assembly GCF_014698035.1 of Desmonostoc muscorum FACHB-395. Taxonomy (GTDB): domain Bacteria; phylum Cyanobacteriota; class Cyanobacteriia; order Cyanobacteriales; family Nostocaceae; genus Nostoc; species Nostoc muscorum_A. Next base: position 29,649 of record NZ_JACJSF010000075.1, read on the forward strand.
AATCTATTGGTCAGCATTGAAAATTTAAACATTCAGTTAGGACAAGGGCTTTTTCCCTACTGTCAAACTTCTACAAAAAATGCTTTAAAAAATTTTCTAGAGGCTTACGGTAAACCTTTAACTATCAATAATGCTTACCGCTCTGTAGTTGCTCAAACTGTGCTTTATAACAACAAGAATTTAAAAAATAATCGAGTTGGGGAACCGGGTAAATCGGATCACCAAAATGGTATATCTTTGGATATTGAAGAATGGGAACAGGTAAAAAATTTGTTAATTGAACATGGATGGAAATGGACTTATGAACGAACAGATGCCATGCACTTTGACTGGACAAATGATATAGAACAAATCAAGGATAAGACAGTTAAAGCTTTTCAAAGCTTGTGGAATAATGCCAACCCCGAATCCGAACATCTTATTGTAGATGGTGATCTAGGAGATATTCAGGTTTCCCAAACTTTTAAATGTATCAACAATTCACCTGCTGAAGGCTTCCCAAATGTAGGGTATCCTAGAACCTTACGTCTGACTGAACCAATACAGAATGGTGAAGATGTAGGAGAGCTTCAGCTAGCACTCAGGAAGGCTGGGATTAAACTTGAGCTAGCTGATCAAGTATTTGGGACACTAACCGACCAAGCAGTTAAAGAATTTCAAAAAGCTAACTCTTTGAAAATCGATGGAATCGTGAGTGCAGAAGGAGAAACTCGTAAGGCTTTGATGCTTATTACTCCCTAATCTGACAAAATAAAATCTTCATGTTTTGTGCTGATATCCGCCATTACATCAGTAAGAAATTCTCCTTGACGGGATTTGGCAATAACGGACATAACAAGTCTTTGATGGTCAGGAATGGCTTAAAGTGCTTCTATAACAACTGAGCGAAGAATCTCCGAGCGATTTTTGACAACTGCCTGTGCATAAAGATTGAGGTCGCTTATATATCTTTCTTCTAAGCGAATTGTGATATTTGACAAATTAGATTTATCCGATTTGGGGCGTGCCATAAAGAGAATTTACCTTGAATAAATATCGGCTGAATAGTCAAATTATTCTCGTGTCTGAAAGGGTGTCTATTAGACACACGATGTCTGATGGTGTCTGAACTGGTGTCCGAGTAGTGTCTCTGCTATGTAAGGGTTTCAGGCTTTTGGTGTCTGCCGTGTCTGGGGTTGATGTCTGCCAACTATGCCCCGTTTTTACATACCTTTAGCCAGACACCATCATTCTTTTTCAAGATTCAGCTTGATGATTCCTTCACCAATCCAGTCCGCCAATCCTGCCCCCACAATCTCGTACATCCAGCCCTTGATTTGCTCCACAGTGAATCTCTCACCCTGTACTTTAAAATTGCCCTTGAACTCTCTTACATCAGCTTCAATTCGTTCAGTTCTGGTGAGATATTCATACAGCTTTTGCGCCATTGGTGATAGTTTCTTAGGTTTATCTTGGGTGTCAGCCGCCTTGTTACCAAGATTGAATTCCAGTTCATAAATGCGCTCTAAAGTAGCTTTGTCGATAGGGGGATTGGGGTTAGATTCTGCTGGTAGAGCGTCGCTAAAGTCAGATATTTTTGCTGTCATTTTGGGCAGATTAACATCAAGCCATTCGTTGGAACTGTCGAGTTTTACCTTAGCAAAACCAGTTGATGAAGGCTGTAGTGTAACTGGATCTACTTCTGCCAAACATTCAACTTGGAGCATCTTAGAAACAAGATTATGTAATCCCTTAATGCCGAATAAACACGTCTGGGTGTTGTTATGAGCTACGACAGTAATGGGCATCTCTTGTTTACGGCTTTTGGTTAGTGCCAACTTCCCGAATTTCTCTAACAGTTCTGCATCTTTAATAAAGTCGCCGTATGTGGTTGCTTCCTCACAGATTAAAGACAAAGCTTTACCTGATGCCCAAAGTTTCTGCCGCCATTGCGACTCACTCAATGATGAATTATTAAAGGTTTTTAACCGTGATTCTAATTCTTGAACGTAATCGCGGATCTGCTGTTCAATATCATCCCAGGAGTGGTAACTTTCAACTCCTCGCCATTCACTACGGTTCGAGTCGGGGTCAAGGACAATCACACGGTAGCCGGCTTGTTTTTTGAGTTGGATTACATAACGGGCTAGCCAAGATTTACCGCCCCCTTGGTTGCCCCAAATTAGGGCAGTTTGTTTAATTAGGTTTTGCACCCATGCCGTTTTATTGTCCTGTGGTGCAATCGCTCCAGGCTCAGAACCAGTAACCTTGTCGTTGGGGTCAATCGTCCCTTGTAAAGTCTGGCTACCTTGCAGATAGGGCGTTTTCATCTCACGCAGTTGCTTGATGTACTCCGCTTTCTGTTGGTCGGTCATGCCTGCGGTTTGCGCCTCAAAGATTGCGTCAGTTGCCTCCATTTGGGTAACTTCAATTTCCGTGTGGGCGTAAATCTCGGCTTTTTGTATGTCAACAGTGCGGTCATTGGCGATTAGATCCAAGTCGGCTTGTAGTTGGACTTCTGCGATCGCAACATCTCGGTAACTCTCTAGTAGCTCGGAACGTGCCGCCATCTCTGCCTTTGCTGCGTCCCGTTTTTGGGCAATGTCTTCAAATACGGCTTTCTGCTTCTCCTCATACTGACAATGGCGCAACATCCACCCCGCAAGCGCAAACCCCAGGAAACCACCAAACGCCCACAACGGTTTGTAAGGGTTAGTCGCTTTCACCAGCCCATTAACGCCCATAGCTGGGTCACGCACAATCTGAGTGGGCATTCCATCACTCTTCCACTGTGACCAATAAAATGGGGTCATGCGAAATGGTCGATTATCTTTGTCCTGACACAGCAATGTTTTTGAAGGGGTTTTGACACAGAAGTAGATACGATCGCTGCTAGTTCCCTGCCACGCCATCGCCGCCGAACTAATACCCACAGTCAAACTAAGCCCAATTGCAACAGCTTTCTTGTCCATCGGCAACCGACCAAACCACAGCATTAAGCCCGATTGTTGCGACTCTGATAAAGTTTTATGTTTCTCAGATAGATAGTTCATTTACCTCTTTTACCACCAAATAGAAAAAACATTAATATCGCTAGAAATATGCCTACTCCTGCACCATCCATCCAACTTGAAGATTCAGCAGTTTTTGGCTTATAAACCGACTCAATTGAAGTATTAGCTGTTTGTGTAGAAGTTCTCGATTCATTCCACTCACTAATGGGTTCATTGAGCGCACACAATAACGCTAATGATGCACTGCAACCAGTCATTAAATTAGTGACGAAATTATTGAACCCTTCACCTGTTGCAGTGGCAGTAAAGTACAAGTGTGCAGTACCCACAGCTAAGAACATTCCAACTGGGTGAACTTGCAACAAGTGAAAGGTGAAAATTACTGCACTATTTAAGCAACTGCCAGCGACAATCTCACAAGCATTACCAGCACGTCTAAATGTTCTACCCCGATTGTTTTCTGGCAGTGGTGGTAACTGTTCGGGTTGTTGATGCTGTTGTTGTTGTGGTGTTTGTGCCAGCCCTTCATGCAAAAAAGGGCTGACGCTATGAGGATCTTCATTTCGTTTCCTTACTAGCATCAGCCTGTGTCCTTTCAACTAATAGTTATCTATCGCCAAACTTCTGCCACAAGTTACCTAACATCGCACCCCAACCGCGAACTGTTCCTGTTGCTGAAACACTAGAAGATGGTGCATGATTTTGGGATTGAATTGGTATCACTTCTTGGGGTGCAAGATTTGGTTCTAATGCCCGTGAGCCAAACCTTGCACGGGCTAAAAGTTGTTGGCGTTTCTCTCTTAGTCCTGTAGTGATTGCTTGCCGTTCTGCTTGCACAGTTTGCTTATTTTCGATGCCGCTAATCTTGTTTTCATGCCTCAACAATTCTGCTTGTAAATCGTGGTGAAGTTGGGCGGCGACTTCGGTTAAAGCGTGTTTACGCTTTTGGTCAATTCGCAACAAGTCGGCTCTATCTTGGGCATCTATCTTGCCCATCTCTGAATCAAACTCTGAATTTAATTTGCGAATCTTGGCGATAGCACCCGCAACATGAGAACCATATTGTTTACGAAGTTCTGTCCAAGTGACTTGCCCTTTTGTTAACTTCTCCATCGCCTCAAAGACGACCTTGGCATTGTCCAAAAATGGCTCTAATCTGTCACTCAACTCTTGGGCATTATTCGCATAATCCGCAAACTGTTCGAGCTTATTTATATCAGAGAGATAACCCAAAATATCAGCTTCAAATCCTCCCCAAGATTGCGCTTTCTCGTCGATATGCGAACTATGACCAACTACCGGATTACGTATTGCAAAGTCCATTGCTGACACTCCTAATAAGGTATGTTGTCGTAGTTGATATCACTCGACTCTTGGGGCAACTTATCCCAGTAACCCATCTCTTCAAATCGGCTATAAATTCTCGTTGCTAGTTGCCGTATTGGATCATCAAAATCTTCAGAAATTAAATCAAATCTCTTCTCACCAAACGCCAATATATTTGCAATGTCAGGGTCAATCCCATTACCCAAGAATTGACCAAATGCAGCAGAGTATGGATGGTCATCAATGGTTGAATGAGTTGCTAAGAATTCGGTTCCGGTGAAGGGTGGGTAATCTTCACTCTCGAATATTGGTGTAGAAAGTGCCTGAATATCTGCTGAGATCATTGCTGCCCATTCTTCAGGATTTTCTGCTTTGAACTGCTCTAATCTCAGGGCGGAGTCAGTCAGAGGTGATTTGCCCCAATCGTTGGGATTTCTATAATCGAGTGCCATGCTGTTAAGATCCAAAATGTGTCTGATGTACTTGATGCACAGATGGGCGATCGCCAAGCTTCCCGGCAGGTGCGATCGCTTCATCATCAGTTTTCACGAAATTCAACAAGTTCAAAAACCTCCCTCTGCACTTGGTTTTGACTTAATTCTTTACGCCTGCCCTTGGAGTCGTTAAAAACGAAAGGTGCATTGATTCGAGAATTAGAGCGGTGGCTGTAGCGGAGTTGTTGACCACGGAATTGGTAGAGGTGGTTACGTTGCAAGGCTGTCATTGAAAGCATTTGATTGTCCCTCGACTTGGGAATATAACTCGATATTTAGGATGGCTTCGTGAATCTCGAAGAGTGCCTGAATCGCGTCACCGAGCCGGAGGTCATTTGACGTAGTGAATCGCTCTGATGCCTCTAGTTTCATGTACTCTGCTGTTGCCCTCAACATCCTCAAACTCTCTTCTTTCCCTTTGAGAATTGCTAAAATTTGCTCTACAGTCAAAATTTGCTGCATAGATATACGCTCCAAAGAAACTAGGAATTGTGATGCAAGCTATTAAAAGGACTGGGCGGATTTTGAAAGCAAGCCACTGATAAGTAGCCTCTAATTTGTGCCGTTCATTGTCTGTTTTGGTTGACATACATTACTAATCCAACAGTAAACAACCCAACTCCCAAAGGCGATATACAAGCAGCTACACCACCAATTAGGGAGAGGGTAGCCACACCAGAATAAAAACAAACTTCAGTCAGTAAGTGCATTTTTCTTTCCTTTGAAATGAAGTGCAAGAGAAATAGAAATCTGGCATCGGATAATGCCATCCTTGAAGCAATATCTAGGGGTTTGCTGCTAGGTTCAGAATCTCTTGCAATGACTTTTGAGCAGTTCGCTGTTTCTGGGTTATTCCCCGTTGGGACAAAAAATCTTTGGCGTTCGCTCCTTTGATGGAATGAGCAGCAGTCACAAACTCGGCTGCAAACTGGTCTAAATAGCTTTCTAAGCCATCTCTGACAGTGTTGGAATGAATTTCTACAAAGTTGTCTACGACTGCTTGACCACTCAAATAAGCCAGAGTCGAAGCTATTTTCTCAATGGTCAACACGTAATTACCAGCAAATTCCTGAAGGGCATTGACAGTACCATCAATAATCTGTTGCTGTTGTTCTATTGGTAAAGGACTATCGCTAGAAGGAGCAATCGCAGCTACTTCCCCCGTGTTTTGTTCAAGAGCCTTCTGCTTGAATGTGTTAGCTAGGGTTTCAAATTCTGCCAAAGTTATTTCCTTGAGGCTATCAAAATCATCGGGGTAAGCTTCAGTAAGGCTGAATCTGATAATCTCTTCAGCAACTCCCAAACGTTCGGCAGATTCTTTAATAGAAATCATTTCTGGCTTATTGGTTTTGGTGGAATTAGGATTCATGCAGCTGTACCTCTTTGAATTACTTGGGCGAACTGTGCTTGAAACTTGGCTTGACTGAATTCCTGGGGATACTTTTTGATGTAGTTCTTTACCCGTTCGACAGAACGCAGATTAGCCATCACTCGTCCAATGCGGGACAGAACCCAGCTTTGGTACGGGGATAACGGACAAGAGCGATCCGTACTGCCATCAGTTTTTACTGGGTAGGCTTGCCGATAGCCATCTATGCGGTAAAGAGCTATGCCGTCCCAACTAACCAAAGTTGAACGAGCAACATTAAGAATCCTTGCGAGTTCAGATTTTGTAACATAACTTGAACAAAACAGACCAGGGGAATCTAAATCAAGTCCCCGTGCGGAGTTTGACGCTTTCATAGAGCATCTATTGGTTAATGGACAAATAGTGATTGACGGTCAGCGTTAGGTACTGATAGGGGTAAGACAGTCATTTGGTAGTTACCACTGTTTTGTCTTGCCCAAACCCTAAAAGGGTTGATTTATAAGTATTTCCTTACTCGGTGGACAGAAATTAGATAACGGCACTTGTCGGTTGCCTGTCTTACTAATTTTTATGTTAAGGTATTAAGGTACTAAAGCGCAAGTACTTTAATGCCTTAATAGCGATGAAGCTTTTAGCTCCTGATTGTGGCACAGTTAGGAAAAGGTTCGTTTGTGTTGGCATGGCTAAAGGTCAAGAAGCTGTACGGGTATATATGTCCCCTGAAAAAAAGAGGGCTTTTAAGGCAGCTTGCGCTGCTAAAGGGTTGGAAATGTCTGAAGTGGCAAACAATTTGATAGATGAATGGCTTAAAGAAAACGCAGTATCGAGTGTCCAGCAAACTCAGACTGGATAAAAGTCTTGTGACGTAAGAAAACCAAGCGACTTATAAAATGTTTTTACCTGAATCTTTGGCAGCTAAATTAAATTCGATGTCTGTAAAAGGTAGGTTGAATTTGCCGCACAACAGATTTTTAAAGCTGGAGGTCTGCCAGCAAAACAACGATCGCGCACATAGGATAAACAGTATTGGCTCTCAAAAACGCTATGCCAACCCACTGTCTTGTATCGATGGAGAAAATCTTTCTTGTTTTTTGCTTACTGGTATAGGATTTCAATATGTGCTTAATGTTACTCAACTGATATGCTGACCACCAAACAACATCTTAACCCCGACAAACTCAATGACTTCTATTTATGGTATTTAATCCCTGGAATTTGAGCCAATAAAAGCCAAAAAGCCTGCGAGGTGCAAACTCACAGACTTTTCTCAAATTGTTCATTTGAATTTGGTACGTACATTGTGGCTTCGGTGTTACTAGCACCTACCACGCGTCCACCCCGCCAGAAAAGACAGAATGTGAAACCCCCACTGGAGTAAGAATCAAGTGGAGCCTTTTATTGATTATAAGCCTTACTTCCAACAGATTAAAAGGAAAAAAAGAACTTATTTGAAGGCTTTACCCAAACTACTTGATTCTTTCCCCTCTACCGCACAAGTTACGCCAACTGTTCAGTAGATAGAAGTTAACATTCAGTCTTTTCTTGGCGAGGGCATTGTAAACCCTGCCAGGAGAAGAAAATTGAAAAATCTATCAAGTGTTCTACCATCTGCTCAAAATCTACTGCCAGTAGAAAGCTTAAGTGAGTTTGCCAGCCGAATTGAGCGAGAATTTCTTACCGGCTCTGCGATCGCAATTTCTCTCTACACTGAAAACATCCGCATCGTCTCCGACATAGAAATTAGTGCTGGGGGGGATGTATCAACCCCAATCCACGATGCACTGAACTGGAAATATACCAGATTTGGGCATCAAGCCAAACCCACACTCCACGCCGCAATATTTATTAACGAAGACGGTAGCCCCTGGCAAGGCAAACTCAGTAGACCCAGGACTGATGCTCAAAAAGACAAAGAGCAAAAATACGAAACCCCAATTGGCAACGGCTCACGGGCTTATCTCCCCACCGTCAA
>NZ_JACJSF010000076.1 GCF_014698035.1 Desmonostoc muscorum FACHB-395
CGACGCTCTTCCGATCTCGGCAGCCACTTCATTCCCCTTTAAAATGATTATCATTATTGTTAATGGAATAGTTTATTTTCTGGAAGTCCCTTAAATTATGTCCAATTGGAAAACATTTGGGACTAGTTGGACAACAAGTTCCTTCCTTTATTTGGAAGGGCAAACAATACGGTGGATATGAAGTAGCATTAGCCGAAGCCAAAAATTATATAGATGGCATAAATAAGAATGTAGTGTAGAGTCACTAACAGCGTGAGGTATCAACTAAAACCCAATCACAGAAACCGCCTTCCGTTTCTGCTCTGGTGTTACCTCCAGATAACGCTGCAACGTCCCCAGGTCACTGTGACCAGAGATTTCTTGAATAGTTCTCAAAGGTATCCCGGCGCTCGACATCTGCGTGAGGGCAGTTCGCCTAAACGAATGGGTGCTGACTCCCTCTACCCCAATTCGCTTGCAGGCATCACGCAAAATCTTGTCTGCCATGAATCGGGTCAGTCGTTCAGTCACGCCGCGCATACCAGGGAACATTGCCCCCGGCTGGGGGTGGTATTCGCCCAGCATTGCGGCTAGTCCTGGTGGGATGTCTACAATCCGGGTTTTATGCTTTCCTTTGGTGGTAGACTTGCGAAAAGTGATAGCACCAGATTTGATATCAGTCGTCTGGAGTGCTAACGCTTCTGATAGGGGGTAAATGAGCAATCGTACAGATAGTTACGCTAAGGCTGTAACCCTTGCTGGACAAGCATTATGGCAATCGATATTTTGGGCAATTCTCAATGTACCAATTAACCTATAGGTTATTTAATACAGCATTTTACAATGTAGCCATAAGGATTTGAGGCTACAAAAACCAGAGGGGTTCAAATGGTACAGTTTTATCCATGTCAATCAGGATGTTACCAGCAGGTCATCAAGTCCTTATCGTAACTTTCTGCATGGCTGCTCATTTGACCCCTGATACGCGACAACCAGTGAAAAGGCAAATTCCAAACAGAGCGCGATCGCGTGGGGTAAGGAAACCCTCGGTGAATAATCGCTTTAGTTCGTCTTGGGTTAATATTTTGCCTTGTCCGTTGCCGCTAACCTTCATCTTTTCTACTTTCTAGGGGATTACACGTTTGCTGTAAAACGTGTAATACCTGACCCAAAGTATTGTAACTCCGTTGGTGTCACTACCGCGATCGCACCTCATCAATTCCAACTTATCAATCGCAATCGCTACAACCCGCATCCTAACGTTGGCTGATTAAACCTGCTTATGTTTGCAGCACGTTGACCACTTGCAGGTATAATCTGCACTAGTAGGATTTGCTAATGTTGCGGCTCGCCTGACTGTCTATACTCAGTTCTATACCTCGGTTGATCAATCGTTGCTATCAGTGAGTGATATCAATCGCTCCGCTTTTATCTTTCAGGTTTTGGCTATGGCTCTCTGCGCGTGAGTTGGTTGTATCTTCCTAATTCCGCTTGAACTCCATTTCAGCAAAGTGGTCTTGCAACAGTTTGTGGATGAAGCGGTAACGACCACCAACACGCTGGAGAAATAAACGCTCAGTACAGTAGTCGAGGAAGCGGGCGTAGTTCCAGGGAGTGTAACCGTTACGGAAGAGAATAAGGCGTAGGGTGAAGTGTTTAATAACGGGTGTTCCACTTCTAGGTATCGCCACCAATAATCCCAAAAGTAATGCAGACACCAAGCTAAAAATTAAAGCTTCATTTAAACTATTCTTTTGTAGAATTCGTTGAATCAAAAAGATTAATATTGTGGAAGGTAAAAAAAACAAGAATGATAATTTGACTGTATATTTAGCAGATTGCCAAATACCTTGGTTAGGAATAGTTTTATTTTCTATCTCTAACCTATGAAATCCCAAAATCAGCCCAAAAATCAGCCCAAAAATCAGCCCAAAAATCAGCCCAAGAATCAGCCACAAAATCAGCCGAGAAATCAGCAAAAAAATCGTCCCATTCAGCCCAAAAGTAAGCACTACAGTCAGCCCAGAAATCAGCCCAGAAATCAGCCCAAAAATCAGCCACGAAATCAGCGTATTTTTAAAATTATGATAAGAGAATTTTAGGGTTTCAATTGCTTCAATTTTATCTCCAATCAGCCCAAAAGTCAGCCCCCAAAGCAGCCACCCAATCAGCCCAATCAGCCCCCCAATCAGCCCCCCAATCAGCCCCCAAACCAGCCCCCAAACCAGCCACAAAATCAGCCATTTCATAATGGTTTTGTTAAAAAAATTATTAGACCTAATTAAACCTATATTTTCAAGTTTATACTCTATTATCTCACCAAATAAACCATTAATCAGCCCTACAATCGGGCCTCCAATCAGCCCTCCAATCAGCACTACCTGCCACCAAATCAGCACGTCAATCAGCCAGTCAAGCGGCCCTCCAATCAGCCCTCTAATCGGCACTCCAATCGTCACTCGAATCAGCACTCCAGTCAGCCCGTAAATCAGCCCATAAATCAGCATTTGTATAATTCCCCAGACAATCAAATTATAAATAATTTTGAGAATTTTAGTTTTTAATAAACTAGGCTGCATTTCTTCAATCAAAAACTCCGTTTTCGATTCTCGTTGCATTTGTTTGGCTAACCAAACAATCCACATCCGTGTTTGTCTAGCATTAGGAGTTTTGTTCTTCAAATATGCCCTACTGTTAATACCCCGTGTCAACATACGCCCTATATAGACATCTAGTAAATACTGAATCCGGTCTGTTGTAGAAGTCAAATGCTGCCATTCTTCAACAGATATTTCTTGAGATGCTAGAACAGTAATGCTGAGTAGTAAGGGAGTTTTAACCAACTCTAGGAAGTCTAAGTCGTTACTGATGGTTGACCACAGTTCCCTATATTTAATACTGGTTAGATAATCACAAATTTGATTGTTGGTTAAAGGCTGTAAGTGAATAGCCCCGTTTAGATGCAATTGAGTAGCGTAGTTACTATATTCCTCAATCCGACTACAAACAACTAGATAAAGCGGTCTATTTTCGCTTACTAAAAATTGATTAATTGCATTGACGCAAAGCTCTTGACGTTGTGCTTCAAGTTCATCTAAACCATCAAGTAATGGTAGTAATTGGTGATTATCTACCCACTCTTGACCAAGTTTAGTTGAGACACCATATTTAGATTTAAGTTCTGACACTAACCAATCAGTTATAGATTGTCGGTCATCTTTCCAAGAGGACAGGTTGAATAAAACGGGAACGGGATATTCAGGCTGGTCTTCTGCACGGTAAACTAAAGCTTGAGCCAATTCTAATTGTGTGGTAGTTTTCCCTGCTCCTGGCTCACCCAAAATTAATAGTTTACCTGCAATTTCTTTTGATTCAAAAACTGACAAAATAGTTGTGGTATTTGGGAGAGGGACAACAGGCTTTAAGCCAATTTTTATATCTGCATCCCAAGGGCGTTTTACCTGTTGCGGTTGTGATTCTTTCCCTAAATTAATTAGCACGGCATTGTGTAGAGAGTCCGTTAACCGTCCAGTAACTTCTTCCTTGACTGCGGCTAATAGTATCCGTTCATTCTTTGGTCGAGCAGGGTTGCCTACTGGTGTTGTCTGCTGACCTAGAATATTAAAAATATTTTGAAAAACATTACCTTGAATATAGTCGCCTTCGATCCGTTCGTTATAATTACCTCCTCCAGTATTAATATTGCGGTTTTCAGGCAGGTTCGGCTCTTCCATATTTTTATATCAACAAATTTTTAGATCTATGGATTGGCTAACTATAAAATTTTATTAGTTCAGTTTCTTTAATCTTCTGCCTCTACTTCCTGCCAACCTTTGATAGCGCCAACAACAAAAGCACCTGCTGGGTTATCAATAGCCTTTTCAAAAGCAGCCAACCCACCTTCTTTAACAGCATTTATTACTCGTTCCTTCAATAATGGGTTGCTTTCAATGCGATTTATAGCTTCTGCCGCTACTACCATTTGTTGTGATGTAGTAGTGGTAGGGTAAGTTTGTTCTAATTGTTTTAGTAATAGCTGAATCTCGGCAGCAGCTTGGGCAAGGCTCTGTGGTTGTCCAGCCGCGTAGTAATTACCTTGGATATAATCGCGTTCAATGCGCTCGTTATAGTTGCCGCCGCCTGTGTTGATATTGCGATCGCCAGTCATTGTTGTATCTCCTTGAACTACTCGGTTGCCTTCACCTTGAACGTTATTGACGTTGCCGCCTACAGAACCATCAATTGAAAATCCACCGGGGTTGTTTGTCATAGTACCTACCTCTTGTATTTGAGTATTTGAATAAACGCTAGGGCGGTATAGTGCTGTTACCACCATATTTTTTAAATCGGTAATTATGTTATCTTTCTCAGCTATTAACTTTTGGACTTCTTGCTCTGCCAAAGCTTTTAGCTGATTATAAGTATTAAAATATTCTTTACTCAATTCAGACTTGTCAGCCGTAGCTGCGGTTTTAGCACGAAGCAGAAACTTATCTTGTCCTCGTACTTCCATGCCGACAATTCGTAAATCTGCCTCTGGGTGATTCTCTGCTAACTGCTTAAATGAAATTGCGATCGCTCTTGGGTCAACGCCTTGGTTATGGTAGAGGTCGAGTGTATCAAAAATTGGTTTGATAAAATCCCCAAACTCCCCATCTGCAAATACTTCTTTATTGTTATCAGGTTTACGGAGGGGGTCAGGATTTTCTTTTGTGGGAAGTCGCATATAAACGTATTCACACCGCACCCCATCAAACTTGGTATCAGTGGTAATACCCCAATCTTGAATGTATGCCCCGGTGAGAGTAGCGCCTGTTAAATCAGTTCCATTAAGTTGTGTTTGTACTAATTTCACCCTTGATAAATCTGCGTCTTGTAAGTTGGCTTGACTTAGGTCTGCACCGATGAAGCTGGCATCTACCAAATTCGATCCTTGAAAATTTACTTCTCGCAAGTCTTCGCGGTCAAAATTCAAGTCTAGCCCCTGGCTTGTTACCAGAACTTGACGCAGTTGTGCTTTTTGCAAGTAACTTGTTCCAGGGCGAACAAGGTCAAGTTTCTTAGTTTTGCTGAAACAGGTGCGAGTCAAATTAGCTTTTCTAAAGTCTGTACTTTTAAGTGTGGCAGCCGTGAAGTTAGCATCAGTTAAGTTGGCATTGCGAAAGCTTGTACCGCCAAAGGCTGCAAAAGCAACAGCAATGTTCCGAATAATGGCGTATTTTTCATCTCCTTTCATTGCTCTCCAGGCAATGTAAGCACTAAGTAAAACGACAGCTCCGGCGACGGCTAAGGTGACGGCTCCGACGAAGGTTAAGGTTCCAGTTAAGATTCCGGCTCCGGCTAAGGCTCCTGCGAAGGCTCCGGCTAAGGCTCTAGTTAAGGCTCCGGCGAAGGCTCTGGCTCCGGCTCCTGCGACGACTAAGGCTCCTGCGACGGCTAAGGCTCCTGCGAAGGCTCCGGCGAAGGCTCCGGCGACGGCTCCGGCGACGGCTCCGGCGACGGTTAAGGCGACATCTCCGGCTCCGGTGAGGATTAAGGTGGCGGCGATGGCTTCGGCATTGAGTGCGGCTCTGGATAAGGCTCCGACGACGGCTAAGGCTCCGGCTAAGGCTCCGGCTAAGGCTAAGGCTCCGGCTAAGGGTGAGTTTAATCCTTGTCGAAGGATAACTATAAATAAAACAATTATTACTATTAAGGCAGTCCAGCCAGCAACCTGAAATTGTTGTATGGTAGCATCAAATAGTAGTATAGGACGAGGAAATATATCAGCTATCAACACTCCAGCAAAGGCTGAGAAAAATCCTGAAGCTCCAGACAGCAACCACGAAACACCTACCAAAAAAACAGCCCAACGCTTTTGCAATCCAGCAGTAGCATGGCTAAAGTTTGCGTTCCTCAGATTTGCTCCTGTAAAATCTGCGCTTCGGATATCTGCATAGCTAAAGTTTGCACCCTCAAGATTTTGACCTTTGAAAGAACGACCTCTGAGATTTTGACCGGAGTAGTCCTGCGACATGGCTAGGTGCTGTATACAAATTTCTTTTTGGATACAGATATACCATGAACAATTCCAGAATTTTTACGGTTTAAGTTGATTTGCTATTTCTACCACCATAATTAACTCCCTTATGTGAATCCAAAGCGCTCGCTATGTAGATTTTGAGGATACCTGTTTATCACAAGCGTGAGCTAGCTTGGCAGATAACGCTTTTCTTGTCCTTTGACAGCGAAAATGGCTGTAATCCTTACAAAGTAGGGTTATTGGACTCATTTAACTGACAAGACAACAACCACGTAGGCGAAGCCAGCCGCAGGCATCATGCTTTTCTTAGGCTGCTCTACCGCGAGGGGTTGTAACCCATATACAGTAGGGTTATTGGACAACTTTAGCCCTGATAAGCATTAAGTTCAATTCTGTGCAGATTTTTGACATCTAAAAATACTCTCAAATGGTTACTGGGCAAGGTGTATAGCTTGCAATAGATATGTAGATTTCCCTATAAAATAATCCAAAACAACCTGCAAGGAAGATAAATTCTGATGCGATCGCACTTCATCTCTCCTGTGATGAGGTTAGAGTATTTTGGTATTTGATTATCAGTGAGCTATTTAACAAGCCAATTTTCTAATTTTTTAAGGCTATTTATTATATTTTCTTTTGACTCTTCTTTAATAGACCCGTTTTGAACTCCTATTATTAATTCGCTTGATATATAACTGGATTGTTGGTAGAATCTTGATTCATCTTTAGACCGCAGAGATTCCCTCAAATATCCAAAATGAGTGCCTAGTTCTTCTCGTATTTTTCCTGGTAGTTGAGAAGCTACTCTCTCAATTTGGTTGCTAAGATTTGTTATTTCGGCATCTACATTTAGTACTGAGCTTTCGTGGTTTAAATGCCTATCTGGAACTTTTACACTATTACCTTTATCTAACTTAACCTCGGATTGTGTCTGAAAATCCGTAAAACGGGTTGGGTTATCAATCACCGTACCAGACTGCCCTTTAAAATCACCATCAACTATAACTACGCGGTCGCCTTTGTTGAAATCGGTCATATCCAGTAACCCACTAAAGTTTTACTGTAAAAAACTACATTTTCATACTGGTTTATTCCAGATAAAACTTAGAAAATTTCTCACTCTACTTCATACCCCTGTTTTTACATAAAGGAGATTTATCAGCGTTCAAAACATTGTAGGCTGTGGATCACAGGGTCTACAGTCTAGCAATGAAAATCAATCGGCATGGACGCACCAAAGTTCTTACTCAGTCAGAGATACAGCTAATCTTCAGTGATGGCTTAGACAATAACCGCGATCGCCTTTTCCTCTGTGCAACAATTTTCGTCGAATATTAAATAGTGCCTTAATAGGGATTTTGATTAATTCCAATCAAAGAAGCCAAGCCAATAAGCTTCATCCTTGAAGTTTCAATCGCTAAATTGGCTAGGCTTACTAAATTAAAATTCCCCTTTTTAAGATAGGCTATGGGGATCTTCAGACATATTATCTCGATGACCGATACACGGGGCGATGTCTGGGGCCTCCATCTCCACCCCAACCTGTAACATTTCCAAGTGCATCATAAGTTATAGTGCCATCAAATGCACTAATCCCCCCAGATACTTGTGCAGCTTCATCATCTGTCAAAGGGACTATTATATTATCATCCAACTCAAAAATCTCAGGTTCTAAATTAGAAATGTTTATTTGTGGCATATTTGAATACTTCCAGTATTTGTAGATAGGAATAATTGTAAACATACTGATTATTCAGTAGCCAATAAAGGTTTGTCAAGCAGCAGGTTTGGTTTGGACTATAACAGATGTTGTGGGTAACATCCACATGGCGATCACTTCTACTTAGGGCGATTATATGTAACTAGTCCCAGATTAGGGATTGCCTTACTCATCACCAAGTGGTAAAAGGGTTCCCAAAGTCAACTTCGATGGTGCTGTATAAATTTGTTAGTTTTTTATCTAAACTCATCTTGGCCCAACCCCGGATGCATCCGATCGCACCTGCGGATATGCAATTACTTATCAGAACATGCGTTCTCATAAGTTAAATTCTGATAAGTAAATACTAAAAAATATCAAGCGACTGTACAGTTCACTACTAGAACGCTGACTATTAAAGACTCAATTCATCATCTTCCTGGCGTTGCTGTTGCTGCTGTTGCCTTAACTGCTGCTCATAATCGAGTAGCTGCTGATTCCAATCACTGGCTTTAGATTTTTTGATTTGGGACTGTGGCATTAGTTCTAATACACTCTGTGCTGCCGCATCAGAGCTTTTATCGTTACCAAACGCCACCAGTATATTAGGAACTTTCTGCAATCGCTCAAGTGGTAAGCTCTTGATGTCATCAATAGCCATATAGACTGTTCGTTCGGGTGGGACATCGCCCCTGATCAGATATTCCAGCATGGCTCTTGAAATAGCATCAATGGGAGACTTGCACAGAATCGCTGTTGAGGTTTTATCGTTAGCCTTTCCCCCCAAACTGAAGTAAAACCAGCTATCACTGCGAAGTGTTCCTTTAGAGTACCCCTTAAAAGTGTTGTTCTCGCCCCTAGTTCCCCGTAGGAATGCACCGTTACGTTGACCATCAAGATTTCGCATGACAAAAACAGCGTTTTGTTTGTCATCAGCGTAAACTAGCCCCTGATTATAAAGCATTTGAATACAGTCAGAGCGGATGCCCCGAAATTGATTGAGGTAATGTTCAACGGCAGACCAGTTAGCTTTATCTTCAACGGGTGGGGTGAATTGGGGACGTGGTTCAGTCTGGATAATGTCAGCCGCCCTGTTCTTAACGTGAGCGATCGCTGCACGTTCCACCGAGGCTGACCCGAATCGCTCATCTAACCAGACAACCGCCTGCCGGAAATTGCACTGATTAACGTGCATTACCAAGTCAATCGCACCCCCTGCTCCCTTTTGTTGGTCGGGGGCAAAGTCGTAGAATTTGGGCCCATCTATATTAATGATGTGTCCGTGACCCCTCCAGCGTTGCTGATCATGATTTAGCCCCAACTCCCAGGCGACATCCTCTAAGTCCAAGTCGCGCAGTTGTTGAGTTTGCTGCTGCCAAAAAGCTACTTGTGCCTCTAATTCTTTGATGCGCTTGTCTTTGAGTTCATTTTCAAGAGCCAAAGCCTTGGCTGTAGCTTCCATCTGTTGTTTTTTGGCTTGCGCCCTATCCCGGTCGGCAGCTTTGGCTTGCAGTTGCAACTGGGTGAGGCTGGTATCTGGTTCTATACCAGAATTAACAACGCTGTAAAAGTCCTTAATGTCCTGGTGTTGCGCCCTACTGCCCTTAATGCCACGCTCTAACCCCAGATGTTCTGTAGCCTCGGAGTAGGAATCTTGAAACTGCCTCATCTTCTGACGACCGTCGAAGAAGTGCTTGGCCCTCAATTGCCCTTTTTCATCAAGGGGGACAAAGTAAGCGTGAATGTGTGGGGTGGCTTCATCTAAATGTAATTCTGCCCTGACAATGCGCTCCCCGTATCTCGAATCTAACCATTGTTTGGATGCAGAAAGCCAAGAGTCAACTTTATCCTGCTCATAGTAACCCGCTTGTGTTGGGCAGTTGGGACGGAAATATTCGGGGCTGGCAGTCAATAAAATCTCAGTGCAGTAAACCGCATCGGGGCGAATCTTCCGTTTCTGCTCCCCTATTTTTTCCATCACCAACTGATCTAATGAGAGCGTTGGGTTGTTAGTGCCAATGAATCTGATATTTTGTTTATCTGGATTAGCGTTGGGTGTTTCTCGCTGACGAGCAGTGTGCGCTTCGCTGCCTGCCAAGTTACTGCGCTTGAGCTTTTTAATCCGTGCAATAGCGTAAGCCATGCCACTTTTTGAGTAATTGAGTGTAATTGCGTCGCAGACCCCACGGAACCTTTTTGTTTCGACCGTTAGGGAGAAATGGCGCAAGCCACCCGTCAGGGCAAAAAGGTGTAGTGGGTACACCTAAATCATAGCCACCGAGCGCGAAATTTGGCGGTCACAAAACCCCCTCTGCTGCTAAAAAGCCTGCTGTGTAGGGTTTTTAGCCCTCTGGGGCGCATTTAGGGAATTGTTTGATGGTTTGGCGTTATACACCACAATAGCACTCATTAATTGCACTATTGGGGGGAAACCTAACGCCAGTAACTTGACATTTTTTCGGCTAAAAACACCACATTTAGACACAATATTATCGCTATTATCGTTAAGGTAGACACATTTATACTCATGCTACATATTGATTTGTTTTTATACTAAAAAAACTTTTCATACTGAGGAGAAGATATGAGTCAACAACACAATTCCTATGTTGAGTTACCCAGAATAAAACGTAAGAGTAATTCATGGGAGGGGAAGGTGATTGATTATTTATTGAAGCATCCTTCTAATAGATCAGCGACAGAGTTTGCCATAGAAGCGATTACAGCTTTTTGGCTTGCTGAAGCGTTAGAGGGTCAAGTCAATCAGCCTGAATTACAGTCCGCTTGTTGGTCAGCGATTGAACGTCTAGAAGCGAAACTGGCAACTATTAGGCGTATTGCTCGAATTGAGCCTCAGTCAATAGTTGTGTCTGGTGGCGCTAATGCAGCGACTACTATGACAAGCACTAGTCAGCCTCAAAGTGGCGCTAATGCAGCGACCACTGTGACAAGCAATAGTCAACCTCTTATTTCTGATGATGATGGCGATGATGTTGACTCTAATGAGGATTTTGATGAGGATGACTTAGGATTGATGAAACTGGAACTTTCAGAAGAACTCAAACTAGCTACTGAGTTGTTGGGTGGGTACGGTTAAATTCAAGAAAGAATTTTTGAAACACAATTGCAACACATCATGATTACGCATTGTCAATAAAACCCCAGCTTATTGACAATATAAATTACTCAAAAAAGTGGCTGTAATTGAGACTGGATACAAGTTACAGAAGATTTTTTTCAAAAACACTGGACGGCCAAAAGGACAAGAAACCACTGTTTTTGATGTTTTGGACGGCCGTTGACAGGTGGGCATTTGTCAGCAGAGCATGACAATTGAGTAGGGTTGGCGCTCACTGGACGGCCAAAAGGACAAGAAAGCACTGTTTTTGTCCTTTTGGACGGCCAAAAATATTAGTGTCGGATGAGACTGATTTAGTACGGTTAAACTACACTAAGTTCACGGGGTTACAAGTGTTTAGTGTAGTTATTGCGTTAGACAAGTTTCTGTTTCAGTTAACGCTAAATATATAGAGTGACGGCTGAACTCACAGGAGAAATTTCAGATTCACTTACTGAAGAAGTTGATCGATTGAGCGGGATTTTTGAAGTACAGTTGCAACACAAACGTATTATATATTCTCAATAATTTTAGAGTTATTGAGAATGAGCCAGTTTGATAAAAATGGCTAAAGGGTAGTTGGTGTATGTATTAGACACCAATTTTTCAAAAAAGCGATGTGCAAAATAGCAGACATTTTGTAGTGAATAGTCAAAGTTTCTTAACAGCTATAACAGTTAGAAGCGTGTATAAGCTGTGCAAAATGTCTGCTATTTTGCACAGGAATCGGGGTTTTAGGTGCAAAATGTCTGCTATTTGTAACTGTGATTAATCAGACAATTTCACTACTTAAAACAAGTTTCATCTCTATTAACAAGCGTGGAGATTGTAAAAGGAACAATTTCTATTCAGGCATGAAGAAAAAAAATCGGATGTTAAGTGGGCTGGGTTAAGTTAATGAAAAGATTTTTGAAGCACAATTGCAACACAGATGTATTATTCATTCTCAATAATTTTGAAGTTATTGAGAATGAATCCAGCGCTCAAAATTTGCTGTAAGTCATATTCAGTGAGCATTACACCAGAATTTTTCGATAAATGTCTTATGCCCAACTGGTAGCAGTAGGGCTACTGTATAGCTACCAGTTGGGGAATCATCAAATTTTCAAAAACTCGCTTTTTTACTACTCAACTGGTAGCTGTGTGTCACCAGTTGAGCTACCCAACAGCTACCACTTGAGCAAGGTATTTAGAACTACTATTTCAATACTGACAAACTACATAAAACCTGTGTAATAAGTGATGTTTACGTTGTCTTGTCACAGCCAGCGTTGACTGCACCAGTTGTAACTGTCAATGCCCCAAGCTACAAGAGTAATGTTTTAGAGTCGCCTGAGCTTGAGGGGGAAGCGGCTGATTCAATCAGACCCGCTTCAATAGTTCAAGGTCAGGCTTCGTCGCAAGAATTGGATGCGATTTTTGGAGGAGATTGAGCGAAGAATATTTGAACAATAGCCGCCGCAGTTGTAGCTGTTAACTGTTAGGCGGCTATTGTAATGCTTATGTAGTTTAGTGGTAGTTTTTTTTGAGGGCTGTGAGCGTAAATTCAATTTTGTAAAAAAAACTTGATCGAGAATTATTGCGTACTGTGCGAAGCTCATGCCGTAGGCAGGATAAGCTAAAAATTTCACGTAGTTATTGTAATTTTAGATTTTTTCTGCTTATATATTAACTTGGTATCATCTGTAACAAACATTATGGTCGTTCAGTTTCAGGCAATCCAGAAGATAATTTTTGGTAGTCCCGGTACAGGAAAGAGTTATAAGATAGCAGGGATTGCTAGGGAGAAGCTCTCAATTGAGTTTGATGAAGTTACTAAAACTCTCTCTAACACGGTAAAAACCGTGTTTCACCCTGAGTATACTTACTCAGATTTTATGGGTAAATTATTACCATTAACATACAGCGGAAACGTCATATATAAATATTACCCAGGTCATTTTCTCCAGGCTCTAGGAATGGCGTATAAAAATTTACTTGAGGGGAAAAATGATAATTGCTTACTGGTTATTGATGAATTAAATCGAGGAAATGCTGCTGCCATATTCGGTTCAGTTTTTCAGTTGTTGGACAGAGAAGAAGATGATTGGTCAAGTTATGAGCTTGATGTCTCGGAAATGGAATTGGTTGGTTTATTCAATGTAATGGGGCACAAAGCTAATATTTCCAATGACGGTTTGATACAAGTTGATGGCAGTAATTTTGATATTTTTACTCACCACTTAAAAGCTAGATTGCAGGAAAATTCAAACACCAATGGATTGAGACTGTTGAAGAATTTAGAAAATCGCAAAATTAACATTCCTCCTAATTTATCAATTATTGCCACTATCAACACATCAGATGAGTCTATCTATTATTTGGATAGTGCTTTCAAGCGTCGTTGGGATTGGGAATACATAGATGCACCCAATAAAGATGGCATAGAAGATGACAATAGCATAACTGATGCCTTGCTTAAAGTAAAATTGATTTTAGAAGATGGTAGAAAATTAGATTGGTGCAGGTGCGTAATTGGAATAAACGAATTTATAAAAAAAAATCATAACGCTATCAGAAAGATAGAAGATAAACAGATTGGCTGGTGGTTTATAAAGGCTAAAAATCATGAAATAACTCTGGAACAGGTACAAGATAAATTAATGTTTTACTTATGGGACGGAGTATTTGCAAGAAACAAACAAGCCCTAAATAAATTTATAGAGGAGCAATTAAATAAAAAAAAGGTTAAGTTAGTAACATTTGCTGATTTTTTAACTTATACATCAGATTTACTGGAATATTGCCACAACAGCATAGATGCTGCCAAGATACCCAAGATTAATGATAACGAGGAAATAGAAGGTGATTTAAGCGAATGATAAACTTTAAGGAATTACGACCAGTAGTTAATGATAAATATTCTTTTGTTGGCATACAAAAACGTCAATTCGAGACTGTTCTGTGCTTGCCTCGCGGTTTTGATACCGAAATCTTCAATACTTACGATGACAAGCGTGACGTATTCTTCCTACTTTATAAAGTACTGCGAGAATTTAAACGCATTTGTTATTCTAAAGCCTATATCTCAGACAGAGATGGAGTTCTTAAATCTCAAGGCAGCACCCAAAAAATTTGCATACCTGATGAGACTGATGAAGAAAATATCTTTTATTCCAAATTAGATAATATCGGCACTATTCTGGATGCCTATGATGAATTGAAAATCATCTCCTTAGCTTATCGATTAGGAGTAACTGAAAAAATTGACTATTCAAAGATACATCGCTTGTTACACCGAGGAGTCTATCAAAACAATGGTGGAGTATATATTGACACCATGACTTTACCCCGGCAACAGGTGCATTACCAGTCAACGGATATTGTCTCGATGTACTGTTATATTCTTTGGGAAATTAAGCAGCAGCTTGATGAGGAAGTTATTCCAGAATTACAGGCACTGGCAGAAGATTTTAAACATAAATATATAGGCTCTGAATACAGTTTATTTCAAGAAGACTACTGTACTATAACTGTAGATATTCTCAAGGACACCTTAGAGGTAATCACGCATCAAACTCCGCTTAAAGATGATGATTTCTGGGAGTTTCACGATGTAATTGAAATATTTTTATATGGAGAGTTATCTGAGCAAGACGAAGGAGAGGTTTGGGGTATTGACAATTTCCATAGCGTCTGGGAATCCATGTGTTTGACATTCTTGGTAAGGAACTTTGAGCCTGAATTTATTTTATTTTTAGATAAAACATTTTTATCCGACGATACTATACTACTGGCAGATACCGAGTCTAAAGCAATTAACCTAACAAATACATTCATCATAAATAATAAAAAGTTAGTACCTGATGCAGTTGCATTACATAATATTTTCTTTACAAAGCGAGAAATAACAAACTTTCATTTATATGCAAGAAACGCATACAAGGATGATTATTCATATAGAGCAACTTTCTATTGTGATTCACCATATTTAGAGAAGTATAATAAGAGACAAACATTAGATATACAAAAAAAAATTTTTGTTCTAATGGATTTGAAGATAGTTCATCATAAGCAACTTAGAGATACAATTCATACTTTTAAAGAATTAGAAAAGTATTATGCAATTAAAGACGAAAAATTATTAATTAACTCACAATTACCATCTAGTTTTTATTCTTACTGGACAATTGAATTAGATAAATTAGATGATGAATCAATTTTTGCATTAATGCGGCAGCTAAATCATATATTTTACGTAGCAATTAAAAATGGTGCATATAATGCAGAAAGTTTCAATATTTTTTTAACCGAAACAGATAAAAATTTTGATAGTCGTTACCAAAACTATCAACCTATTCGTGATTGTTTATTTCGTGGAGCCTCTTTAGAATCTATATCAAAAAGTTTTGAGGAATTTTTGAAAGTAGCTAATCGTCCATATTTTATAATAGTTGATATTAAATACTTAGAATTAGAGTATTTTAAAAATCCCGAAAATTATAGAGACATAAAAGAGAGAAGCATTAGAAAGCAATTTGTTTACGAATATTTACTGCAAGAATATATTGGTAATGACATTAAAAAGGAAATGGAAATTCAAAGCCGTTTTTGGATACCTTATTACTCTAATGAGAATACTATAATAAAAAAAAGCCATAGTTTAGCTGGATATATCTTTTTAAATACTGTAAATTTTCAGAATATCAGTAAATATTACTTATTATAAACCTCATCTAGGTTGAAACCCGTAATTTTTCCTCATCAGGTTTGAGATAAGTTGGGCATCACCGTGCCGAAACGGGTAAATTGTACGCTAAGGCTGAAACCAAGATGGGGTAAGCTTTTAAAGAAGTGCTTTTTCCTATAGAATTCGTGAAAGAACTATGGTTATGCTGCTAGTTTTGATCTAGTTTGAACGAGAAATCGTCGTTTCAGGCACTTGCAAATTCCTTAGTGGACAAAAAACCTTTTTTGGCACGGTGATGCTTTTTACGTTTGCTATCCTTACTTTGATTGAAGGACGAAATCGTTATTTCGTTAAATCGCTAATTCTTGCTTAAACGAAATCTCTCTGTACGATTAAGCGAAAACACGATATAACTAATTCGCTATAGGGCGAAAGGACGAAATTTGATGACCGTATTGGTGGGTGTCATTTCTCAAAAAGGGGGGGTAGGTAAAAGCACTCTTGCTCGGCTTATTGCTCGTGAATATGCTGCTGCTGGCTGGGATGTAAAAATTGCCGACCTAGATATTTCTCAAGGTACGAGTACGGATTGGAAACAACGCCGTGAAGTAAATGGTATCCAGCCGGAGATTGCTGTTGAACCATTCCGCACTGTTGCTCAAGCTCTGAAACACGCCTCGGTTTATGACCTCATGGTTATGGACGGGCCACCACATTCCATGCAAGGCACTTTAGAAATTGCCCGTGCAAGTGATTTACTTGTCTTACCCACTGGTTTATCACTGGATGATCTCAAACCGTCTGTACTGTTGGCGCATGAATTGGTAAACGCCAAAATTCCTACGGATAAAATTATTTTTGTTTTATGTCGAGTCGGCGATCGGGAGAATGAAATTGAGGATGCCCGATCATATATTCATAAAGCTGGATATGTCACAGTGGCTGGTTCAATTCCAGAAAAGACTGCTTACCGTCAGGCGAGTGATAACGGTCGTGCTGTTTCTGAGGTCACGTTTCCTACTTTGAAGCAACGGGCAGAACAAGTAGCCCAAGGAATTATTGATCTGTTGAGTGAGCAAGAGTCCTAATTATGTCAACTAAACCACCTCCACCACCTCGCAAACCAAGCAAAGGTGAACCCCCTAGCATTAAGGAAACAAAAGATAACTTGGAGA
Source organism: Desmonostoc muscorum FACHB-395 (assembly GCF_014698035.1). GTDB lineage: Bacteria > Cyanobacteriota > Cyanobacteriia > Cyanobacteriales > Nostocaceae > Nostoc > Nostoc muscorum_A. The sequence continues at coordinate 16,663 of NZ_JACJSF010000076.1, forward strand.
AGCCCGATCCAGGCGAAATTTCTAATCTAAATTTTAAAGTGCCTGCCGAGTTTAAAAAGGATTTTAAGATTGCGGCTGCGACTTACGGTTGTACCCAAGTCGAGTTATTGCAACGGATTTTTAAATACTGGACAGATAATCATGGCTAATCGTTATTTCGTTCTTTCGCTAAATCACGAAATAACGATGGCGCTCTTAAGTGATGACAGTGATCGCTCTTTTAGCACTTGTAAATACTCCTTGTTCACGAGGGAGGGCTGAAACCCTTGTTTTTAGTTCATTTCCAAAAGTTTCTGATTTACTGGTAATGAACGAAAACGATAATTTTGTGTTGACACCAGGGCGATATGTAGGTATTCCTGATGAAGTGGAGGATGGGGTGAGCTTTGAGGAGAAAATGAGTGAGCTTACAATGGCATTAGGTGAGCAAATGCGAGAGGGGCAATTGTTAGATGAGGAGATTAAACAGCAATTGTTAAAGGCGGGATTTATCGTTAGTGATGAGTTAGTTGATTTTTAAGGAGATGAATATGACTCAAGTTATTTTGAAACAGCTTAATCCCATTGTTATAGAAAAACTAAAACGTCTGGCTCAGAGTCATCAACGGACTTTGGAAGAAGAAATCACATCAATCCTTGAGGATGTAACGGAAAATACACCGATAATTACATCTAAAAGTAGGGACTGGTCGCCTGGTTTTTTTGAGCAGACTTGTGGTGGTTGGCAGGGGGAATTGTTAGTTAGAGAGCCTCAGCCAGAAGCACAGGAACGAGAGCCGCTATTATGAGTTATTTGTTAGATACTAATGCCTGTATTCGGTATCTTAATTCCAGTAATAATCCAGTTTTTTATCGCTTAAATTCACTGCCACCAGATGATGTTTTTCTGTGTGATATTGTAAAATTTGAGCTTTATTACGGAGCTTATAAAAGTTCTAATAGAGACAAAAATTTGGCAACATTAAAGATATTTTTTGATGAATTTGTTAGCTTACCTTTCGATGGTCAATCGGCAGATATTTGTGGTTATATTCGTTCTGAATTGAATAAAAAAGGAACACCAATTGGAGTTTATGATTTACAAATTGCTTCAATTGCTCTTGCTAATAATTTGGTGTTGGTAACTCATAATGTGGGAGAGTTTAGCCGTGTGGAAGGGTTGCAGTATGAAGACTGGGAAGTTGCGGTATGAACTAATAAAAATGCTAACAGATGCCCAGGTAGTCTCAAAATTGCTTGCAGACTTAATCGCAAGTTAAAAAAGCTAGGAATTGGGAGAAATTTAGGACATCAAACAATTTCGTACTCAATTGGGTTTACCACCAACTGAGTAAATCCAACCTGATTTCTTAAGTAAATTTCGCAGTCCAACAAATCAAGTCTCGATGCGTTGGGTTGTTTCTCGGATTACAGCAATACCTAACTATGGCTAGGCTTTAGCAGATAGTACCCCGTCTGCAACATCCAAAATCCAATGCTGAAATCCTTACGTTTGACATCTACTCCATTTCTTGTCCTGCTAGCACTGATGTCTGGCTCTTCGGACTTAGACCGTTTTGTAGCTTCACTTTTTTTAGCTTACTTTAAATCTACTTCCGCTAAGGTTCGCAACTCGATCAAGAGCGCTGTCATAAGCGGACTTTATGATTTAAGCCCCAAACCCTGATTCTCTGGTAAAGAACCATCTCTGCATCGTCATGTAGATTAATAAGCAAAACATAATTCCCAAGTTTTCCAGCAAACCGTCACGAAAGAATCACGGTTTTAGTCGTATACGCCGGAATCCTTCACTTTGTCGGTGTACCCCTAAGATAGTAATAGTAACTATTCCAGGCTATGAAAATCGACCGTCACGATCAAGCTAAAATTTTATCATCAAGCGAGATCGTTCAACTATTTACCCACGGTTTTAAAACCGAACGCGATCGCGCTTTATTTGGCCTGTGCCTTTACTGCGGGTTACGAATCTCTGAAGCTTGCACCATGCACACCAGAGGCGCTTACCGCATCTCTGGAGGTGTGCGGGGGCGGATAACGGTACGCAAAGAGAATACCAAGGGGAAGGCTGATACGCGCTCTATCCCTGTCTGTGATGAACTTAGAGAAATACTAGAGGCTTATTCATCCCCCAAGGAGTTTTTATTTCCTGGTCGCTGGGGACGCGGACATATCCACCCAGACTCTGCTGACAAGATTCTCCGGGCTGCGTTTGATGAACTTGATATTGAAGGGGCAAGCACCCACAGCTTTCGCCGAACTTGCTTAACTAAAATGCACTTGTCACACGTTCCAACAAAAGTAATTAAGAAAATCTCTGGTCATAAAACATTGGCGGCGTTAGACCGATATCTTGAAGTCACTGATGAAGATTTGCAGGATGGTGTTAATACATTAAAGTTTCATTGAAATAGAAAACCATCCCAGGACACCAGGTTGGCAGTACCAGGTATCGAAAATTAACAACAAACAAATCTCAAAGGTAGCAGAGCTATTTATTCTAGCTAATCGTGGTGTAAGTAGTTGACAAACTAGATTTTGTGGGGATGTGCTAGTTTTTTATTAATTATTATCTTTCCTTTCCATTCTTTTTGGTGAGCAGTTATTGCAGCAGTCACAACCTGAGCGTTAAATTCTACCCATCTCGAAACCGCAAAACCATCACCATTATTTCCATCTAACAAACCACCCACGATATATTTTGTATGCCACACTTCTACCCTAACTACCTTATTTGACTTAGCCTCTCCAAATTCTCTCTCGAATACATTAAATATTGTGTTTAAAATTTCTTTCTTCTCTGGTTTCTTAAATATGCTTAATATATTTACCTTCTTTTTACTCACACCTACTTCTAATTTCCACCAATATCTGCCTTCCCATTCATTTTTCAAATACCGTAACTCATTCATAACTAATCTATTTTGAAATATACGGAATATAAAAATAAAAGCAAATGGTGAAATATTGTTCATAAGAAAGCCCCAAATAGTGGAAACATATTTACCACACACTTTTTGAAGAAACATTTCATACTCAATGAAATTCATATCCAATTGAGGTATTGTTAAATCCAATTGTCCTATTGCTTGAATAAAGCATATTGGTATGAGCAATTCACGAGCAAAATCTTGAATATATAGCTGGTCTACTACTTCAACAGAGTCTTCTAGCTTTCTGCTTATACAATAGGCTATTTGTCCCCCAATAATTTTTAGATTTTTTGGGTGATAAAGATTAACTATCCACTCAAAGCTCTTCCATTCTTGAGATTTTGGAGGTTTAATACTGCCAAGTACTGCCTGATATTTTTCTTCTTTGATTAAACACGCTAAAAGCAATGCAGCACGCAAAGCTCTATTTTCATCTTTATCCCACAGCCAATTAACTAAAGCTTGTAACGCACTGGGAGTACCAATACCCACTAGAGCATCCATAACCTGATTTATGGAATCATTGTTTACAGCTTTCTTAATTTCAGGCACAGCTATATCGCCCATACGTATCAAGGACTGATCTAGTACTTGGCGAAATTCTATATTATCTAAATTTACATACTGTTTAGTTAATAATGTTGCCGCACTTGGTAAGTTAGTTAGAGATAAAACATTTACTGCTGCCTTGCGACGAGTATCTGTTTCACTTGTGTTCTCAAGGGTTTCTTTTAAGAAAGTGAACACATCTGTACGTCTTCTATCATCCGCAGCCACAGAAGCAAAGGCATGATTTACTATATTCTCATTTCCATCTACTCCTAACTGGGATTTAAAGCTATTAATAATTTCCGAAGCCAATGTCGGATCAACTTCTTGAGCATCAGCCAAACACTCAAAGGCAACAACTGGATCTACTGAGCGTACTTCTCTAATTAAATTTGTACTATCTCCAGCTAGTCCACACCAGAGCTTAAGCGTTTCACGCCAAGCATCAGGGTCAGCTTTAAAACGACTAATTAGACCATCAGCATCGTCTCGTAATTGGCTTGCTGCGAAAAATTCCTGTAAGGTTAAATGTGCAAACTGGTAACGATCACCGCCATCAATCTTCAGTAGCAAACCATTACGTTCTATAATTTCCGACAGAATGGATCTGGTACAGTCAGGTTGAAGATTGAGATTAGGGAGTATTTTTGTCACTTCTAATTCAACAGTTCTATAATCTACGCTGCGACGGTCTTGCCCTTGTTGGTTAGCATTGTCTTGAAAGAAAAGTGCTAGGTGTTGAAGTATAGATTTTTTATCACGCGCTTGAAACTGGTTGCGTTCTTGATGCCATTGTTCTAATAAAACATCTGTTGCTTTTCGATAAAACTCTGCCCTTGAACGAGGTAGCTCCGCTTCAGTATCAGCATAAAGATAGGCAATAATAGTAAGCATTAGTGGATTACGTGCCAGATCCATAATTCGCGGTAGGTAATGCAACGTTTGCATTAGTTGCTCCACAGATTTACCTTCTGGCATATCTTCCTGCCACGAAACTAGAAAGTCACGAATCTGTTGGTCATTGAACTCAGCAACTTCTAGTGTCTTCTCAACTGGTTCATCAAACTCACCTCTATAGACAGCCGTGCGACAAGTAATAATAACAGGGCATTTTAGATACTTATCCAATAAATTTTTTATTTGGTTAACTACCCGTTCACGAGAATCACTATTTACTTCATCAAGACCATCAAACAGCAGTAACAATCTACCTTTATCCAAACTTTCAGAGACAAAATGTTTGGCGTTAGGAAAACCATCTCTATCAAAGGCATCCTCTAAATGTTCTTGTATTGTCTTTTCTGAGGAGCTTAATCGGTGTAGTTCTAATAAAATTGGTATACATTGGAATTTATTAAATACGGTAGACCAACGACCGTCAGCGTAGCAAAGAGCAATATGCTTTAGTAGCATTGTTTTACCGGAACCCGGAGACCCTTTAACCATAAGTCGGCGATGCTTAGTAATAGCTTGGAAGGCATCAATTAACTCGCGGTCGCTACCACCTGTGACTTTGAGTGGAACATATATATCTTTTAGGTTTAGAGGTCTATCAGGTCGAAACGAAATTTTTAACTTTTCGTACTTATGCTTTAGTTCTTCCTTATAACGTTTCAGTGCAACACCTTGTAGTAGTTGAATTCCTGATAGTTTGCCATAGATTTGATTTCCTACAGCTTCAAAAAAGCTACTGACCCATTTTGTTAAAGTATCTTTAAAAATTAAGGCAAAAAACAGAACTATAGCAACTGACCAACCAGTTCCAGGCTTCAGTTGCTCCCATAAGTTATTCTTTTTTGCTTCTGCTAGCTTAGTATATTCATCATCATATATTTGCAAAATTTCATTCTCTTTTAAGCCTGGGAATTCTTTACCGTAACGCTTAACAGCATAGTCATTTCGTCTTGGGATATCGTTTTCTACATCACTCTTAGCTAGTTCACGAATTACAGTACGAGGGTTAGGAGTAGGAGTCTGAGAATAACTTGGAACTGTACGAGGGGTAGGAGTCTGAGAATAACTTGGAACTGCTGAGATAGAAACCAGTAACCACAAAGTTAAAGTAAAAAGAAGTACATATAAGTGTCTATTGTTTAAAGCCTTTCTTGGTAATTTAAATCCCCTGAGATTCTGCCGAAGTCTTGCCATATATCTCATGAATATAGATAAAAATTTACGCTTTAGGGTACATACAACATGAGTATGTGGTTTTCGAGATAAAAAATCAAGTTTGGGTAAAAACTGCCATAGATGCGGTGAAATGTTCTGGGGGTAATTATCTTTATTTTGAGGTTGTCAACAGGTTTTGACTATGACTCTCTCCGCGTGAGTTGGTTGTATTTTTTTAATTGCGCTTGAACTCCATTTTTGCGAAGTGGTCTTGCAGTAGTTTGTGGATGAAGCGGTAGCGTCCACCAACACGTTGAAGGAATAATCGCTCGGTGCAGTAGTCGAGGAAACGGGCGTAGTTCCAGGGGATGTAACCGTTGAAGTAGAGGATGAGGCGTAGGGTGAAGTGTTGAAGGCACGTTATACCGCCAAAAGCCAGCCCTCCCATTAGTACTCCAATTAGTACTCCAAACAGCCCAAAACTCAGCCCAGCAATTAGCCCAAAAATCAACCCAAAAATCAGTCCTAAAATCAACCCTAAAAAAACAGCATTGGATGCAGATTTCCAAATACCTTGATTAGTAATTTTTTTGTTTTCTATAGCTGGGTCAGACTCCCCATAAATCAGCCCAATAACCAGCCCAGAAATCAGCCCAAAACTTAGCCCAGAAATCAGCCCAGCAATCAGCCCAGAAATCATATTCTCTTTATTTATTTTTAAAAAAATAATTTTATCCTTCAGCTCTATTTTGTTAGAAAGCCCAAAAAGCAGTCCTCCAATCAATCCATAAAACAGCCCATAAATCCCATAAATCAGCCCAAAGCTCAGTCCTAAAAGTCCCCAAATCAGCCCTAAACTCAGCCCTAAGCTCAGTCCTCCAATCAGATAATAGCTATTTTTTTGAGTTTTGCTAATTAAGCAATTAGGTTGCATTTCTTCAATAAAGAACTCCGTTTTCGATTCTTGTTGCATTTTTTGAGCTAACCATACTAGCCAAAATTGTGCGTCTTTAATATTAGGTAGTTTGTTCTTAAAATACGCCCTACTGTAAATATCCCGTGTCAACATCCGCCCTATATAGGCATTTAGCAAATACTGAATCCGGTCGGCTGTAGAGTCCAAACGCTGCCATTGTTCAACAGCTATCTCTTGAGATGCTAGAACAGTAACGCTAAGTAGTAATGGAGTCTTGACTAACTCTAGTAGCTCTACGTCACTACTGATAGTAGACCACAGTTCTGTATATTTAATAGAAGTTAGATAATCACAAATTTGATTGTTAGTTAAAGGCTGTAAGTAAATAGCACCGTTAAGTTGCAGTTGAGTAGCGTAGTTACTATATTCCTCACTCCGACTACAAACAACTAGATAAAGCGGTCTAGTTTCGCTTTCTAAAAACTGATTAATTGCGTAAACACAAAGTTCTTGACGTTGTGGCTCAAGTTCATCTAAACCATCAAGCAATGGTAGTAATTGTTGATTATCTAGCCACTCTTTACCAAGTTTGATTGGAACACCATATTTAGATTTAAGTTCAGCCACTAACCAATCAGTTAGAGGTTGTCGGTCATCTTTCCATGAGGACAGGCTGAATAAAACGGGAACGGGATAATCAGACTGTTCTTCTGCACGACTAACTAAAGCTTGAGCCAGTTCTAATTGTGTGGTTGTCTTTCCGCTTCCTGGCGCACCCAATATTAACAGTTTTCCCGCAATTTCTTGGGAGTCAAAAACTTGCAAAATTGTTGTGGTGTCTGGTAGCGGTTCAGCAGGCTTTAAGCCAATTTTTATCTCTGCATCCCAAGGGCGCTTTACTTGTTGCGGTTGCGACTCCTTGCCCAGATTAATTAGCACAGCATTGTGTAGAGATTGCCTTAACCGTGCTGTAACTTCTTCCTTGACTGCGGCTAATAGTATGCGTTGATTCTTTGGTCTAGCAGGGTCGCCTACTGGTGTTGTTGTCTGCTGCCCAAAGAAAACATTCCAAATATCACCGCCGATTCTCTGAGCATTTACTGTTTCAGCATTAATTAACCCACCACCAAACTGAGAATTGGGTAAGTCGTTATTGATGACTTTCTTTGGATCTTGTGACTCTGGCATGGGTTAAATTGGGGCGTTATTTTTTTCAGTATTTATATAATGTCTTCACTAAAAGCTAGTTACTCAGCATCCTGCCAACCTTCCAAAGCTGCCAACAGAACATTAACTGCTGGGTGGTCAAGTAACTCCTTAAGAGCTTCCGTACCACCTGCTTTTAACGCACCAATTACCCGCGCTTTCAATGTGGGATTACGCTCAATTTCCTTAAGAACTTCTGTTACCACTATCTGTTTTTCTAGTGGGGTATTAGTCGGGTAAGTCTGCCCTAATTGGTTCAGCAGTTGTTGAATTTCTGCTGCGGCTTGAGCCAAATTCTGCTTTTGCTCAGGTGTGTAGTTGGTGATATTCCCGCCTATTTGATTTGCAGTGACGGTTTCAGCATCTACAAGACCACCTGCAAATTGAGCGCCTTGCAAGTTGAAATTAGATTGTTTTTTAGGAGTTTCTGCCACTTCTTTTAAACCTCTAGTAACTGCTCTAAATGCTATTTCTAAGCTTTGGACTTGACCATCTTTCTGTGCCAGTAAATATATCAAATCTGCTTTAGGTAAAGCTTTATATTGATTATATAAATCAAAATATTCTGCACTCAGTTGGGACTTGTCAGCTTCAAGAGCAGTTTTGGCACGAAGTAAAAACTTATCCTGTCCCCGTTTCTCCATTGCCACAATTTCAAGTTCAGCATCAGGGTGATTCTCTGCCAACTGCTTAAAGGAAATTGCGATCGCTCTTGGGTCAACGCCTTGGTTGTGGTAAAGGTCAAGAGTGTCGAAAATTGGTTGAATAAAATCACCAAACTCCCCATCTGCAAACAGTTCCTTGTGATTATCTGGTTTACGGAGGGGGTCAGGATTCTCTTTTGTGGGGAGTCGCATATAAACGTATTCACAGCGCACTCCATCAAATTTAGTGTCAGTGGTAATCCCCCAGTCTTGGATGTATGCCCCAGTGAGGTTAGCACCTGTGAAATCTGTGCCATCCAGTTGAGTTTGCTTCAGCTTTGATCTGGATAAGTCTGCGTCTTGTAAATTCGCTTGACTTAGGTCTGCACCAATGAAACTAGCGTTAGCGAGATTAGCGCATTTAAAATTGGCTCCTCGAAGGTCTTGACGGTCGAAGTTTTTTCCTTGCCCAAGTCCAGTAACTAATAATTCACAGACATCTAGATTTTTAAGGTAACTTTTCCCAGGACGAATCTGCTTAAGCATTTTAGATTGTCGAAAACAAGTACGAATTAGTAGAGTATTTTTGAAATCTGTACCTTTAAGCGTCGCATTGGTAAAGTTAGCATCGGTCAAATCTGCCTTACGAAAACTCGTACCTCGTGTAGCCGCTATATTTACAGTTAGTTCTTGAATTAAAATATATTTTTTATCTCTACCTATGCTACACCAACCTATGTAAGTAGCTAGTATTGGGACTGCTAATGTAGTAACCAATGCGGTAATTCTTGTAACTATTCCAAATGGGCTAACTGGTGCATAATCAGGATCTACCCAAGTTGCTGATGGTTTTTCTGGGTTAATCAATAACAGTAACCTAATTAGCCATTCGGATGAAACTATATGCCAAATTACAAATGCAAATCCTACTATAAATATTGCTGATAATATAATTGCAGGTTTGCCAATAGTTCTAAAGATAACTCCAAATGCACCTGCTCCCACAACTGTTCCTGTATATGTAATAACTATAACTAGTAATATCACTGAGAATATCGAGCTTAGTGAATTTATTGATATGCTTGATACAAATACACCAGTACCAACAACTGCAACTACTAAGGCCAATATTCCTAAGATTGCTGTAGTCCCTCGCCAAGTTATTATAGTCAATAAAGTTATTAATGTTGCTACGGAAGCAATTCCAATATACATGAACTCAGGTTCAGAAAACTTAAATATAAGTCCTACATAATAACCAACAATTGCTCCTGTACAACTTGATACTCCTAATAATAAACAGGAGGCTATGAGTAAAGTAATCATCCAAAAATTCTTCAGTCCAGCTTTTGCATGACTAAAGTTTGCGTTCCTCAGATTCGCTCCTGTAAAATCTGCGCTACGAATATCTGCATAACTAAAATTTGCCCCCTCAAGGTTTTGACCTTTGAAAGAGCGCCCTCTGAGATTTTGACCGGAGAAGTCCTGGGGCATGGCGGGTACTGTATACAAATTTCTTTTTGGATACAGATATATTATGAACAATTCCAGAATTTTAACGCTTTAAAGCGATTCCCTTTTGTTACAGCCAATTTTTCTGCTTCAATCCCCGACTTAATTCTTTCGCTCTCCTCACCGATAAATCATTCATTCACAATCAAGTTATAGTCGATATAACCAAGCATCGCCCCTCTTTTGATAGCCTCATAACTGTTCTTGACCTGCCATTTACTGTACAAATCACTGGCGTAATGTTTGACTGTACTAACAGAAAGAAACATTTCTTTGGCAATCTGTTCAAAACCTAAACCCTGAGCCAGTAATCGCAGGACTTGTATTTGCCGCTCGGTGGGGGAGTCAAGCAAGTTTTTGTCAGCAAAACTAGGGTCGATATATCTGTTTTGATAAAGGCTTTCTAACAGTTTTTTAGCCAGCTTTGGGTCAAGTAGACATTCATTAAAGTAAGCTCTCTTGATGGCTAGTTCAATCAATTCTATATCAGCACTTTTGAGCATATAAGAATCAGCCCCATGACGGAAAGCCGAGTTAATAAAGTCTTCATGAGTCTGATTAGTAAAAATTACCACTTTACTATTAGTATTCGTTTTAATTGAACGAGTCAGTTCTAAACCACTCATGTCGGGTAAGAGTAAATCAACTAACATAACATCAGGGTTGGTCTGTTCAATTAATTTAAAACCTATCTTCCCACTGGTGGCATCACCAGTTACTTCTATATCTGGAGATTGTTCAATAGCGCCTTTGATGCCTAAGAGCGTGAATGTTTCTGGTTCAACAATTACTATTTTCAGCATGATGTTGATAATCCTCTAATAATAAATGGCTGTTTATTGGCGGACTTATTATTGATGCTTCTGCCGTGACTGTCCTTCTTGCCGTGAAGCTGCCGTAGGCTACGACCTATACAGGGCATCGATTGCCGTGATTGCTGCCGTATGCCGTGGACACTCAGAAAAGCCTGTAAGACATCCCTTCCTATTACCACGGCATTACGGCATGACCTTCACCAATCAGGCAGATAATAGCTATCATTCCCGTCAGAATTTATCTTCTCAGTCTTAACTAATTCAGCTATTCCATCAATTAATTCTGACTCTGAATAGCCGGACAACCTATCTGCCTTCTTCAAATCACGTAATGTTTTTGGGGTTTTAATCTTGACATTCTGGAAGTATTCATAAATCTTTTTAGCTACTTCAGATAATGGTTTTGGATGTATCTGGTGAGCCGGACTTAAATTAAATTCCAGGTCAAATACTCTATCTAAATATTCCTGCTCCGAAGCAATATGATTGGCTTGATTGGATAGTAGAGGCATTAAGGCCACAACAAAACCTCCAACAGAAGCAATCATCACTGGGCGTAAGTTTTGATAGGAGACTGCTTTAATATCCAGATATTTAGATTTAATTTGCTCCCGTTCTTGCTTACCTGGAATAATGTCACCTCTATTTAAAATCAGTTCCAGTACCCCATAAGATTCTTGCTCCCTTCCATTCTTGATATACCTGTTACCTAACAACAATAAATTGAGACAGAGACGAGTTTGAGCATCCATCTTTTCAATGCCCAAAGCTGCCAAGTTAAAAGACTGTAGGGAGGCAATAAACTTAGTATTAAACTCTCGACCAATCAGTAAAACGTCAAGTAATTTACCCCCATAATTCCAGTCGGAGTAATGCTTACTTAATTGGTCAGCAATCACTAACCAGTCATCCAAAATTAGAATCAATGGTGGTAAGGATTCGCGCTTTGATTCTAGTAGTTGCTTACGCTTTTTGTACGAGGTGTAAAAGTTGTCAATTACCTCTTTTGCTAGGTCTGGGTTTTCCCCGTCAAAGACAATTACTCTTTCTTTCTCTCGTAAACCGCAAAAACTATCATTCTTAGCACTAATTACCCAAATATCCGCGTTGGGGGAATCTGCAAGGATTTTCTCAATCAAATAATTGAGGGTGACTGATTTACCGCTTCCCGGTGCGGCAACTAAAGCAGTGGAACTATCTGCTCTGGCTAGGGCTTGCAAAGTATTCAGGGCAAGAGCTTCTGATGGATCAAGGCTACAATTCGTATTTTGTTGTAATGTCTGCTGTTCAGAGCCAGTAACTTTATCGTCACCCCTGGCGATATCCTGCATTGATTGCCCTGGTAATGCCCCGGCTGGTTGACCCGTTGCCTGTTGCAGTTGCACCCGTGCCTCTGCCTCCGCCCTCAAACGTACCTGTTCTTGAAAGATGGCTAACTCTTGCGGTGTCATCTGTGACAACTGCGCGGTTCTTACCCGTCTATTCTCTGACCATTGATGAAATTCGTAATCTAACTGCGCGGTGTAGCTTTCTTTGTGGAGCCTCAAGCCGGATCTTAGTTTGGCGATTAACCAGTTGCTACGAATTTCTTCCCTAACTGAAGGCATTAGTTGGATTAATCGCCATTCCCTAGCTTTGGATAACCCATAAGCTCCACCAACGAATAACACTGAAGCTAATCCCCACCAGGGCTTATGAGGGTTACTTGGTTCTATTATTCTTAAGCGGGTAGCTTTGGTTGGCAGAAAATTATCACGTTGAAACTCTGGATTAGCTGGTGCATAAGCTTCAGCATAAAATTCCGACTCTGGCATTATGTAACGCTTGCTGGGAGTGCAGTACCTTTGACGGTTAACCGGCTTGGTGAGCGTTGAGGGGATGAAGCAATACTCAACCAAACTAATTTGAGTGCCAGTAAATGACTTTGCCCCACAAATCAACCCGATGGCCGCCAGCACCCCCACAGTAATATTGTTGGCTGTTCCTGAACGCAAGTATTCTTCAAATTGTTTGCGTTTCATTGGTTTGTTCCCCTGACGATTGCTGCAATCACCAACAACACAAAAGCACCTACCCCAATCAAGCCCCAAGGTATTTCACTCTTGGGAGTTGGCTTAACTTCGTAGGTTTTAACCTCCTGATAAAACCGTGTCTTACCTGTATTAGTTGCTTCTGACACTGCCCTATATTCATCAAAGGCAATCCACAACGAAGCTCCTACACTTGCGGTTTGGGCGGTCGCTACCAAAAAATCTTTGTCAATGTGGATTTGTCCGTCGTAGTGAAGCTTGGTCAGGGTATTGGCGAAGAATAGCCCCAGTACAATGCTGCCCAATGTGCCAGAAGCAATGGCACCTATTCCCAAACTCGTTAGTAGGCTGACTCCAGCATTGGCAGTAAACACTCCCAAGAATGTGGCTAGGGCTTTATTTAACAGTTGCTTGTTAGTGAAAACTTCTCTAATCGACTGCTCTAGGCGTAAGCTGTCTTCGTCTTCTGGGGTTTGTTGCGGTGGTGACTGCTCACCCCAAAGGATAGGCTCAGACTGGGTGTTAGCCGCTTCAAACTGTGATAATAGGGATTCCATCTCATTCATACTTACCTCGCAAGAGGGGTGACACAGAAAAAGCCAGAGTCTAGCCATACCCTGGCTTTGCATTAGCTAAGGCTTAAATGCCCATGAAGTTGCGGAACCACTGCCCTACTCGACTAATCCCAGCAGTGCGCGAGTAATTAGGCTTTGGTATGCGGTCGGTTTTCGCTTCACTGCCATTAGTCCACAGTGCGCTAGTTACCGCAGTTTCATAAGCGCGATCTGCTGCATCTTGTGTCTCAGGCAGCTTGTTAGAAGCTTTAATTAAATCAGCCTCATATTTTGCGATCGCCATAAGGTCTGCTGTAGCCCCAGATATCTGAATCAAGGATGAGCGTTGAGCGTGACGGGTTGCCTCCGCAGTAGTGGCGTTGACGTGTTCCGCCTGCATTTCGGTCATTTCGTTCTTAAAACGCTGCTCTCCTGTCTTACTGGTGTTGATAGCTTTCAGGGTTTGCGTACCGTGTTTTTGGGTCAGTTGCACCAGTTCAGCGTAGGCTTGGTTTATATCGCCTGTAGTTTCAATAATCTTCCGATATGCCTCCAAAGCCTTGGGTAAATTGGCTTTTGCAGTGTCAGACAGTCGCGCCATGTCTGCAATTTTGGTGATTACCGTTTGATCTCCCTGTAAGGCTTTGTTGAAGTCCGATTCTGAGACATCAAACAGTCTGCCCATTGCTCCTAACGTACCGGGGGCATTGTTGTGAATATGGTTTTTGAGTTTTGCAGATCCAAAATTACGTGCCATTTAATCTCCTAATAAGGTATGTTGTCGTAGTTGATATCACTCGACTCTTGGGGCACTTCATCCCAGTAACCCATCGCTTCAAATCGGCTATAGATTCTTGTTGCTAATTGCCTTATGGGGTCGTCCAAATCTTCGGAAATTAAATCAAATCTGTTCTCACCAAATGCCAGAATATTTGCAATGTCCGCGTCAATACCATTACCCAAGAATTGACCAAATGCAGCAGAGTATGGATGGTCATCAATGGTTTCATGAGTTGCTAGAAATTCGGTTCCTGTGAGGGGTAAGTAAAGGCTGCAAAGAAAACTATTTATTTCGCGCTTCGTAGCTGTTGGGTTAAGAGCCTTAAATTGCTGGAGTTTCAAAGCATTATCAGTGAAAGAACAGCGTCCCCAATCGTTGGGATTTTTGTAATCGAGTGCCATTTGTTAGAATCCTTGTAACGATGTGTACTTGATGCACTTTCGGGTGGGGCGATTGCACTTACTTTGGTCGGTCGGGGCAATCGCTTCATCATCAGTTCTCACAAAACTCAACAAGTTCAAAAACCTCCCTCTGCACTTGGTTTTGGCTTAGTTCTTTTCTTCTGCCCTTAGAGTCATTGAATATGAAAGGGGCATTGACTCGACAATTAGAGCGATGGCTGTAGCGCAGTTGTTGACCACGGAATTCATACAAATGATTACGCTGTAAGGCTGTCGTTGAAAGCATAAGTTTGTCCCTCAAACTTGGGAGTAGAACTCGATATTTAGAATCGCTTCATGAATCTCCATCAAAGCTTGCACAGCATCACCCATCTTTAAGTCATTCGATGTACTGAACCGCTCGGAGGCTTCGATTTGCTTGTAATTTGGGGATGCTTGCACGAACCTTAAAGTCTGTTCGCAACCGAGGATGATGGTCATGATTTCGGTTGTTGTTAGGCTTGGTTGTGTCTTTTGGGTGTCTTGGTTGCTCATGACTTTTTCCCTTTCCTTTGGGTTTTGATTGGTGCGGCTGGCGCTTCTGGTTGACTCGGTTTCTGAAGTACATAGCTGATGGCCCCTGCACCACCCACGGCTGCGGCGATGGTGAACATATTGTTACGACCGAAGTATTGGACTCCGAAATAGCCAAGGGCTAGAAAGCCAAGAGCAGCAACAGAGAATCCAAGTGTTTTGTTGATTTTCATGGTTACGCTACGAACAAATCCTCAAAGTTACTTAAGCTATCGGGTTGGGACTGGTCAGTTAGAGCAGGTTGTTGCTTCTGCTGACAGCAAAGTGAATTTTTATCTCGGAAGTAAGCCCTTAAAATCCAAGTCACAGCAGAGGTCAGGTCATCGGTGAGAAGCAGTTTTTCCGCCTCAGCTTTTACGGGGTCAATCAAATCTTTGGGGATGCAAACCCGGTTATCTTTCGCCATGAATTAAACCTTCTTTAGTGATGCAACAGCTAATTTCAGTAACCCAATTGCATTGGCAGTCTGGGAATTAGGAATCTGTGCTATTCCTTGCCTAGATGCGATTGCACTAACCGATGGCAGCATTGCACCGCCACCCACAAGGTAAATAGCATCCAGGTCATCAGCGCGGGATTGCAAATGCTTCCACGCAGGCACTAAACAAGACGCAAGCCATCCCTTGAGTTCTGATGAGTAAATGCTTGAAAACTCCCAATTGGTGGTTCCATAAACAAAATTCTTGCTCATCCCCTCTCGGATCAGATGAGGGTTAGCTGGTTTACCAAGGTAGCGACGGGTTTGGAGGTTATTCGCTATCGTCTCACAAAGATGGTGAACGCCTACTGTGTCAATCTTGCGGCTGTTTTGTAATAGTTTGTTGCCTTCAAATATTGAGGTGATAGTAGTTCCATGCCCCAGGTCAATGAGCGCGACTTTCTGCTGACCAGGGGCGCGGGAAACTAACAATGCTCCTACACCTTCCTCTGTTATTTGACAGGTGATATCAACGTTTACAATGTCTTTGCCATCAAACTTGACGATGTGCTTACCTTGCAAGGCTTTCTTTAGATCATGGGCAAAGGCTTGAGAGTCATGCAATGAAGCGACTAAAAACAAGTTATAGCTCTGCTGTCTAGGAGTTTGAGCAATTGCACCTAAGAGCATTTGCAGCCCATAAGTAATCTTGTTTTTGAAGTCATCAACAATGCGTCCAAATGACTGCTTACAGTAGATTTCGGCAGTCTCTCCAATCAACCACTTAGAGCCAGATAGATCAGGGCGTTCGCCTTGAAGATATTCGACTACCGCACCGTTGCCTAAGCTTTCGTAGTCGTTAGAGTCCGTTTCAATGACTTGTTTAAAGTAGGAGGGAATAAGTATCTCTCCTTGGGGGAAATGTAGTTTAGAATACCCGTTACCACAATCCCAAGAAGCAGGGGTCAACGATGGGGCTAATGTCCCTAATGTGGGACTTGATGCCAAATCTACCATCTGATTGAAGTCCTTAAATTTGTTTCAATTTTTCGTAAAACCTTTGTGGTGAAAAAGCTTTGGATATCTGCGGTTACTGTTTTATCCAGATTACGGGGTCTGTTATCCGCTTCCATCCGTGGGCTTCTTTACCACTTGTGGGTTCCTTGACCGTGTTAATGCTATATTAATCTACAAGTACATCACTTGTCAATATAGTAGATAAGTGATGTAATTTGAAAAGAGAGATATTAGTAGCTCATAATGTCTATCAAATGGACAAGTGATGTTATTAATGGCTACGAAACGACCCAGAACAACTATTAGTTTTGACCCGGAGGAGTATGAACAACTGCGGCGATGGGCTGAATCGGAATTCCGAACCATCCCGCAACTAGTAAGCGCAATAGTCAAAAAATCGCTTCTTGAGCGATCGGAAGATTTAAAACCAGGCGATAAAGCATGAGTTATTGCGTGGGTGGATACAAACCCTCACCCATTGCATCAAAGAAAATACCCAAGCATTCAAACTGCTTGAGTACAAAAAAAAGGAGTAGCTCTTGCTGCTTCGGGTGCGCTCAGTTAGATGATGAGGCGAACACCAAGAACGATTTGCGGTCGTTCACGAGTAGTCAACAAAAACTACAACCAGATTAGTTTTTATAATTGTTCACCTTCTAACCTAACAGAACGCGGCGACAACGGCAAAGAACTACTCCAGAAACACACAAAAAATACATGGAGTAGTACAAATGAATACGCTAGAAATGCAAAGTGCGCCCGGACTGTTAGATCATGGCGCAACCCCGAATATTTCTGAGCCGCTTAAAATAGCACAATCTGCCCCAATTAAGCAAGAGTTAGCAGCACACAATACCAAAACTGCCAGTGTAGAAAATAAACGCCTGTTCAGTACACCAGAAAAAACTAATGCCTCAAGAACTCAACAGGCATTTGAAAAATTCGACATCAGAAATTTTCAAGATCAGCTAGAACCGTCCAAAGCTAAAAATAAGTTTATTTGTCCAGTTTGTGGCGGTAATGACTTATCTATTGTCCCAGAAACCGGGAAGTACAGATGCTTCAATAATTGTGAGTGCAAAGACATCCGGGAGGCGATTAAACCTTGGGCTGAAGTGGTGGCAGAAAGGGCAGGGGCTAATTACACTCCATCCCTAAACCGTTTGGCTGCGAAGCCCAAGAGAATCTTGCCCAAAAGTGCGCCAATTCCAGATGGTGAATTAGCACTGGTGATGTTGACCCAAGCGGCGACTGACATACCCCAAAGTCAAAACATAACTTGCAAGCTACCAAAGGGAATACCAGGGAATGCAACACAAACAATCTACCCTTACTCACAAACCCAATGGGTAATTCGCTATGAATGGGCAGATTACATCAAAGAGAAGGGAAAAGATAAATCTTTCCGCCAATGGCACAGGCTTCCAGATGGCACTCCAGAGATGAGAAAAGGGGATGAACCCTGGAAAGCTTACCGCATTGATGAAGCGATCGCTGCTAGTAAATCTGTACAAGGAACCCCGGCCCTACTCCAACACGAAGGGGAGGGGTGCGTAGAAATTGGTCGAGAGCATGGGCTTGCTGGATTTACCTTCCAAGGTAGTGCCTGGGACAAAAAATCAATCCTGCCAGAATACCAACTTATCAAGGATTCAGGCATAGGATTAATCGTTTTTCTGCACGATGCCGATGACACTGGGTTAAAGAAACTTGCGACCTGCCAGGAATGTGCCGACGAGGTGGGAATTGCATTGATCGGAATTAACCCCCATGACATCTGCCCCGATTTACCATATAAGTCAAGTGATATCAAAGAAATCTTGGGGCAGATGGAAGTACCAGAGTTTATCCGCAGATTAGAGGAGCAGATCCACGCAGCAGTAGCCGAACGGCAAGAAATAGAAGCTAGTGTGTCCAGTGTCCAAGGCGATGAGACTGTAGGGACGAACTTCACCCAGCAAGCTTTTCATGCTTTATATACAGATAAGCACTGGATTACTATTAATGATGAACTCTATTTTCACACTGGAAGCTACTACAAATTATCTCCAGACTCTAAAGAACGGAAACGCATTACTGACTTCTGCGATTCTTACTCAATCGAAGATGCCAATGGTAAAAAGGATTATCCTTATGCAACACCAAACTGGGTTAAAAAGGTTCTCGAATGGGCAAAGCTACGGACGGAAATAGACCCAGAATTAGTTAACCCTCCCGGAACAAACTGCACTAATGGAGTCCTGAAAATTATTTGGGATAAAAAAGATTTTACTATCGAACTAAAGCCGCACACACCAGAGGATTATTACACTTACAAGCCATTAGTTGAGTACAACCCTAATGCAGATGATACCTATTGTGAGCAATTACTATCATGTTTGGATAAGCCACAACAAGAGATATTTATAAGGATCGTAGCTGCATCACTTGACCTAGAAACTGTTAGAAAATTCAAGGGTAGGCAGGTAAGAGCCTTATTAGCGGTTGGTCAGGGTTCTAACGGTAAAGATGCTTTACGTAGATGTTTATCATCTATTTATGGAGAAGAGAAAGCTTTTACATCTGTTCCCCTGACTGACTTCCAGCTATACGATGAAGGTCGAAAATTTAATTTACATCCATTAATGGGTAGTCGCGTTAATTGGGCATCAGAAAATGCCCAAACTTGTAGACTTGATAGAATTCAAAGTTTAAAACTTTTCGTCACTGGCGACAAACTACACTACGAACGCAAGGGGAAAGACCATACAGAATTTACCCCTAATGGAATAGGTATTTTCAATCTAAACGAAACCCCAGCAATTCAAGGTGTGCTGAAAGCAATTGAGGATAGAATTGCAGTTTTAGAGTTCAGAAAGACTTTTACTGATAACCCAGACCCTAGCAATCCAAACGAGTTAAAGGCTGATTCCCGATTTGTTTACGACTTGGATTTTATTAAATCTAAAGTTGCCCCAGCATTTCTAAACAGAATGATAAAAGGGCTGAGAGATTTAATAGAACAAGGCATAGATTATAGCTGTACTTCTGATGCTTTTCGCAATCTTCAGAAAGAAAATAATCACCTTTTTGAATTCATTGAATCCACAAACATAGGTTATGTAGAAGGTGGAGAAATAGCAGTAAGTGCTTTGTGGACAAGACTGGAACAATGGTACATCCAGAATGGGACATTAACTATGGACTCTGATGGCAACCGTAGGACATGGATCGACCAAGCCCGACCCAGTGACAAAAATGTTAAGGGGGCGAACCAAGTTGCTCCAAGATTCTTGCAACTTTTCCCCAAAGCAATTAGAGGCACTAAGTACTGTAACATTGCGAAAAAAGATATTCCGATACTCAAAGGGATTGGGATTACTGAAGTTACCCGACCCAGTTTAGGCGAAACCCGACCCAGTTCCGACCCAGTTTCCGACCCAGAAACCCAGTCACAGCAAGCATCCCGACCCACCCGACCCACTTTTTCTAACTTTCAAGAAAGTAACGTTGAAGAACGTGAGAAAGAAATTTCTTTGCCTTCTTCCCCAGTGCAAAAGGAGGTATACCCCGCCATAACTGGGTCGGGTGGGTCGGAAGTCTTACCCAGCAATGATTCTTGCCCCGGTAACTGGGTCGGAACTGGGTCGGAGCAATTAGAAAGTGGGTCGGAGGAATCAGAGGAGCTTGTACTTCTCGATAACCCAATCTCGCTGCTACAAGCAGAGAAGGAGGGGGACGACATCAACTTATATATTGGGCATCTGGTTGAAGTGCGATCGCTCGGCGGGGCAGTCAAGTTTTCTGGCGAGATGATTAACTACGACTCTAAGAATGGAATTGTGACTGTGGACACCGAGCAGGGCAACCGAGATGCGATTTTATGCGAGGCGTTTGTGATTGGGTGAGACGCTATTCCCCCAATTCTGCATAGACTCCTACGGCTGGGATAATCATGTTAGTATCAGCTTGAGATAATAGTCACCTAGTATCTGTTACGTAAAATCATGTTTACTATATCGCCTGAAGAATATAACGGTTTCTGCATTCAAATCGAACAAAACCCAACAGAAGATCCTATAACTAGAGAAAGATATTGGATATTTAGGGACTTCCAAAGAATAAATTATTCCAAGAAAAACAATAGACAGGTTTTCTCAAGAATGATAATCATTTTAAGAGGGGGAGAAAAGGGGTTGCCGAGGGCAACCC
>NZ_JACJSF010000077.1 GCF_014698035.1 Desmonostoc muscorum FACHB-395
GAAATACTTCATTTGTTCTATTTATCATTCCATCAATTTTTACAATTATCTATGTCATTTTGAACTCTCTCTTAGTTTTTATTAGTAAATAAGGTGCGTTTCCCCTACCTTTTCCTGCTGCCTCAAGCTGTTTCAAGATAGGAGCTTCTACTTGGAGGTTCCAGGCAAAATCTACATCTCCAGCCTGCAATACTGCTCTAGCAGCTGAAGTTGCATCTCCACCACCTTTAAGTTCTACTCGCTTAAAAAAAGGTTTATTTGCTTCGCGGAAAAAGGAATTAGCTTCATAAATAACAATGTCACCAGGCTTGAAGTCCACTACTTTGTAGGGGCCAGTTCCTACAGGAAGTAAATTAGCTGGCGCTTCTCTGGCGTTGCTACCGTTGTATTTCTCGAATATATGACGAGGTATGATTGACCCATTGGAACTAATAAACGGCAATGACCAAGCTGGGTTAGGCTCCTGGAAATTGATTTTAACGGTATAGTCGTTCAAGGCTTCAACGCTTTTGACAGCTTGATAGTTAGCAGCAGTGGTTGCACCTACAGCTGAATTACTAACAAATTGGTAGGTAAACACCACATCCGCAGCCGTAAATGGTTTACCATCAGACCATTTGACTCCCTGTTTGAGTTTCCAAGTCACTGATTTACCATCTTTAGCTACTCCACCATTCTCTAAGGAGGGAATTTCTGCTGCGAGAAAGGGGATTAGTTTCCCATCTTTATCAAAGCTGGCCAAAGGTTCGTAAGTAATTCGACTGGCTTCAAAGTCTTTGTTACCTTGAGCTAGATGGGGATTAAGAATAGTTGGTGCTTGCCAATAGAGAAGCTTTAAAGTATTGCTCGCTGCTGTTGGATTAGACGCGCTGGGAGTAGAGGTGGTTGAAGACTGAGAATTTGGGGAAGAACAAGCAGTTAACAACAAAATGCCCAGCAACGATTGAGCAAAAATCTGACCCCTACTGAATTTATTGAATATGCACATTTGGATTGTTTCTAGGGATTTAAGCTAAAGGGTCAAATTTACCGCTAACAATCAACCAAATACTGTAGCGTGTTTCTGACGATTTTCCCGATTTAAACTACGATAAATTGGTCGCCGAACCGTACTTCCTTAAAATAAAAATCCCATAGATGTGGAAAAAAGGCAATAGCTGTCAGGAAAAGGACATATTAGCTATTCAGCATGAGTTATCCTCTTTTTCACCCAGTCTTGCATCTTCTGACCCAGCCTCTTTATTTTCGTTTAGCTAGTTGCGATCGCTAAATCATGCCTTATTTCTGATACTATCCGGTATAATTGCCGCATACTGCTCAGAAGTCAGAGTTGCTTCCCGGACATCGACTTGTTTTGGCACAATTTTTAATTGGTACAAAAGATCGGCAACCTGCTGTTGATCTCGCAGCACTTGCTCATTAATAGGTTGCATATCGTACTTTCGTCGAGACAACATTGTTTCCATCGTTGGCACATCAACCTTTAACTTCGGAGCAAGGATTTCAGCCGCTACCCGCCTGTTTTGATTTGCCCACTCTCCAACTTGATAATACTCTTCTAGAATTGCTTTGAAGAGTTCAAGGTTATTACTAGCAAATTCCCTCGCAGCTAAGTAGAAAGAGCCTGGTGTTTTAATTCCCTGAGCATCCCGCAACACTCGGATCGTTCCCTCTTGTTGAAGCTTGATCAGTGTGGGGTCGATCGCTACATAGGCATCAACAGTTTTGTTTAAAAATGCTGATTGTCCATCAGCAACAGTCAAATTCACACCTTGAACATCGTTAAACTTCAGCCCAACTTCTTCCAGCGCTTTTGCCAAAAAGTAGGTCAGAGCAGTTCCTCTGGCATAAGCAACCTTTTTGCCTTTAAGATCCGCCACCGTTTTAATGGAAGAATCCTTTGGCACAATAATCCCATAACTTTCCCCCGTACCCGCCGGGATATTCACTAGGTAAACCAAATTGTTACCAGCAGCCTGAGCAAAGATAGGCGGCGTTTCCCCGACTTGTCCCCCATCAAGGCTACCCACACTTAAGGCTTCTAGCAGGGGTGGCCCGGAGATAAATTTTGACCAGCTAACATCTACTCCCAAAGGAGCTAAACGCTTTTCGATTACACCTTTTTCTCTTGTTAGATCGCCAAATGATGTGAAGCCAAGCCGAATAAGTTTAGGCTTGCTATTATTGCTACCGCTATTACTGCCAATAGTGTTGTTATTGTTACTTATCGTATTCTTGTTTCCACTACCAGCATTTGCTCCACAGCCTACCAATGTAGCGAAAGAGGCGAACCCATACAAAGTATAAAGCAAATCTCGTCTGGAAATTAATCGTTTCCTGACATAAGGTTTAATCATGGTTGTTAATCCCGTAGTGTTGACCGTTGACTGTTAACTGTCAACAATCAACGACCTCATTTCGTTCTATATTCTTAGATTGTTAAACTTTTAGAAAGGACGACTACCTCGGAGGCTAACCCGTTTGAGAATACGAGTGGCATTGGCATCAAATTCAGGGCGGTAGTGAGCCGTTGCTTGGTTATCCCAATAAAGTAGGTCGCCCTTGCTCCATTGGTGACGATAGGCAAATCGGGGTTGTTTGATATGCTCTTGCAACCGCGCAATTAGTTTTGCTCCTTCTACATGGTCATAATCCACGATGTCTACATCGCTAGCTGCATTGAAAAAGAGGATCTTTTTGCCTGTATCTGGATGTGTGCGAACCAGAGGATGAATTGCTATTCGTTCGCCTGGTTCTGGAGCGCGACCAGCTGCATATTTAGGCTGACCATACTCATCCCGATCCTTACTGCCATAGGAATTAAAGTAGCGAACTTGTAAGCCAGAAATTTGCTCCTTGGTGGCATCATCTAGCTCGTCGTAAGCCTGAGCCAAATTTATCCAATAGGTATTGGGGCCATTCTCAGGTACTTCTACTGCATATAAGAAAGAACCGCTAGATGGCACAGGAAGCCAGTAGTGATCGATGTGGGGTAAAAGTTCCTGATAGTTCGGTCGAATATTGACTGAACTTTCTTCAGGAGCAGCATTTGCAAGAGTGAGAACTAGGGGCGGCAGGTATTCTTCTGTTTCTCCTTTGCGGATATAAGCAGGTTGTTGAAGAATATCGCCAAAGTAATTGGCAGAGGCTAACAACTGATCGTCGGTTAATATTTGGTTTTTGAAGATGAGAAGATGGCGATCGCGCCATGCCTGTTTTAGCTGTAGAATTACCTCTGGTTCCACAGAATTAACATCAAATCTGGTAATCACTGCACCAAGAGCCGCTCCGGTGGGTGTAATCTCAATCCGGCTTACCGTGAGTGTCATAATCAGGTCTCCTTAGATTTAGGGCTATACCAGCAACTGGTCATACAAAAGTTACCCTTGTAGAGAGAGCAACAAGGGTTAATGTCTGCGTTCATAAGTACTGAGTACTTTTTAATTTACTCAGCACTCATGACTTATAACTCAGCTTTAGGAAAGGACTGGTTGTGCTTCCTTAGCCTCAGCTTTTTGCTTGAAGACACTTGGTACTTCAGCGCTGAAAGCTTCACCTTGAACCACTTCTGAACGGGAACCATCAACCCCTACTGGAACATCGCCTGTGATGGTGGTGCGATAAAGGAGACGTTCGACATCCAAATGATCCAAATCTTGAGGAGCTAAATGCAGGGTAGCGCGGTTGTCCCAGAAGGCGATATCACCGTTGTTCCAACGGAAGCGGGTGGTATAGGCAGGTTTGGTGACTTGGTTAAAAAATAACTCCAGTAACAGTCTGCTCTCTTCTGGTGAGACATCAACAATGCGGGAGACGAAGCCAGGGTTTACGAACAAGGCACGCTCACCAGTCTCAGGATGAACTCTGACGACTGGGTGAATAGAAACCAGGGGATTGACAGCAATGCGCTCGTCGAATTTGTTATTGCGGGGTTGATAACCGCCTCCATTGAAGCGATGTTCCGCTTTTAATGTATCAGCTAGCGATCGCAGGGGTGCTGAGAGTCCCTCATAAGCGGCAACGAGATTACTCCACTGGGTGTCACCACCGAAACTAGGGACATTAACTGCGCGTAAAATTGACGCTGCTGGTGGGTTAATCGCTGCCGTTACATCTGTGTGCCAAGGGCCGCCAGTGCGAAAACCATACTGCTGCTCATAAAGCTTACGATCTACGGGTTTGATCTGGGGAAATCCCGGAACTGGTTCAGGCTCTCCCAAGGGATGGGCGAAAGTCACTTCACCAAAACGAGATGTGAACTCGACCTGGGCAGCATGATCGATGTTCTGACCACGAAAGAACACAACTTTCCACTTCAATAGCGCTTTGCGAATTTCTTGGACTTGATCCTCAGAAAGAGAGCGGGAAAGGTCTACGCCGCCGATTTCTGCACCGATGAAACCAGCTATCTGTTTAACTTCTATATGTTTATAGCCCATTAGGATTCTCCAGAGTTTGATCTATAGGGAGGTGTTCACACTCGCCTATTTCCTTAGGAATTTTGCCGATACTCTGCTAGCAACATTCCCATGCTGGGAGCATAACTGAAATTATCATACACTATTCCGATAGATTTATCGTAGTATTTAGTTGCTAAATAGTAATTTCCTACGTTTTTGCAGACAAATCCTCTTCTATAGCGATCCGATGTGAATGTGCAAAAGCCTTAGCTCAGACAGATAAGCGATGCCTGGGTAGTAAACTATGCGATTATTTGACAATTCTTAGTTAATCTAATTATTAGTAAACCATGATAAAATTTTCCTCATGAAAATTTGGCATAGACAACTAGGAGAAAGCATCAGTAATATCACGTGCCACCATTTACCCGCCTTGCGCTGGCGTAACTTTCGCCTGTTTTTCGGGGGACAGTTACTATCAATGTCTGGAACATTTATGACCCAGCAGTTAACTATTCCTTGGCTGGTATACGATTTGACTCAATCGCCTTGGTTGTTGGGAGTTGCAGGATTTGTACAATTTTTACCTACGTTATTAGTGATTCCCTTTTCGGGCATATTGTCCGATCGCTGGAGTCGTCGTGACTTATTAATGGTGGTACAGATATTGGGAATTAGTGTTTCTCTGGCTTTAACGATTCTCACCTTTACCAATTGGATTACCTTTCCTATCCTCTTGGTACTAAGTGCTTTCAATGGTTTGCTCAAGGGATTAGATATGCCCGTGCGCCATACAATCGTCACCGAAACTGTAGACGATCGCGACGATTGGGGTAATGCGATCGCTTTGAATTCAGTAATGTTAAGTTCCTCTCTCGTAGTGGGGCCTGCTATGGGAGGGATTTTGATTGCTACACTAGGGGTAAAATATTGTTTTCTTTACGATACCCTCAGCTATATTCCTGCCATATTTACCTTGCTAGCGATGCGGCTGCCAGCCAGACCGATGCAACCCCTTGCGGGCATTAGCGATACTTTGGAGAAATTGCGGGAAGGCTTTGAATATGTCTGGAAATTCCAGCCGATTAGAGTAATTTTATTAATGCTAGCGTTACATGGTTTCGTCGGGATGTCTCATGTCGCGCTCATGCCTGTTTTTGCAGCAAAGATTCTCAATGGGAACGCAACAACAATGGCTCACCTCAGCACTTCAGCACCGATTGGCTCGTTGTTTGCTTGTTTGTATCTAAGTGTCAGACGAGGAATTGTGGGCTTAGAGCGTTTGATTGTAGTCGCTCAAGTTTTGATTGGGATGAGTTTGATATTCTTTTCACTCTCGCGTCAAGTTTGGCTATCTATAATTATTCTGGTATTTGTAGGCTGCTTTTCTATCCTCAACATTACCAGTAGTAATATGATTATTCAAACCCTAGTTACCGAGGATAAGCGCGGACGGGTAATGAGCTTTTACGCCCTAGCAATGGTGGGTACAATGCCTTTTGGAAATTTGTTAGCTGGGACTTTGGCAGATAATTTTGGTGCGACTAATGCCTTGATTGTCTGTGGTAGTCTGATTATTTTAGGTGCGTTCTGGTTCTCTGCACAATTGCCAGCAGTAAGCCGTTGGATTGCTCGCTAAACAAGTCGCTTCTTTTTGTAAAACAAAGCAGATATTTGGAAAAGAAGCATCTTCCGCCACACCTTCAAAGTGTAGTGGAAGACGATCAATTATATCAGCTTGGCAGAAGAAAGTTGCGCCTATAGCTGATAGCTGATTTTTTCATCCCAAGGGGCAGGTTTGCTAATTTGCTCCCATATAGGACTATATAAGGCTTCATGTAGTTCGCGTGCTAGTACCACCAAACCTGCATAACCAGCGTAAGCATGGTGACGTTCATGGTTAATGTCTAAAAAAGGAATTCCCGTTTTGAGCGCTGTATATTTATTGCCAGCTCCAGTAATCAATACATCAGCTTTTGTTTGGTGTAATACCTTTAATAATGCTTGGGGAGTTGTGTCCGACAAAAGCATTGCATCTGCACCAAGATATTGTTTAATTTTAGCTTTCTCCTCTTCTGTTGTTTTGCCATCTGTAGCTGCAATAACCTCCATTCCCAAATCTTGGGCTGCTAAAATAAGCGACCAACTTTTCACACCACCAGTAGAAAGAATAATCCGCTTACCTTTTAAATCAACAAGGTAAGGAGCTAAAGCAATATCTAGAGCAGCATTTTCTTCGGCAATTAACTTTTCTGTACGTTCTTGCAGCTCACAGGCAATAACACTATCTCCCAAGGATATGCTTAATTTTGCCGCAACATTTCGCAAGCAATCGTTGAAGTTGGTCGCACCATAAAACGATTCTTCAATATAAGGAACTCCATAGCGTTCCGCCATAGTTTGCGCCATCTGTATAGCTACATTTGAGCAAAGTACTACATTTAATTTGGCACGATGAGCATAGCAAACTTCTTGATAACGAGCATCACCTGTAATTTTAGAAAGAATGCGAACCCCCATCTTTTGGAATAATGGTAAGATATTCCACGTTTCACCTGCAACATTATAGTCACCAACAATATTAATATCGAATGGCGTGGTAAATTCCGGTTCTGCCGTACCAATTACAGCATTCAATAAAGTTTCATTACCGATGCGATTCCCTAAATTTTTACTACCAAGAAATCCAGGCGCATTTACATAGATAACTGGGATATTAACTTGTTGTGTAGCAAGTTGGCAAACACTATCAATATCATCACCAATCAAAGCAGACAGACAAGTAGCATAAACAAAAATAGCGGCAGGATGATAGCGTTGAGCAACATTCATAATCGCTTTGTACAGTTTCTTTTCTCCACCAAAAACGATATTACCCTCACTAAAATCAGTAGTAAAAGCAGTTTGGTATAATTGTGAGCCTGATGATAGGCTGCCATGAGTTGCCCAAGGATTGTGAGTACAAGAAACAGCGCCATGTACTAAATGAACAGCATCAGTAATAGCCCCGACGGAAACCATCGCTCCATCAAAAGGGCAATTTCCTTGGGTTGCACCTGGTTGTGGTGGTTTTGTGCAAGTGAGTTTTTTCTGACCAGGAAATTTTTTCTGGTTAGATTTGCAAGGTGTTTCACTAAGTAGTTCGTTAATTGTTACTTGAGTGTTTTTCATGCTTTTCCTCGTGCTAAAAATAAATACAATACAGCCAAAGCTGAGGAGTTAGGAGTATTATTTTCTCTCTATCTCCTATTTTTATTACTTACCAATTTTGCTGCCTAGTCTCCACTCGTCTTTATAACGCTTCTCGTTTAGGTGCAATACACTTTGACCTCTCTCCAAACCTCTCTCTTAAAAGGAGAGAGGCTTTGAATC
This sequence comes from Desmonostoc muscorum FACHB-395, assembly GCF_014698035.1. Classification (GTDB taxonomy): domain Bacteria; phylum Cyanobacteriota; class Cyanobacteriia; order Cyanobacteriales; family Nostocaceae; genus Nostoc; species Nostoc muscorum_A. The sequence goes on from NZ_JACJSF010000077.1 coordinate 7,773, forward strand.
TTACCCCCCTTCCCTACAAGGGAAGGGGCTGGGGGTTAGGTCTGTATTTCATGCAATTGAGAACCGCTATATAGATGTTGGTAGACAAAGTTTATTGAGACTGATTTCTGAGAAATTACAAAAAATAGCAATTGATGCACTAGCATTTCAGATAAAACAAGCAACTCCTCTGATGCATCCTGTATTTTTAGAAAGGCTTGTTATGGAAGCCCTCGCATGAGTTACATCTTCGCCTGTAGCCCCTCACTGCAAAGAGATATAACTCACTCAGACGATAAACACTATAATTATTTGGATAGTGTTAGCTTATCTAAATATTAGTATAGCTAATAATATATGAAATCAAGTATTTTTTTGAGATTTTTAGAATATAAATTATTAAATAATTAAACAGGATAATTTACACACATATTTTCTATGTACCTTATGTTCTGTTTTATCATCCAACCAAGTAATTTATTTTTTACTAATAGCATTTCAGGTATTTTATTTAACTAAAATTAAAATTTCTACAGGTAATTATAGCCTTAACTATTTTAAAATACTCTAAGCCTATCGATAAATAGAACTATATTAATAAATTTTCTTGAAATTTGAAAAGTATACACTATTTGAACTACGAGCTTTAGCCTCAGCCCTGGTTGGATTGACGGTGGCGATCGCTTTGCAGATCCGAGAGATTTTACCAACAGCCTCCTCTGCCAAACATTTCCTGGTTCCCTGTTCCTTATTTCTCATTTATATGCAATTCTTAATATTATAGCTACTAACTCCGGCAAGTCGATTGATATATAGTATTTTATATCTTGGCTTTTGCAAAGCAATGCTCATAGCTTTGCAATACTCTAGGCAAATCAATGTCAAAAGGCTATAGATAAGCATCCCAACAAAAAGTAGAGCAAACCGTATGACGAAATATGTAAATCTTGGCAAAACTGGGCTAAAAGTATCCCGTATTACACTAGGCACGATGACTTATGGTTCGCGTAAATTGCGCGAATGGGTATTAGAAGAAGAAGAAAGTCGTCCATTTATCAAACTGGCTTTGGAATTGGGGATTAATTTCTTTGATACCGCCGATGTCTATTCCTTGGGTGCTAGTGAAGAAATTGTCGGACGAGCGCTAAAAGACTTTGCTCAACGAGATCAAGTTGTGATTGCTACTAAAGTACATGGCAAAGTCGGCGATGGGCCTAATGACCGAGGACTATCTCGCAAACATATTTTTGATAGCATTGATGCTTCTTTGCGGCGGCTACAAACTGATTATGTAGACTTGTACCAAATTCATCGTTGGGATTATGAAACACCAATCGAAGAAACTTTAGAAGCACTGCATGATATTGTCAAAGCAGGTAAAGTCCGTTACCTAGGAATTTCTAGTGTTTACGCATGGCAGTTTGCTAAAGCTCTTTATACAGCAGACATTCACGGCTGGACTCGTTTTGTATCAATTCAAAATCACTACAACCTAGTCTATCGAGAAGAAGAACGAGAAGTAATACCCTTAGCCCTAGATCAAGGGATTGGTATTATTCCTTGGAGTCCCTTGGCGCGGGGCTTTTTAGCAGGGAATCGCAGTAAGTCAGACCATGGCCAAACACTGCGGGCAAAAACTGACGAATTTGCTCACAATCTCTACTATCAAGATTCAGATTTTAAAGTAGTCGATCGCGTAGTTGAATTAGCCGGAAAACGGGGTGTCAAACCCACACAAATTGCCCTAGCTTGGCTATTGCATCAACCAGGTGTGACATCTCCCATCATTGGCGCTAGTAAGATAGAACATCTTAAAGAGGCTGTGGAGGCTGTGGATTTAGAGCTTTCTGATGAAGAGCGCAAATTTTTAGAGGAACCTTACACACCCCATCCTATACTAGGGCATCAGCATCCATCTGGAAATCGCCCATAGAGTAATCTTGCACCAGGGGACTTTAAGTCACGGCTACACAGGCAAAACCCGCCTAAGCGGGTTAAAAGCCTTGATTTTACCTCTTTTTGCCTAAAGTTCGCCACTATGTAAACTTTGTGGGGAATTCCGCGAAAGAGGTTAAAACCCTGCTGCTTATGTTTCATTCAATCTTGCATTATCTTGTCTTGCCCTATTCAAAATTCTAAGTTGTTGAGTTGGATCTTTGTCAGTGCCTCCCATTTTGCCATGATGCCAACCCATGTTACGGGTGTAACTACCCAGCAAGTTTTGGGTAATTAACTGTTCTGTATCAACCTCATCATCCAGTTCGGCATAAGGCGACACATAAAGCGCATCAACAGGGCAATACAACTCGCACAAAAAACAAGTCTGACAATCTGATTTACGAGCAATTACAGCTATTCCATCGTCTCCAGAATCAAAGACATCGCGCGGACAAACTTTCACGCAGATATCACAGCCGATACAGCGATCGCTATCAACAATTTCAATCATTACGCTACCTCTTGCAACTGATTTTCTGCGGCGACAACCACAACATCATCGATACCACTGGTAAATATTCTTCTTGTTTGTTGCACGTCAGTTTTTGTAAAATCCGTGCGTCGGTGCATTCCTCTACTTTCTTTACGTGCATCCGCACTCGCCCAGATCCAGCGAGCTGTGGCCGCCATCGCCGCAGCTTCCCGTGCGCGTAGAGCATTGCGACCCTCACCTACTAGATAATCGCTAATATCTGCCCATACTGCATCCAAACGTTGACGTGACAGCGCTATCCTCGCTCCAGAACGAAAGAAATTAACATCAAGCGGCAAGGTTTCAGCCTGAACAGCACTAATCGCTTCCGATATTAACTCATCCTCTAGCGGCTGTTTACGGGGACGCAAACCTGCTTGACCTAAACCACGAACCAAGCGTGTCCCGGCTTTCTCGCCTAAAGAGGCAGCAAAAAGTGCTGCTGCGCAGCCACTCCAAGTCCCACTAGCGATCGCCCAAGATGCATTAGGGCTTCCCCCTCCTGAAACTGCCCCTGTAAGATTTTCCCTAGAGGCTGCATCACCGGCGGCATAAAGTCCCGGCACTTTTGTCGCGCAATCATTGTTGATGATTTCCAGTCCACCTACGCCGCGAACAGTTCCTTCGGAGCGTAGTGTCACTGGGAAGGGTTGTTGGAATGGATCTAAACCAATCCTCTCAAATGCTAGAAAGCAGTTAGGCTGACCCTGGCGCAACCATTCATGTTCGATAGGGTTGCCGCGATTCATCAGGGCATACACTTTTTCACCTGCAAGCAACTGGCGTGCAATACGTACAGCTCGGTCTTCCCCAGTTTCCGGTAAGGGAGAGCCATCCTCCAGATAAAAACTGGCGAAGGTAAAGGTCAATCCCTTAGTCACAGAAGTATGAGCCGGTGACAAACCATATTGCGAGGAAAATTCCATCCCAGAGAGCCTGACTCCTGCCTCTGCTGCCATGAGATAACCATCACCTGTATTACCATCGCAACCTAGTGCATGAGACAGAAAAGCGCATCCGCCAGTTGCCAGCACAACCGCACCTGCCCTGACTTCCCAGCGATTCCCAGTGCGCGGATGAATACCTGCTGCACCTGCGATCGCACCATCGGCCCAAAGTAGTTCGAGTGCGGGATGATGGTCAAGAATGCGTACACCAGCTGCTCCCGCTCTTTGGCGCATGAAGCGCATATAATCTGGCCCGCGCAAGTTAGCACGGTAGGGATTGCCTTGCTCATCAAAAGGAAAAGGATAGCCGTTATCCCCTAAATCATCTAAACCTATTTGTGCCTGCTCAATCACACGCTGCAACCAACGGCGATCGGCAAGTCCTGATGAGCGAGACAGCCGACGCTCAATTTCTGCATCACGTTCTGCGCCTTTGGGAAGATACCATGCGCCAGTATTGGATGGAGCTGTTGCCCCTGATGTACCGCAATACCCCTTATCCGCTAAGACAACACGGGCACCTTGCTTTGCTGCTGAAAGTGCTGCCCAAGTGCCAGCCGGCCCGCCACCCAAAACTAAAACATCAGTGGTAATTACATTCTGTGCTGCCGAGACTTGAAAAGTTTTTGTATTCATATCGTCGCTGTATAAATTTGTTTAGTAGCCTGCGTCCTTATTGACTACATTCCGTAAAGGCTTATTGCCTCGGTAACGCTCTAAGTTATCAAGGAATAAGTTTGTAATGCGTCCTTTTAATGGTGGGGAAATTGCGGAAGTATGGGGTGTAATAAAGAGGTTAGGCAACGACCATAGAGGACTTTCTGGCGGTAAGGGTTCAATAGAAACTGTGTCTAATCCTGCACCTGCAATCCAGCCTTCAGTGAGAGCCTTAGTTAATGCTGATTCATCTACAACTGCACCGCGACCGACATTAATTAAATAAGCATGACTGGGTAGCGATCGCAGTACAGCTTCATCAATTAAAGCTTTGGTTTCTGGTGTCAAAGGTGTAGCAACAATTATATAGTCAACTTCTGGCAACAATGCGTGCCATTCATTTGTACCGACGATTTTATCAAAATTTGGTAGAGGTTCAGGACGACGACGACCACCCCAAACTCTCGCCCCAAATGGTTTAATACGAGCTGCGATTGCCTGACCTATGTTTCCAGTACCAAGAATTAACACAGTTGAATTTGCCAACTCTGGCAGCACTAACCAACTTTTTCGCCAAGTACGTTGGTCGTGAGCAGCTTGCAATTGCCGTAACTGTTTGGCGTGATAGAGGATCAAACTTAAGACAAATTCCGAAATCGGAATTGCATGAACCCCCGCGCCATTAGTCAGAGTAATATCGTGTTCGAGAAAAATCGGTGTCAAAATGTGATTGACACCAGCACTAGGAGTCTGTTGCCAACGTATTCCAGGAGCAGCTGCCAGCACCTTATGTAGAGTGGTTGGCTTTAATTTGAACCCATTGAGATAAATTTCCGCATCACTAGTATCACCATCAAAATTACCATCACTATCTACCCGCACAAATTTTGTATCCGATGGTAAGTGTGGCTCAATCTCGGCAGTAAGTTCTATCGGTAAAATTAGTTTGACCACGGGTTAATCCTTCACGCTAAATAGTCAATGGGCATGGAGAAATGCAAGCAATATATCTAGGACTTACGCAAAATATCTCTCAAACTCTGATTTCTCTGTGTTCTCTGTGCCTCTGTGGTTCGTTATTCCGTAACTCATGCGTAAGTCCTAATATCAAAGGAAGCGATCACCACTGAAAATATAGTACTATAAATCGATAAAATTACCGTATTATATAATTAATCAACAAAGTTGTTTCTCTCCTGCAATGCTGGATTGCTCATGCTGGCTCACTATTTAGATCTAAAAATCAATGAAAGCCTAGATTGTTAGCTTTGCTAAGTTTTTTAAAAAAGGCTAAAAGTTTCCATTTCTTAATCCTAGTTATCTTCAATTGCCAACTTACTGAGTATCGATAAGGAAATTCATTAAAATGACGCAGAAACTTGCCCAAACGCAATACCCTGTTCATGACTTGATCCAGAGTCGTTGGAGTCCTAGAGCTTTTGCCGATCGCTCAGTTGAGCAGGATAAATTACTCTCATTGCTAGAAGCAGCTCGTTGGGCACCTTCTTCCTACAATCATCAGCCTTGGAGCTTTATTGTTGCCACCAAAGATGACTCAACAGAATACAATCGTCTACTTAGTACCTTGGTTGAGTTTAATCAAGGATGGGCGAAAAATGCTCCGGTACTGATACTTGCAGTCGCTAAAATCCTTACTGACGACGGGAAGACAAACAGACACGCATTTCATGATGTCGGACTGGCTTTAGAAAACCTGATCCTTCAGGCGACTTCTCTTGGTTTATTTGCCCATCAAATAGCGGGATTTAATGCAGATACCGCCAGGGAAATATACCAAATTCCAGAAGACTATGAGCCTGCAACTGTGGTGACAGTTGGCTATCCTGGCGATCCCCAAAGCCTCCCTGATGGACTACGCGATCGCGAACTGGCTCCCCGTGTCCGCAAGCCGTTGGAAGAATTTGTCTTTACTGGACAGTGGGGATATACCTCCGCCTTGTTAAAAGACTAAAGATCGAGGCTGAAGTATGTAGATACGTTCGACATACTCCAAAGCAGAACGCGAAGGAAATTTACAAAAAAGAATTACTATATGACCCAAGAAAATTTGGTTAGTAAAGGTTACGACGGCTTTGCGATCGCCCGTTACATTGGCTGTCTTTCCCATACTTAAAGACTTGTATTCACTAATAACCCATTTAAGATGAGCAGATTGAAGCAATTAAAACTAGGTGCTTTTATGCGCCCGGTAAGCATACATACAGGCGCTTGGCGCTATCCTGGGGCTTTACCTGATGCTAATTTCAACTTCCCAGCGCTGAAACGATTCATCCAGAAACTAGAGCAAGGCAAGTTTGACGCATTCTTCATGGCAGATCATTTAGCGGTGCTGAATATGCCAGTTAACGCTCTGAAACGCAGCCATACTGTCACATCCTTTGAACCTTTCACCCTGCTTTCAGCCCTTGCCAGTGTCACTGAACACATCGGACTAGTAGCCACCGCTTCCACGACTTATGACCAGCCTTACCACATCGCTCGCCGCTTCGCGTCTCTCGACCATATTAGTGGCGGTCGCGCTGGCTGGAACATCGTCACCACAGCCAATCCAGACGCAGCGCTCAACTTTGGTTTAGAAGAAGAGGTAGAGCATGACGAACGCTATCGGCGGGCTAGAGAATTTTATGATGTTGTCACGGGTCTTTGGGATTCCTTCGCTGATGATGCCTTCATTCGGGATGTGGAAGCAGGGATTTATTTCGACCCTGCAAAGCTTCACGTTCTGAATCATCAGGGAAAATATCTCTCGGTGCGAGGGCCATTGAACATCGCCAGACCTGTCCAAGGCTGGCCAGTAATCGTTCAGGCAGGGGCATCCGAAGCCGGACGGCAATTAGCTGCCGAAACCGCCGAGGCTGTGTTTGCACCTGCTAGTAATCTGGAAGCTGGCAAAGCTTTATTTGCAGACATTAAGGGACGGGCGCGGGCAATTGGCCGTGACCCAGACAGTATAAAAATCCTTCCAGGTGCTTTAGTCATCGTGGGGGAAACCGTCGCCGAGGCATACGCCAAGCGTCTTCATTTAGATAGCCTAGTACATTATGACAGTGGGATCGCTAGCCTAAATAGTGCGCTTGGCTACGACGTTTCGGGTTTTGATCCTGATGGTCCCTTGCCAGAAATCCCACTGAGTAACGCTGGTCACTCTTCAAGAGAAAGAGTAATAGCCTTAGCGCAACGTGAGAACTTGACTATTCGACAACTAGCGCAACGCATTGGCAGTTACGGCGGACTGGCCTTCGTCGGTACACCCCAAAGCATCGCCGATGAGATGGAGCAATGGCTGATTGAGGAAGGCTCTGACGGTTTCAACATCATGTTTCCTTTTCTTCCTGAAGGGCTGAATGACTTTGTGGACAAGGTTGTGCCAGAACTCCAACGGCGTGGAATCTTCCGCAAAGAGTATGAGGGCAAGACGCTGCGCGAAAATTTGGGACTGACGCGCCCTGTCAACCGCTTCTTCCAGACTAGTTTGGTTTAAGCTGCGATCGCTAGTATGCTGCTTTGACTGCAATAGATGTTAAGCCTTAAGCATTTGTCAAATTATAGTATGATCACAAACACGTGACAGATGAAAGAACTCACTTAAGAACCACTTTTAATCAAGTAGCACTGTTGTATGACCAAGTTCGACCAGGATATCCAGAAGCGCTTTTTTACGATGTGGTGTTTCTCTCAGAAATCACTCCAGACGGAAGGATATTAGAAATTGGTTGTGGTACTGGTCAGGCAACTGTGCCCTTTGCCCGCCGAGATTATCGTATACTCTGCATTGAGTTGGGTGAGAATCTTGCTACGGTTGCCCAAAGAAATCTGGCTGCTTATCCGCAAGTAGAAGTGCGTAACATCGCTTTTTTAGAGAATTGGGTAATAACTTGAGTGCTGAAAGAACCAATGGTTCCCAAAATTAACCTGCCATGACATCAAATTTTATAGCTGGGGCAATAAGATTGTATTTTTTACACAAGCGATCGCCGCCATTGTAGTAGTCTGTGGTACTTCACGGCAGCCTTAAGCGATCCGCATGTGAATACTCCGTCGTGTCTAAATATAATACATCGGGCTTTGCTGTGCGCGAGTTTCTCTTTCCTGGCACAAGTCTTGGAGTGTATAGCGACCCAAAACTTCAATTGAGGCAGCGTTAGCTTGCTCCCAAACTTCATAAACCAAAGTCTTTTCTAGAGTCACAGAGTCAGAAGTATCTTTCTCTTTCCGCTCGCCTTCAACATAAGTGACAATTTCCAGCAGTGTAATCTGCCAAGGTTCACGAGCTAAAACAAAACCTCCTTTAGAGCCACGTTGACTCTGTACCACACCAGCCCGCCGGAGGTTAGTCAAAATTTGTTCCAAGTAGCGTTCAGGTATGCGTTGTTTGGCAATGATCTCGCTCATGGTTAGAGGAAGTTTTTTTCCGTGGTGGCTTGCCAGTTCTAAAAGCGCCAGCAGCGCGTATTCCACTTTGGAAGACAGATCCAAGAGAGCGTAGTTTTGGCTATTCAAGACTGTACTCAACATACTACGGTGAATTGGAGGATTTATCGCAGTTAATGCGAAATTAATTTTTCTTAAAGTGTGGAATGTCACAGCATCCTATTTAGTAGCCATAAAAACACTATATTCTACCGACTTACCGTAGTTTATTATCTTACACAATTCCCATAGAGGAATTATTTTTAATGATTTGAAATCAGGTGAAGCTAGTATTATCGCCACTCACTATATTTTATGGGAGCTAATGTCTAACTAAAATGCTAGTCATAGTTTTGAAACTTACACTGGCAATAATGAAACATGGGCTGAAGCCACCTTCCATCCTTCGGTAAACCTATACCAAATCTGGCTTTGTCGCCCGAAACGCTCTACACCATTAATATTGCGGCGAAACTCTAAAGTCACTGTTGCTGCATCTTTCCCAAAGGTTACAACCTTGAGATTCGAGATTTCTCGCTCTATTTTTGGGTTTGGTCGATTCTGGCGAAAGTTACGAATTTCATCGCTGCCATAGAGGTTTTCTGTGATGCCAAACCGTACTACTTCGGGCGCATCCCAAAACAAGCTATCCATCACCTCCAAATTGTTATTAGAAAGCGCTTCTTCATACTTGAGGTACAAATCAGTTACTTCAGCTAAAACAGTAGGGTCATTTGTAGTAGTCATTGTTGTTACCAATTTTTGATGTTATGGCTGATTATGCACTCTTTTAAATCGTCAGAGCTATTTTTCTTTTAAGCTCCTTCAGTACGTAAATTCAGACGAACCAGATCGCGCGCGAAAGGTGGAGATTTGCTGCATAAAGAAAATTGAGCCTGCAATACAAATACTTGCACCAAGGATGACAGTATTGCTACAACCAATTTTGCTTGCTAGTGCGCCAGCTATTAAGTTACCTATAGGTACTGTGCCTGTAGATGCCATAACGTAAAGACCGGTAATTTGCCCGCGATTTTCATCGCTCACTAACAACTGAAGCAAAGTGTGTCCGGCAATGATCTGCAAAATAAAGCCGAAACCAGCTGCAAATAATGAAAGCAGTGAAAACCAGAACACACGAGATAGGGCAAAGACAATTAAGCCTACTCCCATAAAACCTATACCCAAAGCTAGAACTTTACCTGATTCCAATACATTGCTATGCTTCGTTAAATAGATACCAAGGCGAAAATTTCTAGAACTAAAAGCACGCAGCATGACTTGTGATTTTTTTGATGCTTCCATATATCACCCCTGAGTAGTTCCCAGTTCTTAACCGTGAATAAAAAAGTAGGCAGTCATTGTAAAGGCAACAATCATGACAAATTTCCGAATTAAGTGGGGTTCAAGTTTACGAGCATAATGGGCGCTTAAGTAACCACCAAGAGAGCCACCGACTGCCATCAAAATAGCTTGATGCCAAGCAATCACACCTGCAAAAATAAATGGAATAATGGCAATACCATTGATACAACTCCCTAAAAATGTCTTGAAAGCATTCATTTTGTGAATACTTTTGATACCTAAAAACGTTAGAGTTGCCAGCATTAAAATCCCTAAACCTGCGCCAAAGAAACCGCCATAGATTGCGATCGCTAGTTGAGCCAGTACCAAATTAAACAACGGTACAGATTCCGGTGAGGTATTCTGGTTTTGACGCTGCAACCACTTTTTGAACGGTTCGCCAAAGGTAAACACAACTGTTGCTAGCAGCAATAGATAGGGAATCAGCTTTTTAAAGACATCTGGCGATGTATACAACAAGGCGATGGAGCCAATCATGCCACCAATTAAACTGACGCTACATAAAAGTAAAAAATCTCGCCGCTCGATGCCCAAATCTTGACGATATGCTCCAGCACTGGCTAGGGAAGCCACCCAAATTGCAGTATTATTGGTGGCGTTAGCTGCGATCGGGGCGACACCTGTAAAGATGAGAGTTGGAAACGTGATAAAGCTTCCACCACCCGCTACAGCATTTAATCCACCTGCAATGAAAGCAGTACTAAATAGAAGTAAGCTATGGAAAAGTGTTAAAGATGGTGGCATTATTTACGAATTATTAATTTGGGAATATCACTTGGAGAATGGGCAATTAAGTCAGCACCATGAGATTTCAATTCCTCCTCAGTTCCATAGCCATAGGTGACACCAATTGAGGCGATTTGATTGTGCTTGGCTCCGATGATGTCATGTGAGCGATCACCTACCATCACCACAGTAGAGGGTAAAAGTTTTTCTGTTAATAAAATATGGTGAATTAAGTCACCTTTTATGCTCCGCGTTCCGTCAAGTTCGCTACCATAAACACCATCAAAAAGCAATGATAAGCCAAAAAATTCAATAATCTGTGCCGCATAAATATATGGTTTAGAAGTCGCCACAAAAGTTTTATAACCAGCAAAACGAATAGCTTTTAGAACTTCTGGAATCTGGGGATAAAGGGAATTTTCAAATAATCCAATTGTGGCAAAGCGACGACGATATAGGGAAAGAGCCTGTTCAATTACTGTACCATCCAAGGTATTGAGTAATTGCGAAAAGCTATCTTTCAGTGGTGGGCCAATACACCAATTTAATTCATCAGCATTCGGTGGTTTGTAATCGAGTTCAGAGAGCGCATACTGAATGCAACCAGTGATGCCAGGTTTCGGATCTGTTAAAGTCCCATCAAGATCGAAAAGGATAGCGGAGAAAGGCATATCTTAATATTGTGTCCGGCTAAAGACTTATAATTTACACCGCAGGAAGCAGGGGGAAAGAGGCTTTTCCGATTTTTGCACAGATGCGGTAATCATAAGTGATTAACCGGAATTGATATTAATTCCCAATTCAACCCCTAATTTTGAGCGATTTCACAAAACCTTCTGCACTAAGTAACGCAATGCCCAATGTGACAACACCAATCCCTATACTCTGAATTACATTTAAAGTTTCGTTAATGGTTATCCATGCAACTAACGCTGTCAATGCTGGACTGCTAGAGCCAATTATAGAAGCGGTAGATGCACCAACCATCTGAATTCCCACATTGTTTAAAGTGTGTCCAAGAAAGCTGACAAGACCGGAAAATATGCTACCAATCCATAGAGGTGTCCAATCAAGTTGGCCGCTCTTAGCTGGCCAAAACAGTAAGCTAACACCAGAAAGCAGTAGAGTTGAGGCAAAACTGATCCAGGTAAAGGGAATTGGATGGAATTTTTCTAAGCATTTTTGAGCAATGATGCAATAAAAGGCATAAACGATCCCAGCACCAAAACTAGCGAAAATGCCGATTGCAATGGTATGACTGCTGTAGGTAGCAGAAGATTGGGGAATGGTGAGAGCGCTTCCCATCAGAATAATAGCCATTACCAGCCAACGGAACAATGTGGGGCGATTGCCAAAAAACCTCCAAGACAGCAGCGCTGTAAATACGGGATAGGTGAAGAAGAGGGTCAAGGCAATGCCTGTGGGAATCAAGCCAATAGCAATGTAAAGTGAGGCAATATACACAAACATCAGCAACCCACAGCCAAGAGCTTGGATTAGAACATCCCTGCGCTTGCGAGTGAACAAGTCTTGAAATTCTGTCCAAGCAGATGGATATAGCTTAAATGATAGAGATGCCATCAGTGGAACCACCAGCAGCATTCGCATGAACATCAGTAAGAAGGAATTCTGCAAATCCGGTTTAACGTATCCACCGAGTAAAAATAAACCTAGTACGAGATGTTCTGAAAACAAAACTCGGACAGTAACGTTGTGAAACGTCAAAACAAAGGAGGATAGAAGAACCGTCAGGATGCCCAACACGATAAAAAGTTTCCTTAGAGACGACTTGATTGTATTGTTAAAACCACTGGAATAACAAACCAGATGAAGTTTGAGGAAATCAAAGCCATCGCTTCAAAAACGCTGCCAGTTGTTCAACCAAGACTATGCCAAGGAACCAACACCCACAGGTTCAGGAGCAGTTTTTGTGGTGAACTGGTTCACCGGACGGGGCAAACCAAGATTTTCGCGTAAAGTACTACCTTCATACTCAGTACGAAATATTCCTCGGCGTTGCAGTTCGGGAATTACTAAGTCCACGAATTCCTCTAAACCCCCAGGCAGCCAGGGCGGCATGATATTAAATCCATCAGCCCCACCATTAACAAACCAATCTTCTAACTGATCGGCAATGTGTTCTGGTGTTCCGAGAATCGTTCGGTGTCCCCGCGCTCCTGCAATCCACAAATACAGTTGTCGAATTGTTAAATTCTCTCTACGAGCAAGATCGGTAATCAACTGTAAGCGGCTTTTGCCACCGTTGGTATCAGGCAGATCCGGCAGTGGCCCATCCAGGGGATATTTGGACAAATCATGGCCACCCACTAGCCCAGAAAGCAGCCCTAGCCCAACCAGGGGATGAATCAACTCCTGAAGTTGCTCATATTTATCCTTAGCTTCCTGCTCAGTTTTACCAATTACCGGGAATACCCCTGGCATAATTTTGAGATGGTCAGGAGAACGTCCGTATTTAGCCAATCTCCCCTTGACGCTGGTGTAGAAGGCTTGAGCTTCTGCCAATGTCTGTTGTGCAGTGAAAATCACCTCTGCTGTTTGGGCAGCTAAATCCTGTCCAGGCTCGGAAGATCCAGCTTGTACGATTACTGGATATCCCTGTGGTGGACGCGGCACATTGAGCGGGCCGCGCACCGAGAAATGTTTGCCCTTGTGGTGGGGAACATGCAACTTTTCTGCATCAAAGTAAATACCTGACTCCTTATCGTGGAGGAAAGCATCGTCTTCCCAACTGTCCCAAAGTTTGGTGACAACATCCACAAATTCCCTCGCCCGTTCATAGCGTAGCGAGTGTTCTAGGTGGTTTTCTTGGCTGAAATTTTGCGCTGCGGCTTCAGCAGAGGAGGTTACAAGATTCCATCCGGCACGACCACCGCTTAAATAATCTAATGACGCAAACTTGCGGGCGAGGTGAAAAGGCTCATCATAAGTTGTTGATGATGTTGCCACCAACCCGATATTTTCTGTCACCGCAGACAGAGCCGACAACAAAGTTAAAGGTTCAAAGTGGACGCTGAATTGTCCCGAACGGCTAAAAGCCTCAGCCCCTTGTCCTCTATCCCAGACAGCCAAACCATCAGCGAGGAAGAGCATATCAAATTTACCCCGTTCAGCCGTTTGTGCTAGCTGCTTATAATGTTGGAAGTTCAGACCTCCATCAGCCGGGGTGTTGGGATGCCGCCATGCTGCTACGTGATGACCGCTACCGGGTAAAAATGCTCCGAGTTTAAGTTGTTTTTTCTTACTCATGTTTGTATTTGCGAGGGCGTACTTATGCTTTTTCCGTTCTCTTGTTTAGAACAAGGAAGTGTTAGTTATTAGGACTCTGGTCTTGTTGCTTGGATGGAGGGCCGTTTAGAGAATTCATCGTACCAATGGGCAAGTTTTGGATATTTCTGCCGCCATTGCAGATCGGGAAGACGGATCTCTAGTCCAAGTGCAGAGACAAGGGTTATATGAGCAAGTTTTGGAGTTTGGTCGAGTTTATCTGATATCTTCTCGAAGTAGTCCAAAATTCTTAACGCCCGTGATCGCTCAAACTCGATCACTCCAGGAGACTGCTCTTTATCTGGACGCTTTAGCTCGCGCGTCCAAGTGCTAATGCCATCCAGAAATGCATTTGTTATGCCTTCAAGTTGCTGGTAAAATCCGTCAGAATTGTCAGCAACAAGTTTAATTTCAGGATTTAAGTGATTGAGATAAGTGCTGATGATATATGTTTCACTCAAAATAAATCCGTCGTCAGTCGCTAGCGTTGGAACTTTACCTGTGGGATTGTAATTTAGTAATTCACTGTTTGGATCGCGAACAGCGACTATTTTTAGTTCGACCCGCTCAGATAAATTTAGCTCAAGGATAGCGACCCTTACTATGCGTGCGTATTGAGAGTTGACTGTATAGAAGAGTTTCATAAAAAAGTGCGATCTTGATTAGATATTGGGTTCAAATGTCTATCGTTTTAACACTTGAAAAAATTTGGTCAATAAATTAGGAAAGATGATTTGCTCTAAAGAAGAGAATCGGATCTGCCAAACTATTGTTTTTCAATAAAGCATCGGCATACTGCACAGGATTAGATTCTGCAAAGTAGATTCGTTGTGCGGCATGGTATCGCTGACGATATTTTGGTGCAGCCACCTCACTCAGTGCCAAACACCCCAGCACATTGGGATCAACAATCACAGCACGTATTTTGCTCATAAGGTTGCCCTGGCTTAGAGATTAATTTCTAGTTCGCTGATTTGCAATGTACTACCTGCAATAAATAAGCTCGATAGAGTAGCTATCTATTCTTAACTCCAAATCCTTGCAACTAAGTTAACGAAATTACATAAAGAACGGTATTTCGATAAGATTACAGTATTTTAGGGTTAATAAAAAGAAAATTATCACAGATAGGCAGAAGAATCAACTACCTTGTAAGAATATTTGTTTCATATATTGCTGCATTCCGAGCTAGTCATGTCAAGCTTTTATTTTTACTCTATAACCAGCCCTTTGGCAGGCATCTATGGATTCTGCTATAGAGTATGAGAAAATTTAAAATTAATAATTTTTATCTACTTTTCTTGATGAAAATTAAGCGTTATTTTTGGATAAATATTTTATGTTTCTAAATTATCACTAACTATCTCAAACCTTTATAACTGCGTTTCTGCAAGAATATCAAAGTTTTGTCTCAAAGCTTTGAACACTTTGGCTTTGGAATTTTCGGACAAGTCTAAAGTTATTACTACTTTACGGTCAGCATCAATGGCAAGAGACAATCGCTTTTAGTAAAGATGAATTGCTCGAAATTTACACCCCGTGCAATCGCCTTCGCGCCTCAAGAATGATTTCGAGTCAACTGTAGCAAGATAGCCTTAAGGCTTTGTAGTGCTGCGTTCTTAGTGCGTTGATGTTCTTCAAAGTTACGTTGATGTGTTTCGTGGCTATCGCGTAACTTTGAAGAACATCATCTAAGATTGCACTTCTGTCCAATACACAATTTACATCATCAGTATTTTATCTAATTGCAGTTGAGTATTGGATTGTCTCTCAGCAAGCCCCAATACCCCAAGTTCAAGCAGGTCGAGGGTTAACCAGAACGTTGACAGGTGACACCAAGGGAGCAATTAAGGACTTTGAGGCATAATATATTGCTGAAACTGAAGATGAAAAATGGAAAATACAATTTCAGCGTTGGGTAAAAGAGTTACGCGCTGGTAAGAATCCGTTTACAGATGCAGAACTCAAGAAACTGCGCGGTGAATAGATTATTTTTACTACCGCAAAGTAGAGTTTGGTATACTTTTCTCCTGCCCCACCCTAACAAATACTGGCACACACTCCCGACTGAAAATATAAAAGCCTCCGATTTTTACAGCGTACATCCAGAAAATCCCTTAGTTCCCAGTAGTCCTTCACTACTCCCGGTTGCCCTTGCCGAGAGATGAATTTGTAAATCTATACTGGAGTGAAAATTACCACATCTGCGATCGCCGTTCGCTTAGATAGCAATTAGTGTTGCTTTGGCGATCGCATAGAAATATGGAAGTTGGCTGTTGCAGAGCATGAGTATAGGCTAAATAGCAACTTGAGATAAGCTAATGTTGTTCTTAAGAATGTCTATCTCGACTGGAGAAAGTACTTTATCTTTCATTTGTTGAAGCTCATGTAGGACAGTGTTAGCATCGGTAGCACCAAATTTGAAGTACTCAGTTAAACTACCAATGCGATAATTGTAATTATGATAGCGGTGTTTAAAATATAGTTCTACATTACCCCTGCGTGACCAAGTTCCAAGTATTTGAATAGCAATAGTTTGGTAAGGAATAAGTAAATCCGTTTCTATTTCTGTCAATCGCTGTTGGATGGGTCTGGTGGTAACTCCTATCTTGTGCAAAGTACCAATGTTAGTTTGAATTTCTAAAAAATACAGAGTACAAGATAAAATGCGTTGAAGTTGAGCGCGATAAAGTGTCAAGTCGGTGAGCCGATATGACTTATCTGGCGCATTTTTGTATAATGCATGTTTGGTTGCTAGCTCTAGTTTTAGTAGCTTTTTGAGCAACAGAGGTTCTTGCACTTCGTTGAATAAATTGAATTTTAGTGCCCCAACAGGAATTTTTCCTAAACTAGTAAACTCATAAGCTGGAGGAGTTAAATACACGTTTTTCTGGAACATTCCAGCTTTGAGAAGGCTTGGAGTAACTAAACCAGGGCTAATAGGGTAATTGATTGAGCCGTATTCTTTCCACAGCAATTTTAACTGTACTAAATCTTTACGCGATAGGTAAATATTAAAATTATCATAGAGTGGTAAAATCGGAAAATCATGGTTAGCTACAGGTAAGCAAGTCGCTAAAGAATGTGCAAAATGATGTTGCTTTACCTTACCTTTCTTAGCAGTTAGCTTACCGTAACAGTAAGGGCATAAAAGCTCAGTCTTACCACTACCAATATCTTCAACACAGACTAATTGTCCATCTGGAGCTACACCAAATTTGAGCCACATTGTCACGCTTACTCATTAACAGAAAAACCAATCGGGGCTGATAGTAGAAAGTTCAAGCAAGCTTTAAATAATTTGCAGATGTGCAAAATTTGGCTCAAACTAGTGCTAGTGTACTATAGGATTTCTAATTTAGGATTTAATTTGCTTGAAGATGGTGTGAAAAGCGAGACTTTTTGTAGTGGAGCTACCCTTGGGACAAGAATCTGTCGCTAGAACCAGGAAAATAGTTCACGTTGATATGGATGCTTTTTACGCATCGGTGGAACAGAGGGATAACCCTAGCTACCGAGGCAAACCGTTAGTCGTCGGTGGCAGCCCGAATCAGCGAGGCGTAGTTGCAGCTGCTAGTTATGAAGCGAGGAAGTTTGGTATTCATTCCGCGATGCCTTCAATAACTGCGATCGCTCGTTGCCCTGGACTAATCTTTGTCAGACCGAGATTCGACGTTTACCGAAATATTTCCACTTCCATCCACGCCATATTCAAACGCTACAGTGATTTGGTAGAAGGAGTTGCGCTAGATGAGGCATACCTTGATGTTACTGAAAATAAACAAAATATCACTTACGCTTCAAAGTGTGCCAACGTAAGCGATCGCCTCGCTCGGTCAAAAGCAATAACCACTCTCCACAGTCTACGATTGCCAGGTTGGGGTGATGGAACAGCGCTTGAAGGACGAATGGGAACCAATGGTTTACACACCTTTGGCTAGGTTACATCGGGACAGAAGGTGCTTAACTTTCCAGCTTTGAGGAAGATAAAGCGAGATTGAGATGCCCTCGCCTCGGATTCCACCACGCTAAAATAAGGTGTAGACTGTCATGATCGAACCCTCTCTAAATCGTAATCAGTCACCTCTGCTAAGAAATCCTGGAGGTAAAAACCTCATTAAACCAATTCGCAAACATTGAAAGAAAGGTATTGCTAGTTAAATTCTTGGGTCTTGTAAATCCTTAAAATTATCTGCCAATTGCTGATAAACTTGTTCAAAATCTGTTGCAGATGCAAGTTGTAAGTCTTGTTTATTTTTGCCTGTAATTTCAGATGATGTCCCAAATCCTACACCCATTGAAAAGACCTACACGGCTCGATTTTTTTAGCATATTATCATGTCATTTTTCTTGCGTTTACCCTGAAAAAATATAAACTTCAATGACAGCTATTTCCATCTTGTATCGGTAGATCAAATTTATTAGAAAGAACTCTCATGTGTCGGCTAAACTGTTCCTCTACAAAATAGCTGCTGGAAAATTCACTTGCAAAAGAAACCTGATGAAAGTGATAATCTAGATTCAGTAAGTTGTAGACAAGCCTTAAAAAATAATCATCTATCCAAAAATCTACATCAAATAGTGAAATGCCATATTTTCCTTCTAACCTACGATTTAAAGTTTTAAGTAACCAAGACCATTGAGGTTTGAGGGTCGGATCGATGCGGTTCCCAAATACAGGATTAAAAAACTGATTTACTTGAGTTGTTTTCATATCAATCACTTTAGCTAATATATCTCCTGCCTTGATTGGAGATGAATTAAACCAATAGTTAGCAACTACTAAATCATGTAAATAAGCAATAACAATTTTTGGGTTTTCTTTAATGAACTGCGAACGACAGACAATTCCTCTAATGGATGGAATTCTTAAACTAACTGTCTGTGATAAAAGTAGCTTTCTGACAAAAGAATATCCTTCTAAGATTGAGGCAAAAGTATAACAACACACGTAAGCATCGATGGTTTTATTGGCCAAACTCTTACTTGCTTTATAAGGATTTTCATTCACTAATCTGCAATCTTTACTGACATCCATATCATAGAGGTCAAAAAGAGTAATGATGAACCTATGAGCATTTGAACCAAATAAAGTGGAAATTCGTTTGCCTTTCAAATCCTGAACAGTGTTTATAGAAGAATCTTTATGCAGAACAATATTTATATCTTGGCCTAAAAGATTATACGAAGCAATTCCAATCAATTTAGAGCCAAAACTTAAATCATCGAAGAACTGGCTACCATTATTCAATAGAGAAATATCATCTAAAACACAAATATCTAATTCTCCCCGTTTCATCTGTTGGTTCATTTGTTCCCCAGAGTCAAACGGCAGAATTTGTAACTCGAAATTTCGAGTAATTTCAATATTTTTGAAAATAGCCTGTTTAAATGATGAAGATGCTCTTTGTAAATCAGAAATATATTTAGTCCCATAACCAGCAATAAACTGCCCTATAGAATCCCTCTGAATACCTATCCTCAAAATATTTTGTTCTTTGGGAGAATAACTACCTAAAATTAGGTTTATATTAGGCAAGCTTTCCAAATTGTCTTGATCGAGTCTAAAGCTTCTCACCAAACCCTCTGCGGATATTAACAATTCACTAAAGCGAGGAACATGAAGATAAATACCATATTCATTAACATCTTGAATAATCATAGTTAAAACTTGGTATTCAGCTATTACCTCAGTTTGGCAAAAATCAGGTAGTATAGTTAGTTTTTGGTTTTTTGAAGCATAATTTAGTACATCTTGATAACTGTTTAATACGTATACACCACTTAATTTGTTCCTCAAAAATGGATTTTTGGATAGTTCTTGGTAAACCTCATCTACAAGTACAATATCAGCTAGATTAATATCATTTATTTTAACTAAGCTATGCTCATTTAAATATTTGCTTGCTCCAAAGGAAAACAACAGCATTTTATGAGTTTTTAATCTAGTGCAGTGGTGTTCTTCTTTATATCCAGAGCAAGTGTTGAGCAGTAGATCCATTTCTATGAGGTGAGAATTGGAAAAAAATCTGCCATCTTTAACCGCAATTTCTTTGAGATTTCTGCCTGGAAAACAAAGCTGAAATCGCTGTAAATATTGTTTTAGCCAGACTTCTAAAATTAAATTAGTAGCCCCCAATATCAAATCTTCACCTTCAGCGCTAAATGTTGCCTGAAATTCTTCTTGCAGATTTTCTACAGTTTCTACGACATTAAATGTCTGAGAAATTAATTTCTTGCCTTTATGAGTCAAGCATATAGAGCCGGGAGAGCGATTTAACAGAATCACTCCGAAATAATCCTCTATTTGTTTGACTTTTTTACTTATTAATGCTTGGCTATAACCTAGTTTTTGCGCTGCTTTTGAGAAGCTACCACAGTCATCTACTGCTTTTAAAATTTTGATGTGGTTTAGGGTAATATCTTCGAGTTTAATCTTATTCATGCTGGGTAGGGCAAGATTTTTGAAGAAGAATTCAGAAGTCAGAATTCAGGAGTCAGAATCAAGATGCGACGCTCTAATACTCGCTATCGCTACGCTATCCATCAGTCGCACAGAATTCAATTCTGTTACCGGTAGCGGGGCGTTTAGCCCATTCTGACTCCTGAATTCTGTTTGATAAAATAATTCGTAATTAGATTTTGTAACGGGGATTTTAATTAGGCATCAAAACTTGCTGCCTTTGAAGGCAGGGGAATTAAACCCCCATTTGTTAATTACAAGGGAATTAAGCTATTCTGCTGTGTATATTTTGAGATGACTAGTTCGTGGAAGCGAATAGTGTCTTCCAACATAGATTCAAATTTAAGTACTATTAAGTCAACGCCAACAGCTTCGTATTCTTTCAGACGTTGAATAATAGTATAGCGATCGCCAACGAGTTGAGCAGATAAACCAAGGTTAGCTTCAATGGTTTGCTTGATATCGAGTTTGTTGTGGGCAACGACGTTAGGATCGATTTGTTCTTGAAAGTACTTAATCTGCTCCTGATCGGCAGAACGATAAATCGCTTCTAATCTGGCTTCAGCTTGGGTAGTATGTTCAGCAACGATCGCAAAGGCACTCATTGCTACTTTAATCTGACGACCGTAGCGATCGCTAGCTAATCTTTTCACTTTCTGCACCAATGCTGCCGTTTTTTCAGGTTCATCAGCATTGATAAATAGATAATCTCCCTGACGAGCCGCTAAATCAATCGCCCTGTCTGATTCGCCGGCAATAAAAATAGGTGGTGTTGGTGTAGGCTTATCTGTGAGAATACCACCCGCAATATTGTAGTATTTGCCAACATAATTAAAGTCTTCAACTGTCCACAGTCCCTTAATTACATTAATGTACTCTTCTAATCGCGCGTAGCGATCGCTGTGGGGTAGCCAGACATCTCCATAGCTTTCTACTTCTAATTTCCACCAACCTGCAATACCACTGAGAGCAAATCTGCCGTTACTAAGTTGATTTTGAATGTTTGCACTCAGCTTCGCAATGACCGCAGGCAATTTAAAACCAGGTTGTACAGCCGCAACAATCTTGATATTCTTGGTGTTCAAACTTGCGAAAGCTGCTGTAATCCAAGCATCAGCGACATTATAGTTAGGCCCATGAACTGCATTTAAGTAATGTTCAGGAATGTAATAAAAGTCATAACCTAACTCGTCTGCCTGAACTGCCAGCTTCACTAAATCTTGAGTGGATAAATTAGCCTCATGGTTGACAACCCGCAACCATCCACCACAGACCGGCGACCAAATTCCAAACTGAAGTGTCATAAGTCTTTTTCCTGTGCCTTTTTTTACGAGACATCTATTTAACTACGGCATCCATATCTTTTTGCCGTGGTTTAGTAGTTCACACTACCACATTTATTTCTGCTGTGCATAGTTGCAGATGACACATGAAAATCAGTTGCTTATCACGATCTGGAATAGTATGAAAACTTTAGTCAAATATTGATTTCTGGTTGTTCTGACTAAATCAGACTGAATCAGGATGATAGTCAGCAAATATAAAATAATAATTAAATACACAGCCAAATTGAGCAGTATTCCATTTTGGAATATGGAAATGGAATTTAAGTATATCAAGTCACGACATCGGAAAAATTCTCGTGATAAAGTCTGATTCATTAAAAACTACGGTAGTTCAGTCGGCTTGTGGTATATTACGACCATAAGAACCTGAAATTGTCTACTTGTAAACTCAGAGTAGTTTGCAGCCGCTCTCAAGCTTTCAATTTTGATCAAAATTTTTCCCTATCATTCTCGTTCGGATGCAATAACTTTAACCTCTCTCCTAAAAGCAGAGAAGCTTTGAATCTTACTCCCCAACGCTAGCAGGAAAAGGGCTGCTCTTGTTGTTTGTATTCCAAATATTTCCTCCTGCCTCCTGCCTTCTGGCTCCTGCCTCCTGCCTCCTGCCTCCTTTTACTAACCAAGCAGTTTCAATTACAAACACACAACTATGGTAGATATTAAGTTCGCATACTGGATTCCCAACGTTAGCGGTGGGTTAGTTGTTAGTAAAATTCCCCAACGCACAGATTGGACTTATGAATATAACGCTCAACTGGCTCAGACTGCTGAAGAAGTTGGATTTGAATATGCACTAGCACAAGCTAGATTTATCGCCAGCTATGGCGCTGAATATCAGTTAGAGGCATTAACAACCGTATCAGCCTTGGCTCCAGTTACCAAGAAATTAAAGCTAATTGCAGCAGTTCACCCTGGATTGTGGCATCCGGGAGTAGTGGCTAAAATCGGCTCTAGCATTGATTTTCTCTCTAACGGACGGTTCGCTCTGAATGTAGTTAGCGGCTGGTTCAAAGATGAATTCACTATATATGGTGAACATTGGTTAGATCATGACGAACGCTATCGTCGTTCAGAAGAATTTATCCGCGTTCTCAAAGGTTTGTGGACTGAGGATGAGTTTCACTTTAAAGGCGATTTTTACCGCATTAATGGCGGTTGGGTGAAGCCGAAACCAGTTAATCAGAATCCACACCCGGAGATATTCCAAGGTGGTAATTCCAAAGCTGCGCGGCGCATGGCTGGTCGCGTCTCTGATTGGTATTTCATGAATGGCAACACCATAGAAGGGGTGCGAGAGCAGATTGCAGAGGTGTCTGAATTAGCTCGTCAAGCAGGACGCACAATTAAGTTTGGTCTGAATTCCTTTATCATCGTGCGAGATACAGAAGCAGAAGCCCATGAAGTATTGCGCGATATTATTGCCCAAGCCGATGTAGAGGCGGTGAAAGGATTTGGTGAAGCAGTGAAACAAGCCGGATCTTCTACTCGTGAAGGTCAGGGAATGTGGGCGAATTCCAATTTTGAAGACTTGGTGCAGTATAACGATGGGTTCCGTTCAGGCTTGATTGGCACTGCCGAGCAGGTGGCTGAAAAGATTCGCCAGTTTCATGAAGCGGGAGTTGATTTAATTCTCGGTGGCTTCTTACACTACACAGATGATTTACCTGCATTTGGTAAGACAGTAATTCCGATTGTGCGCGAACTTAAAGCTAATCGTCGGACAGCTGATGAGTTAGTTGGAGTATAGATCATACGGTTCGGTTAAAGGGCAAGATGTCCATCCCTCAAATGGGTATTTTGTGTTGTCTCATAGGAGTGGCGATTATGAGTCACTCAATCACAATCAAGGAGTTTTACCATGACATCAGTAATCAATACAGACCAGAAGGCACATATTATTCGGGATGACAAAGAAGCGATCGCGATCGCTCACGAATTAGCAGCTGAGTTTGCCAAGGGAGACTCGGAACGCGATCAAAATCGGCGTTTACCTGCTGAGGAAGTAGAAAAGTTCTCCCAAAGTGGATTGTGGGGAATTACGGTTCCTAAAGAGTATGGCGGGGCTTTTGTATCAAATGCAACTCTAGCAGAAGTAATTAAAATCATCTCCGAAGCCGATTCTAGCCTCGGTCAAATTCCCCAAAACCACCTCTATATGGTGGAAGCAGTTCGGTTGGATGGTACTGATGAGCAGAAAAAGTTCTTCTTTGATTTGGTTCTACAAGGTAAACGCTTTGGTAACGCCTTCTCGGAAATTGGCACTAAGTCTGTTAACGATGTGCAGACAAAATTAACACCAGATGGATCTGACTTCGTACTCAATGGACGCAAATACTATTCTGCTGGGGCATTACTAGCACATTGGGTTCCCGTTATTGCCAGTAATCCAGATGGTAAAACAGTGGTGGCATTTGTCGAAAGAGATGCCGAAGGATTAACCCTACTCGATGACTGGACGAGCTTCGGACAGCGTACCACCGCTAGCGGCACTACCATTATTGAAAATGTGAAAGTTAAGGCAGAACACGTGATTCCGCACTACTTAGCTTTTGAGCGGGCCACACCAATGGGTGCGATCGCGCAAATCATCCAAGCCGCCGTAGATGTGGGAATTGCTAAAGCCGCAGTTCGTGACACCATTCACTTTGTCCGCAACTATACTCGCCCTTGGGTTGACAGCAATTTAGAAAAAGGTTACGAAGACCCCCTGACACTGTACAACTTAGGCAATGTCCAAATTCAAGTTCACGCTGCTGAAGCATTGCTACGTCGTGCAGGCGAATTTCTGGACATCGCCAACGAGTCAGGTTTAGAAGAACCCAAGGTAGTTGAAGCATCGATCGCAGTTGCTGAAGCCAAAGCCTTAGCCACCGAAGCAGCATTACTAGCTACCAACAAATTATTTGAACTAGCAGGTACTAAGTCCACATTGGAGGAATTCAACTACAATCGCCACTGGCGAAATGCCCGCGCTCACACACTCCACGATCCCGTGCGTTGGAAATACTACGCTGTTGGTAACTACTTCCTCAATGGTGTCTATCCCCCGCGCCATCCTTGGTTGTAATTGCAGCATTCTCTATTGGGGTGAAGCTGCACCAAATTTCCTTTACTTCTTATTTCTTTCTTTGTGTCCTTTGCGTCCTTTGCGGTTCGTTCTTCATATAGTCCTACCTTCATGCAGAACTGGTATAAAATTTACCAGAATGCTTTACCCCAATACGCTTGGGTTAAGGTTAGCAGTCTTTGTAAAAGTCATTTTTTTTAACGAACCACAGAGGCACAGAGAACACAGAGAGAAGAAAGAGAAGGAAGATTTTTTTACCAAGCATATTGTGCTTTAACCCTAATAAATCCAACATTATTTAAGTTGATACTATGAGTGTTGCAAATCCAATTCAGAGACGGAGCATTTGGAAGAATCAGCCATTTAAAGGGCTGCTTTTTATTGCTGTGATTGCTATCATTAGCTATATTTTTGAACTCATATTTGGTCAAATTATTCAGCTAAATGTGGGAACAAAATTAACTTACATCACGATATGCTTTGTCTGGTGGTGGCATCTAGGTTTTTCTCTCAACGGCTATCCAGGTTCTCGCTTCTCTTCTACCAGATTTGGACGAGGAACAGTGAATTTAGTCGTGTTGTTGGCGCTAGTTTATATTACTGGTGAAGCTTGGAAATTAATTTCTGCAAAAGCAATTCTTACTGATACACCCGTTGGCTTGTGGGGACAAACAGCAATTATTGCCGCCGCCGCCAGTTTATTCTTCTTTGACAACACGATTGTCACCACTGAGGAAGTCCGCAACTGGCATCCAGTGAGTGGCTTTCTCAATATCTTTTTTGCCGTCTTCTTTATTGCCCCCGCGCTCACCTTTTTGCCGCAAATGTGGGGACTTCAACCGTTTTACATTCCTTGGTATTGGTATCCTTGTTCAACAGTGTTCGGTAGTTTCTTTGAACGTTGGCCTTTAACCAAATTGGAACTAGGAATGCCACGTTTGGGCTTGCTCCATACAGGTATTATTTTGTTGCTCACTCTGATTACAGAATTCTTCCTTAAACAGCTAGGACTGGATTTATTTACAACAACGACAGGGCCAACCTTTGCAGCAATTTGGACAACTGTTGGTTTAGGATTTGTTTGGCAATTCAATATGTGGCCTTTCACAGAGTTATCACAGCCCACAAAAGGCATAGTTGCATCTGTTACTAGTTTAATAATTTCGGTCTTGTTGTATCTGGTAACAGTATCTCTGATAGGCCAAGAAAATATTATCCAAGGGCTTTATTGGTGGTTTAATATCCTTTGGGTTCAAGTATTCTTAATGGCTCCAGGATTATACGATGGAATTAGCCTTTGGCAGGATGTACCGTCACTCGTTGAAGAACAACAACCCCTCAGTTTAAATCGTGAAGGACGGTAGAATAATTCGTAATTCGTAGTTAAATTATGAATTAGTAATTGTTGTTATCTCTGCTTCCTCTGTCCTCTTAGGGACTTCCAAATAAAAAAATATTCCACAACTGACATAAAAATCTTCTCTATTTCTCTTCCCTCTGTGTTCTCTGCGCCTCTGTGGTTCGTTTATTTTGATATAGCAAAATCATTCCACAAATACGCAACGCCGGAGAGTTTTTTAGCCTTTATATCTGCATTGCTGATTATGAGGTAAAAAACTCGCCGACTTTCGATGAATTATTCTTTACACCTTTGCTAACGATCTAAAAGGTGAAGGTTGTCCTCACAGTGCCAATTACCGCATCTTGATTGTCATTGTTTTGAGCAGGAGCCGTGATCCAAATTACGCCAGGGGTGATGGCAATATTATCTGTAAGCTGATACTTATAAAAGCCTTCAATGTGTAAGGATAAATCGTTTGCAGGCGCTGGATTACTACCCCGATAAGGTTCTGCACCCACAAGAACACCACCAAGGTTGCCTTGTTTACCTAAATCTGGGAATGCCAATCCCAAAGCATAGTACCAAATATCTGCACTACCACTACCTGCCAGATTTTTGGCGTTAGTGTAGCCAAAGAACCCATTGACTGCAAATCGAGAACTAAATTTATAAAAAGCTTCAACTCCGTAAGAGTTGGTAATTGTCCGTTCAAATGGAGTATTAGCTTGTTCTGTTCCGACAAGTGTAAAACCACTACCCAGGTCAAATATTGCTCCCCGATTTTGGTAGGCATTTACATAAGTAAAACCAATGCCAGAGTTATTGTTCGGGTTCCATGCTATTTGTCCAAAGGCGCTGTATTGACCATTAAAAAAACCACTGTCTAGTTGAGGACTGGCGTGATCTCCTGCTAAGTAACCCAAGCTCAATACCAATTGGTCGCTGAGTCGATAATTAAATCCCCCACCTGCACCACCACCAATACGATAGATAGGGCTAGAAGAAGCAAATTCTGTCAAGGCTCGACCGCCTCCTGTGGCACTATCGAGATAAGGACTCAGAGTAGGAACAAAATCAAAAAATACTCCATTTATTGCTCCTATATAAGCATCGATTTTGCTACCAACTGAGAAATAATAAGAGAGCCAATCTACGGCTACTTGGTTGTTACTAGGAGCAAGATTGAAGGTTTGCAAACCTTCGGCTGAACCACCAGGAAGCTGCAAAATAGTAGCGTTTCCAGCAGTTAGACGAGTATTTAGAGTGTCTTTACCTGTAAAGCTAGTTTTGAAAACGAGGCGAACTCTATCTTGAAAAACTGTGTTATCACCGTTAACTGAGCCTTGAAAGGCATTCGTAATCACAAAGATGGCTTCAGCAGAAAGCTTTGTAGTTGTGGAAAACTGATTGGCTTCTAGTTCCGCAGTACGAGATTCTAAATTATCAACACGACCCCGTAAAGTTGTTAGTTCAGCAGTAAATTCTTCTTGCAGCCTTTGTACAGTAGCTAAGTCTTCTTTGGTAACTAAGTCAGATGTAGCTGTTGCAATTAGCTCATTGATCCGAGATAAACAAGCATTTAAACCTGCTGCAAATTCATAGCGAGTAATAGCACGGTTTCCCCGATAAGTACTATTTGGATATCCCGCAATACATCCATAACGCTCAACTAACGATTGGAGTGCAATAAACGCCCAATCATTTGGTTGCACATCTGAAAACTGAGATACAGATGTTACCTGAGACATATTGTTTGGCTGTGGGACAGTGGCGATGCCTGGGTTGGGCTGCGCCAACGCAGATGGTATATTTGTTTGAGTCTCAGTAGCTAAATTCCTATCTTGGGCGTAAGCTGATGTGCTGGCTAGCAAAGTAGCCCCCACAATCATCGATTCCATGAATAAATTATGAAATGAACGATTGAACATTTCTATCACTCCTCATATTTTGGGTTCGAAAAATTTAGTGCAAGTCATCAGATATTTCAATGACTTGTCAAGCTAGAAGATTATGGCTAGCCCTGAAAAAAGTTGACTTACTCTAACACTGGGAAATTTGCAATAATATCGTTATAATTCCAGATAAATCAGTGACTACCTGGCATTTTAATCTGCATATTTATGTGGAGAAAAGACTTGCTTTTACAAAAAAATAATCCCTATACAAGCTGGTCTATTTGCTAAGGAAATATTTATCTGTAACAATATTTGAGTTTTAGGTAAAAATCAGACTCTTTTGCCCATTAATAAATATCTACTGTTTGCTTATCCAGTTAAAGTAGATTAGTAGATTCAACTTATTAATATTGCATATATGGTCTTGAAAAACAAGTAGATTAAAATAATTTTTTCTTTTTGACTCTCAATCAAATATTTTTATATTGCGCTAATTAAGTTATAGCCTTATCAAAATTAATTTAATTTAAACTTGTGTTTTAAGTTAAAATGTGCAATTATATTTGTATTAGTACGGTAGTTATATCAAAACACTGTAGATTAAAATTTTCCAGCCAAATTTATAGTTGCTCCTCACAGAAGGTTAGCAGGAGAAGTTGCAAGATATGCAATTAATCGAAACTGAAGAGTCTCAAAATTATCTTGATTTAGCTAAGTCTTTAGCAAAAGAATTTGCCCAAACTGCTGTAGAGCGGGATGCTCAAGGGGGAACACCAAAGCATGAACGCGATCGCTTGCGCCAAAGCAACTTACTGAAACTGATCGTACCCACAGAAGATGGTGGTTTAGGGCAAAGCTGGATTACTGTTCTGCAAATTACCCGCGAGTTTGCCAAAGTTGATAAGCTGTTACGCAGCTTATTTGTATAATATAAAATTAAGTGACTAGCTATGAATAGGGATATATGCCAGCAAAAAACCATCTATCTCAAGAGC
>NZ_JACJSF010000078.1 GCF_014698035.1 Desmonostoc muscorum FACHB-395
GTAGAAAAGCTCCTCAGCATTGGTATAATGCTATGCTCTAGTAGACAATTAAGGAATTATTTTGCCCACTGTTGCTACTGTACCAATTAGTCGCGCAAAGTGCTGTATTAGCCTTTTCTAGCTGCTGAACGTGTAATTTTTTTGTTTTCATAGCTTGATATGTTTGGGTATTAAAATGCCACTTTCTGGGTAGATAGCCTTATACATTTACTATTACCAGCATCCTAAATTGCTTTGTGTATGGTTCCCAAAAAATCAATAGCTCAAACATTAAAAGACAAGATTTTCTACAGATAATTCCAAGCTTGATCTTCTTCTGAATAGAACCACACTTTCTTTAGTAAGCGGGGTTCCTTCCAGCACCTTCATAGCGCTATGGCGGAGACTCCGACGCTGATAACACTCGTTATACTTGATGACTCGCTAGCGCCAACAGAAAAGATTTGGCTTTGCTGGGCGATCGCTGCGACCCATTGAAATAATCTTGCTGAAAAACGGGAAGACTATGGTTACTCCCTAATAGAGAAATTTCCATGAAAGTCGTGAATAGAAAAATGCTCAAAAAATCCCTGCTTAAATGTTTGATTTTGCCTTTTTCTCTAGTACCTTGGCTGTGCGTGGGAACGCTTTTTGATTCCCAAGTCAATGCTTTACCAGGGCAAAGTACAGAGGAAGTAGGCACTTGGATTAAAGCACATCCTACACTCCGCCCCAGGAGTGGGGAGTTATTGTTTGTGCAAAAGACTGATACTGCTGCTCAACGATTCACTTTTCAAGCGTCTGTATTGCCCCCTGGTAGGGTGCAATTTTCTAAAGACCGTGGCACAATCCGTAGTGAGCGCATTTCCATGTATGATGCCATTAACGGCATGACATTTGCGCGTCTCCAGGAATCCTTGCGGGTGATTTATGGCTTGGAGATTTATCAAGACTACGATCGCGCCCAGGTAGTTTACCAGTATCCCAACCAGAAGGTAATTAACTCGGCACGTCTGGCTAAAACTCCCATTCGGGAAGCTTTAAAGGGAGAATTACGAGTAGGCGATCGCTATGTATATTGGGTGGAAATTGCTCAACCCAAGAGTGGCAAAGCTTTTACCGGGCAAATGACGGTTTTGCTCAAAACTGACTTAGACAAGTTAGAAGGTGAACTGCAAATTCGGTAATGGGCATTGGGCATTGGGTATGGGGCATTAATTATTCTTCCTCACTCCCTCATCTTCCTCTGCCCCTGATTTTCCACATACAAGTTACTGAAATGTTGTTCTATAGTTTCCCTAGGCTGATGGGAGCTAGGGTTTGCCATATACCTGAAAAGATACTTTCAGATGCTAAGGAAATTCGTAGTAAATCTTCCTTTAGTAGTGGTGGCCAATCTATACCAGCTTTACGCCCTGCGGCAAATAGCTGTTGTGCCTTAATGCTTAACTGATAAAGGGCTAAAGCCAGTTCTCGGTCTAGGGTCTTTGCATCTTTAAGGGCTTCAAACACCACTTTCAATGCCAACAAAATTGAAGTGATCTGACCGGGTACCGGTGGTTTCCCCTGTTTCATACGCATTAACAGCGCATCTGGGTTTTCCTCGGTTGTGATTGTCTGATCTATGAGGAGTTTCCGAGCTGTTTCGTAATTCATGTAGTCAGTTTAGCGTACATTTTGCTTCAGCAGTAATACCTAATTAAAAAGTCATAAAATTGGCTTCTAGTTATTTATAGCAATCTCATTTGATTTGTGAAAAGATAAGCTTGGGAAAAATGATGGAGAATTTGCGATGCTATAGGTTAACCAGATAGACTGACATATAATAATATCTTTGAAAAATACGCCCCGCTTGGAATCAGAAGCAAAATGATATCACTGAATTTACTAGAAATTGAGCGCTCAATCCGTGCATTGTCTGTAGAAGAACAACTTTGGCTACTAGAAAGCATTGCTAGACAAATCAGAGAAAGTGAATATACAAAAGATAAATTTGCTGATGTCACAAATCAGGAAGAAAAACTGGAATTAATGGTTGATGAGCCAAAGATTTCAACAGAAATTGCTGCAAACAATGATGAATTTGCAATTTCTGAAATCCTCTAATACGTAAAAGTAAAAATTATGAGTTTGCCAGATTTAAAAAGTCAAATATACAAGTTATGGGTGAGCGATCGCTTAGAGGATGTTTGAGAAGTTACTAGTTAAGATAACCCCTGCTCTTGAAAGCGGGGTTTTGTACTTGATGCGTAATCCTAATTACGTAAATTATCCGTCTTTCAAGTCACTGCCGACTAGAGTAAGCGTAGCCCAGGTTGAGCTACGCTTATTTTTATGCTGCTTTCAGTAGTGCATTTATTGTCTAATTTGTCAATTAATAAATTCTGAAATAGGACTTAGGAGCAAGCTCCACGGTGATAATTTGTTAACCTCTTGGGTTTTTCTAGCAGCTTCGAGCAACTGGTATTGTTCCAAGCCGAAGAAGTGTAGAGTATTAAGTGTTAAGCGTTAAATAAAAAAAATTTGAATTTGAGCCTTGGAAGAACAAAAGATAGATAATCAACGACTATTGAGTAGTGATTGTTGACTATTGACTAATGAGCATGAAATTGAGTGTTAAGCACACTGTTGATCAGTGGTTCAACAAAATAGCAAAGAATCCAGCCCTTAGTGCCACGGTGTCGGTTTTGTGGTTAATGGTGGTTGGCTGGATAGCTTTTGGGTGGAATTTGGGCAATATTGGCTTGATTGATGAGACAGAGCCACTTTTTGCCGAAGCTTCCCGCCAGATGTTTGTCACAGGTGATTGGATAACCCCATTTTTCAATGGTGAAACTCGTTTCGATAAACCTGCTTTAATTTACTGGTGTCAGGCGATCGCATATTACATTCTTGGGGTAAATGAGTGGGCAGTACGTCTTCCTTCTGCGATCGCAGCATTTGGCTTAATTTGTTTAGCTTTTTACACCGTACAGTGGTATTTCGCTAAACAAGACGAATTAGAGCAAGTTTCACGTCCTACTCGCCGCTACTTAACATCTTTTATCGCAGCAGCGCTCATGGCACTCAATCCCGAAACTATTATTTGGGCAAGAACGGGTGTCTCAGATATGCTGCTCACCGGATGTATGGCATCAGCTTTGTTATGTTTCTTTCTAGGGTACGCGGGGAAGGAAGGGAGCAGGGAGCAGGGGAGCAGGGGAGCAGGGGAAGCAGGGGGAGCAGAATTAATAACCAATGCACAATCCCCAATGCCCCATGCCCTATTCCCTAATAAGTGGTACTTGGCTTGTTATGTGCTAATTGCTGGCGCAATTTTGACTAAAGGGCCAGTGGGAATTGTTTTACCAGGGCTAATTGTTGGTGCATTTTTGCTTTACGTAGGAAGGTTTAGAGAGGTATTGCGGGAAATGCGCCTCTTCGTGGGTATACTGTTAATTCTAGGTTTGTCAGTGCCCTGGTATGCTTTAGTAATTTGGCGCAATGGCTGGAATTATATTAATGCCTTTTTTGGTTATCACAACCTGGAACGCTTTACAGAAGTAGTTAATGGTCACTCAGCACCTTGGTATTTTTACTTTATAGTAGTGTTGCTGGGTTTTGCGCCATACTCCGTTTATTTACCAGTTTCTATAATCAGACTAAAGTTTTGGCAGCGATCGCACTGGCGATCCCTTGAACGTTTTCAGCAGTTTGGTTTATTCGCCTGGATTTGGTTTGCTAGCATCTTTGGCTTTTTCTGCATTGCTGTCACCAAACTGCCTAGTTATGTCTTGCCTTTAATGCCAGCAGCAGCGATCCTAGTGACGCTTTTATGGAGCGACTTTTTCCAGGATACAGAAGACAGACAAACATCTCGTGTTTCTTCCTCCCCCACTCCTCCCCTTTCCCCTACTTTTCTCCGAGTGAGTGGTTGGTTGAATGTAATGTTTTTATCAGTTCTAGCAACAGCACTGTTTAACATAACCCATATATTAGGTACTGACCCAGCTATCAGTAACTTTCACGAACTAATTCAAAAATCTGGTTTACCAGTAATAGCTGGCGTAATGTGGTTGATTTGTGCAATTTTAGTTGCTGGTTTCTTACTGAGCCGCCGATGGAACTACATTATTGGAATTAATTTACTAGGGCTGGTGGCGTTTATAATTTTTGTCTTAACGCCTGCTTCGTTTTTTATTGATCGAGAACGTCAATTACCCTTAAGGGAATTATCTGCGGTCATTCTAGAAGCAAAACAACCAAATGAAGAATTGATCATGCTTGGCTTCAAAAAGCCCAGTGTGGTATTTTACAGCCACATTCATGTAAATTATTTAGGACTTCCTCAAGAGGCTATAGAGCATATTAAAAACCAGGCTGCTAAGGGATTACAACCTCCTTCACTGTTGCTGTTGGCTGAACAGAAAAAGTTTTTACAAATGGAATTACAGCCAGATGATTACAAAAGTTTATCTACCAAAGGTGCTTATAACCTAGTTCGGGTTCCTTTTAAGAAAAAGAAAAATGAAAAAATAAACATATCTTAAATTGTCATTAGTCATTTGTCCTTTGTCCTTTGCGAATAACCAATGACTAATGACTAATGATCAATGACCCAATTAACATTTGCCATTGTAACCATTGACAGCTAAGGCTTGATTGATCTGGTCTAATAGGTCTTCCATTGATATTGATCGCGGTAATATTTGGGTAGCGATCGCACCAACCACAGTCTCTATCGATTCCAAGCTATTCTTCTTCTGCTTGTCAATTTCCTTATAAGCTACCCCAACCGAAGAACTGGTGTCTGGGCGATTTAATCGCTGATTTAGTACCAAAATTGGTGGTAATTTATCTGGTGAATCTCCCAATGTTTTCAGGGCTTTTAGCACATCTTTGTGGATAGCGGATTCTCCTAAACAAATTAGTAGTAAATCAACGCTTTGGTGGCGAATTTGTTGTAATACTTCTGCCCAACAAGGACTCATCGCCGCTTTGAAGCCTGCTGTTTGTAAATACTGAATTAAAGCTTGGAACCACTCAGACCCCCTTTCAGCAGTTTCACTACTAATTGAGCAATTTTTTGCTGTCCGATAACCCTTAGCTGGCTTACGTCTTACCTGTGGAAAATCACGCAGCATTGTCAAATCCACAACCAAGATGTTAGGAGGGCAGCAAATACCAGAAGCAATTTGTAGTACTGATAGTAAGGCATCTGTTTTTTCGATGCGACTACCGTTGTCTTTGGTAAATGGTGTTAAGTAAGGATATACAGATAACCCTGGTACTTTAGAAGCCACTAAGGTAGTTGCAACATCGCAAGTAACCAATGGTAGAGCCGCCAAACGTGGGTGCTGGATTAGTTGTTGCAGATAAATTTGGGCGGTGGTACTTTCGACATCTAGTAAAATGACATCAAATTGCCATACCCGTGCCAAAAGTTCTGCTTGATCTAAATCATCTACTTCAATCACCCGATGTTCTCGAAGTGAAGGGTGAGGATTAACCGATTCCAACTGGGGATTCACCAACCTGAGAATTCGTAGTGGGGTTTTAGGTGGGATAATGGCGCTATTTTCCAACCCTACCTGCGGAGCTACTTGGGCAGCACATAATTTTTCGAGAACTGGTGCCAATACCTGATGCTCCACTGGCAAACTTAAGAAACCATCGGCTCGGTTAGCAAATGCTTTGTCCTTTTCGGCCCCCGTTGCGGTAACTATTACAGATATATGACGGGTTGCAGTGTCAGATTTTAGTAAAGTCAACACATCCCAGCCTGAGAGCAGGGGTAGCAACGGATTCAAAAATATCGCTATTGGTTGCAAGCGCCGAGCTTTTTCGACTGCTTCTGTCCCCGATCGCGCAATTACTACCCGATATCCTAAAGATTTGAGTTTTTCGGTCAAGTCTTCAATATATCTGGCTACAGCCTCGACTACTAAGACCAACCGTTGGGAACTCGCGGGATGATGCTGTGTAGGCGTAACGATCTGCTGACGAGTGGCTGCGGTGTTTTCCCGTGTCTGTTGGTGTCGTGTCTTCTCGTCTGCTCTGATTACCATATCTGGCTCTGAAAAGCCTGTTTTCGGGGGACTGGGAGGCAGAAGTAGTGTAAACTGGCTACCTTTTCCTTCACGAGACAAGAAGCTGACATCTCCTCCGTGGAGCCGAGCTAGGGCCCGAGTTAATACTAGCCCCAAACCAGTGCCTTCAAATTGGCGGGTGAGAGGATTTTCTAGTTGTTGGAATTTTTGAAAAATCAGGTGTTGCTGGTGTTCTGGAATACCAATACCTGTATCCCAAATTGTAAAGGCAATCCATCCTTCCCAACGACTTACCCGCAGCCCAATTTCGCCGGATATTTCAGTGAATTTAAAGGCGTTGGAAAGTAGGTGTACTAGCATCTGGCGCAAGCGCAACTCATCTGCCACCATTTCATCTAAACCTAGTTCAATGGAAAGGCAGAATTGGGGAGCAGATGAACGGGCACTTTCTTGAGTTTGGGATGTTGTTTTAGTAGTTTGAGTGTGGATGGCTTTGGCTTCCGACAGGGCGCGATCGCACACAGCACTAATTTTTACTGGTGTCAGCGTCAAATCCATTTGTCCCGTTTCCATTCGGGTCAAATCTAAAATGTCATTAACCACACTCATCAGGTGGCGGCCACTTTGATGGATTAGTCCCGCATAACGGGCTTGACGCTCGTTAAGTTCTCCCAACTGCTGATCCACCAGCAAGCGCGATAATCCTAAAACGGCAGTTAGGGGAGTTTTGAGTTCATGACTAATACAAGCTAAAAACTCGTCCTTCAAACGATTTAGTTGAATTAAATCGGCATTTTTTGCAGCTAACTCTTTGCAAAGCTGCTGCTGTTCAGTTACATCAGTAGCTAAAACTAACCACAAATCATTGCTGAGTAAAACCTCTGACTCAGCACTCATGACTTTAAACTCAGGACTATCTAAGGGAATTTTGGCAAACTGCCAAATTCGCTCCTGACCATTTTGCACTTCCACAACACAGGTACAAGTACCCACTTGACTATCCAAATAGCAGCGACTGTATACAGCATCTGGTGATGCTTCTTGCTGAGTCAGTTCCTCTTCACCACCATATTCATTCTCCCTGCCATTGGGATGAACCTTGATTGCTCGTTGGGTGACATATTCAGATTTTTCGGAGGGCTTAGGAACCAGTATTGCTTCCACTTGTCGCCTAACTCCTTCTGGATCTTTTAAGGCTCCTAATTGTTGCCACCAGGCGGGATTTCGGGCTAACACTTCGCCAGTAGACGTTTGCAACATTAAAGG
The DNA here is from genome assembly GCF_014698035.1 of Desmonostoc muscorum FACHB-395. Lineage (GTDB taxonomy): Bacteria > Cyanobacteriota > Cyanobacteriia > Cyanobacteriales > Nostocaceae > Nostoc > Nostoc muscorum_A. Next base: position 7,275 of record NZ_JACJSF010000078.1, read on the forward strand.
CCAAGGCAATCTTTCCAGTAACAGTATCAGTGGCTGGTGTCCCAATGATTTTGCTTTATTTGGCAGCTGTACATCAGCATCATGCTCATGGCGCGACCTCTGGATGCCTGAGCTTTGTAAACCAACCATGCGTTCCTTAGCCAGCGATCGCAACAGGCGGGAACTATCCAGCAGACCCAAATATCGACCATCAGAGTCAATCAGCGCCCAATCTAAGTTCTGGTGTTTTTCGGCTTGTGGATAACCCAAGTGCAAGGTTAATTGCTCTACACGCTCAGAAGCTGATATTGTCTGTATTGGCTCAATGAGACCTTGACCCCATGTAGAGAGTGGTTGATGTAAATTTAGATTTTTATTGTCACTATGTGCTAATAATTTTTGGATTAAACGGGCAGAATACAGCAATCCAACGGGGCATTGCTGCTGATTCACTACTACCAAGCGATCGCACTGCTCTTGCTCAAAAATCTCCAGCACCACTGCCAAAGGAGATGTTTGGAGGCAGCTAGCTACGGTTGCCTGAAAGTCAGAAAGCGGGTAATCTAGCATTAACATAGGGCTTTGGGGGTCATTCTTCCTGTGGGAACCTCCGGCATCTCCATCTGCCAACTGTTGATGGTCTTTTCGCCTGAAGCCATATCCTCTAAGAAGACTCATATAAGCAACTCTGGTTATTTCAACGCCATTAAATAAAACAACGGGATTTCCCCTCACGGACACTTGCTTGTGGACGAGTGCATTTTTCCAAGAGGCGACGTTTCTGATTTATAGCAACTAGCCTCCCCAGCGTCTTACTGGTATTTAAACTCCCGATCGATAGTGACGGCTACAACAATTATGGCCCCAAAGATTCGCTTTAGAACCTTGAGGAATTATAATGATTTAGAATCGGACAATCCTTTAAGTTCGTTTAAGTATCTTATCAAGGAGAAAAATTAAAAAATATATCTATTTATATACATAAATACAGATAAGCAAACAATAAATTAGGTAGTGTGTCTGTTTATGGCGACAAATACCTCATCATCAAAAATTTACTAAGTCTTAACACTTAGTCGCTGAATTAAGCTTTTGAGTTGCTAGCACAAGCAGGCATAAATAAATATCCAGTTGAAAAAAGCTAAAAAGTTTAAGTTTAGTGCATAAGCTTTCTTACTTTCCCCCTCCAGCAAGAATTGCCTTCTTGCAGTATTTGTGAACACAGAGCATTATTTCGGGGTAAAGTCGCCAGTTTACTGCACATCAAGAAGTATTTCCCTAGAAGCGTTAGCCAAACTTATCAGCCCACGTTTCTTGGTCAAGGCGATCAAAGAGATAGATTAAAGAGTAAATGTTATTACCGATATTGATTCTGCGACCTGATATTAACAAATGTTTAAATAATCTAGTTTACTTAGTCAAGCAAAAAGATTGGATTTCTTGGGTGTGGAAATTTATTGACGCGATTATCGCCAAATTTTGCAATTTACCTGTTACTGCAACGACCTCTGCAACAATCAACTATTTACCAAATTGGCCGCAACAAAACCTAAGTAAGGCATACACTAGCAAGTACGTCTATGTATTTGCCAGCCAGATGCAAAAAAGCCAACAGCATTTTCACGAGATGAATCCAGCCGAAAGGCAAGGATTATTAAGACAGCTTAAATTAGATTACAGTCTAATCCTTATAAATTATTTTACCACAGACAAAACACTCAAAGAAAAAATTGATAAATTTATCAATACTATATTTTATGCTAATATTCCTGTGCCCCAAATAATCGAAATTCACATGGAGGTAATTGAAGAATTTTCTATCCAGCTAAAATTAGAAGGAAGAAGCAATGAAACCTTACTTGATTACCGCCTGACGTTGATAGATATATTGGCTCACTTGTGTGAAGTCTATAGGAGTTCGATTCCTAAATAAAATAAGTTTATTTATTAATAATTAACTTAGAACAAGCTAACACTGTTAGTTATTACCAATGTGCGAACACATCTTGTCTTTCTATTATCGTAACTAGCCTGTAAATATATGATTAAAGCCAAAAAAACCTACGTTCTCAAGCTTTACGTAGCCGGGAATACCCCTAATTCAGTTCGGGCATTGAAAACACTCAAAAATATTTTAGAACAGGAGTTTGAAGGTGTTTATGCTTTAAAAGTGATCGATGTATTAAAAAGCCCACAACTAGCAGAAGAAGATAAAATATTGGCAACGCCAACATTATCCAAAATTTTGCCTCCACCCGTTCGCAAAATTATTGGCGATCTCTCAGATCGAGAAAGAGTATTGATTGGACTAGATTTGCTTTATGAAGAACTGAGTGAAGCAGATTTTGAAGAGTAAAATAATTAATGATACAAGATCGCGTTTATAAAGTAAATTTTAACTATGTAGGGTAGCCATTATATTGCTCTAGTTCAAATAGCTTTACTACCCTTTATCCTAGAGCATTACAGCAAAATATTTATTTTTGCTATTTTTTTGTCAGATTGTTACCTAACACACCCTACTTGCTTAACATTTAGTTTATAATTAGTCTGGAAAAATTGAGTACAAATTTTACTAATAAAACAACAGTTTTTAATACCCTTTTATTATCAAGCAATGAGTCAAAACGAGCAAGTAGAACCCAAGAAGACACCAAAAAATGGGGGTGTAGAAAAAATTCGCACGATGATTGAAGGGTTTGACGATATTAGTCATGGTGGTTTACCAATTGGTAGAACTACCTTGGTCAGTGGTACTTCAGGTACAGGTAAAACTTTATTATCTCTTCAGTTTCTGTATAACGGTATTACCTATTTCGATGAAGCAGGTGTATTTGTTACTTTTGAAGAATCACCCAGTGATATTATTAAAAACGCCCATGTTTTTGGTTGGAATTTACCCCGCCTAATCGAAGAAGGCAAGTTATTTATTCTTGATGCATCTCCCGATCCAGAAGGTCAAGATATCGTTGGTAATTTTGATCTTTCTGCACTCATTGAACGCTTGCAATATGCCATTCGCAAATACAAAGCTAAACGAGTTTCAATTGACTCAATGACAGCAGTATTTCAGCAGTATGAAGCGATGGGAGTAGTACGACGCGAGATTTTTCGCTTGGTAGCACGTCTCAAAATACTGAGTGTCACCACTGTAATTACCACTGAACGCAGTGAAGAATATGGCCCCGTTGCTTCTTTTGGAGTGGAAGAATTTGTTTCTGATAATGTAGTAATTGTTCGCAACGTTTTAGAAGGAGAACGCCGCCGTCGCACAGTTGAAATTCTCAAATTGCGCGGTACAACTCACATGAAAGGTGAGTATCCCTTCACAATTACTAATGAAGGAGTTAACATTTTCCCACTAGGAGCAATGCGTTTAACTCAGCGTTCATCTAATATCAGGGTATCTTCTGGTGTTAAAACCTTAGATGAAATGTGCGGTGGTGGTTTCTTTAAAGATTCTATTATTTTGGCAACAGGAGCCACAGGTACTGGTAAAACCTTGTTAGTAAGTAAGTTTATTCAAGATGGCTGCCTGAATGGAGAACAGGCAATATTATTTGCTTACGAAGAATCACGCGCCCAACTATCTCGTAATGCTTCTTCTTGGGGAATTGATTTTGAAGAATTAGAAGAGCAAGGTTTACTAAAAATAATTTGTACCTATCCTGAATCAACTGGTTTAGAAGACCATTTACAAATTATTAAATCAGAAATTGCTGTCTTTAAACCAGCTCGGATTGCTATTGATTCCTTATCAGCATTAGCTAGAGGAGTGAGCAATAATGCATTTAGGCAGTTTGTAATTGGTGTAACGGGTTATGCTAAACAAGAAGAAATTACTGGTTTCTTTACCAACACAACTGACCAATTTTTAGGAGCGCATTCGATTACTGACTCTCATATATCTACGATTACCGATACAATTCTAATGTTACAATACGTAGAAATTCGTGGAGAAATGTCGCGGGCAATTAACGTATTTAAAATGCGCGGATCTTGGCATGATAAGGGCATTCGCGAGTATAATATCACTGCTGACGGGCCCGATATTAAAGATTCTTTCAGAAACTACGAACGGATTATCAGCGGTGCTCCTACTCGCGTTAGTATCGATGAAAAGGCGGAACTTTCTCGCATTGTTAGACGTTTTGAAGACAAACAGAGTTCCGAACCCTAAATTTAGTATCGTAGTATATTCTTTCCTAAATTTAGTATCGTGCTATATTCTGTGGTGAAGAAAGGTTTTCTGCCGCTAGATTGATTTTCGTGTGAGGGATGCGGTGAAAGGACAGCAATTATTCTATAGCTTCTTGCCAGGTGTCACGGCAGCGGTTTTAACAACTCAGCCTGCTTGGGCTGGTACTGTAAAACTAACTGGGGTACAGCTGGCTTCTTCTCCTAGTGTTTTGACTTCTACTTATGGTCAAAGCTCGGTTGTGGATATGATGAATACGCAATTGCCGCATGGTGCAAATGTTAGTGTTCCAACCCTACTACCTGGTTTTGGTTTTACTAAACTTAGTATGAAGCCTTTAAGTAATAACAGTATTCCAGTATTTACGGCTGGAAATACTGTTGTGCCAATAAAACAAGTACTTAAGAAAGATGAAGGTAGATTTGTCAGTTTGACACCTACCTCTAATTCTTCCCAACAGCTAGATGTTAGCCGTTCTGCTCAAAATAACCAAAAACAGAGTAACTCAAGCATTTCTGGGCAGAAATCAGAGATCATAGTAGTTCCCAACTACACTTCAAAACCTTCTTCTGTCCAAAGAAAAATTTTACCCCTGTCTGCTGCACAGCAGCCAGTGGTTAAAAAGAAAAATGCTGTTACTGAGTTGCAAACATTTTTACAAACTTCGGCTACAGGTGGAGAATCAGCAAAACTGTTGTCAGCAACAAGATGCCCACAGGAATCAGGGAAAAGCAAGACTAATTCCTCAGCAGCCTTGCTACTGGCTTCAAACACCTGTTTACAACAAAATGCTATTGGCCGCATTGCTCAGAATAATACCTCAATTCCGGCAAATTCGACACAAGTTCCCACTGTACCAGGAACCGTAACTCCTGCACCAGGAGATTCAGTACAACCTTCCACTGTGCCGAGAACCACAACTCCTGTGCCATCAGGGCCGGTGCAAGTTCCCGATAACTTGATTCCTAGCTCGAATCCCTTGCAGTTTCCTACAAAACCGGAGGAAGTGACACTTAAGGGAAATCAGCCGATTACTTTGGCACAAGCTCTGGAGCTAGCACGGCGTAACAATCGGGATTTACAGGTGTCTATTTTGGAGCTAGAACGGAATCGAGCGGCTCTACGCGAGGCACAAGCTGCTTTATTGCCAACTCTGGGAATTAGCGCTGATATTACTCGTAGTCAGTCTGCCAGTAGTCAGCTCTCGTCGAAACTCCAAGAACAACAGACGGGTATCTCATCGCCAGATGAAGCTAGTACATCTTTTTCCGGTCAAGCACAGCTGTCATATAACATTTACACTTCTGGGAGAGTGCAAGCTAGTGTCAGAGCGGCTGAAGAACAGGTACGTTTTAATGAATTGGCTGTAGAAACTCAGTCTGAGACAATCCGTTTGAATGTTGCCACTGACTACTACAATCTGCAACAAGCGGATGAACAAGTACGTATTGCTCAGTCGGCTGTGCAAAACTCTGAGGCTAGTTTGCGTGATGCGGAAGCTTTAGAGCGAGCTGGAGTTGGTACGCGGTTCGATGTGTTGCGATCGCAGGTGAATTTAGCCAATGCCCAACAAGATTTGACTAATGCTAGATCCCAGCAGGCAATTTCCCGTCGTCAATTAGCAACTCGGATAAGTTTGCCACAGGGGATAAATATCAGTGCCGCCGACCCTGTACAATTAGCTGGTCTTTGGAACCCAACGCTAGAACAAAGTATTGTGCTGGCTTATCAAAATCGTCCAGAATTGCAACAGCAGTTGGCACAACGCAATATCAGCGAACAACAGCGTAGACAGGCTCTTGCAGAACTGGGCCCTCAAGTTAGTTTGGTAGGTAGTTACAACCTACTAGACCAGTTCAATGATAGTGTCAGCGTTACTGATGGTTATTCATTGGGAGTTAGAGCAACCATCAATTTATATGATGGGGGAGCGGCAAGAGCAAGAGCAGCTCAGTCTAGTGTTAATATTGCGATCGCAGAAACTCAATTTGCTGAACAGCGCAACCAAATTCGCTTTCAGGTAGAACAAGCCTACTCTACCCAGCAATCTAGTTTGGAGAATGTTCAAACCTCTAACACCGCTTTAGAACAAGCTAGAGAAGCTCTACGTTTAGCGCGTTTGCGATTCCAAGCTGGTGTAGGGACTCAAACTGATGTCATTAACTCTGAAAACGACCTCACAAGGGCTGAAGGTAATCGAGTCACAGCAATTTTGGATTACAACCGTGCTTTAGCTCAGTTACAACGGTCTGTTACCCTCAGAGCGCTACGCTAGTACTGCTGACTTAACCTCTCAATTAAAAATTCTGAAAGCCTCATTGAAAGATGAGGCTTTTTAGTCAAAAAGACCGGAATTTTAACTCTCTACACGCCTAAAATTCCCACCGAACATCTGAAAGTGATTTAAATTGCATAACCTAAATTAAATATCAGTCTTTGTGGCAATACTTGTCGGGTTTTGGGGAAAAGGGGAAGGGGAAAGGGGAAAGAAAAAACCTTTAACCTTTACCCTTTAACCTTTTCCCCAAACCCAATTCCGAGTTAAAAATTCTTAACCGAGCATTATTGGTCTTTGTGGGGTGGGCAACATGAGCGCTCTCTAGATGAAAATTAAATATGGCACAGTCTAATTCTTAACTGAACTTTCCCACAGGGATTTTGAATTTTGAAAGTGCCGCGAAAACGCATAACAGCAATTTTGTGAAATGATGTAGCATAACTGAATGTTCGCTCGCTAGCCTTGTCAAAGACTCATGACTAAAGTAACATCTCAAGAAATTGCACAGTTTCGCTCTCAATTGGCTGACGATCCTAGCGATATGGAAGCGCTGGATTTGATTGAAGACTGTGATGGAGATTTAGAAGATGCGGCGATGACGCTAGCTATTAGAGCAGGACAACAACCAGAAAGAGCAAATTCTGAGTGGTTAGATGCCTTGGCTAGAAAATGGCGTGTGGTTATTTGCGAACAAGAATATCGGGAAGATTTGCTTAATACTTCACCTCAAAAGATGATGGAACATCTAAAAGCAATGCCGACATTTCCCAAGATTTTGGCAACGCCAGTTTTGATATATGTCCTCAAACAAGGCGTAAACAATTTTTGTGAGCCACTAGATTCGCTCAAGTGATCAACCCATATATATTTAACTCATACTTAACTTGTACGATGCCTGCGGTGGTCACTGAGCGGCTGGTGAGCGGAGTCGAACCATGCCTCTCGTAGAGAAGTGCGGGCTATGCTTACCCTGGATTTCTCACAAGTGAGAAATCCAAGGGGTGTGGGAGGTGTGGGGAGTGTGGGGGGTAAGACTTCTTCCCCCCACACTCCCCACACTCCTCTTCTCACTTTCCCAACTCCAAACTCCTACCCAATGTAAGATCGATTCGACCAAGACTGATACGCTGTTAATTAAGGCAAAACTTATATTAGACAAATTGTAAAATCAATGAATTACCTTGTTGCCGTATTACCAGACCGCATTCAAGCCGAAGCTGCTTACTTAGCTTTAGAAGAAGAAGGCATAAACAGTACTATCCTTGGGAAGGGCTATAAAACGGCTGACGAGTTTGGCTTAATTGACCCCAAAGACCAAGCCAAAAAGCAAGCACAACTGATGGCAACCTGGCTGATACCATTTGGCTTTTTTGCAGGTTTTACATTCAGCCTCATCACTGGTTTAGATACTTTTGCCTGGGCGGGTGAAGTTGGCAATCACATCGTTGGCGGACTGCTGGGTGCTGCTAGTGGTGCTATGGGTGGTGTAGTTGTGGGTGGGGGAGTCGGTTTACTCATCGGTGGTGGTGATGCCTTGCCTTATCGAAACCGCTTAGACGCGGGTAAATACTTAGTTGCAGTTCAAGGCTCTGAAACTCTGACTCGGCAAGCGACCCGAATATTACGTCAGTTTGATCCAGAAAATATCCAAGGTTATGCTGACACAAGTAGCGTGTGACAAAAAATCCTGGTTTACGCATTACAACACACAGGATTTACTTTTGAAGCGGTAAAAGTACTGGTCAATTTTGCCTTTACTGGGCGAGAACTTAAAAGAATTATCGCTCATTCTCTAGACGATCGTGTTGCCTCGATTTGAATTTTGAAAAAACTAGGAATGCAACAAATTCCTAGCAATGGGAACCTGCTGAAATGGGAATTAAAGTTAGAATCAAGACAGTTATAGCAGTTTAATTCTCAATTCCTAACTCATAAATTTTAAGAATGTTGCCACGAGAAGAACTTTTAAAGGGTGTTGAAAATCGAGATAGTGTAGCTCGTGTAATTGATCAAGCGGAACAAGCTATCAAAACTTGGGAAGTGGTTTTGACAGATTTTCTATCTCCCCCAGAATTAGCGGAAATTCAACGGGTGTTTAACCGATTAACAGAAGTGGAATTAGTTGCGTGGGGCGGATATCCCCAAGCTGAACGCCAAAGAATAGCGATCGCTCGTTCAGAACTTCCCCTAGATCAATCTCAAGTCAGCCTTGTCGCCGTGGAAATTGCTGGTAATTTCTTGTTTGATACCGCCTCTCACCGCGACTTTTTAGGCGCAATGCTAGGAACGGGAATTGTTCGTGAAAAGACAGGAGACGTTATTGTCTTAGGAGAACGAGGGGCCCAGGCGATTGTTGCCCCAGAGTTAGTAGAATTTTTGGAAATGAGTCTTAAGCAGGTGCGATCGGTTCCTGTGAAGACTCAGCGAATTGAGATAACTGAATTAAGGGTTCGGGAACCAAAGAAGAAAGAACTAACTACTGTGGAGGCTTCTTTGCGGTTAGATGCGATCGCATCTGCTGGTTTTGGTATGTCCCGCAGCAAAATGGTTGACTTCATTGATGCTGGTGATGTTCGCGTTAATTGGAAGGAAGTTACACAAGCTAGTTCTCAAGTCAAATCAGGTGACTTAATCGCCATTCGCTCTAAAGGGCGTTTAGAAGTTGGGGAAATCGCAGTTACAAAAAAAGACCGTTACCGAGTTCAATTAACAAGGTACATGTAATCAGTGAGGAGTTAAGAGTTTTAAATTCACCAGTTTCTTTATCCCCCAATTCTTAACTCCTAAGAGGATTTTTGAAAAGTCTACCCTTATATTCAGATCCTCCCTATCCCTCCTTAATAAGGGTGCAATAACCTTCTCAAAGTCCTCCTTTTTAAGGAGGATTTAGGAGGATCTTAAGTTTTGGATACCTCAGTAACCACTTTTAAAACAACCTCTTAAGCTTTAAAGTGTTTTGCTAATATATTCAGCAGAAGTTTGCGCGGTACGAGCCGAGATAATTTGCTTCTAATTTGAGTGCTAGTATCAGAACTAATAACAGTTGGATAGCCTTTTTCCAAAGCATCTAAACATTCCCAAACAACTTTTTCGGAAGAATACACTTTATCCGTACTACTTGCCAGCGCTGGAGGAAAATTAGCTTCCGCAAAAAAATTTGTTTCTATTGGCCCTGGACAAGTAACCAAAATACGGACACCATATTGACGATTTTCTGCCCATAGTGCTTCACTAAAACTGAGAATAAAAGCTTTACTGGCAGCATAAACAGAAAGGTATGGTATCGGTTGAAATGCCGTAATAGAGGATACGTTAATAATACTTCCAGACCGTCGTTGCCGCATCAAGGGTAGAAATTTATGGGTTAAATCTACCAATGCTAAAACGTTTAATTGTACAATTTTAATTTGTCTTTCTCCATCCCCTTCGGCAAAGTCGCCATAGTAACCAAAACCAGCATTATTGATTAATAAGTCAATGGTTAATCCCTTTGCTTTAGTGGCATCAAATACAGTAGCAGCTGCATTAGGTTCTGTGAGGTCTTGGATTATAACGTCTACTTGAATTTTGTGTTGTTCTTCTAGTTGTTTAGCTAATTGACTTAGTTTCTCTTCGGAACGAGCTACGAGTACAAGATTTGTCTTGCGTGCAGCTAGTTCCTGGGCAAAAGCTTTACCAATACCACTAGAGGCACCAGTAATTAAAGCAGTTGGCATTCTAAATATTTAGATAGTTTTTAATCAGCCTATAAATCTTAACTATGCTGGCTATAATTTTTAACTACCTAAAGTGATATACCCAAAAGGGTAAAACCATCACTTAGTAATGAATAAGGGTCATGTCCCAAATAATTATTTTTCTCATAGCGATTCAAATTTATTTTGAATTACTAGCTACCATTTTTCAGACCAATAGATTATTTCTGAGGCGGAACTATTAATAGCGACACCATAGCTATCTCCATGATTCCATTTGAAGCCAGGTCTGCCTTTGTCGTCTGCATTTAATACTAGTATTTCATAAGTAGCTGGAAAAGATTCTGTAGAAGAGTCACTGGTGTAGAAAAAAGTTGTCGGTACACCGTTAAGTTGATTTATGTGGTCGTTTGTGTTACCACCTCTATATTTGTACTTTGCACTATTTCTGTATTGTGACAGTAATTTTTCTATCTTATTTGGTGGCTGTTTCAGCCTAATTTGAAAAAAAGTATTTCCTTGCAAAAATTCTGGAGAGTAAGCAATACGAACATCTTTGGCATCAGTAGGAATCTGATTAGGAAAATGTTTTACTCGATCATTATCAGACCATAGCTGATTACGAATTTCTTTGTAGCGTGATGTATCAGTTATTATTTTAGGCTCGCTAGTACTGCTAAAAGCTGTTCTGATAAAAAAGCTTCCCCCGACAATACAAAGGCTAGCAAGGGCTAATAGAAATGGCGATCGCTTCATGAAGTTGGGTGCGTCTAACTTTCATAGTCATATACCCAACTAATAAACTATATTCGTACTATTGCGGATATAGCATCAGAGATATTAACAAAAACTTTGTGTATTTAGGTAAAATTGGGGCTAATTGTAAAATTAATGTGAAGTTAGTCAATGATTATCTAGTCAAAAACCACAGGCTGGTCTCGTTCAGACTAGTACTAGTTTTATAGCTAACGAAATCAATTCCATAGTTATCCATTTTTTTTCAATTCTTCCTGATGCAGCAAGAACTAAGGCGGATATATAAATAGTAGATGCACCTTAATTAAATCATAGCCCTCCGCTTTTAGTTGAGGGCTTTTTTTAATTAAATTTATAATTTTTAAATAAAATAAATCTGTTAAAAAATCTAATTTTCCCGGATATAGGAATTAATAAAGCGGATTAATAAATGGTAGATGCACCTTAATAAATTACAGCCCTTAGCTTAACGCTATGGGCTTTTTTATTACTTATAGTTTTTAATATGTCGATAAAATAAATTTGTTAAAAAACCTAATTTCCCCGGATATAGCAATTAATAAAGCGGATTAATAAATGGTAGATGCACCCTAATAAATTACAGCCCTTAGCTTAACGCTATGGGCTTTTTTGTTACTTATAGTTTTTAATGTGTCGATAAAATAAATCTGTTAAAAAACCTAATTTACCCGGATATGAAAACCAATAAAGCGGATTAATAAGTGGTAGATGCACCCTAATAAATTACAGCCCTTAGCTTAACGCTATGGGCTTTTATTATTTAAATATAGATGGCAGTAAACTGGGAGCTAACCATACTGCATAACCAATAAATCCAAATAGCAAGGTAATTAAGACAGTAACGCCGTAGCTGATGCAAATTAATAAACCGTCAGATTCGATGGTGGCAACAGTCAAAAGTAAAATACCTATAGTGGGGATAGGATTTGTAAACGGAATTGGTAATATTAAAAATATTGTTAATAAAGAGATACAAAACCCATTAATTCGCCAAATCAAATGATTATGGGCTATTTTTGCCAATCGGGGACGGGCTATTTTCTGTAAAACTTTGGTAAGATGTCCCAAATTTTGTAAAAGTAACTCAGCAAAGGGACGAGGAAACTTGTAGTTAGCGATTCTTTTCGGCAGCCAAGGCGATCGCCTCCCTAAAACCATTTGTGCTGATAACAGTAAACAAGCACCACCAAAAGGGCCAGTTAATCCCGGTGGCATAGGAAATAAAAAGGGCAAAACTAATAATGTAATCACCAGGCTGAATCCTCGTTCTGAGGTTTCAGCCAGAACATCACCTAAAGTAAGCGGTTGTTCCGCTAGGCGTTGTAACAGGGACTTTATATCTTGAGAAAATCTCAGATGCATTTGGCGTGAGTTGATGCGACTTCCCACATTTTTAGCAGAGGGAAATAGAGTAAGTGGAGGAGATCAGGGAGAATAACTCCTAACTCCTAATTTCTGGGGGTGCTAAAACAGCTATAGCTTTAGGTATAACCCTAAAATGAGCCGGTGTGTAAGTAGTGATTTCACCATCTGTATTGATAGGCCGGGGTTTGCGAGTATATACTTTTATTTCTTGACCTTGAAGAGAACGTACACTCTCCCAATGTATATGTCGCCCTTCTCGCATATCAGGGAGTAATAGTATAATCTGCCACCAGTGTTTAATTTCCAAGCTATAGAGGTCTAGCCTTTGGTCATCTATTGTGGCATCGTCAGCCACTGCCATACCACCGCCGTAATAACGGCCGTTACCTACAGCAATTTGTACTGTTTTTACGCGAACTGATTCACCATTGATTACAATCTCCGCAGTAAAAGGTCTAGCTTCCCAAATGACTTGCAATGCAGTGGCGGCATAAGCAAATATTCCCCAACGGCGTTTGACTTCTTTGGTAAGTCGCTGGGTAATTTTTACACTCAATCCTAGACTGGCAACGTTAAAGAAGTGCTTGCCATTCACCCAACCCAAGTCGATATGACGTAAATTTCCATTTGCAATAATTTGGCAAGCTTCGCTGAGTGACTTCGGGATTTCCAAAGTCCTCGCTAGGTCGTTGGCAGTTCCTAAAGGTAAAATTCCCAAGGGCAACTGAGTCTCAACTAAAGCATCTACAGCTGCATTGAGAGTGCCATCTCCTCCACCAATGATTACTAGATCAACTTGATGCTGATAGCGAAATATAACTTCAGTAAGATGTTTTGGATCTTCTGTAGACTCCTCAATTAAATCAAAGCCGAGTGTTTTCAGATATTCAATCGCTTCCGACAGACTCTTTTGCCCTTGGCGGGCATGACGATTTATTAACAGCAGGGCGCGGGAACTCATGGGTAGTACCTTTTGTAGTTGATATGTCCAATTATCCGCATCTATGTATTCTGCTTTACGTTGGCTCTAAAAAAGTGTTTAAATTGTTATAATATTCATCAAAATTTTATTTTTTCAATACTTATTATGTTATTGTAAGCAACTTTTAATTTCTCTTTTATCTAGTTTATCTCTATTAGTCCTTGCTGTGTTGATACTCAGTAGATATGATTGTTACTCACTAAATGACTGTATTTGAGTATTTTTATTGTTAGTACGATATTTATGACAAGTTTATAATAACCAGACAATAATTACAAACAATGCAATATTTATTATTTGTATAGATACATATTTATAGATTAAATTATATAAATAAATTTTATCCAGGTTGAAACCATTAGCTTTTACAGTATTGGCTGCAAACTTTATATAGCAAAAGCTACATATCTCAGATGGCTGTTGAAAAAAGCTCTAGTTTTTATACGTAAAGCTACGAGAAAAGAATGATAACAAAAGACCCCTTTAAAACATTGTTTAAACTCGATTTAATCAAAATAGAATTCAGGAGTCAGAAGTTAGGAGGATTATCGACGACTGGCGAGCGAATGAATAAAAAAGTCACCTGTGCCGTTTAACTGGATTCATCCACAGTTCTAAGTGACTAAATGCCTGTGAAAAAAGTAACGTTAAACATAAATAAACCACCGCTACACCTGCATAAATCTCAAAGGCGCGATAGTTATCAGCAACAATTAACTGTCCTTTACGTAGTAATTCTTCCAACCCAATTACAGAAACTAAACTAGTATCCTTCAATAAACTGATAAAGTCATTACCCAAAGGTGGAATCATTCGGCGAAAAGCTTGGGGAAAAATGACATAACTCATCGTTTGTATAGAACTCAATCCTAATGATTGTGCTGCTTCTGCTTGTCCTGTTTCAATCGATTGAATCCCTGCACGCACAACTTCGGCAGTGTAGGCGGCGTTATTCAAACTTAAGGCAATTATTCCAGCAGTTAGGCGATCAAAAGTAAATGTAAAACCAAGTTCTTGCGAAATTGCTGGTAAACCAAAGTAAATCATAAAAATTTGCACCAATAAAGGTGTTCCCCGAAAAAAATCTACATAGGCTCTCGCTAGCCAACGCACAGGTGCAATCCGAGAAAGTCGGACAATACCAATTAGGGAACCTCCAATTAAACCAAAAACTACAGAAATTACCGTTAATTGTAACGTTACTAATGCTCCCTGCAATAAAGTCGGAAAAGCCTGCAAAATTACAGCAATTGAAGTAAATATTTTAGGTGAGCTAGTACTATTCTGGTTTTCAAATGGTGATTTAGCTGGTAGTAATGGCGGTTTGATTTTAAACCATTTTTGGTAAATTTGAGAATAAGTGCCATTTTTTAACACTCTCTCCAAACCATCATTTATTAATGCCAAATTTGGCGAATTTTTAGCTGTAGCAATGCCATAGAACTCCTCCGTCAGCAATTGCTGTACTATTTTTATTCCCTGAAGATTGCCCGTATTAATAGCATATAAAGTCACTGGCGCATCATTGATTACCGCATCCACATTACCATTAGCCAATTCTTGTAGGGCTACAGGTGCTGAATCAAAACTACGAAGTTGCACTCCAGGAATACTCTTAGCTTTTGCAGCTCCAGTTGTCCCAATTTGAACTGCAATTTTTTTATTTTTGAGACTGTCAAAGCCAGTAATATTTTGATCGTCTGCACGGATTGCGATCGCTAACCCAGCTTTAAAATAAGGACGGGAAAAAGAAATTGTCTTTGCCCTCTCCTCTGTAATCGTGATCGAACTAATCGCCGCATCTACCGTTTTGGCTGCCAAAGCCGGTATCATACCATCAAAAGGCATACTTTGAAAATCGACTTTAAATTTAGCTGCAACTGCGATCGCATTCATCAAATCAATGGAAAAACCCTGTAACTCACCACCTTGTTTTTTAAACTCAAAAGGTGGGAATGCTGGTTCTGTAGCAACCCGCAAAGTTTTCCCCGCACTAGAGTTCACAGCACAGCTAGCTAATAACAAACAACCAAAACTAACAACCACACACCAGCGCAGCCAACCCCCAAAACCAAACTTAGCCATATTATTTTCTCTAACCTCTGCGCCTCTGCGGTTCCTTAAAACCTTACAATCAACTGTAGAGCAGCTTGACACAAGTAATGAACAATACCATCCCCGCAATTATTTTTGACAATATCGAAAAAAACTTTGGTTCCCTAAAAGTCCTTAAAGGAATCACAGGCGAAATCAACCGGGGAGAAGTTGTTGCAGTTATCGGTTCCTCCGGCTGTGGTAAAAGTACCTTATTACGCTGCTTTAATCGCTTAGAAACCATTGACAACGGGCGTTTAATAATCAACGGAATCAACTTATCTCGGCCCACTGTCAACTATAATCAACTGCGCCAACTACGGACACAGGTAGGTATGGTTTTTCAACAGTTCAACCTGTTTCCTCATCTCAGCGTCCTGGAAAATATGACACTTGCACCGCGTAAAGTTCTGGGTAAAACACCCAAGGAAAGTGCCCAACTAGCGAGATTGTATTTAGAGAAAGTTGGCTTACATGATAAAGCATCTGCTTATCCCGAACAACTTTCTGGCGGACAAAAGCAACGAGTAGCGATCGCCCGTAGCTTATGTATGAATCCCCAAATCATGCTATTTGACGAACCCACCAGCGCCCTAGATCCCGAACTCGTCGGCGAAGTTTTACAAGTGATGCAACAATTGGCAGCAGAGGGAATGACAATGGTGGTTGTCACCCATGAAATGCAATTTGCAAAAGAAGTAGCCCATCAAGTGATATTTTTAGACAAAGGCATTGTGACAGAAAAAGGTTCAGCTTATGAAGTACTGACTAATCCTCAAAGCGATCGCCTGCGTATTTTCCTCAGTCGTCTTCAAGTAATTCGTAATTCGTAATTAAAGGCTTCCTTTAAACTCCTCACTCATTACTTCCTACTCATTACTTCCCACTTAGCACGGGCTAAACGCCCCGCTACCGCTAACAGCACTAATTAAAGATACTCGCGCAAGAAATCAAAGGGATCGTCTTCCCAACAAGGCTCAGGTATCAGCCAAAACAAACTAGCACTGATGTCGGCTTCAATTTCATCACCATCGTCTCTATCAAATAGTTCTATCAAAGCTGTCAAATCACGTTCTCTCAGAGACGTTAACGATGGGGTATATACCTGGAAATTATTTGAGTAATTCACGCGCAAAGTTGTGCTTGACAGCCGTAAAAATTTAGTATAGAAATTTGTAAATAATCAGATTTTAGGTTGGACAACCGTAGTTAAATAGTTATTTTGATACTCTATAGATATAGGCTACTCTCATTAGTGTCTCATAATTTCCATAGGGCTGCTATAGTATTTATTACATAAATACAGACTGAATTTACTCAGACCGGAAAAAGTATTGAGGCTGTGACTCGACTAATTCCACTCCAAACACTTCAGCAAAGCACTGTGCTACATAAAAACGGACTTCTTGGCAAGTAATACCTGGAATCCACTCGGCTAAACTGCCTACAGGTTTATCAGAAATACCGCAGGGTACAATGCGCTCAAAGCCTTTCATGTCTGGACAAACATTTAATGCAAAGCCGTGCATCGTAATCCAACGGCTGACTTTAATCCCAATAGCTGCAACTTTTCGCCCTTGTAACCAAACACCAGTAAAAGCCGGAATTCTTTCTCCCTGCAACCCATAAACTCTCAATACGCGAATTATGACTTCTTCGAGTTGGCGTAAGTACCAATGCAGGTCTTTACGATAACGTTGCAGATTTAAAATTGGATACCCCACTAGTTGACCGGGACAATGGTAAGTAACTTCGCCGCCTCTTTCAACTCGATGCACATCATATTCACCTTGATCAATATCAAATTTGATAAAGTCTGAGTTGCTTCCTTGCCCCAAAGTGTAAACAGGTGGATGTTCTAGCAAAATTAACACGTCATCTAGACTAGGGTCATGGATGCGTTCATTGAGGAGCGATCGCTGCCATCTATGAGCATCTAAGTAAGGCATTAATCCTTGGTTATACAGCAAACAAAGGTTGTTGTGTGGTTCGTTACTACGGATCATGCCAAAAATCAACTAGTATTAGGAATAAAATATATTGCGATTTACAGGATTGCAGTCCAAAAGTGTCAAGATTTGCAAAGGATTTTAAAGGAAAGTCAAGGGAACATGCATTAGAAAATACAAAGTGCTAGTTTGAATATACAACCTCAATAGGTTTTAGGAGGAATTCTCTGCAATAAGCATCATGCCAAGACAATTAAGAAGGATGCACTGGCTGATGACTCTAATAATCTTGTTTGCATATTAAAGCAAGATCAACTTCTATAAATACTCGTGTTGTCGATCAACAGAGAGTAAACCTCAACCGGACACAGAAGGAGCAACTATCAACAGTTCTGTAAGCGTTGTTTTAATAGAGAAGACAGTTACGAGAGCGATCGCTCAAATTTCCTCACCAAATAGTTCTATGTGGAAATCCAATTGGATATCAGCGCAGAGATGAGGAGGAAAATTAAGGGTATAATGAGCAAAAACTTAGATGCAGTAAGCTTAAAAATAGCTTACCAGCAGTAGATAGAAACAGTTCACAATTTGTTTTGGCGGGAGTAATAAACCTTACCGCAATTTCTTTTCATACAAAGCAAATTCACACATCAAATATTCAGTGGGAGAGTTTACATGAAGCTTGTCATCCACAGCAAAAATATTGAAATCACCGATGCGATTCGGGAATATGTACATCAAAAGATTGAAAAAGCAGCTAGTCACTTTCAGAGCATCACAAATGAAGTGGATGTGCATCTTAGCGTAGCCCGTAATCCTCGAATTAATACTAGACAAGCAGCTGAAGTAACTATTTACGCTAATGGTAGCGTTATCCGTGCCGAGGAAAGTAGTGAAAATCTATATGCCAGCATTGACTTAGTTGCAGATAAAATTGCCCGTCAACTGCGGAAATATAAAGAACGCCGTCAAGATCAGAAAACTCAGTCCCAACCAGCAGAAGTAGTTGTTGCAGAGTCGGTAGTCCCAGATTTAATTGGCGATCGCACTCCCGAATTGCCCAACGAAGTCGTCCGCACCAAATACTTTTCCATGCCACCGATGACCCTTGCAGAAGCCCTGGAACAACTGCAACTAGTGGGACACGACTTTTATATGTTCCGCAATTCTGAAACTGGAGAGATTAATGTAATTTACGAACGCAACCACGGCGGTTATGGTGTGATTCATCCCCGCAATGGTAACGGTCATACTAACGGCAAGAATGGCAAGTCAAGCCACAATAATATTGTCATGCCGGAAAAGTTGCATTCTAAATAAGGAATTGGGAATTGGGAATGGGGAATGGAGCAGGGGGACAAGAGGTGAGAACTTGAAACAAATCTTTCCCCTTGTCCCCAATTCTCCTTGTCCCCAAGTCCTTTTCCCAATTCCCATTTACCATTTCCCTATTTTGCAATTTGTTGCAAAGTTTTCAATGCTTCCTCAACATGACCTTTAAAGTTCAACATTGAATCAAACACGTATTGCACAACTCCCTGTTGGTCAATGACGTAAGTAACGCGACCAGGGAATAAGCCAAAGGCTGCTGTTGCGCCATATAGCTTCCGTACTTGGTCGCCTTTGTCAGTTAACAGGGTAAAAGGGAGATTATATTTCGCAGCAAATTTTTGGTGAGATTCGCTAGAGTCAGCACTTACACCGACAACTTCAGCACCAACACTTTTAAACACTTCATATTGATCGCGAAAGGCGCAGGATTCAGCCGTACATCCGGGTGTGTCATCCTTGGGATAAAAATATAGGACAACAGCTTTTGTGCCACGAAAATCTTGGAGGCTCACTGTTGAACCGTTTTGAGCAGGTAGAGTGAAATTAGGAGCAGTATCTCCAACTTTGACTGGCATAACAAGTGGTGGTAATTACTTAACAAAATTTTACCTTGTATCCGAGTATATAAATTTTGCTTGATTAGCTGCATCAGGCGGGGTAGCTTAGATACTCATCAAAGAAAAAATTCCCTTTATGCGCCTGACTTCACTGGATGTTTTTCGCGGCATTACGATCGCTGCTATGATTCTCGTCAATATGGCGGGAGTCGCAGATGATGTATATCCTCCCTTAGCCCATGCCGATTGGCACGGTTGCACGCCAACTGATTTGGTATTCCCCTTCTTTCTCTTTATTGTTGGTGTAGCGATGACTTTCTCGCTGTCAAAGTACACCGAAGATAACAAACCCACCTCAGCTATTTACTGGCGCATCTTCCGCCGCGCCGCTATTCTGTTTGCCTTGGGATTGTTACTAAATGGCTTTTGGAATCAAGGTGTTTGGACTTTTGATTTGAGTAGCATCCGCATCATGGGAGTGTTGCAGCGCATCAGCATTACCTATCTCCTGGCTTCCTTGATAGTTCTCAACCTTCCGCGCAAAGGTCAATGGATACTTGCAGCAGTGATACTCATTGGCTACTGGCTAATGATGATGTATCTACCAGTGCCAGATTATGGGGCGGGAGTTCTAACACGAGAAGGTAATTTGGGCGCTTATATTGACCGGATGATTATTCCCAAAGCACATCTATATAAAGGAGATGGTTTCAAATTTATGGGAGATCCAGAGGGACTGTTCAGTACTATTCCCGCGATAGTAAGCGTCCTCGCTGGCTACTTCACCGGTCAATGGATACGCAGCCAACCTGTACAATCACGCACAAGCATCGGGTTAGGATTATTTGGAGTTGGTTGTTTAATTATCGGTTGGACGTGGGGCTGGACATTTCCCATTAATAAAAAGCTGTGGACAAGTTCTTATGTAGTCTTTACTAGCGGTTGGGCGTTAATTTTGCTAGCAGCTTGTTATGAACTCATCGAAGTCCGGCTGAATCGTCGCTGGAGTAAACCTTTTGAAATTATGGGCTTAAATGCGATCGCACTTTTCGTTCCATCGGTTTTGTTGATTAAAATCTTAGTGAAAACCACTATCGGCACAGCTAAAGACGCTCCCAGTACCTACAATTGGATTTACCAGAATTTTTTCGCATCTTGGGCGGGACTTCTGAATGGTTCCCTGTTGTTTGCCTTAGTCACCGTGTTGTTGTGGTGGGGTGTTGGTGTTCTGATGTATCGGCAACGTTGGTTTCTCAAAGTGTAATACTATATCTGGTAAATCACACGTCACTAGTTAATTGCGACTAAAATTAGCGATCGCCTACGCCATCGCCAGGTTTTTTTAGGTTTGCTACTCTAGCCTACGAGAATGCTGAGATAAAGCGATCGCAAGAACACTTGTTTGAGCGGACACAATATCAACTCTGCGTTTTACTGTTAAACGCAAATATGCAAATTTTTTATTTGCATTATATTTTCTACTAGCCAATATTCTGAATTAATTTACTTCAAAGCAGCCGTAATAAAGTAAAAATATTTTTTTGTAGTTTACGTTTGAGTGTTAGCTAGGTTACAACAGGTATTAAGTAATCCTTTTTTAACACTCAAGGAACAAAGACGATCTCAGGGTTATCTATAACTCTTAATAAACTCATTTTCGGTCTTATTAGGCAACTGATAGAAATTCTGATGTCTGACAACAAGCCGTTTCTAAAATTCCGAATAAAGAAGCGTCTAGAAACTTTTCTGTGTGTTGAAAATTATTATTTCTCCTAATTCACTAAATTAATCCATAAAAAAATTGTGAGGTAATGAATGCATCGCATTAAACTTTGGGTACTTTTGCCAGTTACCCTGATATTGGGTTGCTCAAATCAACTGTTTCAATCTAGCCCATCTGTGGCAAACTCGAATCCAGCAGTAGTTCAACCAACCAGCCCAACTTTATTAGCAACGGCGAGTTATCTTTCACCGTTGGAACAACAGGTAATTATTGAAACAAATAAGGTACGAACAAATCCCAAATCATATCTCCCGATTCTAGAAAACTATAGGAAGCGCTTTGAAGGGAACCGAGTCAAAATTTCTAATAATACCTATTTGCGAACTCAAGAAGGAGTTAAAGCAGTCGATGAAGCGATCGCATTTTTGAAATCTGCACGTCCTGTAGGAGCGTTGAGTGCCTCTAAAGGTATGTCTTTAGGAGCAAAAGACCATGTTAAAGACCAAGGACCAAAAGGTGCTACAGGTCATGATGGTAGCGATGGTAGCAATCCCTTTAATCGCATCAACCGCTATGGTAGATGGGAAACAACCGCAGGCGAAAATATCAGCTATGGCCCAAACACTGCCCAAGATATCGTCATGCAATTAATTATTGATGATGGCGTGCGCGATCGCGGCCATAGAAAAAATATATTTAACGGTGCTTTTAAAGTGTCTGGCGTTGCTTATGGAACTCACAAATCATATAGAACAATCTGCGTAATTGACTACGCTGGAGGTTATAGGGAAAAAACGTAAACGTAAGTTCCACTAATCCCGGATTTCTCATGCTTAGTGTAGGCAAAGGGAGAAGAGGAGTGTGGGGAGTTTGGGGAGAGGGGGGAGTGTGGGGAGAGAGGGGAGTGTGGGGAGAGAGGGGAGTGTGGGGGGGCAGATTTCTTCCCCATCCTCCCACACCTCCCACACATCCCACACGGCTATTCCCCTGCAACCCAAGCACCATGAAATCCATAAGGCACTCGTTGAGGAATTATCACCCGCGCTACAGGTTCAGCCGTCACATCTTGGGCATTCACCACTACTAATTCTGAAGTATTTGAATTCTCATCATGAACGAAAGTCACAAGCCAGCCATCATCCTCAGCAATTGCACCAGGACGCGGCGCAAATACAGCTTCACTACCATAGCGTCCCTGTCCGAATTTGTGGGTTTGTGACTTTCCACTGCTGAAATCGTACTTAATTATACCTTCAAATAATGGTACGGGACTATTTGCAATTTTGTTAGTGTAGCCATATCGGGTTTGCCGCCCCAATAGATTTTCGTTGACACGGGGAAATTCTGAAGTTACATCGTCCAACAATTCTTCACGCACTGTCCCCGTGCTGAGGTTAAATCGCCAGCGATACAAACGCGGGATATTTCCTTCTGGATCGGGTTGCGAATCATCAGAAATCAACACAGTTGTAGAACTCATACGACAGGCGATAAGCACTACTTCATCTCCATCTTCGTAAGCATTGAGGGTATGGAAGACGTAGCAAGAGGGGCTCTCAAACCATCGGATATTACTGTTATCACCATGACGTGGTACAATTCCAAAACGACTGGGGCGATCGCGCTCGAACATCATTACAGGTTCTCCTCGTTGCGATCGCTCGGCGCTAAAAGTCAGAGGCAAATCCATGAAAATGGTGTAGTTTTCAGTGATGGCGAAATCGTGCATCATCACTCCTATGGACAGGTCAATTGGCACTGTCCGCAAAAGTTCGCCTTGTGCTGAGACAACACTATATTGCAGGTATGGTGGCGTAAATACAGAGTAGCCAAAGAAGATCATCTCGCCCGTCACCGGGTCTACCTTGGGATGAGCTGTGAAAGCAGAGATTAGCTTCCCATTGTAGGTATACTCGCCAATGGTTTCTAATTCAGGAAGCTTGATGGCGTGAGGTTTACCACTTTCGTTCAGTGCCAACATCTGACCCGCGTGCCATACTAAGGCAGTATTGGCGGTGTTTTTGCGGGGGCCGTGGGGATTATCCATTCGTGGTGGTTCTAAAAACCCACTCCACAGAGCCTCACCCGCTTCTCGTTCTTTTTTCCATCCGGCTGTCTGGACGTAGCGGTTACGATAAGTGGCTACGCCGTTGCTAATTTGCACACCATGTAACATTCCATCACCATCAAACCAGTGATATTGACCGATGGGTGTCCATTGAGGGTTAGGGCCATTCCGTACAAACATCCCCGATAAATCAAGGGGTAATTCACCGATGACTGGCAATTTGTCGGTGGTGATTTCTTCACGGATTGGAGCAAAATTGCGATCGAGATAAGGATTTACTGCTATTGTTGGCATTTATAAAATTTGGTACTGTGATGGATATGGTTTTTGGTGAGCGATAACATTAATCGCTGTCTTCAACCAATTAATATAAGTCTGTTCTCTTCTGATTAACAACTCCAGCACCAGCCTTTGCATTACCTGCTCACGGTTGGCAGAATCATCACCAAGTGATGGCAAATCAATGATTTCGCATTCAGCAAGCTTTTTGCTTCGAGCCGCCAATTGTTGTTCCAGTAGGTGAATGATTGCTTCATTCGATAACTGATCTGCAAAATGCAACTGGACTAGCATTGGTTCTCGTAAAGTTGGTAACGGCTGATGAGTCCCAAGCCATTGGGCAAATTCGGCTTTCCCTAGCTCCGTCACAGTGTAAACTTTGCGATTGGGGCGATCGTGCTGAATCTCAATCGTACAGGTAATCCAGCCTTGCTCAACTAGCTTATCGAGAGTTCTGTAAATTTGTGCCTGGTCTGCTGGCCACAAATGGGCAATACATTGATCAAAGCAGCTCGTTTTGAGGTCGTAGCCTGTCATTTCTTGCTGCTGAAGAAGACCTAGAATTACGTATGCTAGGGACATTAAGACTGTTTTCCCATAATTGACATTTTCTCACTAGGTTCTATAACTATCTACTTCTTATAAGTTTATGCTAATATATGATTAATCCAATATAAGATACAACTGTTATAAAAAGATATGTTGATTTTCATACGTCTTAACAAGGAAACCGAATACATGAACTGAGATTGGGCAGATGGTTAATGGTGCTGTTTGTACAAGACGGTGCGGAAGTGGCGATGTATGTTGAGTGTTGAGCCTGTAACCAGATGGGAATCTTACTAGATAGAGTGTCGTGAAGAGAAAGTTGGAGCGGCAAGCGTCTACGCATCGCTACGATATCACTCAACAAACCAGTTGTTCGCTACAGTCTATTGGCGATCAATACTGGTGCAGCAATTATTTAAGCCATTGAAGGCTATTGTAACGAGAGGATGATTAACATTGACTTCTAACACACTTTCACAAAGAATACGTCAACATCAATATCTGCGTGATTTACGAAATAAATTACTCCACCTTCATAAGATGTTGTTGGAAACAGAACGCATTGCCTATGAACAGGTTAGTGGACGAGTATCAAGCGGAGAATTACTTCAGTTAGTTATCGCTCATGAACAATTTGCTTGGCTACATCGCATCTCTGAGGTAGTTGTGCAAGTTGATGAAATGCTCGAAGCTGATGAACCGATATCAATGGACGATTTTGAAAAGTTGATTACTGATGTCCGCACGCTGATTGTACCTTTAGAGACAGGTAATACCTTCGAGAGAAAGTATTACAATGCTCTCCAGCGCGAACCATCTGCTGTGTTGGCACATGCAGAAATATCAAGGTTTCTCATGTCTAAAGTTTAAGTCATTCCCTGTCACTCCGACAGGGCATGACTTGGGATAAAATCCACTGGTATCAGAATAACGAGCTTTGCGATCGCTAGATGCTAGATAACAAAGATTTGACGCAAGTAGGGAGGTTGCATTGCAACCTCCCTACAGTGGTATTGTTTAGTTTACAGCAGCACTGACTAAACCATTGTGCCTGAGTAAAGCGATCGTACTTGGTTCACGACCCCGGAAAGTTTTAAACACCTCCATTGGATGCTGACCACCACCAAGTGCGAGTACCGTATCCCGATAACGCCGACCTGTAGCTTTTATAGCCTCTTCATCTTCTAGACCAGCTTCTTCAAAAGCGGCAAAAGCATCAGCACTCAGTACCTCAGCCCACTTGTAACTGTAGTAACCCGCCGCATAACCACCCTCAAAAATATGTCCAAAAGCACATAAAATTGCATCTTCTGGAAGTGGCTGTAAAACAGTAGTAGTCTTGGCTATGCGATGACGCACATCTGACGGAGTTTCATTACTATCAGGGTGATAGCGGTAGTGTAGTTCTAAATCAAGACTGCTTAGGTGAATCTGCCGCAACATAGCAGTACCACTCATATAATTACGCGCCGCTAGCAGCTTTTGATAATAATGCTCCGGTAGGGCTTCACCAGTTTCATAATGCTTCGCCATACCAAACAAAGTGGGTCGCTCATAGCACCAGTTTTCCATAAACTGACTAGGTAGTTCCACTGCATCCCACTCCACATTATTGATGCCTGCGGCTCCGGGATAATCAACCTTAGTAAGCAGATGGTGCAATCCATGACCAAACTCGTGGAACAAAGTTTCTACTTCATAGAAGGTCATCAAACTAGGTTTACCATCTACGGGAGGACTTTGATTACACACCAAATAAGCTACAGGTAAGCGGATGGTAGTGACACCATTTTCAGTGATTTTGGCCCGATTGATGCACACATCCATCCAAGCACCACCGCGTTTTTCGGCTGGACGGCTGTAAGGATCTAAGT
Organism: Desmonostoc muscorum FACHB-395; assembly: GCF_014698035.1. Classification (GTDB taxonomy): domain Bacteria; phylum Cyanobacteriota; class Cyanobacteriia; order Cyanobacteriales; family Nostocaceae; genus Nostoc; species Nostoc muscorum_A. Next base: position 32,974 of record NZ_JACJSF010000078.1, read on the forward strand.
AGAAGTAGGCTATGGGAGAACCAGTTTCGTCAGCAATTTGGAAATAACGCACATCCTCATGCCAGACTGGGGCTTGACCATCGGCAGAAGTGACAGTAACACCAAACAGCCGCTTGACTAGTCCAAATAAGCCGTCTAAAACTTGGGGAAGTGGAAAGTAGGGACGCAATTCTTCAGCAGTAAAGGCAAATTTTGCTTCTCGTTGGCGTTCTGCCCAAAAGCTGATATCCCAGTGTTTTAAATCCTCAGCTTCTACTGCTCCCTGTGCTGCGGCAAAAGCTTTGAGTTCTACCAAGTCTTTGACAGCAGCATCATAACTAGCGTGGCGTAGTTCTTCTAATAGGGCGTTGACTGCCTCAACATTAGGAGCCATTTTACTAGCCAGACTCAATTGGGCAAAACTTTTAAAGCCTAATATATCTGCGAGTTCTTGGCGCAACTTCAAAATGCGCTCAATTAAGGGGTTGTTATCCAAATCGCCAGCAGAAGCGCGGGTGATATGAGCTTTGTAGAGCTTTTCACGCAAATCTCGCCGGGTGCTGTGCTGCATGAAAGGGCCATAGCTGGGGAAGTCTAAAGTAATTCGCCACGGGCCATTTTCTGGTGTGGCGTTGCTTTCGCCTGCTGCACGAGCAACTTGGGCTGCTAGACTCACTAAGCTTGGTGGTAAACCTTCAATTTCCGCTTGTGTTGTTAGGGTTAAGCTGAAGGCCTTCGTGGCATCAAGTACATGGTTAGAAAATTTGGTAGAAAGTTCTGCTAACTCCATCTGTATGGCGTTGAAACGCTCTCTTACCTCTCCTTGTAAGCCAACACCAGAAAGTTCTGCATCTCGAATGGCGGCTTCTACAATGCGCTGTTGGGCTAATTCTAAAGTTGCCCAATTGTCACTGGTACGGAGTGCTTTAAAAGCATTGTAGATAGGTTGACTTTGACCGAGCTTGTTGATAAATTGTACGACTAGCGGCTGTACAATTTCATGAGCTTCGCGCAGTTCCGGGCTATTTTTAACACCCATTAAATGATTCACCACCCCCCAACTCCAGGTAAGCCGTTCTGTCAGCTTTTCTAAAGGCTCTACTAAACTACTCCAAGTAGGCTGTACACTAGCTTCTAAGGTGGCAAGTTGCTGCTCAAGTTCTGCCAACAGCTGATTGAAGGCTGGTACTACTCGTTCTGGTTTAATCTCTGCAAAGGGAGGTAAGCCAACGCCTTGGAGTAAGGGATTTTCGGAAATAATGGTACTTGCACTCATGGTTTTGTGTGAACTGCGAACGAATAAAAATCAACAATGATTTTTATTTATATATATCTTCTAATGTAGCGATCGCTGTACTAAATAGTCTTGCCATTCTGATAAAAAGGCAAAAAAGCGAGAATGACTGACAAATTTATCCTCATCCAGCTATTTTGTTTCCTTTGTGAATGATATCTGACAGAATGACAGTTCCAGAAATATCAGCGAAAGTGTCTCTGAAACACGAAAGATTAGCGAGGGAATAAACCCAATAGCAAGCAAGATATGCAGAATCGCAGGTGTAAAGGTTGAAGAAACTAGTTGTGTAGAGGCGTTGGAGTCGGCGTAGCCTCTTACAGAGAAGCGGCTGGACATTAAACATCCCTTGGTGTTGACCCTGATAATATTTAGCTAACTTAACTTGAGTTCATGCGATCGCCAAAAGACATCATAATGTAGTATGTCAAACAGGTAGCTCGTCCGCCAGCATCGGCGTTAACCTGAAAGCGCTGTTTCAGTTCAAGAATCCTACACTTTTTAAGCGTGGGAGTGTTAAATTAACTGAGCGCGATCGAGCATCTTTACCGAACCGAGAAGGGAGGCTTGACTTTTATGATTTTATTTGGCAACTCATCTTTTTACTCGTAAAATCGAAGACAAGATCAAGGTCAGTAGAAAAGAGTCCCTAAATTAATGAATACGTTAATCAGTCAGGGTGGAAGAGTTATCACCAAACCTCAGATGGTAGACCGAATAAACGATATCGGTTGGCAAGCTCACCAAGGGAGCGTTGCTGCGATTATTCAGTTATTAAATGAAAAGCTAGCCAAATCTGGTGTCAGAACTAGAGCCATTTTTTCTGATGGTGTTTTACAACTTCTGTGCGAGGCGGCTAGGATAGAGCAACTTGAGCAATCTCTCCTCGTAGAACAAATCCAGCAAATTCTTGAGTCTATTGCTCCGCGCCACATTCGCCGAGTCAATATCAACAGTCGGATTGTTCGAGAACAACAATTACTATGGTTAAAAGAGATAGATAGCGATCGCGACAACCAATTGCTCTGGTCACAGGAAATCGCCTTAATTCAGCCCAATATTGTAAAGCAACTAATTAAAGATTTTACAGAGGCTCAAGCTGACCTAGGAAAACCAAATTTTCCTAAAACTCAAGTCTCTCGTCCTTTGGTACTTATTAACAAAGAAAAACACAGTAATAAACCTAAAACCAAGGTATTAGCAGCAGCTGGTTTATGCTCACTGTTGTTGCTTAGTTGGATTGTTTATGCCCAGCTAGGTGATAAACTGAAAAACCTAATGCAACCACAAACTTCCAAATCTTTAACTACAGAAAATACTAACCAGAAAAAAGCCCAAACACCATCTCGTGTTCCTAACAATAGCTTTGATGAGCCATCTGATGACCCATTTTCAATATCTGTGCGAATTGCCAATCAAGCTTCTGCATCTGGTAAAACAGCCACAAGCTCAACTCAATGGCTAGAGATCGCTGCTAAGTGGCAACGAGCTTCAGATTTAATGGGTACGGTGCCACAAAACCATAGCCGTTATCAGGAAGCTAAAATTCGGACTCAACTATATAAGAAATATAGTGAGGCGGCGCAGAAAGAAGCAGATAAGAGTAAATCTTAGTATCGTTTTGCGTGAAATCGTAGCGTTTTTAAACGCACTAGGTAGCAAAGCTAAGTGCATAAGCGCTTGGTCTTCGCGCAGGGTAGGGGCACAGAGTCTTGCCAAATTTAACTCGCTACGAATTAGTTAAATGCTGTACTTGGTTTTAACATCTCAATAACAACTTTAATAAATAGCCAATTCCTTGTACTAATGTGAGGATTTCCCCCTTAGTGGTGCAGAAAACTTTCCGAAGTCTCAAGTTGAGAACACAGTGACACGGGAGAACTCAATTTGTTGCTCTATCTGCGTTCGTTTTTTAAGTGAAGCAGTG
>NZ_JACJSF010000079.1 GCF_014698035.1 Desmonostoc muscorum FACHB-395
TGAAGGGTGATGAAGTTACCGCCGATGACCCCACTTTGCTCAAGATGACGGAGATCGCTATACATTGTGCTGCTCACGTCAAAGCAATTCTTGGGTTTACTATTCCCCTAGACTGTAAACCTATTTGGTTGCTAGCTACTTTAGTAGAGCAGCTGGGGCTAAAACTGACTTTCCGCAAGCAGGGCAAGCGCGGTCAACAAGTGAAACTTTTTTCTTTATCTAAAGAGGAATTAGAATTTGCTCTCCAGGTGATTGCTCATCGCGTGGAAAAGCGTAATCAAAAAGAAAATCGAACCTATTATGCTGCTCAAACCCCTGCTGCGTATAGTGTAACCCCCAATCAGCAGGCCGTATCCACACCCCCCCCTAATGCTATAGGGAACTCCCATTGGCAAGGGGAGGATACTACCGAATTTGAGTCGCCTCCGACCGTTCGCACTACCTTACTCCATTGCGTAGAAATACTTCGCTCTGGCATTTCTCGTGGAGTGGACGCAATTAAAGGCATTCTCAAACGATGGCAGAGTGATTTGCGGTGGGAGACGGTGCTGGAGCTTGAGGCGATCGCAGCGAGTGAACTGCGACTTGTGGAATCTCTTGTCCCGGAATTTTATGCCTTGCTAAGTGAAGAGGTGTTGCCGATGGAGTTCTCCTAAACTTTCGTCATAACTAACCGCATCATTGAAGCAATTTCTACTTTTGCTTTCAGCAATTGCGCTGATGCTGCTTTGCTAAATCGATTTTTTTGTAAAATGGGGTCAATGCCTTTTCTTTACTGAATTATCGGTCACTTCGACTAACCAGGATTTCCCGAAGTCGTCTTCATCAACCGGAGCAAGTAGTGCTAAAGATGATACCGCTCCCAATACTTGATCTTCTCTCACCTCCAGGTACTTGTACAGCTCGTCCAACGTGCGATGCCCAGAGATTTCCTGAATCACTCTTAAGGGAATTCCGGCATTACTCATCGAGGTGAGTGCTGTGCGCCGAAAGCTGTGAGAGCTTATGCCTTCAACTCCTATTTTTTTGCAAGCGACTCGCAATATCCACAATGCCGAATCCCGGTGCAGGTGGTTATTGGCTCTTGAGTGGTCAGCATTTCCAGGGAACAGCCAAGGAGAATCATCACGCGGTTTATATGCTTGCAACCTGACTCGCAATTCTTGAATTACCGGGATGGCACGGGTAGCCAGTTTCCCTTTCGTGTTACCTTTGCGAAAGATGATTTTGGCTCTGACTTTTCCTTTGGCATCATATACGTCGCGCTTAAGCAACGTCACTGCTTCGTTCACTCGACACGCTGTGTAAAGCATCACCGCAAACAGCGCTTTGTCTCGTAGCGAGTCTACCCCCTGCGAGAACAGAAGTTGGATTTCCTGCAAAGACAGAATCTTTGCTTGACCATGCCTATCAATTTTCAAGGTTGCTGTCCCATCAACACCCCGCCCTGTTCTTATTATCCCAGTCCACGGGACAGGAATTGCTACGGGGTGCAATTTTCGCAGCTATGCAGACCCGCTCATAAAGATACGAAAGTACGATCCAGATCCACGCCACACAACGAGCAATTAAGAACAAGGCTGGTATCTTTTTTTGTGGTTCCCCCTAAAAATACACCTCTAAAAGAAAAACCTAAAAATAGGTGAAAAAATAAACCAATAATGACTTTATAGTTAATCAGTAATACAACAGGTCAAAGAGCATACTTCTAACAGTTTACTACATAAATATTACAGGTGTAGGTTTGGGTTAAAGAAAACGGGAAAAGGTGCTTATTTTAAGAAACTTGTACAAAATTCTTCCCTGCTTCTGTTGCTTTCATGCCAAATCAAGCTTATCGGAATAGCCCGCTTTTTCATCGCTATAACGACATAAAACTATAGAGTCATTTTCAGTTTATTTTTTGAGAGTGGTTTGATTGCTCTATAAAAAATTCTTCAAGAAACGGGTAAAACTTGCTCCCCAAAAACTCAAACTTTTCTCCGATGCGTTTGGACACTAATTATTTAAAACTGACAATTAATTCTTTAATAGACACCAGGGCTTAAAAGCAGGGGCAACTTTTAGAGACGCTATGCGTAGCAAGATCCCCGTAGGGGTACAGACTGACTGTACTGGATGCAATTATTGCTTTCTTACTTAGGAATCTAACTAGGTACTCAGCACTGTTTCGATGAGCAAAAATTAGATAAAGGAATCCTGCAAGTGTTTAAGCCTGAGATAATTTTTGATCGCCAATGGTAGCCGTTGGCAGTAGCATCTCTTTACAAAAACCATCGCTTGAAGAATGCGCTGACACATTTGGCGATGATACTATCAAGGTAATTCATCATGATGAATTACACGATTTAATAAGCGTGGGCAGTCCAAGTTTACCTAGATGATACCCTTTCCATGAGCAATACAGGGCGGAAAAAAAAATTAGCATCTTTCAACTGTGACCAAAGGAAGTGGGAGCAGTTTATCGCCTGTTGCAACTCGAAAGGCACAACAGCAACAGCCACGCTGCTCGAATTTATCGATCTCTACTTAGGCGATTCCCAAGATAATGTTGATGCAATAGGTGGTAACGATTTAGACGAACGCCTAGATTCAAAGATTAAGGCAAGTGTAGAGAAGTACTTGGTTGAGAGTAATAAAAATCACAGCAGTCCGACTAATGAAACGATAAGAGCTATTTGCGAAAGACTTGATAAGCTCGAGTCAGAGTTTTCAAATGAATCTAATAGCAACCAAACCACAGCAATTGATAATCTCGCCAATTTAGAACAAAAAATTGAAAAGATGGCAGCCCGAATGACACAGTTGGCTGAGGCGATCATTAAAATTCAAGACTATCTCAACAACCAACAAAAGCGGGGACAGAAATCGTACTACAATAATTCATCCTTCAAAGTGCATACTCCCCGAATGCAACCGTTAACTGAAGAAGGTTTAGCCAAGAGACTTGGTGTAAGTGAAGAAAGTGTACGCAAGGAGCGAATTAATCTTCCCCCACCGCTTTTTGTAGCATGGTGTAAGGGCAAAGATAGAGCAGGGTTGGGGTGGGAATTTAACGAAAATACGGGATTATATCAGCCGGCAAGTTAGTATTAACTGTAACAAGCGATTGGGCGTTTTTTTGCGGTCTTGAAGAGTTTTACGGCGTGCATGGTCTGCTAAAAAAAACGTGCCTTACGGTCATATTGAATGGCGCACTCTAAAGCAGGAATGTAAAAATCAGTGATGGTGTTGTGGGTGTTGCTGGTGTAACTAATTTTCCAAGAATATTCACGCAGGTTTTTCAACTTTCTAACCAGTTATCTAATTTTAAGTTGGGAATATTAATAAAATCTTTGATATTGTTAGTAACAAGAATATCGTCACGAGAACAAGCTACAGCAGCAATCAAAGCATCAAATTCTCCGGTTGGTTTCCCAATTTTTCTGAGTTCGCTTTGAATCTTGCCAAATTCGATAGCTGCTTCTATTCCAAATGGTTCTACTGGTAGTAATTCAGTAAACTGCGCTAATATATCTAGATTTTTGGCCACCTGTTGAGAACAATAAACGCCTTTATATAGTTCTGCAACTACAATGATAGAGAGATAGCATTGACTGAAAAAGCGATTAAATTTAGTAACAGCTTGGGGATTTTCGTTCAGCAGTGCAATGCAAATATTGGTATCTAGCAGATACATTAGCCTAAATCCTGATTATCAAGTGAGTCTATGGTTCTGCCTTTATAAGCATGGCGCTGTTGGTCAATCTCTGTAAATATTTCTCCTAATTCCGGTTGGTTCTTCCAAACCCCAAATAATTGATTGAGTCTAGCTAGTCTCTCCTCGTTTGTTAATAGTGGCTGTGGTTCTATAATTTGATTGGCAATAAATTCTACGTCTATGATTATCTCTGTCCCATCTGGAATATTATTAAGTTGTTCTAGAATTTCAATATTTTGACCACGTTTTATCCCTCTAACCTTCATATTTGATTATCTCCTGTAATTATTAGTTGACGGTTAACAGTTGTCTGTTAACGGTGAACAGCCCCCAATCATCAATCTCTAAATTAAAACTCATTTGTCCATAATTTAAGGATAGCTCAGGTTGCACATAAGACACTTTCGCTTTGATTTCATCCATAGCCAACCACAAATCTAATAACGCTTTTTCTTCAGTCAGGCGTTTCTTTTCATCACCAATGCGTGGAATTACTTTTAACGCTACTTCAAATATCCGCATAAATAAGTAGCTTTATCAACATAGGGAAAACCATCATCAAGCGGTAGGCTATCACTTGCCCAACGGAGATTTCCAACGACTGGATGCCCTGAACTTGATTATCTTGGATGCGATCGCCTAATTCATTAAATACCGGATCAACAGAATACCCAACTGAATTCTGACTCCTGACTCCTGACTCCTGAATTCTGTTCGATAATTAATCGTTTCTACTTGTTGAGCAACTCTAAGTCCCAGGTATAAAAACCAATCTGCTCAGGAACCCTAGTGAATCGCCCTGTGCGATGACCCCGTGATAACTCATTCAATACCTTGTTTTTCACTTCTTTAATCTCAGTCGCAGTGAGTTCGCCATAGATTCCGTTGGTAATTTCTGAAACCCCGAAAACTTTACTGGAATTATTTTCTAGAAAAGTTGTTAGTGCATCAATTAAAACTGACCCTGAAATTCTTCGAGCATTGGTATGTCTTTGGGCTGGGGCGGCAAAACTTGTTTCTTATTTTTGCCTTTGACTCTGGTGGACGAATTTTTCGTCTCCGGTTTGGGTAGCAAAGTTAAAGAGAGAGTATAACATCCCGGTTTAGTAGGGACACTGAACCATTTGTTAGTTTCCTTGCCATGAGTGAGGGATGATTGAACTCTGCCTTTGATGAGCTTGAAGGCATCTGGCTCTAACTCCCCATAAAGTGTTTTGACAATAAAATCGATGTGAACAATTGTGCCAATGTGTTCTGCCAATACCTGTTCAATAGCTTCCAGGCGAGACAGGGATTTGAAAATAGGCAGGATGACCGTCTCGGTTCCATATTGCAGTCGCTGTTGAGTTGATGTTTCTATAGGTGGCTCTAGGAGTGCTGAAGTATCTGTAGCTGCATCAGATTCTTCACCTGACCAAGCTTGTATAAGTGTGAATATGTTTTGTTGAGTGGACTCAAGCAATTGTGTTGCGACTGTTGATGTATCCTGTGAATCGTCTAGCTCAAGATGGGTAATAGGTTCAACATCGTCATTAACAGATTCCTCACTTAAGAATAAGAAGAAGTTTTTTCCTTTTTCAGAGGTGAATTCTTCATTAGCCACCTCCTCAGCCAAAGACCAGTTAGATAATAGAGCTTCTACATGAGTCAGATTGGCTTTGGCTAGGGTATATAATTTTTCGTACTCTTCTACAAGAGGTGCGTAGTAATCTCGCAATGCTAATAATGACTCGATTGCTTTTTGGGGAGGTGATAAAGGAAAGGGGCTATTCATCAAGTTTGAAATTAACTAAACTTTGCGACACTCGTATAGTTATGAAACAACATCGAGTGAATTGGAGAGGAATTGACAGTTTCACACCTATTGTAAAGTATTTGAGTAAGTTGAAGCTTCGCTTTGTTTTTCATGTTGTCAAAGCGATTCATGCTATAGACTTCTTGGTATTTGTGGGGAAAGGGTCAGGTGGGGCCTGGGGATGAGGCGCGGGTGTAAAGGGGAAAGGATGGAATTTTCCCTTTCCCTTCCCTTTAACTAATAATAAAACCCTCACTTTCTTAGGAGGGTTGTAGTAGAGCTACAAGTGAGAATTGGCAATTAGTTAGAGGTTCTACACTGAGCAATAATTTCCATAGCTCTTCTTTGATGTTCAGGGATGGAGTTGAGGGCAGATATAAGTAATTCCCGCAGAATCTCAGACTGATTTCTTCCAACCACCTGTGAATAGAGCTTTAAATCACTCACATATTTTGGTTCTACGCGAAGTGTAACACTGGCAGAATTATGTTTATTTGACTTGGAACGCATAATTTGACTCCCCTTATAATATGCTCCTACAAGTATGGGTGTAATCGCATAACCTGAGAATAAAGTAATATTGTAATAATATCATAAAAACATTATAGAAGTCAGAATATTTAGCTTAAAAAATCGATAAATCAGCATAATATGTCAAAAGTAAGAGACAAGTTATCTATGAAGAATTCCAAAAAGAAAAAAGCTTCTCTACCAGTTTATCTAGATGAGTTTGAACGTGAAAGATTAGAGAAAATCGCCTCTGATTGGGGTACAAGTCTATCAACTACAATCAAAAGGCTGATTAGAGAGAGAGAAATTAATTATTGAGTAAGCTCATCAATGAATAACTGAATAAAGTAGGACGATAATCTTTGAATTCTGTCTTACATCCTGTGAAAAAAGTTCACAAAAAAGCTTGTTAAGTTTGTCTCAAGCTTTAGTTGATGTGATAGTATGATGCAGTCACTAACAGTAGAAAGAAAATAAATATGGTGAATATTTATCTCAAAGAAATTCTACTTTAGTGTTGTAATTTGGCACTGCTATTTTTTGGCAATCGTTAATATTAAGTAGCGGTTATAGATGCGTAATGTCAAAAGTTATTCTCTGGATGAAGGGATAAATTATGGAACCAAGGACATGAATCGCCATACTCTTGATTCTGACGAATGTATTCTTCTCTTAAGTTTCGAGGTAACACAATTAGACTTATCTGACTATTTATGACAAACAAAGGAGCGATTGTTTTGGTAAGTAATAGAAACGAACACGGGTCACGCCAAAGAGCTAAAACTAAGAATCAGGTAATTGCCAAGCTGATTGGCAAAGTAGGTTTGAAATACCAATATCAGATATATGCAGCTGGGACAACGTTGATTGTGGCTTTTCAAACAATGCCAGCCCATGCGTTTGGACTATTTGACCCAACACAAATTGCATTGACGTGTATGTTTGGAACAGCAGCTGCTACAGGAAATGCCTCTATTAACGCCTTACCCGCAGTAATAAACGCCGCAATAACAGTGATGTTATTCGTTTATTTCGTAGCGTCTGGAGTGAAGGTGGCTAATGCACTGGGAGACGGACAAGAAGTAACGCAGATAGTGCAACAACCTATAGGCATATTTTTTGTGACTTTGGTGTTATTCATCGCCCAAAACATTCTTTTTGCTGGTGTCACAGCAGCTTGTTAATTAAAAGGGAACAGGGAACAGGGAACAGGGAACACACTTAATGAACGTCTTTTTAAAAGAGCAGGGGAAGAAAATGTTTTCCAGCCTTCCCAGTCCTCCTTTTTAGTCACTCCTTTCTCATCCTTAATTCTGTTCCCTATTGCCCGTTCTCTATTTCCTATTTTATGAAACAACAACCACAAATTAAACAAGTTAATCAATCTTTAGGTCAAAATGCCTCAATAGGGATTTTGACTGGTTTTCAGTTTGCGATTTCTTTAGTTTCGTTTGGAGTAGGTTTTTTCATAGCATTCTTATTTGGCATAGGAATGATATGGAGCATATTGATAGGTGTTTGGGTAAGTGCTACAGCTTTAGTTTTATCAGGGAAACGACCTTATTTATTTTGGTCTAGAGTGTTCCCAGGTGTTCCAATATGGTCTAGAGGATACGTCAAATACTCTTCTCCTCAAAACAAGAAAAGAGCAGGCTCTAAAAAAATTCCTAAATCATGGTGAAAAGAGGGGGAAAGGGAAAGGGGGAAAGGGAAAAGGCTTATTACTTTATTGATTGGTTAATGGATTGAATTTGATTGGATAGCATCCGGCTTAATTCCATAGCTTGATTATAAAGTTGTGTATAAGATGATTGGTTTAAATATCCAACTTCCAATGCCACTCTTAGAAGACTACGAACTTCTCCGGCAGAGCCTTTGGCAATATTTAGAAAGTTTAAATATTCTTTGCGAGAATGTCTTTCAAACCCTTCTGCAATGTTAGTAGGCACTGACACTGAAGAGCGTCTTAACTGATCTCTGAAGCCAAAGTCTCTACTCAGTTCACCTTCTTTAGTAATTAAGTAAATGTGTTTAACTAAGTCAATCCCTTTCTGCCATACTCTTAAATCCTCGAAACTTTCAATTTTCTTCTTTTCCATTTTTTTCCTTTCCCCTTTTCCCTTTAACCTTTTCCCCTATTCTAAGATATTGATCAAATCATGGTGAAAATTAAGAATTCTCCAAATGTCAAAAAAGTATCGGCTTTTGAAGATTTTTTGGATTTGACCACAATAATTAGATTGAAAAAAGGCAGCTATAATATTGGGGCGTATTTGTTAAGTAAAAAGCAAGTAAGTGACACGAATAATACTTTACAATTAGTATTTGGATATAGCTGCACAGGGTTTCATCCGTTGTTTAATTCGGATGAACAAGTAGAAGCAATAGCGAAAGCTTTTGAGAATGGTTGCAAAGAAATTCCCCAGGGAGAAAAATTTACTTTTCGCTGGTCTTCTTTATGTAATGAATCAGAAGTATTTGAAGCATATCGAGAGAGATTAACAAATCCAGTATCTCCTGAAAGTGAGTTTCTGGATTGGGGGCAAGTAGCGAGAATGCAAGAACTGTCGCGGCGACGGCAGCGTAAAAATATAAAATTGAACATTTATACAACTTTCACTATTAAACCAGGAGGGACAGAGGGAGGCGATGCTGTAGATAGAGCGATAGTGAAGCTGGCGAATTTTTTACAGCGTCGGTTTACACCAACGGGGGCAACTGAACTGACAAAGAAAAATTTAATCCAGATTCTGGAAAAAGCAATAAATGTATCATTGAGACATCAGCAGATATTATCTGAAATGAAATTATTCCCATCACCGAAAACAGAAAAGGAGCTATGGAATGATTTAACTTATTGCCTGGGAGCGAAAAGTGTAAAAGTGCCACATACACTAGTATTTGATGAATCGGGTTTGAGGGAAGAAATTAACGAAGCGTCACCATTAAAATCACAATATATTGACCAATTACACGCGACTTCAGTACTTTTAAACAATGGGATTCCCTACGCTGATAGGCAATGGGTATGCCTACCAAGTAAAAATAAAGAGAAAAAATATGTAGGAGTGATGACGCTGGCTCAAAAACCAGAAGCATTTGCTTCTACTAGGGATCAGGTGCGCTTTTTATGGAATGTGTTTTCGCGTGAAGTGATTTATGATGTTGAAATCATCACAGAAATCAGCCCAGCCGATCAAAAACTGACTAGGCTAACTCAACAGTTAATAACTAGGCGTTCGCGTCATGCGGAAATTAGTGCCAGCAAAAAAACTATAGACGTAGCATCACAGATTAATACTGAATGGTCTGTAAACGCCCAAAAGCAGTTATACACAGGTGACACGCCAGAAAATCTAGCATTAATTGTTCTTGTATACCGCAACTCGCTGGAAGAAATTGATGATGCTTGCAGACTGATTTCAGGTTATATAAATCAGCCAACGGAGTTAATACGTGAAACCCAGTATGCATGGTCTATCTGGTTAGATACTTTACTGATAAAACAAAAACCCCAACTAACCAGCCCTTACAACAGACGGACAACATTTTTCACGAGCGAGATAATCGGATTAACGCCAGTAATACAGAATATGAAAGCCGATGAAAAAGGCTTTGAATTGATTGCAGATGAAGGGCACTCATCAGTTTGGATAGATTTCTCAAAAACGAAAAATGTAATGATTATTGGGACTACAGGGAGTGGGAAATCAGTATTAGTATCGTCAATTATTGCGGAGTGCTTGGCAAAAGATATGTCGGTATTAATTATAGATTTGCCAAACGATGACGGTTCAGGAACCTTCGGAGATTTTACGCCATACTACAACGGATTCTACTTTGATATCTCCAGACAATCAAATAATATTGTTCAGCCGCTAGATTTATCAAAAATCCCATTAGAACAAAGAGAAGACAGGGTAAAAGCACATCGCAATGATGTAAATCTAATAGTGTTGCAGTTGGTTCTGGGTTCACAGCAGTTTGAGGGGTTCCTTGCTCAAACAATAGAATCGTTGATACCTTTAGGGACAAAAGCTTTTTACGAGAATCCAGATATTGAACGACGTTTTGAGTTGGCACACTCAGCAGGAATCGGAACCCCAGAGTGGGATAACACGCCGACTCTAGTTGATATGGAACAGTTTTTTTGTGCCGATTGTATTGATTTAGGCTATGAGGATGAGAATGTTGATAAGGCGCTCAATTATATACGCTTACGACTACAGTACTGGCAAGCAAGCTCAATAGGAAATGCAATTTGTAAACCTTCAACTTTCCAAACAGACAGCAAGCTAATTACGTTTGCATTAACGAATCTGCAATCAGATAGAGAAGCAGAGGTGTTCGGGATGTCAGCGTATATTGCGGCATCGAGACAATCACTATCATCGACAAACAGTATGTTTTTCATGGATGAGGCGAGTGTATTGCTACGGTTCCCGTCGTTATCTCGGTTAGTAGGCCGTAAATGTGCTACGGCTCGGAAATCAGGATGTCGCATTGCTCTAGCTGCTCAAGATGTGATTTCGATTGCCAAATCAGAAGCAGGGGAACAAATATTACAAAATATGCCTTGTCGATTAATCGGGCGAATTGTCCCTGGGGCAGCGAGAAGTTTTTCGGAATTGCTTGGTATGCCGAGAGAAATTATAGATGTAAATGAAACTTTCATGCCAAACATCCAAGAGCTATATACGTTATGGCTGTTGGACTACAACAATAAATATATAAGATGCCGTTATTATCCTTCATCTCCCCTTTTGGGTTTGGTTGTGAATGGTAGGGAGGAGCAAGAATCACGAGACAAGTTTAAAAAAAATTACAATGATAAGTTCACTTGGGTGGCAGAATTTTCAAAGTATTATGTTGAGTGCATTAAGCAAGGGAAACCATTATGAAAATTCTTGCATTATTAATTCAAAACAAGATTTTATTGGCAATATTGGCAGGTGTAGTATCAATTGGAAGTTTTCAAGTATGGAAAGACAATCAAGCGAAATATGAGAAGTTTATTGCTAGTCAAGAAAATAATTGTAAAGTGTATATGAAAATGGGAGAGGATGCAGTTAAACGGAGTCCGAGTTTGAGAAACCTCAAATACAATAATATAGTGACTCCCGGACTAAAGCAGCCTGGAATAAATTCTCAATACGAAGTAGACAGTAGATATCTTTTACTTTACAACAAGCCTGTTTCTACTCTTCCACCAAATACTGTGGTTTATGAGAATGGTTTTTTTAAAAGTTTATTATCAAAGGCTAATTATCCTCCTGAGTCATTGCTGGTTAAAGCTGTTTCTTTTGATTTGAAAAATCAACAAGCAACTGTTAGTTCGTATTGTGCAAAAACCCCTTTTGTAGTTCGTTTTGAGAATTTATATGAAGAATTTCAACCAGTTGATCGTGATCTCAGGGGTAGTAGTTCAAATTTATTTTTCTAGTATTCCAGCCAATGCAGCTAATGTCGAATCTAGCAATAATTCAAATCAATCTTTTTTGCTGCAATTTCAAGAAATTTACAATAGCTTACAAACTTACATAAATAGCTATCAAAAAGAATTTACTAAAGCTGTAGGAAAGCTGGAAGCGGAATTAAATCAGGCAATTCAATCTAGTGTAGGTGATTTAGGAATTCCCGATCCTTTAAAAGCTGGCAAGAACATTGAGGAAGTTTTACAACAGCAAGAAACTCAATTACTAGTATTAGACCCTCGGATTCAAGCCCAGGATGCTATTAGAGAATGGAATCAGCAATACACTCGCGGTCAATCTCAATCAGTATTAGGTGGAGAGGGTCAAAGAGTACAAGCTCAAGAAGCCCAAATAACCAATGATGCGATTTCGCAATCTTCAGATAACGCTGATGCTGCCCAGCAGGATGTTATCACCCAAGACATCTTAAAAAAGATGGCTGTCCAAAATTTACAAACGGCTGTGGTTAGCAAATCAATTCATGCAGAAGCTCAGAAACAATCCCGTTCATTAGCTGCTGCAAATATTAATCTTGCTGATATTTCTAGCCGTATGGATGAACAAGCAAGACTTGAGCAGCAAGAATCTAATGCAGCAGCTAGACAAATATTGCATTCTGCTGCCGTCAATGATGCTTTTTGGGAAAATCAATAAAGAGGGGGAAGGGGAAAAGAAGCCCGATACATATTTAAAAATAATGGAGTAAGAGTGGTTCTACGCTGCAATCGCACTACGTGGTGAGTATTATCTCTTGTAATATTCTCCATATTTTAAAATACTTGCTTTGCATCGTATGGGAAAAGTTTTACTCTTTTTTTCCTTTCCTTTCCCCCCGCCCCTTATCCCCAGAGAGGGCCCCACCTTCCCCCTTCCCCCTTTTTAATAAAATAGCTGATTAAATAAAATGCTTTTAACTATTCTTTTAGCTCAATCAACAGGTCAGCAACCTGGACAAAATACGGGTACTACTAATTCAGGTGAGATCGTTGATGGTGCTATTGATGGGGCAGATTTGATTGTCAAATCTTTTGCTAATGATTGGGCAGAGCTAGCATCTGGGACAAGTTCTATTTATATAGCTGTTGTGGCTGTATCAATGTTGGTTGCAGTAGTTTTAGTCAGCTTTGCCTCCTTGGGTTGGTATAGAAAGTTCGCTGAAGAAGGTTTTTCTTACAATTTTGTAAGTGAGATGGTTTTTCCCTTGTTAGTAATTATAATGCTGACTAACAATGGTTTTTTATTGGCTAATACCACAATCGCTCTCAAGGATGTGTCGGCTAATCTAAACAGGAGTATCCTAAGTATTACTAGAAACGGTGTAAAGCTGAAAGATGCTATAAGGAATGTGAATGCAGATCAGAGTTTCATTTTAGCTACACAGACAGCTTTGACTGAATGCGAAAAACTTGAAACTTCTCAAACAGATAGTAAGGGCAACACAACAAATCCTAGACAAACTTGCATCAAAGAGAGTATAGAAAAAGCTCAATCAGACGCGCGCGAAGCCAGAGAGAAAAGGGGAACTGGTTCAGGTACGGGAAGCTGGAACCCTTTGGATATTGGTGGTGAACTTGTCAATAGTGCAATTCAAGGTCTTGTTTATGTGATCCTGAGTGGTTTATCCGCAGGTTTCCAATATATAGTGCAATTATCCTTTTTGTTAGTTGCTTACGTTGCACCTATATTCTTGGCATTATCTTTACTGCCTTTTGAAAGCAAGCCTCTTTATGCCTGGTTGTCCGGTTGGCTAGGTTTGACACTAATACTAATTTCATACTCGATAATAGTAGGTATAGTTGCGAGTGCGATAGTTGACAAACCTTCAAGCAATCCATTGTTGATGCAACTAATACAAGCAATTTTTTCGCCATTACTTGCAGTAGCCATTGGCACAGGAGGGGGGATGTCAGTATTCACAGCTTTTACTAGTGGAATTAAATTCTCTGTGGGATTAAGAAAATGAGGCTACTAGAAAAAAAAGAATTAAATTTCACTCCAATATTTTTGATAGGGAATGCAGTATTACTGAGCCTACTACTGTTAATAGAAATCATAAATTTTGCGAGAGTCGGAACTATAGCTAACTCGAAAGCACCGACATTAGTAGAATTAAATGATGGAGAATCTATAAGAGTTAGCGCGATACATAGTGAGGAGAGATCGCCTCAAGCCATCAGGTATTTTGTCGGGCAGACAATGACAGGGTTACTGAGTTGGAATACATTGCCAAAAGTGACTGGTGACTACGATGCAGACCCTATTAAAAAATTAAAGCTTGATGTGGGTGTGCAAACAGGGAATAGCAAAATTACAACGAATGTATGGGCTACAGGGTTTGCGTTATCAGAAGATTTCCGTGCTGAGTTTCTGAAAGAAATAGGAAATCTCACACCACCAGATGTATTTAATGGTACGACTCAATCAATTTTAAAAATCAGTTTACTTAGCGAACCTAAAAAAGTAAAATCAGGAAAGTTTCAAGTAGATATGGTAGGGGAAGTAATAGTTTTTCAGGGTAATAATCTGGTTGGAGAACCAATAGGGTTTAACAAAAGTGTTTTTGTCAAAGTGATAGACACACCGACATTACCGCAGATTTCATCTGAGTTTCAACAAACAGCTTATCGTGTCCGCAAAGCAGGTTTAGAAATATATAAAATTCAAGATTTGAATTTATGACACAAACGCAAGAATCTCCAGCAGTAAATGAAAGAAACGTTCACCCCCTAGAGGATGAAGCAGAATTTTTAGCAAAAGAACAGTCAGACAAGAGAGTAGAGAATGACCTAGCTAACCCAGGTTCTTTGGATAAGAAAGATAAAGATTTCGCCGCGATGAATGGGGTAAGTATTCAGCTTCAATCCTTAGCTGATACAGAAGCTCCTGAACCAGAAGAAATCACAACTACTCGTACAATTCCGCAAAACCCACTTTTAAAGATGGCTGTTATCGGTGGGATAATATTGATTTTTATAATGATTGTTGGCGGACTAATTAATGGTTCTATGAATGCCCTGAACTTTTCTACTACAAAAATAGAATCACCAAAAATAAGTCTTGAAGCAATAGAAGAACCAGTCAAGGATGAGACTGGACAAAATAAAACAGCTTTAGCTTTGACTAGCCAGAATGTGGAATTTAAGAAAATCCGCGATCAAAAAGCAGAAGCAACAGCAGCACCTAGTCCCACATTCACACCTGTGACGGTAGCTCCACCACCGACAAGAACAATACCTCAGCGTACACAACCAGTAACAGTTTCTAGAAATCCCTTTCCACCGAGAATTAATACATCGGTTAGACGCTCGTTGCCAGTTATTCAACCTCAACCTCAACCAAAACAAGTAGCACGAGTAATCCCCAATGCAAGTTCGGCTGTAAAAACTCAACCTCTAGACCCGATGCAACAATGGCTTGCTGTTGCAAACGTTGGTAGTTTCAGTAGTTCAGTCAACTCTGATGATGAACAATTAAACCCCAGTGGGATAAAAGGGGGAATAGGGTCAAGTACAGAAATTAAAAATCAAACTACTGCACAAACAACTGATTATAATACAAAGCGTATTTTAGTTGGTAGTACTACAGAAGGACGGCTAGAGACACCAATATTTTGGGGGACTAATGATGATATCGGTCAAAATTACCTGATTAAAATATCCCTCCCATTGAAAGCATCAGATGGTAGTGAAGTGTTACCTACAGGTTCTTATCTGGTAGCTCAATTGACTAATTCAAATGGCTCAGGATTTGCCCAATTGCGCGGGGTTTCAGTTTTAATTAATTCCGAAGGGAACACCCAAGAAAAGAAACTGCCAGAAAACGCCGTTTTAATTATGTCGAAGAACGGCAGTTTTCTCAAAGCCGAATCTCGCAAAGGTAGTAATTTAGGAGGTGATTTGATGTCGGCCGTAATCGCCGGTGTTGCCAAGGCTGCTGAGATCCAGAATCGCCCAAGAAGTCAGACCAACATTAATACTAATGGATTTTCTAGTACTACAACTACTAATGATGATAAAAATATCACCTCTGCTTTTGGTGAAGGTGCATTTAACAATGTTCTCGAAGGTATTAAAGCATCTAATCAAAGTCGGTCTGGGCAATTAAATAGCCAAGAAAAAGTGTTCGTGATTGATGCTGGTCAGACAGTACAGGTATTCGTTAATCAAACGATTTCGTTATGAAAAAGATTCTAGCCCTAGCTGCAACATTATTGTTAATTAACTCTCATCAGGTTTTAGCTGGAAGTGTTAGAACTGTTTACTCTCAAGATGTTGATTCTAATTTTCTGGAACTGAAAATTTGGAAAGGTTATGGACTGACTATTAATTTGATGCCTACAGGTGAAACAATCAAACAAGTTTGGATTGGCGACCCCTCTAGAATTACTTTTACTTCAAACGGTGGTTTATGCCCAAAGCAGTCCAACGATTCTGAATGTGTAGGAGGTAAAGCAACTGTAATCTTTCTTCGCCAGATTGACCCGATCAAGTTTCCTGTTACCTCTAGCAGCAATGGAAGCACTCAAATTACATTACTTACTAATGAAAAGCAATATCAATTCAAGATAGTTCCCGCTAGTGGCAACCCAGCTTACACGAGTTTGGTGATTAAATCTGACTCAGATCGCCCATTGCCAATTAGCCCGGAACTATCGCCACTTCCCCTAACAGTTGAAAAACCGCAATCAGTGCCGTCAGACTTCCCGCAGCCCTCGCCTCAACCTGTTGCCGTTTTACGCCCCAATCCTGGGACTACGCTAAACGGTGCAATTCAGAGGAACGATGCTAATGCTCTCGCTTTTGGGCTAGCAGAGGCTGGGCGGAAAGGTGAGGTTCGACCCGGATCTACCACATGGAACAAGGTGCAAGATGCTATCAAACTATTGCGGCGTGGCAAGAGTAGAGAGGAGGCAATTTCACTTTCTAAAGTCGATGCTAAAACCTTTCACCAATTACTTGAATGGGGGCAATTGTGAGCAAATTCTGAAAATTTATTCGTAAAGAAATAGGTAATTCTCTGTATTTGCTTAGAAATGAAGATGAAACAACAATATCCCGATTACTTAAAACAAAATGATGAAATCTAAAACTTTTCTACTGACTGCGTTGGCTACCCTGGCTCCAATTTCCGCCTCGATCGCGCAGACACCGACAACTACCCCGACAATTGAGTATTCTCAAGGCTTGTACAAAACGGTTGCCCCCGACTGGTCGAAAATCACATGGGAAACCTTGCCGCCCGTTCAGCAGCCAGGATTTTTAACAATCCCTAAAAACCTGATTTCAGTTTTTGGATACGACCCCTCGCGCTCGTGGACAGCAGGACAAAAAGTTGATTCTGTTGTGATGCTGGGTGATGCGGATGATGCCTTTAAGATGTCTGCCTTGAGCTTAAAGTCCATTGGCACGGTGGCTTTGCCCACTACAGCCACAACCACTAAACCCACCCTCAAAGACTTTGGGCTAATGCAATGGCAAACGCCAAAAACATTAGTTAAAGCAATGCCCGAACTGGGCAGGGTTAACCTATCTAAGGTTCCCCCACTAGCCGCTCTATTCTCTAAGAATCGCGGACTGGGTAGCAGCACTGTTTCTCAAGCCATAGCCTCAAATCCTCAAGCCGCAGATTTGACATTAGATAAGATTGATCTAAATAAGTATTCTCTTGATTCAATTCCTGGGTTGGACAAAGCTCAATTAGGGAAATTTAAATCATGGCAGCAAAGTTATATTAACCAAGTCCCTGGATTAAACCAAGTACCCTTCGATAAGATGCCTCAAGCAATTAATTCTGGCGTTGGTGTCGTGGGAATTGCTTCTGTAGTTCTTGGTACTTCTGAAAAAGGTGATGCGAGGGTTGGAAATAATTATTTTATCTCTGGCAGTGTAGTAAGGGGCGATAAAACTGTACCTAGTGCTTGTTCTGCTGGTAAAGAATGCTCATATCTAGAAATGGGCGATTTCTCCGGCTCAGAGGGTGCATTATATGGTAAGCGCTGGGCTTCTGGGTCATCACAGCAAGTATCGGGCGGTTATGGTTTCTTGGCTGCGGTCAATTCCGGGAAGGAACCGACAGGACGGCTGGTATATGGTAGTGGCTTTAAGGTGGCGCTGACCGGAGTGAATGAATCCAAGGGGACTGCCGACTTTGGCTTATTCTTTCGGATCTGTGCGCGTCCTCCTTTTATGCAAAAAACTTGTACGCCCTATTTTATTGGGCCAGTGCCTTGGATACCAGTAAATGAAAATAATCTAGTTATTGTGGGAAGCGGACAATGACAACAACGACCAACACGCAAGTAAATGCTAACCAATTCATTCCACCAGGACTTGAGTCTGCACTAATTTCACCTGCTGGACTTGGATTACTAGCCTGTGGTGCAGTAATTGTGGTGGCTAAATATATTGATGCTAAAGGAGGTATTGCTAAACTAGCTACTGCCCGATGGGGTGGAACAACAGAGAAGACAGCAGCCCGGAAACTAGCGTGCAAACAAATAAATAAACGTAAACATAATCGTGTGTCGCTGTACGTGGGGACTCCCAAGAATATAAAAAGTGAAATTGTCAATGGTGTCAGAAAAACGTGCATTCCCGAAGATCCAGCAACACTTTACCTACCAGACGCGCAACGGGGGATTTTCGTTTGTGGTGGCCCAGGTTGTGGAAAATCATTTTCAATGATTAATCCGTTGATTCGTTCAGCAATAGATCAAGGATTCCCCTTAGCACTTTATGATTTTAAGTATGCACAGCTTGAATCAGCCACAGATGCACCTAAAGGACAAGCACCAATACTAGCAGGATACGCCCTAAAACGTGGTTATCAAGTCACCATTTTAGCTCCAGGTTTTGCAGAGTCGGCAGTTGCCAATCCGATAGATTTTCTTCGTAGTAATGAAGATTCGGAAATGGCACGGCAGCTGGCAATCACACTCAACCGCAACTTTCAACTCGGTTCGGATGATTCAGGAAATAGCTTCTTCAGCAATGCAGGAGATCAACTGGTGCAAGCAGTTTTTATGCTGGCGAAAGGAACACAATACCCAGATATCATGATGTGCCAAGCAATTCTCGGATTACCGAAGCTAGTCAAGCGTATGGAAATTGTAGAGAACCTGAATTTCATGGTTAGGGAAGCTTTCGCTCAGTTTGTATCTGTAGCTGGTAGCCCAGAGACAGCAGCTAGTATTGTGGGAACAGCAAGCGGATTGTTCAGCCGATTTATGGTTCCGGCAGCATTGGCAGCTTTCTGCGGAAAAACCAATATTCCACTGGACTTGAAAGGACGGCAGATGGTGATATTTGGGATGAACAAAGAAAAGCGTGATGTAATTGCACCGTTGCTTGTCTCCATTCTGCATTTAATAATAAGTAGAAATGTCGCCTATAAACGCGCTTGTCCTCTTGTGCTTGGGATTGATGAATTACCAACATTATATTTACCAGCCTTGGTGGATTGGTTGAACCAAAACCGGGAGGATGGACTAATTTCTATCTTAGGTTTACAAAATCTCTCAATGCTAATTGAATCTTATGGAGAAAATACAACAAATGCCATATTTGGAGGATGTGCTACCAAAGCATTCTTTAACCCTCAAGATGATGTAGCAGCAGAACGTTTTAGTAAGTTCTTAGGTGATGAAGAGATTAAATACAAGCAACGTTCCCGTTCATCAGGAGGAAAAGGCGGTGCAAGTATTTCTAATTCTGACCAAAACAGTACTCGCAAGTTATTTGATATCAATCAATTTAATACCTTACCAGAGGGGAAAGCTGTAATAATTAGCCCAGGTTTCCGTTCTCGCGGACAGATAAGTATACCAATCTTGCAAAATATTCATATTCCTCAACATGAGATTAATTCGGAAGCGGCGAGTGTAAAAGCTTGGTATAAGTTCCAAAAGTCATTAGCCATGAAGTCTATTTTGAAACCTCCAGCAGATGAAGAAATGAGAATTCGTCGGGCAGAGGCATTAAAATTGTTGCCTTTGATAGAAACTCAAGAGCAGCTATCAGAATATGCTAGTTTGATTTAGGCAAGAAAAAGGGAACTCTTAACGGGGAAGAGGGAACTATTAACTCTTAACAAGGAACTTTTAAGAGGGAACAGGAAAACTCATTTTTTTAAACATGAGATTGAAATAATGACACTGTTTTTTTCGTGTTACGCATCTCAAAAAACATTTTTTGACTGAGCTTTAAACTTTGAAACTTTAGTTTCTTATCTGTTCCCTATTCCCTATTCCCTATTAAGAGTTCCCTTCTTCAATCATCAAAAATACTTAGGATAAAATTCATGTCATCAAGTAAGTTTTACCCGTTCTCTGATTATGATAGAAAACAAATTGCAAAACTCCCTCCTGATATAGCAGCCCTCGCAGATAAATATCCAAGCGAAATTTTGAACACTGCTGATAGTTGGGATAACTTGCCTTTTGATGCTAACTATCTTCCTAAGTGTCTGGAAGTCTATAGTAGCGATGCAGATGATGCCAATATTTTTGTGTTAAATGGTGTTCTGAAAGATTATGTCCCATCTCAGGCTGAAAAAAATACATCATCGATAACAGTGATGATTGATGGAGAATTTGCTTACATTGAAGTTGAAGGAAGACAGGTTCTTAATAAACTCGGTGGGATAGTTTTGCCAGAAGTAGCGATTAATCCTGAACTGTTAATACAGTCAATTCTCAAAGGCGAAAATAATGATTGATGATGGTGAAGCGAAAGAAATTAAGCGAGATTATCTAGACATTTTAGAATCTCTCCTCAAACTCATTCATGCGAAAGCTAAAGAAAAAGGATTAGATCCCAGCAAGGATGTTCATATTTACTCTAGCTCTAGCAAAGTTTATCAAGGAATATTGGGAGAATCACCCTCTAAAAACTTATTAACACCAACGATAGTAGAGAACTTAAAAAAAGCTCTGTCTGACCCCAAAAATTCTCAAGGTGCAATTTCTATTAAAATTGGTCATGAAAAAGTATTCCACATTAAAAATGGAGAGGTACTGACTGACAAATTAGGTTTAGCTCCCCCATCACCGAAAAATAAAGTTGTAAGTAATGAGCGAATCTACAGTGTAGAAGCTTTGCAAAAACAAGTGGCTGTTTTGCAATCTAAACTAGAGTCGCAACAAAAACTTGTTGACAGTCTCAAAAAAAATGAACAAACACCTGAATCCTTGTCAGAACTGGCTGCTCAAGTTAGCGAAATGGGCAAGTCTTTAGAAAAGCAACAACAGTTGATTGAGAACACCCAAAAAGCTTTGTCCCAAGTAAATGAACGGTTTTTACCACAAGTTCAAAATACGGTTCTTCAAAACTGGGTTGGGTCAGTTGAACGTCAAGTAAAGAAAACGGCTTCAAACGCATTTGAGCGCCTTAAAGATGCGCTGACCCCTGAAGTGACGAAGTTAAGGAAAGAAATTGCACAGATGAAAGCTCAAATAGAGCAACAAGTTACTAACCGACTAGATGAAGGCAGGGATGAACTCAATCAACAAGTTGGTAACTTAACTCAAGAGTTACGTACACAAGTAGATGGTGCTAAAAACACGGTTGAGCAAAAGATTAAGGGTGTTCAGTCAGCCATTGACAATACTCGAACTGAACTACGGGCTGCTGTCGATGATGTCAAAGGTCAGGCAATTGAGCAAAGTGTCAAAGCCCTGTTGAATATCTTGGGCAAAGATAACCCTGATGGTTCTAAAAGTTTTAAAAGTACAAGCTTTGACTTTGAACGCCTTGGCAATAATGTAATCGTTCGTGCCAAAAACGGCGATGCTGTTCTCACTGATGGAGTTTTATCACCTAACGTAAGTGACCAACAGTTACAGGCACTTGGTAAGGTTCAATCTGTTGTTGATATGCATCATCAAATTCAGCAGGATTCTCAACAAGAATCACAATCTAGAGGTATGCACAGATAACCCGGATTTCTCACCGATGCTCAAAGCCTGTGCTTGTGCAGGTTCGCTAGTGGGAGCAGAGGAGAGTTATTGTACAAGTTCTTTCCCCTCTGCCCCTTCCCTCAAGCTTGTGAGAAATGCACAGATAAGAGGCAACACGGTTCGGATAAGTACAATGAACTTTCCTTGTGGTCTGGGAAATGGTTTTGGGGTAAGGGGTAAAGGATGTATTTAAAATAAAACCTTTCCCCTTTCCCCTTTAACCGAACCGTATTGGGATAAGAGGCTCCTTCAAGGTGGTGAAAATGCTTACTATTGCTTTATTGTTTGTACTGGGTGGGGTAATTTTTCTCGCTTGGCTGCTTGGTTTTTTTCCACCTCTTCTTCCTGAGCCAAAGTATCGCTCCCAAGATTTTAAACCTGACCAATTACCAGCCAAGAGTACAAAAGCGTCGTCAATTTCACCTCAAAATTTTGTACAACAAAGCCCAGCACCGACACAAAAGGCTCTCTTAGCTAAAAATTTTAAAAAGCAGTTACCACTAAGCAAAGCAACAACGCGAAGGGTTAGATTAGCTAAAAAGCTTAAAAAGCAGGCAAATATTCAGTACGCCTCTCAAGTGCTGCAACGGCTTCGGAGCATAACTCCCATTGTTAAATTATCAGTAGTAATCGCCACACTGCGTAGGATATCACCTTACGTTTTTGAAGAGTTGGTACTTACTTGCTGCCTTGAACAGGGCTGGCAAATCCAACGCAACTTCCGGTACACTGGTGACGGCGGTATAGACGGTCGCGTATTAATTTTGGGAAAGCTCTATGTAATCCAGGTTAAACGCTACACTAATCACATTAATGCAGAACACATCAAAGATTTTCTGTCTTGTATTGAGCATGAAAGAGCCAGCGGTGGATTCTTCGTGCATACTGGCATAACTGGACAGTTGTCAAAACAGTTGATTCGTCGCTCCAATAAAATAATCTTAGTAAGCGGTCAGAAACTAGTAAATTTTGTCTTAAATAAGCAGTTAAAAATAGTGGGAATAACAATAATTGGTAAGTCTTAATTTTCATTTCCAATTGATTAGTTAGCGCCGAAACCGGATCTGCTCCCCGTTGTCATCTGACTGTTGAGGATTTATTTTCAATCTCTTCAGAATCAATGGTTTGTCATCTCTAATCAGTTGCCTAACGATGTTCATTTTTTCCTCAAAAGTCAAAGCTAAAGCATCAGTTGTAACACTCGTAAATAACTCGCTGACCTTTGCTCCTGTTACCTTTTCACCTTTGATATATTTTCCTACTTCCATAACTACTTCTGCCAATCTTTCAATATCTAAACCCTGAATCATCTGTTTGAGATGCAACTTTAATTCTGCTAGTAATGTTTTAGCTAAGGTTGACTCAGTAGCTGATTGCTCAACAGAGTTAGAGGTGGATAAAATAGCTCTCTTCTCTACATGAGATTGCAACTCAGCCGTCAATGCTGTTTCAAAGTTATTGAATGTACTTTTAGCAGCAACGAGTTGCTCTTTGTATTGAGAAAGTTGTTCTGTCAATCCTAATACTGCTTGGGTTAAAGCAGACTCGATAGCTGATTGCTCAACATAATCAGAGATTGACAGAATAGCTTTATTTTCTGCATGAGATTGCAACTCAGCCGTCAATGCTGTTTCAAAGTCATTGAATGTATTTTTAGCATTAACAAGTTGTTGATGAGATTGAGAAAGTTGTTCTGTTAGCCCTAATACTGTTTGGGTTAAAGCAAACTCGATAGCTGATTGCTCAATATAATCAAAGACTGATAAAATAGCTCCTTTTTCTGCATGAGATTTTAACTCTTGAGTCAAGGCTGTTTCCAAGCCATTAAATGCAGTTTTATCTTCAACTAACTGCTGATGAGATCGAGAAAGTTGTTCTGTTAATCCTAATACTACTTGGGTTAAAGCAGACTCGATAGCTGATTGCTCAATATAATCAGAGATTGATAAAATAGCTCTCTTTTCTGCATGGGATTGCAACTCAGCCGTAAATACTTCCTCCAAGTCATTAAATGCAGTTTTATCTTCAACTAACTGCTGATGAGATCGAGAAAGTTGCTCTGTTAATCCTAATACTGTTTGGGCTAAAGCAGATTCAATACTTGATTGCTCAATATAATCAGAGATTGATAAAATAGCTTTCTTCTCTGCATGAGATTGTACCTCAGCCGTCAATGCTGTTTCAAAGTTATTGAATGTATTTTTAGCAGCAACGAGTTGCTCTTTGTATTGAGAAAGTTGTTCTGTCAATCCTAATACTGCTTGGGTTAAAGCAGACTCGATAGCTGATTGCTCAACATAATCAGAGATTGACAGAATAGCTTTATTTTCTGCATGAGATTGCAACTCAGCCGTCAATGCTTCATCAAAGTCATTGAATGTATTTTTAGTAATAACAAGTTGTTGATGAGATTGAGAAAGTTGTTCTGTTAGCCCTAATACTGTTTGGGTTAAAGCAGACTCAATAGCTGATTGCTCAACATAATCAGAGATTGTATTTAAGAGTTTTCTGGTGGCTGGTTGTGAAGAATGGACATAATTTGCTTCTCTATTAAAAATTGTTGAATTTTGTCCGTTAACTTGTCTTGAGAGTTTCTCTGTTCGTTGACCTCGAAGCCCATCATCTGTAGAGCTTTGGTTAATTCCTGCAATATCGTCTCCATGCTCGAAGACTTTTTCGAGTTCAGCATCTCGGTTAATTGCTGCAAGAAATTCGCGTGACTCGCACTCATTTCGGTTAGTTTCTCGGTTTGACTCGTTTCTAATAACTTGATTAGCTCGCTCATCTGCTGGCTGTTGGTTTGTAACTGCTCGATTTTCTGGGTCAATTGCTCTATCTTCTCGGTTAGGAACTGTATCTGAGTTAGGTTGTTGTCGTTGGTTAAAGTCATGGGTTTGTACCTGTGGTTTATTTTGTAAAAGATAGGGAACAGGTAATGGGGAACAGGCAACAGTTTTTTCTATTTCCTCTTCCCTGTGTGTTGGTAAGAGATCCAATTTGTCATTCCCTGTTGCCCGTTCCCTGTTGCCTGTTCCCTCAAGTTGTATAGAACTTTGTTCTGGTATTGGCTTACGCAAAGATGCAAAAGCCGCAGCCTTTGAATGCTGATTCTGCTGTTGCCAGTCCCGAAAGGTTGCAGCAAGATGACTCAATTTCTCGTAAGCTTGTGGCCCATTTGCGAAGATGAAATCATCAACACCTTTGTCTGGGCCTGGCAAGTTGATGACTTTTACTCTTGCTCCAGCTTCTTGTAACAATCTTCCAGTTACGGAAATATCTCGTTCGATATGGAGCTTAGTTTCGGGCTTGGTTTCGTAGTCAAAGCAGAACTTGAAAACTCTCCCTTGTGTGGCGAAAACGGCTAACTCTTCATGAAGATAGGACTTACCGATTTTTTTGCCAAACTCGTCTTTTGGAGAGCGATATCCTGCTGAAATTCCAGGTAGCCCAATGGTAGCGTGACCCTGACTCAACAGGCTGGCCGCTTTTTTGGCTCCCTCTGCGATGGCACACGGTAAATTATATTTCCACACACAATACCAAAATCCCGATTTACGCTCCTGCTGGGTGGGGTTAACTTTATGTTTGGAGTAAATGCGTTCGGCAATATCTTCAGAGACATTGAGCAAGAATATACTTAATTCAACCTTTGGGGGATGCTCATATTTAATGAATTTCCCTTCAATTATCTGCCCAGACTCATCTTTTTTGGGTCTAGGCGTGTTCGGCTTGTAACATCCCCATCTTTTGCTTGCAGGTTTATCACCTGGGGTTAAATCTCTAAAACAACGTGGGTCAACTCCAGCATCACACCACCAACCACCAGCATCAAGGTGAGAATAGGCTTTGATTAACCCTTCGCTAAGTCGCCCCGTATTTGTACGATTAAGTTTTTCACTAACCATCAGCCTTTCCCAAGCCTCATGCTCACCACCTGCATAGTTGAACTGAAGGCTTTCAAAGTTTAGCGCTGCAATTTCTGGGTGAATGGCACTTGATTCAAACTCTTGCCAGTGCTTTGGTTCAATAAAATTAGGTATTTTTTCAGTCTGATTTGGTGTCCAAAATGCTTCTGTTGGTACAGCAGTTTTTAATACTGGTTTTGAAAAAACAGGAGGCTTTCTATCATCTCTACGTTTTTCTTGGAGAGTGGGTTTGGCTACAGTTTCTAAACTCGTTGTAACTAATGGGGCTGGCTGACTAACTGGCTGATTAACTGACAAAGAGACTTGTTCAGTGATTGATGGTTGAGCTTTTAGTACTGGCTCTGCTATTGCAACTTCAAGTTTTACTACTGGCTCATTAGCTCTTAGAGTGACCGAGGCAGTTTTCGCCTGAATTCGTTCTACTTTTAAGGAATTCATCAGCAATTCTAAAGCGTTATCTTTGGCTTTAGACTCTTGCGCCAGTTCCAGCAATTCTGATTTGTCTTTAGTATAAAGTTTAACGTTATGCCTAGCTCGACTAATCGCCACATAAAAACTTTCTTGCCCAATGGTGTAGTCTGCCGCAATCAAGGCTAGGTCAGTGGTTTTGCCTTGGCTGCTGTAGATTGTGCTGACAAGCGCGTAGTCTAAGTTTTGCGCCTGTTTTAGGTTAATAGTTTCAGTTCGATTGCTATCTAAATACTGAATTTGGGCGGAATCTCCCTCAATCGCCGTAACTACAAATTCTTGACCATTGCGCCTTTGTAATTGGCGGTCATTTTTCTTCCATTGCAAGCGATCGCTTACAGCAATCTCAATTTGCTCGCGTTGGTAAACAGCTTTGTCAAAATTGGCATCTACTTCTAACTGCTTTCCATCGTCTGCTTTCAAAATTAATCGGTCGGTGTTCTTGCCGACGACTTCATACAGCTTACCTTTCTCTAAACCCCGGCGTTTGTAGTTGCGCGTTGGCATCACCACATTACCTAGTTCAAAGTTATGGGTATAGCGTAGCTGCACTTTGGTCAGGTTTAGAGCTTGCAACTGGGTAATGTTTGCAGTAGCCCCTAAACTTCCTTCAATTTTTAGCTTGCCTCGGATTGCCTGGGTAAGTGCCAACTTCTCTACATTTGTGCCAGCCAGTACCAATGTTCGCGCTCGTTGCTCTTTCGTTAATCCTATATAGTCAGCAGCAATTATCTCTCTTGTAGTATCGGGCGATACTTCCTGAATACTGCCTATAGTCTCTAGTTGCTTAAATCCCGCTTCTACTCTCCCGTCTGCAATTAGGTCTACTGCAATCTTCAGATCCGGGTTCCTCTGTCTGTTTGATTGGG
Source organism: Desmonostoc muscorum FACHB-395 (assembly GCF_014698035.1). GTDB lineage: Bacteria > Cyanobacteriota > Cyanobacteriia > Cyanobacteriales > Nostocaceae > Nostoc > Nostoc muscorum_A. Next base: position 26,698 of record NZ_JACJSF010000079.1, read on the forward strand.
TTAAGTGCGCGGTCTTGATGCCAGCTTGTTGCAAGGATTTGAATGGGTTTCCAGCTTCTACTGCCGATAATTGCTTGGTATCGCCAACTAGTAATAATCTTGCTCCCTCAGTGGTCGCTCTTTCTAACAGGGCATGAGCATCTTTGGCACTAAGTAAACCTGCCTCATCCACAATCCAAATCTGATTTGATTCAATTAGGGGTGCTGGCTCAGACACTAATAAACTGGCTACAGTCTCGCCTTGTATGCCTAGCTCCTCACTTAATACCTTAGCCGCCATTGATGAAGGGGCAAAAGCTTTGACTGTATAGCCTTGGGCGAGTGCGATCGCGTTTAATTCTTTGAGGGCAAAAGTCTTACCAGCACCAGCTACCCCTTGCCACGCAATGAATTGGTCTGTCGTCGTTGCAGCTAGACTAACTGCCTGCCTCTGCCCAAGGTTTAGTGAGGTTTTATCCAACTGACTTTCAATTACTGGAGTTGAGCAGATAGGGTTTACTTTGCTTTGTCCCGACTGCATTAATTCAATAGTAGCCAGTTCTCGCTTTACTGCTGCCCATGTTGTGTATTGCATCTGCACGTAAGGCAGAACAATTAACTCCTGATGTTGCTTGATCAATGGCTCAATTGCAGTCACATCAGTGAAGAGGCTTTCAGAAAGGATGAATTTCTCCAAATCCTCCTGCTTGAAAGCGACATTCCTCTCACTACAATGAGCAATTGCATTATCGAGTGCATCTTCTAGAGTTTGTTGTGAAAGAGAATCTTGTACAAAACTATTTGGCTCAACAGGAAGAGAGAAATTGATGCCCAGTGCCGCAGCTTCTTCATTCCACAGTGATTTGAGTTCCGATTCTGTTACCTTTTGCTTGCACTGCCGAGTGTTATCCCAGATTTTTTCGCGTTCTGCCCATGTAGTTGATGCACCCGCCGCAATAATTTGCTGCCGCCGTTTTGAAAACGCCTCTAAGTCTTGTTCCTTGAACCCCTTGATCTCAAATTGTCCATGTTGACGTGGCTCGACCTCATACCCCAACTTGATTACTTCTGTTGCCAGATAACTTTGGTATGCCATACCCAGGAATTTCTTGTTGGCGAATATCTCATTATTGACCAAGCTCATCCACTTACCGTCTGCCTGGGTTGTGTTCATGACTAAGCAGTGGGTATGGAGATGGGGGTCTAAGGAGCGACTCTCGATGTGGTCAAACTCTGCAACCACCAAGTTAGCTGTGTTTACCCTGTGACGAGAATCTCCTTGTGTCACTCTAGTTATTGCGTAACGTTGTTCCATCAACGTTAATACTTTTGTTAATGCCTGATGATGCGCGGCAATTAATCTTTCATCTCCACCTACCAACGCCATTAGGCTCACACTCTTGGGGGCAGAGAATGTACAGTCTAACGCTGCTCTGCGTTGGTCGGGCTTTAGTACTCTGGCATTAAGTTGCTCACGACCATTAGGCGAAAGCCCAGAGATGACATTTTTAAACGCTTGCTGATTTTCAACTGCTCCTGATAAACCAAGCTTCTCTGCACCTTGACCACTCCAGCGTGACTTGCCTTGGTGATAGTAGTTCTTGATGAAGTAGTTGACTGCCATCTCTGATGACACGTTAGCAGCTGTTAGCATCGCTCACCTCTGCCATCAGCAAAACATAACTTAACTCGACGACTATTGAACAACTCCCAAAAAATATTGAAGTCATTGTTCAACGCCGACATCAAACTCGCTTTGGTTTGATGCCGAGTTAAAATTTTTTGATGAGACAATAACAGCAACAAATTTTTTATTCACCAACTCTCATGCACTTAAATATAGCAAATTATCGTCTAAAACTTTCTGCCAAATTTGGCGTACTGTGCGTAAGATTTTGCTATTATTGCTTTAGCAAAAGAATAATATCATTGTAATAGTATATATATTAAAAACGCCTGTATTTAGAGGGATTGCGCCAGAGTTGCGCCAGAGTTGCGCCATTTTTTGGAGAAAAAAGCGCTTGATTATCAACAAAATTAAATTGTTGATAAATACTATTTAAGATTCCAGAGTTATGCTAGACTTGTGCCAGAGTTGTGACGGATTTATATGAGTTTGAGCCTGTTTTTATCAAATTCCATAAATTTGCCATAATTGCGCTATTAGCGACTTATGATTTGATGAAATGGTTGAGTAATTTTTGTTGAAAGTAGATGGCAGATTTAATAATCTCATTCGATCCGGGAGCATCCTTGAGTAGAGTTTTTTTTACTCTAGATTCAAGTAAGCCGGAGTTGCTTTTGATGGAACCCTACACAGCATTAATCCCGAAACAAAGCCTTTTAAGTTATGAGGAGGATGCGATTGGTATATCTTCTCCAGAGAATTCAGCTTGGATTGAATACAATCAGCAATGCTGGGGTATAGGATTAATTTGTCAGAGGTTTTTTGCAGATTTGAAGTTAGAGCAGCCAAAATTTGAGCTAGCGATTTATAAAACCTTGGCTGTAGTGGGTGCTATAGCTCAAAAGAAGTCGTTAGCCAACGGTGCAAGTATTCGTCTGGGCATCTTGTTTCCTTACGGAGAATACTCGGATCGCAAATTATTTGAGATATCGATTACAGGCGCTCTGCTCAACTTTAAATGGAGAGGTGAAAAACGCTCTTTCAAGCTAGTGGAGTTTGTTTGCCGCCCTGAAGGATTTGGATTGCTCTCACGAGGACGTACAACTACTCATAATTTGCGTTCACGGAAAGTAGCGGTGGTGATGATTGGCTTTCGCAATGCCTCTATTTTGATTATGGATAAGGGTGCGATGACAAGTGGAGTTACAGAAGACTTAGGGTTTCATAAGTTAGTATCATCAGTACAGCGTCGGGTAGCTGGACAAAAACCTCTGTCTCTTGCGGCTGCTATTAGTGCTGCTGGTTCCAAAATAAATCTAAAAGCCTTATTACCTTTAGTTCGAGTCGAAGATGCTTTGCTACAAGAATTAGAAATTCAATCAATCAAATCAGCAATCAGTATTGCTCGTGAAGAATATTGGGCAGTGCTTTCAAGTTATTTGCATCGTTATATTCCATCAGATATTGATGAGATTATTTTTGCTGGTGGAACTGCCCACTATTTCAAGAATGAATTGAATCGATTATTTCCGCGTCCTGAAAAAATTTCTTGTGATGCCTTGGAATATTTAGTACAGCAAGAATTTTTATCTGAGAAACCTAAATCAGATTTATCCTTTCGCTTAACTGATAACTACGGTTTTTTCTCTTATCTTTGTAAAAATTCTCAACAAGTCGCAAATCATGCCTGAACAAGTTGATTTTCGTTTTCAGTTCAGTACTTCATCTCCTTATCTTCCCCTTTTAAAATATCTGAGTCCCAAAAATAAAACTCTTGAATTTCCGAGACAAAACATGATTATCTGGGCAATCGCTGCCTTTTGGCATCCGATAGCTTGCCGATGGTTAGGAGGGTTCTCAGAATCAGATTTAAAATCAAAGGCAAGAATTTCAATTTACCAACTGCAACAACAAATTATTTATTTAGCTCAAACTTTTAACTTGGAGCAAGAACTGGAAAGTCATCTAATCGTTACAAACCCTGCCGACAAGGTTGATACACATTTGAGTTCTTCACCTACTCACGAAGATGATGATTGTTTACTAGAAAATGCATTTAACTAGGAATAAATTTATGCCTTATACCAAAGAACTGCTACAACAAACATATTCACTCTCTGTAGAAGACGTTGATGCCACGTTGACAGCAAGTGGTTTAGCTATTGACCAGCCTTCTTACAGTGATGAAGAAATTCAGTCTCGTTTTGATGTGATCCGAGCGTTGATTCAACAGGGTAAAACCTATAAACAAGCAGCTGCACATTTTCAAAGACAAGAGAAAAAACGTGCTGATAAAACTGAATTTCCACCAATGAATATTCTGGAAATGTTAACTCACATTAAATCAGAGTACGGCATTGAGCTAGAACTAACTGAAGCGATTGAGATTATCAGCGCTTGTGGACTATCTCCAAATCAGAAGGAGTATCGTCAGTTGGAGTGTGAGCGTTTTCTCGAAGCTTGCGACCTAATTAAGGAGCAAAATAAAACATATTTTGATGTAGCTACTCACTTTGGCATAGTTCAACCCCAAGATGAGAGCCAGTTAATTGCTGAGTTTTTTGGTGAAGAAGCATCTGTTTCTGAAGAGGAATTGATCAATTTAGTGGATAATATTACCCGAAAACGCGCTCAAAATATTCCCGGGCTAGTCAACCAAATGTATCTCAAGAATGTACTCCGCGCACTTTCGGAAAACAAACAGGATATTAAGAATTTTTATTCGGGACTAGAACAACGTATATTGGAGCGCATTGAGGGAAAGTCCCCATTGAAAACTCTAATGGCGAATCACTCGAATCACTATCCGATGAAAGATTTTCCGCTTTCTTCGCCCACGCCGATGCTATCGCCCAACGTGTCCGAGAGTGGAACGAGTACCGATTAGAACAAGAAATTGCTGACCAAAAACGCACCATCGATCTGAAAATCGAGAAGGCATCTGATGTTAAAGCTGTTGAAAAGTTAAAGAAGTCCAAAGAATGGTTGAAACATCGCCAACAGAGGTTTGAAAAAGTTAAAGAGTTGCTTTTCTGGATTGGTGCTTGGGTCGGCTCTGGTTGCTCTGGTACTTTATTTTTCCTGACTGCCATTGTTACATTCGCTACTCTTGGGCTAATCGCAGGACTCAACTGGCCTACCACCATCGCTTGTAAAAGTGGCTCTGGGGGATGTTATTTACTGCGATTTGATAAGAAAACCGTGATTCTTCCCCAACAATTCAAAAATATCCTTGCTGAGTACGAACGTAACTTGAACAAATCCAAACATCTTAAGAGGGAACAGGGAATAGGCAACAGGGAACAGGGGAATCCCCATAAATAAATTTAGGGGCTTTAAACCCTACATTCAGGGCTAATTTTTTCCTGTTAAGAGTTCTTTATTAAGAGTTGCCGCCCCAAAGGGGCTTCGTAAATAATTAAGAAATGCTCATGTCTGAACTACAACAAACCAAGCTTTGGGATGATTGGGACGATATTAATTTGTCTACTCCAGAACGTCGCATTGAACGCTTAGAAATTCTGCTGTGCCAAAAAGTCCACAAAGGCGAGGACATATCTCAATGTCTGCAAGTTTTAGAGTACTTGAAAAATTGCACGACTCACCAAGAGTTAGAGTCTGTTTTCTTTAGGCGAACTCAGTCTAAACTGACTTTCAACTTGTGGCAAATAATTGGTCAGGCTACTTTAATCTCCCTAGTCGCTATTTCTTGCTGTTTTGCCATTTATAAAATAGCTACTTCACCAATATCTAATAATTCTTCGTCGGAATTATCTCTTGGCAAACAATTATCAAAAAACACCCCACCACACAGTAAAAAACATCATAAATAAACACAGTAACAGCGCGGTATATTTATTTACTGCACTGCGATTACTGACTATGATACCCCATCAGTAAGGAGGCAGGAGGCAGGAGGCAGAGGGAAGAATTGTTTTCTAAAGCCTCCAACAATAACTGCCTTTCTTCGGTAATTTCTAAAATTTTTCTAGTTAACCAAGTGAAAAAGGTAGTTTATGAATATTTACTTTATGCCCAAGGTGAGGCGATCGCTTTTTTTCACATATTCAGATAAAATCACTGTATTTGATGGATGAAAACTTTCTTTACAGCATAACCTCACCGGGTTTAATAGGAAGTGTTTTTATCAAAAGGCAAGCTATCTTCCGGCTCAAAGTTCCGCAAGTCCTGTTCCATTTGGCGGCGGCGTTGAGCGTATGTTCTGCTGTCTTCAATCCTTTCTTTCATCCGTTCTTCACCAAAGTTAATGCCTTGTTCTGCATGTTCGGCAGATACAGCATCATAATTCTCGACTTCGTTTCTCTTACGCCACTCTTGGTGTTCCAAAGTACTTTCACTGATGCCAATTTTACGAGCGTATTCTACATATTCAGGTCTGAGAGAACCATCACGGTTAAATTCCTTTTTCTCTTGTTCAGTGAAGAAATCGTAGGCTGTGTAGATTGACCACGGCTCTGGGTCAGTCTCATCCAGGTGCTTCCATTCGTCGTATTCTTCTTTCAACGAGAGAGCATAGTCATTAATTGCTTCGTTACTCATTCCTGTAGCCAACATTTGTTGTCGGGCTTCATCCTTCAAACTTCCATCTGAGTTGAATTCTCTTTTATTCATATTTACCCAACGCTTTATTCTCGACATAACAACCTCTCAAAAATTTAATTAATGTTCATCAAAATGCCAATTTTATGACTCTAGAATTCAAGCATTTCGACCCCAGGCTAAATCAATGGATTTATGTAGATGATAATCAGACTAGTCCTCAATCAATTTTAACTGAAAAGCTCAGTAATACTTTACTAGAATCATATTTCCCTAACAAAGAGTTTTCCTTTGGGCACTCAGATGAATACAGTACAGACGAGAATTTAAGGAATCATCCAGATGGACACATTTTATTATTATCTTCTAAGACCCGCTTACTTTATGGAGAAAAAGAATGTTTAGAAACGATTCAAAAAATTTGTCCAGACAGTAAAGACAGGGGTGCTTATGGTTCCATCTTCCTGGGGACTTGTAAAAATGCGATTCACGAAAAGCTAAACATTTTGGTAGTAGATGATTCTACTGAAAACAGGGGTGAAAACGGAGGAATATTATCAAATGATTTAGCATATAAACTAGTTGGTGACTGTTATGGACAAATTTCAACCCAACTTTATGACAAGCTAACTTTAAGACAATCACAGCAAGATAAAAGCTACCGTGTAATTCAGCATCGATTTGGTTGGGTAGAAGGAGACGGAGAAGATACTACTAAATATCGTTTTGGAAAAGGGACACTGCGACCATACAAGCTTGATAAAATCAAATATGCAGATCCTAAAAATAAACCAAAAATAGATATAATTCTCCCCATAAGTAGTTTTAAGGGAACAGATAAGGACAGACCAACAAGGGCGACTAAACCACAGATTAAGCCAGGATTATATCAGCAAAATATTTGGTTGGCTGAAAAAGGACAATCACAGCAAGGTCAAATGTCTATCTCTCAACTCTTAGCATCTTTCCCCCAAGGAATTAAAGATTTTGCCGAAGAATTAGAGCTACAAGCTGAAAAACTAGCCTCTATTCAAGATGACCCAAGAATAGTTGCTGCTGACTATTGTGAAAAATATGAAAAACGCAAAGAATCATTGAACCAAAGTAAATTAAAAATAGGAGAACTTACTAGCCTTGAAGCAGATGTTAAAAACTTAGGGACAAATGATGACTTAGATGCAGATGAAGAATTAGATGACGAGGGTACTAAAGATGACTTGTTCATGTACAAGCTCATCAAAGCTGACTTGTTGGGTCATCAGCAGTTATTAGAAACGGAAAAAGTTAAACAGGAATTAAGTCGGTTTGTACAGAGCCAATGGCGAGATATCGCTCTGGGGAAAACGCTTACTTTTGACCGAGGGATGATTATTCCATCCAAGGAACTCAAAAATGGTGAAATTTGTGTTTCATGGGAAAAGAATGAAGAAAAAATTCTTAACTTCCGTTCTCCTTTTCTGAATTCTAACGGATTGTGTGTGTCTGCTAACAAGCACGTTGAAGATCGGCTCGGCCCAGATGGTAAAGACCTCAAAGGTGTAATCGTAGTTAGTGACGAAGACCACAAGCGTATACAGCAAAGAATTGCACAGTTAGAAGCGCTCTTAATCGATGTTGATTTTATCGATCCAGCCGAAACCGAATCAGAACGCCAAGCACGAGATTTTGACGGTGACTGCATTGGTGTGGCAAGAGCTAGCTTATATCCCAATTTAACAGCAGAGGCAGAGCGAAGGAATCTTCCCCAAAACGCCTATTCGCCCACAGTTAAGCTCAAAAAACAATCATTCTATGATCCCACCGATGGAAGCCAGCGCCCATTTGAAGAAATCGCTATCCACATGAGCGATAGCATCAGCGTGGGCATAATCAACAATCAAGTGACAGCACTGGAGGCATTAGAATCAGAAATTGAGGTACTAAAGACTTACGGTACTTTTGAGCAGAAATCAACTTATTTAGACCAAGTTTCAAACCATTACGAAACCCTGTTTGAGCAAGAACGCCAGAAAGAGCCAAAGTTAATTCGAGAAGAATACAAGCCTTATATGCAAGGGGTTGTTGAACTTGCTCATTCTCAAAGAACGCCAGAAACTATTCAGCAGGCGATGGACATTAACCGTCAAATGTACCGGAGCATGATTGAAGAAGGATGTTATCAAAACCAAATAGCGGTTGATTTATTCAAAAGTGCTAAAAAACCTGAGATGAATAAAATCCGGGAGAACAGCCGCTATTTGTATCGTGATGTTAATTATATTAAAGATAAGAAATCTGCGTCAGCTTATTTAAGGAGGGGGATAACACCAAAGGGCTACTCACCAGTAGAATTATTGATTAGCCAAACTAATAAATATTTCCAAGAATCACAGTTAGAATCGCGTCCCATAGTTCAGTTTAAAGACTTGTTCAAAGGGGTAGAATTTACACCACAGCAAAAATTTGCAGCGATCGCCGCCAAGTACGAGTTTGATCAGAAATTCAACACTGCGGTTCGTATGGAGCGACTCAGAGAAACCGAGAAGGGCCCATCAGCAAGCATCCAAACTCCACAAGGGATGCAACTCGAAATTGGCAATCTCACCCGTTACGGGCATCCCTTAATCTGGAAAGCCCAGACACTTAATATTCGCCTAGATGAGATTAAATTCACAAACAGTGAACGCCCCCATAAATTATTAGCGGTTGCACAGATAGATGGTGAGATTGGGGAAAATGGAAAACCCGCCTACCGCAACCTGGGGACAGTTAGCCAACAATCTGTGACTGACCACAACCTCAAATCGGGGATGACCATGCAGGGAGCTAAACTCCTAGAACTAAAACCAGAACTTACTAGAAGCCAAACTAAATTACTTTTCGACAAGGCACAAGAGGCGGCTCTCGCATTTTACGCTTCTATCCCAGA
>NZ_JACJSF010000008.1 GCF_014698035.1 Desmonostoc muscorum FACHB-395
TTGAGATGTTTTTCTGAAGATGTGCCGCAACTATTTTTTCTCGAAAATCGACAGAGTATGACTTCATTTAAAAATATTTATATTTTAATCTAGTGTACCTTATAACATACGGAAGTGCTGTATACAAATTCTGGATGAAAATTGCACTCAATCAAAACGCTCTATATCCCAATACGCTGGGGTTAAGCGCTATTTATACAAAATCGTGGGTTTTGAGACGCGATAAATCGCCGTCTCTACAAGTGTTTTGGTCTTATCTGAACTGTATGGCCCTATATCCTACGGCAATCTAGGAATAACTCAGAAGCGTTGCATTGGATAAAAAGTTTGTTCTGGATTCTCTTCCACGTCCCTATCTGGGAAAATAGCTTGTTTCGCTCCGGTGTAGAGGATGAGAACGAGGAAAAGCTTATGAAGCTAGGTTTTTAGGACTTATGTGTACACTATATCCTCGCATTACAGAAAAATGGAAGCAAGATTTTCCATATCCCATGAAAAGTTAGGGTAAGCGAAGGTTAAATAAAAGTAATTTTATAAATAATTGAACAGAACCGTAGTTTATATTTTGCTCGGCTCAACCTAGCATCTACAATATTTTGAGTAATATCAGGCAATATTAGGCGCTGATGGCTCGTTGTTCAGATTCAACTAACTGATTGTGAGGTACATCAAATCTAATAGTACTTGCTGCCCAGTCTTTGAAATCTGGTGCTAACCAGACTAGCTTGCGGAGAATTTCATCATTAACCCACAACATCAAGGGAAACCGAAACTGTTTCCGAAACTCATTTCGCATGATGTTAGTACTGATGATTAGTTGGTTAATTTCTACTACGGATTCTAAACCCCGTACCATCAAAGCTTCGGGTTGGGTAGCACCAATTGCACTTGTAATAGCTGTATACAATGTGTCAGCCGCAGGTGAGAGCAAGATTTCGTGGATATCTGTTGATGAAAATTCTGTTAACAGATTCAGCACTTGCTGCTGTCTTTCAACACTGTTACAACAAGCCAATATCAGTGAGAACTCCCCATCAGAAACCATCATCGCCCTTGCAAGCCTCTTAGTGGATGCTGTGCTGCTAACTTTGTCGTTTTCTGAATTATTTAAGCTGATCATTAAAAAATCCTGCTTTTAATTTTAAAAATATCTGAGCAATATTCAGTTATTCTACCCTATGTATTTTTATGCAAAAGTGTTAAGCGGGTAATTTATGATAATTTTTTCTCTTAAATTAACTCTAATACTACGGATTGCCTAACAAAAGAGGATATTCTGCATGATCTCACACTTATCAATTAAGGGATAATGTAAAGGTAGTATTAAAATCACGTAAGCAAAAGATAACGCAAGTAAAAGAAAGATGGGAAAAAATTAACAATTTAATTACACTATATTTTTATAAATTTTGGCATCTACCATTGGTTAAGTAATTATTTTTTATATTGAGTTAAAAAAATATTCAGTATTAGTCTAACAATAAATATTAGCAAGTGGGAAAAAATTTAATTCATCCTTTTGATAGAAATGTAGCTAGAAGATTCCTCTTTATTCGGAGGTCACGGAATTTTTAGCTTTATTAAGATTAGTTAAGAATATTTGAAATATAACAATTCATGAATTCAGACAAATGTGAAAGGGAAATACAACACGCTGAGTTTATTACGCATCATCAACAACAGGCGATGTCTACGACGAGCTATGCTAACGCACACCCTTGAGATGAATAAGACTGAGAATCTTCTACCCACCAAATAAACGCCCCCAAAAACCCTTCTTCTTATTTCTATAAATCTCTAAGTTTTTACGAAAAATAGTACTACTAGGGTTAAGGCAAACAGCTATTTCCAGTTCGGCGATCGCTTCTTCCAACTTTCCTTGATCGTACAGCGCTAACCCCAGGTTACGATGAGCGTTTGCATAGTTAGGGTCAATTAGCAAAGCTCTTTGGTAGACGGTGATCGCTTCTTCCAACTTCCCTTGATCGTACAGCGCTAACCCCAGGTTATTGTGAGCGATTATAGAGTTCGGGTCAATTAGCAAAGCTCTTTGGTAGGCGGCGATCGCTTCTTCCAACTTCCCTTGATCGTACAGCGCTAACCCCAGGTTATTGTGAGCGATTATAGAGTTCGGGTCAAGACGGAGGGCTGCTTTGTACTTGACGGCTGCTTTCTCGAACTTTTTAGCTTCGTACAAACGATTCGCTTCGTTTATCAAGCTTGTAACTTGATATTGACGTTCTTCCAGTTCTTGTGTTGTCTGTTTTGGGGGTGAGGAATTCGAGTTAGCAACTAATTGCGCCGCCTCTCGAATTCCTTTAACAACCTCCAAGAATGCCTCATCTCGATCATTCCAGCCTCCTTTTATCGGTTTGCGATTACTTGGCAGTGGGGACAATTGATTAATGGGAGGAGTTTCCCAATCCGTATAGCGTAGCAAGATTGGGATAACACGAGCCTTTTTAGTTGCATTCTGTTCTAAGGCTCGTGTAACTTCAATTGTCCAGTGATAATCAGAATCCATGAAATCAGGGCTAATTAGCAATAAGATCAGCCCAGCCTGGCTTAAATGCTGATCAATTTCGCCTTTGATTTCTTGTCCAGCGACGATTTTGCGATCGTTCCAACTTGTAATAATGTTTTCTCGACGCAAAGACGCTAAATGCTTCTCTAACTCTTGGCGTAGCGTCTCATCTTCCTGGTGGTAAGAAATAAAAACTTCAATAGATTTCATAGAGGATATGGCAGGCTGGCTGGTTTAAAAGACAACTACAATAGTTTTTGCTCGATTTCCTCAAGCTGTCGCTCTAATCTATTTTGTTCTGTTTTGGTATCCTGAATTTGCACTTCTAGCTTCAGCTTTGTAGATACATCCGTTTCAATGGCGTGTGCTTTACCCAGCAGTCCCAATTTTTTGCTCACGAAGTCATACTGTTCTTGCACTGAATCCCGTTCTTGCTCCCATCGCCGACGCTGGCGCTCAGTTAATACCCCACTTGTTCCAGAAGGGCTGGAAGTTGCAGGTGTAGTATTTTTAGCAGGAGTTAAGGAAGAAGTGTTTGATTTCGCCATTTCTTCAACTACTCTGCGAATCCCTTGAGCAACATTTAAAAAAGCCTCATCTTGATCTTGCCAGCTTGTGATAGGTTTAGCATTTTGAGGCAGTGCTTGCAGTTTACCAAAAGGTGCGCTATTCCAGTCGTCAACTGGCTTGAGAATAATGGGAATTACACGAGCTTCCCGCGTTTGGTGTCGCTCCATTGCCCGCTTCATTTCTTTGTCGTAGCAGTAATCTGAAGCCAGAAAGTTAGCACTCACTAACAGCAGAATGATATCTGCAATATCAAGATTATCATCTATCTCATTAGCCCATTCTCTACCAGCACTGATTTCGCGATCGTGCCAAGCTTCGATAACTCCCTGACGTTTCATCATGCTTAGATGAGTTGCCAATTCGTCACGCAAGGCTTCATCTTTGTGGGAGTAGGAAAAGAATACTTTAACTGTATTAGACATATTCTTGGTTCAATATCATCACATTACTGTACATGAATATACAGTTGAACTTTTCAACGATAAAAGCCCAAACAAAGAATTATGATTAATACCCTGTAATTAAATTCACAGATCCCCGACTTCTTTGAAAAGTCGGGGATCTTATCTCTCACGAATGATTAAGTAGGGCTGATCAAAGCAAATAATTTTGCGATCGCTATTCACCAATTCTCAAAGCAAATAAAGCGATCGCCAAGCTATATATATAACTGAGATTACACAATCTAAAATCTCGAATAGTGTTGCAATGCCAGCCTTGCTGCACCCACGATCCCAGCAAAATTGCCTAACTCTGCTGGTAAAATCTGTAAACCATCTCGTGATAAAGGCTGCACCCGCTTCTCAATTTCTGCCTTCACTGCTGGTAAGAAAAACTCAAAGCTGCCACTTATACCGCCACCAATGACGATCGCTTGCGGTGTGAGTACATAAATCAAACTCGTCAAGCCAATTCCCAGGTTTTTACCATATTCTTGCCAAAAAGTCAATGCTGCGGCTTCTCCTTGTTGAGCAAGAACACCCAATTCGATGGGTTCTTTGAGAGTGCGGCGGCGAATGGCAGTAGCAGAGGCATGTTGTTCTAAAGAGCCTTGATTGCCACTATTACAAATTGGCCCATCAGGATTTAATGAAATTAAACCCAATTCCCCGGCGGCTCCCTGATGTCCAATAAATAGTTTGCCATTGAGTATAATCGCACCACCAACCCCAGTTCCTAAAGTTAGGAGAATCAAATTTTGAAATTGACGACCGGCTCCCAGCCAAGCTTCTCCCAAAAGAGCGCAATTGGCATCATTAGCGATCGCAGTCGGTTTGCCAGTTTTAGCTTCTAACCAGTCTGCTAAAGGCACATCGATCCATCCAGGTAAGTTGATGGCGATTTTAGCGATGCGTCCTGCTGCATCGGAGGGGCCAGGAGTCCCAACACCAATAGCAAAAGTTTCATTATTTGGATCAATTTGCGCGATCGCATCTACCAGCACCGCCAGCACAGCCTCCGGCGTTGTCGGCTGGGGAGCCGCCATAGTCAAAGATTGCAGACAAGTTCCATCGGCTGTAAACCGCCCCAGCTTAATTGCTGTTCCCCCCACATCAATGCCAATTACTTGAATTTTGTCATTTGTCATTTGTCATTTGTCATTTGTGATTGGGCATCCCTTCTCTGCGAGACGCTACGCGTTAGCGGAGCTTTTGCTTTAGCGATACGCTCAGGGCAAGTGGGCATGGGGCATTGGTGAACAGTTATTCCCTATTCCCTATTATTGGGCGCGAGTTGTTTTCATCCTCGATCTGTTCGCGCAGTGTCTTTGCCTGGGAGAAGACGCGCAGCTTTCAACTCTGATTTTTGTAAATTAGCAAAAGTCGTGGTGCGGAAACTCGATTGCTCTTGCCAAGCTGTAACTGGCGCACCTCTTAAGATGCCAGCAAGGGCAACAGAAAGGAGAAACCCACCAGTAGCGGCGGCAATTAACGTCAGGTTATCTTTCACACAAATCTCTCCAGTTATCAAATTACTAGTTATTAATGATTAGCCCGTTGACTGATAAGTGTCCACTGTTTGCTAACTATTTTCGGATTCTATTTTCTCTCCGTAATCGGGGATTGACAAATTCGTTTAACCCCTCACCAAGTAGTGATAACCCTACCACCATGAATGTCATGGTTAAACCAGGGAAAAGCGTAGTCCACCAAATGCCAGTAGGTAGAGCTTCTAGGGCTTGTTTTAAATCATGTCCCCATTCTGGCACTTCTTCGGGAAGTCCTAGCCCCAAAAAGCCCAAACCGCCCAACACCAAAATTGCATCAGCAGCATTGAGTGTAAAGAGGACGGGTACGCTTTGAATGACGTTGAAAAATAGATAACGAGAAAGCACAACCCAAGTGGAAGCGCCCATTGCTTGAGCTGCTTCGATGAAGACTTCAGTTTTCACACTAACAGTGTGGTTGCGAACAACGCGATAATATTGGGGGATGTAGGCAATGCTAATAGCGATCGCTGCATTTAATATCCCACGCCCCACCACAAACGCCAGTGTCACAGACAGCAGTAGCCCCGGTAAAGTGTAGATGCTATCCATCAAAAACAGCAACACTTTATCCAATTTACCGCCGAGATAACCACTCAGCATCCCCAGAGGCACACCGATAATCATACTCAGCGCTGTTGCCAAGATCACCACCTGCAAAGCAGCTTGAGCGCCGAACAATGTCCGGGAGAAGACATCATAACCCAGGCGGCTAGTGCCAAACCAATGTTTAGCTGAGGGTGGCTCGTGAATTGGATTAGAGAGAAAATCTTTCGGGTTTTGTAGCCATCCCCAAGCCTGGAATAGGGGAGCAAAGAATGCCAGGAAAATGAAAAATAGGGTGATGGCTAACCCAAAGAGCATGAGTTTTTGGGAAAGATTGGAACTTTTGCCAAACTGTAAAAATGTCGGTAGTCGCCGTTTTGTAATGGCCATGTGCGATCGCCTGGATCAAAGCTTGATACGCTGACCATTTTACATATCAGATAGGTTATTGCGTAAATATTCTGGATAAAAGTCCGGCTGCTTCACGGTATATACAGAGTTAGACTGAGGTAGAGATGAGACTATGCCTTATTTTTGCTAGAGATAAATTACCAGCCAGTGTTACCACAAAGTTTAATTATTCCAAGTAGAAAAAATTTTAATATGCTTTGATATGCCTGCAAGAGATATTTATCATGATGCTGTTAAGAATGCCTTAATTCAAGAAGGCTGGATAATTACAGATGACCCTTTACATTTAAAGTGGGGTCAAAAAGATATGTATGTACATTTAGGAGCTAAACAACTCTTAGCCGCAGAACAAGGGTGTAAAAAAATAGCTGTAGAAATTAAAAGTTTTGTTAGTCCTTCGGAAATGGCAGACCTCAAAGATGCTATTGGGGGATTTATCATGTATCGTGCTGTTATCTATCGTCTGGAACCAGAAAGAACATTATATTTGGCAGTACGTGATAGCGTATTTACAGCTTTGTTTGAGGAACCAATTGGTACACTTTTAATAGAAACTGAGAATCTCAAGTTACTCGTTTTTAATCCAGAAACTGAGAGGATTATCCAATGGATACCTTAGATATTTATCGACGGATCATCAAAGAGGTATTAGTACCCTACACACAAATTCCTTATTCGCACGCAGCTATTGAATGTAAAGCAGTATTTGATAGCGAAAATGACAGTTATTTGCTGATAACTTTAGGCTGGGATGGTGTAAAGCGAATTCACGGTTGCTTAGTTCATATTGATGTTATTGATGGCAAAATTTGGGTGCAACGAGATGACACAGAAGATGGTGTTACCTACGAATTGGTAGCAGCAGGAATTCCCAAAGAGAAAATTGTCTTGGGATTTCACCCGCCAAATGTTAGGCAACACACAGGATATGCTATTGCCTAACTTATTAAGGCTACCATTTAAGCCAACTGTAGCGGGTTATTGGGCAGAGTCTTCCCCACTCCCTATTCCCTAAAGATTACTTTCAATTAACTGGCGATATTCGGTTTTTTGCTTCACGCCTTTAACTTCCTTTACCAGTTCCTTGTTTTTGAACAATTGAACCGTTGGAGTTCCTGTCACACCAGCATTTTCAGCAATATCTCGGTCTTTATCGATGTCAATTTCTACAAAGTGAATTTTGCTGTCAAATTCATCCACTACTTTATTTAAAATTGGCTTCAGGGTATGACAAGGGCCGCAACCAGGAGAGACGTACTTAACAAGGAGTAAGCGATCGCTTTCATGGAACAATTTCCGTAGAGCATAACCTCCCTCATGGCGCGTCCCATTCAAATTAAATCCAGCTTCTTCCTCAGCTTCAGTCTTTTTGGCTGGCTGATGCTCTAATTCATTGTCTGCTATTTCTAGCTGTTGATGGAATTCTTGAATCAAGCCACTGGATGACAACCAGCGTTCTGCTAACATCGCCGCCATACAGCCAGTACCCGCAGCTGTAATTGCTTGGCGAAACTCATGATCTTGTACGTCACCGGCTGCAAAAACACCCTCTACACTAGTTTCTACAGAACCGGGTTTAGTGACAACGTAACCTACCTCATCCAATTCTAGTTGCCCTTTAAATAAAGAGGTGTTGGGACTGTGACCAACGGCGTAGAATAAACCCTTAGCGTGCAGTTGGCTTTCTTCACCAGTTTTAGTATTGCGGATTTTCACCCCTTCCATGTGACCATTACCGAAGATATCCACGGCTTCTGTGTTCCAATGCACCTGGATTTTTGGGTTGCTCAAAACCCTGTCTTGCATAGCTTTAGAAGCCCGCATTTTATCAGTGCGTACCAACATATTTACCTTAGAGCCGTATTTGGTGAGGTAAATAGACTCTTCCGCCGCCGAGTCGCCAGCACCAATTACAGCCAATTCTGCACCGTGAAAAATTGGTGTTGCACCATCGCAAATTGCACAAGCGGAAATACCTCGACTCCAAAATTCATGTTCGCTAGGTAAACCCAAACGCTTTGCTGTCGCACCCGTAGCAATGACGATGCTGTTGGTTTTAATTTCCCTTTCTTGCGATCGCACTGTAAATGGACGCTGACTCAAATCAACTGATATAACATCTTCAGTATATAGTTCTGCTCCCCAGCGCTCCGCCTGCGCCTTCATCTGATCCATCAGTTCCGGCCCGGTAATCCCTTTGGGGAACCCTGGAAAGTTCTCGACTTCCGTTGTTGTCATTAATTGGCCACCAGGTAAACCCCCGGCTTGGAAACCTTCAAAGACAACAGGTTTCAGGTTAGCACGTCCGGCATAGATGGCGGCTGTGTACCCTGCTGGCCCAGAACCGATAATTACTAAGTTTTCTACTGTGGGGTTAGTCATGACCATATACAAACTCATAACGACTACGTTTAATATAGCATAACAAACTGTGATTGGCTATGTCAGATGGTAAGCGATGTCTGCGACGGGCTACGCCTACGCAAAATGCCTACGGTACTCATCCTTTTAACCGCTAGGGCTATTGTTGGAGATATTTCTTAATAAGCTTCTAGTTCTAGTAATTCTGCTATTTCTGGAATGCTGATACCTTTCTCAATGCCAGGGGCTTAGTGATGTTTGTGTCATTTGGGATGCAAGAATTCTGGATTGTGTAACCGGATCTCCCCAAACTTTTTTTTCTGAATGTGATAGGAAAGCGATCGCAGTTGGGTAAGTTATATCTAGAACACACCAGCACTTCCTACCCCAGGGAAAACACTTATGAAAACCGAACTAAAAGCAAAATTTCTCCAACACATCCTTGACAAAAAAAAGGGAGAAGAGGGTTTTACACTCATTGAATTACTAGTAGTAATTATTATCATCGGTATTTTGTCTGCGATCGCTCTACCTTCTTTCTTGAACCAAGCTAACAAAGCCAAGCAGTCAGAATCTAAAACCTACATAGGTTCAATGAACCGCGCCCAACAAGCATTTTACTTAGAAAAAAACGCATTTGCGTCTCAAACTGATTTTGGTACTTTAGGTCTTGGTATTGCAACACAAACCACAAATTACATATATGGTATTGCTGGTGGTGGTGCTGGGGCTACCATAGTAACCAACCAAGCAAAAACAGTAGTTGCTACCGCGCCTCTCAAGACTTATGTCGGCGGTGTAGGTGTGGTAGTTCAATCTGGTACGAGTGAAGCTACTACTGTAGCTATTTTGTGTGAAGCCGACAAAGCAAGAGTTAACAGTGGTGAAGATGGTACAGCTACTTTGACTATTCCCACGAGTTGCCCCAGTAACTACACCAGCTTATCTAAGTAGACATGTGAGTTAGTAGATCAAAATTACTCACCGACAACATTTGATATAAAGCTTAAGTTGTTATCACGACTTTTATTCAGTTAAATTACGTATTTTATCAAGTGGGTAGATTCTTCTATCCACTTGATTTCAATTTTGTGATTTATTCACAATTGATTGCCCATAGCTTTTTCTCTGAGAACAACAATGATTACTGATATATATAATTGGCAAGCTCAGGCTGAACAATACTTCATTCAAGAGAACTATTTGCAAGCAGCAAATTTATACGAGCAAGCAATAGCGATAGAACCAAATACTATCTCCTATTATTGGCATTTAGGACTACTATTGCTATTACAAGGTCAAGAAGCAGAAGCTCAAATGACTTGGATGCTGCCAATGACCGAGGCAGACGAAGAAGAGTTACAAATTTGGACAGATGAACTATTTCAAATTTTACAAATAGAAGCTGAAAGGCGTGAAACTTTGGCGGAATATTCTCTAGCTTGGTTAATTCGCCAGCACATGCGGGAAATTAATCCTAGTTATATAAATAATTTGCTTCAAATTCTTATACTTTGTATCAAGTTGCAAAAATTTGAAGAGATTGATGATTTGAATGAGTGGGGATTAGTTGAAAATTTAAAAGCAAAAAAAGATATAGAAATAGATATCGAATTATTAATCCAAGTTTTAAAAGAAGTTTTAAATACTATCCCCTTACATCCAATTAATCTGAGTTTAATAGAAGCTAGTCTGCCTTATTTCTCTGATCCTCATCAATGCTTCTCTATACTGCTTCCTGCTGCTCTGCAAATTGGCCATACTTTGCGGCGGCCTTTACTAGCAGCATCTTTACTAGAATTGCATTTACGATTAGAGCCAGATAATGTAGAAACTTTGCGGCACTTAGCGACTTTTTATCAAGACGACCATAATTATTCTCAAGGTATAGAGACAGCTAGGTTGTGTTATTCCTTATCAGAAGGCTTGGCTGATAAAATTTTTGCACTCCATTTATTGTTAAGGGGTCTAATGTCAGCAGGGGGATATTGGCAAGAGATATGTACAACTTATCAAGAATTAGAAACTGTATTTCAACAGTTTATTAAAGCTGAACGAATTCCTTTAGAAGAAGGAAGAATATTACGGTTACTTTCGCCATCTTTTGCCATACCTCACATTAAAGATGCTCCTGCTGAATTTCGAGCTATTCATAATCAGGTAGCTGAGATTTTTAATAATTATATTAAAACCCTTGCTGAATCAGAAGGAAAAAACTATAATCGTCAAATTATTAATAATCAATATCTAACACTACATCCGAAAAAATTAAAAATTGGTTATATCTCTTACGCTTTAAGAAGTCATTCTGTTGGTTGGCTCGCTCGCTGGTTATTTCAACATCACGATCGAGATAAATTTGATGTTCATACTTATTTTGTTAACTACAAATTAGGAAACGACTATCTCCAAGAATGGTATCTAAGTCAGGCAGGAAAAGCTCGTCAATTAGGTATGAATGGTCTAGATATTGCTGACCAGATTTATCAAGATGAGATTGATATTTTAATTGATCTTGATAGCGTCACTCTAGATATTACTTGTGAAGTGATGGCACTCAAGCCAGCCCCGATTCAAGTTACTTGGCTGGGATGGGATGCATCAGGCATACCTGCAATTGATTACTTTATCGCAGATCCTTATGTATTACCAAATGATGCACAAAATTACTATACAGAGAAAATCTGGCGATTACCTCAAACTTACATAGCAGTAGATGGTTTTGAAGTTGGTGTACCAACTCTCCGCCGCGATGACTTGGATATCCCTATGGATGCCGTTGTATATCTCAGCGCCCAAAGAGGATATAAACGCCATCCAGAAACGACAAAGTGGCAAATGCAAATTGTCAAACAAGTACCTAACAGCTACTTTTTGATTAAAGGACTCGGTGAGGAAGAAACAATTAAACGCTTCTTTTACCAAATTGCCGAAGAAGAAGGGGTAGATTCTTCTCGGTTACGATTTTTACCACTAGTTCATTCAGAGTCAGTTCATCGTGCTAATTTAGGCATTGCTGATATTGTATTAGATACATTTCCCTACAACGGAGCGACAACAACCCTCGAAACATTGTGGATGGGTATCCCCTTAGTGACACGAGTCGGTGAACAATTTGCGGCGCGTAATAGCTACACCATGATGATGAATGCGGGTATCACAGAAGGCATTGCCTGGACAGATGAAGAGTATATAGAATGGGGTATGCGCTTGGGGAAGGATGAAGTTTTACGCCAGCAGGTGGCTTTGAAATTGAAAGCATCGCGGCAAACAGCACCGTTGTGGAATGGTAAGCAATTTACCCGTGAAATGGAAAAAGCTTACCAACAGATGTGGCAGAACTATAGCGGTTCTCATTCATAAAATCAGGGTAGTTTCATACGACCAGAGAAAAACTAAAACTGGGTTTCAAAGCCTCTCTCCGTTTCGGGGAGAGGTTTGGAGAGGGGTGAAAAGCCATACTACAAAACAATAAATCAAGACTTATATATTTTTCTTTCTTAATATAAAACCACCTAGCCTTCCCTTGCAGAGAAGGGGAATAAGATTCAAAGCCTCTCTGCTTTTAAAAGAGAGTTTTGCAGAGAGCTTAGAGTGTATTGCATCCAAAGGAGAAGGTAATATAAAAATAATACATAAATATACTGAGATATTTAGATTTATTGTGGGTAATCTTAAGGTAGTAATTGGTATTTTGTCATCATATTTATTCTATGTATCGTAACTTTCAGGAGAGATTAATATTAGGTCTATCCTTCCTTGGAGTAATTGGAGGTTCCATAATTATTCTTGGAATTGGGGTAATACTGTGTTTTATACTTTATGAGGTATTTTTTGCTTGTGGCATGAGCTGTAAAGCTTTTCAAGCAGTAGGAACGAGTTTTATCTCTAGGTTTAATCTCGCCCAACAAAGTTATTATTTAAATTATGAAAGATTCTCCACATCTTTGGGTGAATTAGAAGGGGGTATTGAACCAAAAATGGATAAATACAACTTTTTCATAAAAACTATAAATCATCCTAAAAAACATGAAATTACATATTTTTATGCAGTTTCAAGCGTAGCAGGCCTTAAAAGTTATGTTAGTGCTGTCACTGTTATACCAGATGTAAATTCTAAAGCTAATGACATATTAACAATAACAATTAAATGTGAGACTAATTCCCCGACCCAAAATCAGCCTACTGACCCGCAAGTGAAAAATGCGACTCTTACTTGCGGTAAAGATCAATTAAAGATTAGGTGATTTATCAAAATAATTTTACTTAACGATGAGGAGGCTGAACAGCCGTTCTACCCCTACGATGGAATGATGTTGTGCGGTAATTATTATTCTGGAAATCATCTTAAATAGTGTATGTAACGCTGTTGTTCATAACAAGCTGCCGTTAAGAGATAAAATTGCTTATCTTGTACAGGATGTGGTGGAGAGTGGGGTGGATAACCCTGGCTTAAGCGATATTTAACTAGTTCAGTTTTTGTTCTTTTGTGAGCTTGCGATATTCGTACATAGATTTTTAAGCAATAAAGTGCTTACTACAAACAACTCAAAAGTTCGTAGTGTTCGCGTAGTGTCTCGTAGAGAGGATTTTAGTCCTCCTCTTGTGTAATTACAAATTTAAGCACTTCAGTGCTTACTACAAACTTGTTTATAAAAGGCTTCTAAACCTGCAACACAAGCTTTATCATCAAAGAGATGATCGTGATTTTGGCTCATTTTTTCGGCAATAGTACCTCGCCAAGCTGGGTCTAGTCCTAATTTGACAGCAATTTCGATGTACTCTGCTTCATTTTCAGCAATAGTATCTGTCACTCCTAGCATTTTCAGGAAGCTGTCAGAATGACGACCCCGCATAAATTCTCCGGGACAGGTAACAATAGGAAGATTACAAGCGATCGCTTCTAAGGTGGTATTACCACCAGACCAGGTGAATGTATCTAGATAAACATCTGAAAGCAAGTTAATCATTAGATAGTCCAATCGCTCTGGAATAGTGATAAATACACAGTAATTTTCGCTATTCAAACCAATAGCAGCAAAAGCCCGCTTGAGGCGTGGCTGAAGTAAAGTACCACGCAAAAACACAAATTTAGCTTGCGGAATGCGATGAGCAATTTCTGCAAAAATAAAATCATATTGCGGTAGATATTTAAAAGGAGCTTGGCAGCATAAATAAATGACTGCATTATCTGGTAGCCCAAAATCTGAGCGGGTTTTGATAACTGGTGGAATATATGGTTTAGGGTAAGAAACGCCAATATTGGGTAAGCGAATCAATTTTTCTGAATAATGGTCTTGGGCATTTTCCGGTTCCATTAACTCGCTAGATAAAAAGTAATCAATTGTGGGTAAGCCTGTTGTTACCGGATGTCCCCAAGCCGTACATTGTACAGGCGCAAGCCGCAGACCTGCCATTTGCATAGTTTGCGGATTCATCCCAATTTCGGGAAAGACTAAAATGTGCAATTTATCAGCAATTGTCTGTTCACAGACAGCTGATAAATTATCAGGAATATGGTGGAAAACATCACTGTACTGTTGAAACTGTTGAGTAATTGGATCTGGCTGATTTCCTATGTAGTAACAATAGATTTCAAAGCTTTCATGATTGCTATGACGTAACCAGCCAGTTAACCAAAGCGTTCCACTATAAGAATGCAGGTAATGGGAAACGTAACCAATACGAATTTTGTTATTAGGCTGAATAGGCATATATCGAGGAACGATCCATTGTGGATAGTTAACAGCCATAATTTCATGCACTAAGTTTCCATATTGGCATTGCAAATCTATATCATTTTGTGCTTGATATGATAGGTAAAAATTTGTGAGGCGGCCTATACCTGCTAAAGCACTATTTTGTTCTTCTCTAGTTTTAAGAGATGTATTCTGAATTAAATTTTGCAGCCCCTGGGTATAGCGCTGGCGAAAAAAGTGAATTTCCTCTTGATTATCATATATTGATGGAACTGTTAAATATTTGAGGAGTTGAAAAGTATAATCATCAGGGAAAAATTTCGCAGCATTATCTGCACTTAAAATTGCTTCTTGAATACGTCCATTCTGTCGCAAATCAATAATTAATGAAAAATGTAGCCTTTCATCTCTAGGGTAAAGTTTAATTCCTTGCTGAAGAGTACTAAAATATTCATCTAGCAGATTTAACTGTCTATAGCAATGGCTTAAGTTCCAATAAATATCTACATCACCTGATTGGATTTCTAAGAGTTTTTGATATTGTGCGATCGCTTCTTGCCATCTTCCCTCACTGAAAAATTTATTATTGCTCAAGCAAAAAAAAACTGTTCAGTTTGTACTTGACTAAAGTGTTCTATTTCGTAAGATGTCAGAGTTTCTGCTTTTGCTTCCTTCAGTGCGCTTGTATCTTCGCATTCTAAAATAATCCTCGCATAAATGTGAGGTAGCAAAGCTTTCCATTGAATATCAGCCAAATTTCCAACTAGAGAAATTTCTAACCCTTCACTAACATCTAAATCTTCTTCTAGTAAAAGATTCATAACTACACTAGATAAAAACAGTTCTGCATCTTCGGTAGTACTGTTACCAGTAACGAGAAGTAGGGTTGTTTTTTCACTACTAGGATGAGTTGATAACATCCTCATCACTCGTTGCAATTCTAAACCAATTAATTCTTCTGGTTGCGACCAATTTGGAAAGATAATTAAATTAATTTCCTTGAGTTTTAAAGACAAGAGAGTAGCATCAATCAATGCAGAACTTACAGTTTGCGCCATGTTTGACCATGAGAACTTTTTAGCCTGCGCCAAACCCGCAGTAATTAAAGAGTGACGAATAATAGGCTTTTGCACCTCACAGAGAGCATTTGCTAGTTCATCCACATCATCATCATTCACATATATTGCTGCGTCTCCTGCTACTTCGGGAATGGAGGCATTAGCACAGGTGATAACTGGACAACCACAGGCCATTGCTTCAATCACAGGCATTCCAAAACCTTCATATTTAGAAGGATAAACTAACGCCACAGCACCAGAGTAAGCTATTGCTAATTCTTCATCACTCAGTTGGAGCATATGAACAATACTACCGGATGTATTGGCTCTAAATTCGGGTGCTAATAAGCCACCGCTTCCTGTGCAGATAATATCAAATCCATAGCTATTGACAAGTTTTGAAAACCCTTGGAAGAACAAAATACTGTTTTTGTAACCACTTCCACCACCAACTAAAATAAAGTATGGCTTTGTAATACCGTATTTTAATTTAAAAGCATTAATTTCTTCAGATTTACCTGGTGAAAAAGTATTACTAACTCCGCAATGAGCAACAGTAATAGACTCTATAGGTATATCAGTAAAACAGCGTGTCAAGTCATGTGCTGTATGTTCTGAAATTGCTATATAAGCAGAGGCATGTTGAATACCCTGATACTTCTCTCGCCACATGGGATTATCCATATCCCATCCCATAACTTCTGGAATCATGTCATATACCATGAACACAGAAGGCGTTGTAGTTGGCGTTGTATAGTAAGAAGAGATAAATAAATCTGTGCCTTCTTCATCGCAAACTTGCTGTAGCATTTCCCGGTCAGCATCAGTATTGCTATAGTCATAACGTGGAATGCTACGATATCTAATACCAGGAATTTTGGGAGCAGTTCCAGCTCGCTCAAGTACAACGATATGCCTAGCAAATTCGCTGTTTGCCCATTCTTCTAACAAAGATTTCCAGACACGCGCAATACCAGTTTGGTAAAGTTGAAAAAATACACCATCAACCAGAATAATTGGTGTTACTTTCTTAATCTGTGCAACTTGTTGCTGCACTTCATCTGGTTGCAAAAATCGCCAAATATTTTTGCTGAGTTCTCTTTGTGCAATTGGTACTATACCGTATGATTCAACGGTATCAACCATTGTTTCATCTATTACCCATGAAAAATATTCACGTAACAGAACTGGAAATTTAGTTTTTTCTTGCAAAACTTTCCATTGTGAAACAGCATTGCTATAACCGTAGTATTGCTCTTTAAAGCGTAATTGTTCTGGTGTTACGTAAGCAAAATGTTGAAAAACTAAACCATGTTTTTCGGTCTCTTGATGCAGAAAAGGATTTACTGCTGCAACATCCCGCCATTGACCATTTGGCAAAGGTTCTTCCAGTCTTGGTGGTTCATGTGCTACCCACATTGATCCTGGCTTATATCTCCAGGTTCGCAACCACTCTTGTCTAGGATTTTGGGCATAACAATTACGAGTACTGATAATTATTTTTTCTCCTACAAAATACCAGCACCAGTAGAAAGCAGCTGTTTTATTAGGATTCTCAATAAACATCTGTTGTGCAGTCAAAATCTGCTCGACTGTCCATAACTCATCTGCATCTATTTGCCATAGTAAACATTCTTCATTTATGTTCAACAATGGCTCATTAACCATTTCCCGTTTGCCATCCCAAAACATACCATCTGGCTTACGATAAACTGTGATATTGTCGGGATATTGCTGTGTCAATTCATCCAAATATTCTTTCGTACTATCATTGCTGCGGCCATTATAATGGATGTCATCATTTATATATCCACCTAGCTTCAGACTCCATCCAGTATCGTGCTTTAATTCAGCTACACCTTCAACAATGTGCCAATGCCATTTGAAAGGAAGTTGTTTGAATATCTCAATGTGGTAGCGGATAAATGGTTGACCATTGAGGACTATGGTAAAAAAGTGAATTGGTAAAGAGGGAAAAGCAATATAATTTTCATAAAAAGAATCAGAGTGTGTTACTTTTTCTCCAATATCTCCATTTTTGCTTATACGATGGCACTCATAACCATATTCATTCAAAATATCAAAAGTAGATTGAGCATTGCGGTTTAAGCCCTCTAACATTTTTTGTGATATCTCAAACTGTATAAAATAGATATCTTTTTCTCTTAATAGTTTAGTTGCTCCTTGTAGTACATCAATCTCTGCTCCTTCGACATCAATTTTTAAATAATCAATTTTTTTAATATCATTGTTTTTACAAAAAGAATCGAGTGTAATTGTTTCGACAATTTCTGTATTGACAATAGGGACATATTGACCAGAGCCTTGCGGGTCTAGCATTTGTGGTCTGCCAATACTATTCCATGCTGAAAAGTCCTCTGAAAATTCGTTAAATGCGATTTGGATATTGTCAGAATAAACTGCTTGTTGCAATAAGCAAACATTATTACACTTTGATTTAGACAATCGTTCTTTTAACTTATTAAAAGTACTCAATGTAGGCTCAAAAGAATAGACTATACCATCAATTCCTACTAATTTACTTAACAAAATCGAATAGTCGCCAACATTTGCTCCAACATCAAAAACCGTCATTCCCGTATGCACAATTTTGCTAACTAGCAGTTGCTCAGATACTTCATACTGAGAAAAATAATTATCGATTTGTTCAATTTTCTTAAATATCGAGTAACCATTACGAACAGCAGTATTTTTAGCAAGGAGTATATAGCTTTTATCTGCAAGCAACTTTTGATGATTTCTATAATTTTTAAATGTTGTAATATCATCTAGACAAATAAAATTGGCCCCATATATTTCATCTAATTCAGCTTGCCCAGTAAATTCTGAACCGTCAATTAAAACTAAATCAAAACAATCAATGTTATTTTCATGCTTAATTTTTTGAATTCCGTTATCAGATACTCCAGAATTATTTATATATTCAATATCTTGTTGCAGCCATCCAAGCACACGCTCCAGAGGGTAAAGATTTAGGTTAGTATGAATATTATTATAAAAATCAATAATTTCCTTTTCATCAGGAAATTTTGTTGCAGAAATAGAAGACATATTATAGCATTTTACAAAATGCTCGTTTTTATAATTATTCGTTAACTTAGTAAATCTAGTTTTTGAAACTTCCATGCAAAATAATATTGGCTTGTTAAGGTTTTCCCGAAGACCTGTTACAAATGCCTCGGTACTTCCTTCTCCTGAAGATGAACCAATTTCTAAAACTGTTTTAATATCTTCTTCTTTAGCAATTCTTTTAATAGCTTCATAAAATTCATCGTTTTTAATTTCTGGAGGAATTAAACTGTTAAGTTCAGAATCGGCAATTTTATTATTCATATTCGTATTCCTATCTTTAGTTATTTACTCTATTGTTCGGTCTTTTCCTCTTGTTTCTTTATCTGCTCTAGAACAACTTTGTAATCTTGCCGTTCAGGGTGCAACTTCACTAGCTTCTCCAAAAGTTTCATCGCACCTTTAGAATCCTTCAATTGCAACCGCAGCAAAGACAGTTTCTCTAAAGCAAGTTGGTTTTTTGGTTCCCGTTGTAAAACTAGCTCATAACCCTGCGCCTGCTGCTGTAATACTGACTCAGCAGAAGCAGATGCAGTTGCTGGCTTAGGTTGACTAGCCTGTTGGATTACTGGAATGATTGCAAATACCGTAGAGCCAAAAAACGAGAATATCGACACTATCGTTAAAATCTTTTGTCGCCGCCCAATCTGCTTTTTGCGGGCGATTAGGTATTCTTCCGAAGAACCAGGCATGTATCAATTATTGCTGTGGTAAATAGTTAGGTGTCAGCAACCCTCCCGTTTTGAGGATACCCATCTGCTCAACAGAAACTAACATCTTGGCTAAAAATTTTTTACACAAACTTTAAAAGCTGACTCTGAAGACGAGGGAAATTTATGGTAAGCTCATGCTGTACAAACAATTTTGCTATGCGTAGTTTACCGCCGTAGGCATCGCTCCCATACTTCAAGCAAAAACCTCTCCTACGCCTAAACAGAGCCAAACCTAGAGGTCTTATTCTTTAGGCGGAAAATTAAAATTATATAAATATTTGCGATGATTCTGCCTAATGCCAAATGTTTGCGATATTCTAAGTAACATTTAAATAAACAGAAATAGAGGACATTTCTACTAAACTGCAAATTTTCCTTGTCAGGCAAAAACTTTCAAACTAGCCCTTGTCATTGTGGGCTGTTTAAAAAGCAAACATATTATAGAATTTTCCTAGTCGTCTTCAGTCTCACTACTTAGCGCAACTTCCAGAAGGACTAATTATTTTCGTAGGTGTTCACAACAGATATCTGACAAAAGGTACTGTTGCACTCTAGTGCTTAAAGGGTAGAAGTTAAGGGGAAAAATAACACGGGGAAAGGTTAAAGGGAAAACAGAAGCATCCTTTATTTTTTAACCATTACCCTGAACTTTTGTCTGGTTTCTGCAAAAAGTTTTAGGATTACTTGGTAGAATTGGAGTTTTGTGGTGGTAATTACCGTACAAAACCGAATTTACCAGTAATTTAGTAGAGTTTGTTATGGTATAGTTAAAAAGTTAAGACTAGCTTTACCAAAATTACACCACTCTACGACCCGGCAACAATTGCAGAATGGGAAGCAGTTTTAATTAAGTATTTACCAACAAAATCTGAATTCAATCGAGGTTATGACTCAGCAAGTGATTCACCCGATGGTGAAATTGCAGCGCAACGTGCAATCACTCATAGAATCGAATATTATCAAGCCAAGTGATAGCATCTGGAAAATCGCTTTGCTCTATGGTAATGAATGGCAGCACTGGAAACAGGAACTGCTAGACTTTGGCTTTAGTATGCAAGACCCAGTTAGTGAACTGCTAGCTGTAGAAACTTGGGATGAAGAATAGGGGATAGGGGATAGGGGGTAGGAATTTTTAATATTCACCACTCCCAATTACCCCTTATCCTCAGAGGGTACCTCACCTTCCCCATTTCTACTTCCTAAACTTTACAAGCAGCTAAGGCCGCAGCTAATTCCTTTGCAGTTTGGTAGCGATCGCGTGGTAATGGTTCTGTAACGCGATCAATCACATCTCTTAATTGGGAACTGATGGTGGGAACTTTTGCCACATCAAACCTGAAGTTGCGCCCCTTTTGGCGGTAATACTTAAACGGGTTTTCGCCTGTGAGCAGAAAAATCAGCGTTGGCCCAATTGCATACAAGTCAGATTGAGTCAAAGGTTGTCCTCGTTCTTGTTCAGGAGCGCAATAACCTTCTGCACCAATCCGGGTACCGGGAGCTGTGCCAATTTCCTTAACTGCGCCAAAATCCAGGACTACTATGCGATTTAGTGAACTTCGCACCATTAAGTTGGCGGGTTTAATATCGCGGTGAATTAGTGGAGGTTCTTGGCTATGAAGATATTCTAAGATATCGCAGGTTTGGATCATCCAAGCGATCGCTTGGCTTGGCGTAACTGGCCCAGTTGTATAGACACGTTTCTCTAAATCTTGTCCGTGGATTAGTTCCATTGCCAAGTATTTTTTTCCGCCTTCGACAAAGAAGTCGTAATACTTGGGTATTCCCGGATGGTTAAGGGATTTGAGAGTATGTGCCTCCCGCTCAAATAATTCTTGAGCTTTGGCAATTTTTGCCATATCAGCATTCATTTGCTTCAACACCAGCAGTTGTGGGATACTCCCAATCTGACCAGCCCCATCCCAAGCGAGATAAGTAGTACCCATACCTCCTTGTCCGAGAGTTCGCAACACCTGATAATGGCGAATTTTTTGTTGCACTGAGAGAGGTTGACCGCAGTGGATGCAAAACAGATTATTTGGGGAGTTCCCTTCATGCGTACAAGTGTATTGCCCTTGGGCTGAATAGACTGTTGCAACGGCGTTTTCTTCTGTTCCTTGTATTTGTTGTAGCGATCGCAAACCAGTTTCCAGTACTGTTACCTCCTGAATTTGGAATTGCAGTATTGGGCCTCCTTGTGCTAATTGCAAAAGGGAATTATCTGGTAACGGACTCTGAATCACAAGGACACCGTTGAGGAAAGTCCCATTTGTACCCTGACTAATCAGCCGCCAACCACTGCCATTGTCGGCAGAATCAACGTGTCTCAGTTCTAGATGATGCCGCGAAACTAAACTATCAGTTAAAACAACGTGATTATCTGTTGCTCGACCAATCCGAATTATGGAAGAGTTCTCAAAGCACCACTGCTGGAGGGGCGTTTTCTGTTGCGGTTCTAAGAGAGTCAGACTAACCACAATACAACCTACAAGGTAAATGGATTAGGGAATGGGGGATGGGGTATGGGAAAATGGGAATTAGGCATTAAACTATATGTAAATTAGGTCTCAGCCCCTGATTTATAAGGGTTTAAGGTTAATTTGAAGATATATCTACTGGGAATTAGTGATTCTTTTTATTACCGATTCCCAATCCCCATTTATTTTTAACTTTCCAAATTTGGGCGTACTTTTGCCCGAATAAGTATACCAGTAATGTTGTCGTGACCATTGTATTGGTTTCCTAAATCAATTAATTTGGTAACACCTTGTTCTAAGTTAGCGCCCGAACTAAGCAAGGGTTCTAAATGAGTCTGCCAATGGGTTTCTAGTAAATCATTATCTGATAGACCGTCCGATGCCAAAAGCAGAAGAGTATCTTCATTAATCTCAAAAAAGCCTACATCAGGATTAATCGAATTTTCATCACGAGGCCCCAAAGCTTGGGTGAGTTGGTAGGCATCCGGGCGGGCGTAAGCTATGCTTGCTTCTACTCCTCGGGTAATTTCCCGTTGCCCAACTTCATGATCTACTGTGACTTGTTCTAATCCCCCCTTACGCGTCAAGCGATAGAGACGGCTATCTCCCACATGAGCAACTGCTGCTTGAGTATCTTGAATTAAGAGCATTACTAGAGTTGTACCCATACGCCCTACTCCAGAACGGGCATCTTGTTGATTGAGCTTGTAAATCGCCTCATTAGCTAAATAGACTGCCTCACGAATGCTATCTTCTGTTGGCAATTGATTGGCAATCCAGTGTTCTTGAAAGTATTGCCGTAGGGTGTTGACTGCTAACTCACTGGCTATCTCGCCACCAGCATGTCCACCCATACCATCGCAGAGGATATACAAACCATGCCCTTCTAGAACTCGACTTTTAGGGAACTCCAACTTTTGAATTTTGGTTTCAATACCAAAGTAGTCTTCATTATGATGACGTTGACGGCCTACATCTGTGCGTCCTGCATCTTCCAAGCTACTTAACTGCATCGCCAGCACAACAGTTGGCATATCATCAATTTTGCTAATGATATCT
Source organism: Desmonostoc muscorum FACHB-395 (assembly GCF_014698035.1). Lineage (GTDB taxonomy): Bacteria > Cyanobacteriota > Cyanobacteriia > Cyanobacteriales > Nostocaceae > Nostoc > Nostoc muscorum_A. The sequence continues at coordinate 22,493 of NZ_JACJSF010000008.1, forward strand.
TCTGGTTCTTCTGATTGCGGCATAGTCGGCACAGTAGTATTGTTCTCCTTTATTGGGGGCAAAGTTGCGGTTCCTAGTGCTTCCAGTTCAATAGAGATTTCCTCCAAACGCGATCGCAATTGTGCGATCGTGTGAATCTTACCTACATCTAAATCTCCCAACATTTGGACTACAGAGCCAAATTGAGTGCGTTGAGACTGCCTAAATAGTGCTTGCCAAACTCGCCCCAAAGCTTGAATGGTTAACGGCTCCTCTGGAATAGCAGATGTTTGGGCTTCGGCATCTTTTGGCGACTCGCTGACGGGCAGAGAACTTGATGATTCCACATACAATCTTTGTAGCGCCAGCGTTTGGTCTTCATCCAATCGCAAATTTGATAAATCTAAAAGGCTTTGACGACAATTTACTGGTTCCAACAATGCCCAAAGTTGGGTCATTTGATAACACCAGTGCAAAATTTTTAACGAACTTGTTGTCTCTTCTTGCCATAAGTCAACTAAAGGCTGCCAATTTGAGCGGTCTTCAATTATTACTACCTGCATATCCCCCTGCTGCCATGCATCGTGAATCAGTGGTATCTCGCGCTGATTTTGAGAGTGTAAGGCAATATAAGGTTTCGCAAGGTGAGGAATTCCAGTTGCATCTACTGATGGCGTTAGTAAATCGGATTGCTGACTTACTAGTATTGCCTCAATTGGTGATATTTGATACGGCTGGCAGTCTAGAACTCTCACACCTGTAACAGTAATGGTGGCAGTTTCCGTTTGGGTAGGTAGCGGATCTAACAATTGATAGCGCTCTTGGGAGTCTAAATAAGAGCCTAATGCATGAGAACTAAGGGATAGAGGAGATGACGAGGATATTGCTTCTTCATCTCCTTCTAATCCCACATCTTCCTCATTTGTCTTTACTCCCAAAGCTTCCCCAATCGTTTCTTTAGCAATAATTGCCCAAAACACTGTTCCACATTCCGTGCCACAGTTGTGACAAAGTAGTGCATTTACAGGTACATCTTCGGCGCTGCATTCAGGACAAACTTTGTGGGTCAGGGATGTGCCACAGCTTTGACAGAATTTATTGCTTTTGGGGTTTTCAAATTTACACTGAGGGCAAATCAGCATAGTGGAAGTTCCTTTATTCGCGCTCCAAGGTGCTTCTAGCCACTAAGATCAAAGGTGCCACAATTGGCTGTCCCTGACTAAAGTAGACCTACAAGAGATTGTAGTTTATCAATGAATTTTGGTGGCAGTATTAATTGTGACGCATATTAGATAAATATTTAATATATTGGCAACCAATTGCTTATGAATGGGGAATGGGGATAGGAGGCAGGGGAGGCAGGGGAGCAGGGGGGCAGGGGAGCAGGGGAGTAGAGGAGAATACCAATGCCCAATGCCCAATGCCCAATGTCAAGAGCTTGGCAATTGAGGGGGTTCTGCGTTAAACCATTTTTGATAAATTTGCTTGTAAGTTCCATTGGATAACAAAATCCCTATACCTTTGTTTATTGCATCTAAATGGGGGGAGTCTTTAGGTGTAGCAATCCCGTAGTACTCTTCAGTGAGCAGATCGGCAACAACTCTGATGCCTTTGAGTTTGCCATTTTTAATCGCATACAAAGTTGCAAAAGCATCGCTAACCACAGCATCAACGTTGCCATTGAGCAAGTCTTGGAAGAATTCTGGCCCAGAATTAAAAGTACTAATTTTGGCATTGGGGATGGTTTTGGCAAAATCTGCCCCGGTGGAACCAATTTGTACAGCGATTTTTTTACCTTTGAGACTGTTGAAGTCTTGAATATTTTGATTGTCTTCGCGGACAGCGATCGCTAGTCCGGCTTTAAAATAAGGTCGTGAAAAAGCAATTGTTTTCAGGCGTTCGGCAGTAATGGTGATTCCGCTAATTGCCGCATCAACTCTTTTAGCTTGCAAAGTCGAGACCATACCATCAAAAGGTAGACTTTCAAATTGGACTGCAAAACCTGCTACTTTAGCGATGCCTGCGGCGGGCTGCGCCAACGCATTCATCAAATCAATATCAAAACCTTCCAAGTCCCCGCTAGCCTTTTGGATTTCAAAAGGGACAAAGGTGGGATCTGTCGCCACTCTAAGAGATATAGCATCTGAGTTATTAGTAGGATAGAAATTTTTACAGGCAATAATCAGTAGCAGACAGCCTAAGCTTAAAATTAGCTGCTGCCACTTGAGGTTAAATAATTTCACTGTAGTAATTCCGTTCTATCAGTCAAGATTCACGATAGTTGTCATGATGTTATAAGAAAGAATACATCCGTCAGCAGCCACAATCCACCATGAATGCTGGGCGAATAACGAAACTTTCAGATCCCCACTCTCGTTAAAGGTTGAGATCGGAGGAAGCTTCCAATCTCGGTTTTCGCCAATAACCTTCTTGTGTGTTCTGTACTCTGACTTCCAATTTTTAATTACTTATGGTTTCTACAACCCCTGCTTACCGAATTACTGATTTGTTCGCCGAACGCGCAAAGAACCTTGCACCACCAACTTACGGTACAGAGTTAAGCAAAATCGTCACCGTCAGCTTTGCCTACGGTCTAGCCGATCCAATTCTCTTTCCTCACACTGACTTGGCTGCTGCAAGTGCCGTTGTGCTGGCAGAAGAGGCTCCGATCGCTCTCAATTACGGCCCGCCTTCCGCTCAACTGTATGAGCAAATTATCCTCCGCTTGCAGGCGAAGGGAATTGCTGCCGATCGCGATCGCCTAATCATTGGCTACGGTTCTGGTCAAATTCTCGGCTTGCTACCAGATGTGTTTGTGGAACCTGGTGATATAGTAATTGTCGAAGGGCCAACCTTCTTGGGAGTAGTTACCAGATTTGTCCACGCTGGCGCACGCATAATTACCATTCCTGTGGATGAGTTAGGGATGGATGTAGATGCGCTAGAAGTAACATTGAACGATTTAAAAAAACAGGGCATCCGTCCCCGATTTATTTATACTATTCCCACCTTTCATAATCCCACAGGTGCTACTATGCCGTTATTTCGCCGCCAAAAACTGGTAGCATTAGCGGCTGAGTATGGCGTTCTAATCGTGGAAGACGATGCTTATAGCGATTTGCGCTTCCGAGGAGAAACTATGCCCTCCCTGGCAACTCTCGACCAAGAGGGGTGGGTATTATATGTAAGTACCTTCTCGAAAATTATTGCGCCTGGTATCCGGCTAGGCTGGGCTTGTGGCGATCCAGCGATTATTGAGCGGCTGGCGATGTTCAAAAGTGAGGGGCCTGTGGGGCCATTTGTCAGCCATGTAGTTGCCCGCTATTGTGCTACAGGGAAACTAGACAATCACATTCAAGAGCTAATTGCCTGCTATAAACATAAGTGCAATTTGTTATTAGAAGCGATCGCTCAAGAGTTTCCCAGTGATGTAGTTGCTCTGCGTCCCGATGGCGGCTTCTTCGTTTGGTGTAAATTGCCACCAGATATCAGCGCTAAAGCACTCCTGATGGCTGCCAGTGAACATGGCATCAGTTTTCTGCCAGGGACTCGCTGCTACGCCAATGGACAAGGGGATGATGCCATCAGGTTAGCTTTTAGCTTTCAGCCAACACAGAAGATTGTTGAGGGAATCGCTACATTAGGATCGGTATTGCGCGGATTGAGGTAATTCGTAATGACGCTCTCTATGAGATGCTCTTGCTAGCTTGCTTCTCCCAAAAATCGAGATTTGGAATTTGTTAAATATCAACCCAAATCTCAACCGTAAGACACTTTGGATTAATCTCCACACCCACTTGACATTTTAGCGATCACTTTAAGTTGTCACCAATCTAGGCAGTATAAGAACGAGGAGATTAGCCCTTTCAAGGTGGGTAAAAATATTTTTAACCTCTTTTCTCTGTGTTCTCTGCGTCTCTGTGGTAGATAAATTACTTTTAAACCGCAGAGACACAGAGAGAAGAAAAGAGATTTTACAAGTCACCTTGAAAGGGCTAGAACTAGGAGATTTAGTTATTGACCAAATACCAATTTTGTAGCGCCAACCGTTGAATTTCGCGCCAGGGGATATTATGTTTTCTGGCTAATTCTGCACAATCTTCATATTCTGGCTGCACATTGGTTATAACTTTTTCTGGTGATTGTCCATTCCATGCTACTTTGACACGCACTTTGCCATATTCAATTTCCACTTGTTGAATTTCCCGTTGTAAAATGGCGCGTTGCTGAGTTGTTCGCCGAATACCCAAAGTTGTAGTTTCACGGAATATAACCGCTTCACAACTGAGTAAATTTTCTGGATGACAAATCACAGTCAGCAAAATTCCTGGACGCGACTTTTTCATGCCGATCGCTTGGGTAAAAACATCCACTGCACCAGCAGCAAACAAAGCCTCAAAAACATAGCCGATCGCTTGGGGATTTAAATCATCAATTTGGGTTTCTAGTACCGAGATAGTTTCTAAATTTGAGCTAGTATCTTCACAATTGCTGAAATTTGACTGTAAACTTGCGCTTTCGCCCAGCCAGAGGCGTAAAATATTGGGAATTGGTAAATTTATGGTTCCTGCTCCCAGTCCTACCTGCTTGATAGCGATCGCGGGTGGTGAACCAAAATCTCTTACCAAAGTAGTAGCGATCGCAGCTCCTGTTGGCGTTACCAGTTCTCTATCAATGCCATTGCTATAAACTGGACAACCCCGCATTTCCCAAAGTTTTAATACTGCTGGTACTGGTACTGCCATTTGACCATGTGCAGCCCGAACAGTACCGCCACCAGTGGGAAACGCCGAGCAGTAAAGTAGGGGCCATCCTTCGTCATTACTCTCAATCCCCAACCAATCTAACCCCAGGCAAGTACCCACAATATCTACGATCGCATCTATAGCACCCACTTCATGAAAATGAACTTTTTCAGGGGAAATTCCATGTACTGCTCCTTCTGCGACTGCTAGCTGTCGGAATACTGCCAAACTCCAAGCTTCTGCACGTGATGGCAACCCCGCTTTGAGAATCATCTGCTCTATTTCTGGCAGGTGGCGTGTGTGATGGTGATTGTGTTCGTGGTCGTGGTGGTCATGGTGATGGCGATCGTGTACTAAATCCACATGAACTTTAGTCGCCTGCTGACCATTCCGTTGGACAAATTCTGCTCTTAACTGATATTCCTGTTCAATTCCCAATCCATTGAGCTTTTCAATTAAATACTCCACAGGAACACCCAAACTTACCAAAGCACCCAGGCACATATCACCAGAAATTCCTGTCGGACATTGAAGATAAGCAATTTTATTCATAATAAATTAGTCATTAGTCATTAATCATTAGTCATTTGTCATTCTTCCCCAGTCCCCAATCCCCAATCCCTCTATGGCAAAAATTTTCTCAGTTCATCCGGATAATCCTCAAGTTCGCCGAATAGAGGAAATAAAGTCGGCGCTTTCTAGTGGCGCAGTCATGCTTTACCCTACTGATACAGTTTATGCGATCGGTTGTGATTTGAATGCTAAGTCGGCGGTAGAACGAGTGCGGCAAATTAAACAGCTAGCAAATGATAAACCACTGACATTTTTATGTCCCTCGCTTTCAAATGTGGCAACTTATGCCTTCGTAAGTGACACAGCCTATCGGATTATGAAACGCCTGATTCCAGGGCCATACACGTTTTTGCTCCCAGCAACTAAATTAGTACCGCGATTGGTGCAAAGCCCCAAGCGGAAAAGTACTGGAATTAGAGTACCAAACCATACTGTGTGTTTGGAGTTGCTGGCAGCTTTGGGCAATCCGATTATTTCAACTTCAGCACATCTGCCACCAGATGAAGCAGATAACGGCATGATTCGGATAGAGCCAGAAACTGTTCAGTCACGGGTAGAGCTATTTGACCGTTTGGACAAGTTGGTAGACATAATTGTAGACACTGGCGAAGAACCTACTTATGAAGTCTCTACCATCTTAGATATGACCGGAGACGAAGCAGCAATTATACGGAGGGGTTTAGGTTGGGAAGCAGCAGCAGCATGGGTATAAGAATGAGACTTCACAGGCACACCTCTCCGTTTCGGAAATTGTGATAAAAGCAACTCCAGTTTTTAAATTGTCATATTTAAACGTGATGTCTATGACGGGCACAGATGCAATAACAGGATGGTGGTAACAGTAGGTACAGCAAGGGATTTGACAACTTTGAGAAAATGGTGGGTACATGAGTACTCGCGTCAATGTGGTGGCTTGTGAAAGAACCGACACATTGGCATAACTGTAACTCTCTCGTATTTCCTACAGTTTTATATATGAGCTTTAGATGTGAGCATTATATGGGGCAAGTCTTAATTGATAAATGCCCAAAGATCCTCCAGCCAAGGCTAGCCTTGATTGCTGTGTCTGCGTTGTAATTACGGTGCAATACTACTCCCTGGAAAAGTCATGAAAGCTAACGTCATCAATCTACCAAACTCTACACCCATTTTTGAAAACCACCTTTCGACCGAAGAATTTTCAGACAGCAGCGAAACCTTGATTGAATTGCTGTGTCAAGAAATGCAAGCACAAGTGAAAGCAGCACCCAGGTGCGTAGAAGCTTTAGCAAACCGCATAGCCGTAGAAGTAGAACGCATTTGCGATAAAAGCTCGCGTATCCAAACATCTGGGCAAATCAAATCCTGGCAGATTACGCTGGGAAGGCATCGGATGCAAAAGTGCTTACGTTACTACCAACTAGGTTCCAAACAAGGGCGGGTAGAATTACATAGTAATTTGGGTGCTATGGTTTACCGCCATGTAACTTTATCTGGCTCGGAGTTGGGCTTTGATGCTCGTTACAGCCTAATTGAAGATTTTTTACAAGCATTTTATATTGAAGCTATCAAAGCTTTCCGCAGAGAAAACGAACTACCTCACGATCACACACCGCGTACTCAGCTGCAATTAGCTGAATATATGGCGTTTACAGAACAGTACGCCAAACGTCGCATCAATTTACCTGGTGGTGCAAATCAGCAATTAATTATCCTGCGGGCCCAAGGTTTTGCTCGTCGTCAGCCGCAAGAGACTACCGTGGATATTGAAATGGCGGTGGAGTCTGCTAAGGGTGAAGAAGCAGAATCTTATCAGCGTAACTCGGCGGTGCAACAGTTGCGATCGCAGATGATTGCCCAAACTAATTTCGATCCATCTGAAGAGTCAGAACGCGATCGCGTCATCACTGAATTGATGAAATATCTGGAGTCTCAAGGTCAATCTGACTGTATGAACTACCTCAGCTTGAAACTTCAAGACCTCTCAGCCCCAGAAATTGACCAAATTCTCGGTTTAACCAGCCGTCAACGCGATTATCTCCAACAACGCTTTAAATACCACGTAGAAAAGTTTGCCAAACAACATCACTGGCAATTAGTACATCAATGGCTAGGCGCAGGTTTAGAGCAAAAGTTGGGTTTATCTTCCCAGCAGTGGGAAATCTTTGTGAATCAACTCACAGAACAACAACAGCAAATATTACAGTTGAAAACTGCAAGACAAACTGACCAAGCGATCGCTAAAACCATCAAATGCACCCCCAAACAGTTACAAAAGCGCTGGACTCAACTGTTAGAACTAGCATGGTCTATCCGCAACGGTCATACTGAAGCACAAACAGGTTGAAGCTAAGGTGAAATAACTAAAATTTATCCAGTTATTGGAGAGGTTAAGGGACAAAGAGAAAAGGAAATTTATTCTTTTCATACTCCCCTAAATTAGTAACTCGTTTGTTATCCAAATTATTAATACATTTGTATTTTTAAGTACAAATATACTAGCTTTTCCTACTTCATACCTAATAAATCTAACCTTGTGCATCCAAAATCAAAAATTTATATAACCTAGCATTTACTGTTGCTTCCAGGGAATCCTAAAATCAGGAAACCTTTTGAAGATAATCAGGATAAAGATGACTCAAGGTGCAAGAGCAGTTACTTCTGGCAATGTTTTGGAAAAAGCTGTAGAAGGGACTTTACTGGGTCATGGATATGTCCAAGTGGGCTTTGATTTACCAAAGAAACAGCGCCTTGCATGTCTTTTAAGCTCAAATCATATACCAAAACGATATGCAAGGCAGGTTTATATCGGAGCAGGAATTTATGGGAGCTATATATACGTAGACTTTTACATTATTGGTGCCACATCCGTTTCTTCCGGGCTAATTATTGAGTGTAAATGGCAGCAAACTAGCGGTTCAGTCGATGAAAAACTCCCTTACCTTAACTTGAATATTCAAAATTGCTATCCTGCACAAGCAGTTGTATTAATTGACGGTGGAGGTATGAAACCGCAAGCTGTATCATGGTTAGGTAAACAAGTTAGTTTCAATCAAAATCTTCTCTCTGTTCATAATTTAAGTTCATTTATTGCCTGGTCTAACAATAATCTTTAATACGAAGTTACTAGTAATTCTGTAATTTTTCCGCGTTTTTTTGCGTTAGAATTAATTGCCCTAGATGCTGAGATAGTGTGGATATTGAAACTATTATAAAGGTTGCGAATAAATTCACAATCGGAATTAGATAGCATTACTTTAACTCCACGTTCCGCTAATTTTTCAAATACATCCTTGAGTTCAACTTGCTGCTCTTCCGCAAAGCGATAGCTACTGTAAGCTGTAAAATAGCTAGTTTCACTTACAGGATAATATGGTGGATCAAAATAAATAAAATCATCACTGTTTGTAGCATAATTTAGTACATCAATAAAATTTGTGTGTTTAATTTTAGATGTAGAAAGTGCTTCTGAGGCTGTTCTCAGTAAAACATCAGGGCAAATATTAGGATTTTCATATCTGCCTAAAGGCACATTGAATTTGCCCTGTGAATTGACTCGATAAAGACCATTAAAACAAGTCTTATTAAGATAAATTAGACGAGCCGCTTTTTCTATATCGGTGCCACCATAGTTTTTTCTGACACTATAATAATAATCTTTATTATGTCGAATTTTATGCTCTTTCAATAAAGAAATTAATTCTTCAACACGATCTCTAACACAACAATAAGTGTTAATTAATTCGGCGTTAATATCAGTTAAAGTTGCTGTCTTTGGTTGGAGATAGAAAAAAACAGCACCACCACCTAAGAATGGTTCATAGTAATTTTTATAACTTTTGGGAAAATAAGGAATATATTGCTGTATCAATCTACTTTTACCCCCTGCCCACTTCAAAAATGGACGCGGGCTAGTTTCCTTGGGGATTTGAATTACCATTTACTTGCGATTTAACTGAAAATAATCGTGACTAAATAAAGCCAATATAACCGACGAGGCATATTTTATATTAGCTGGCTAATTTTCCGGCTGCATAGATTACAATTGAGTTGATAAAGCATATCAAAACAAACGTAAGTATATAACAAGGCAGTTTAGATTCAGATGTTTGACGGATTTTGGGATAACGTCTTTCGCTACCCCCGGTACTTAATTACTATAGTCTTAGGGCTGTTTTTGAACACCTTTGCGCCATTAGTGCCACTGTTGAAGCGCCCTGTTACCTTAATCGCCCTCTTAGGTTTATTTGTGAGCAGCCTAGTCTTTCTTACTTTCACCCTACGGGCAATGCTGGGCTTGAGTGCAATCTAGACTAGCGTTATATCGGGGCTATGCCCTACAGACGGTTGCTCTTGGCGTTGCTTTCGCTAAGTACTGTCTACCCAAATTGCATCTATTTTTGTCGTACAACCTCTGTCAGGAGGCGAAATTTTTATGGCTACAAATCGCCGGGTTTCCCGCGTTGCAGAATTGATCAAACGGGAAGTTAGCCAAATGCTGCTCAACGGCATTAAGGATGACCGTGTGGGTACAGGAATGGTAAGTGTGACTGATGTTGATGTTTCTGGCGATCTCCAACACGCCAAAATCTACGTCAGTATCTATGGTACAGATGAAGCTAAGGTAGAAACAATGGCAGGCTTAAAGTCAGCCACAGGTTACGTCCGCAGTGAACTTGGGGCGCGGGTACGGCTACGTCGTACACCAGAGGTCATCTTTCTCGAAGATCGTTCCATAGAACGCGGTAACAAGGTACTGGCACTACTAAGCCAACTCAATCACGATCGTCCGCCAGAAAATCTGTTAGCAGTAGAAGACAGCACAGATGAAGATGATGAATCATTTAGTGAATAAGTAACTTAAATAACAATGTAACTTCAGAACAATTAATCTCAGCAAATCCGCCAAACAGTTTACAGACGTGACTAGATCGCGTCTGTTTTAATGTAACCATAACCAACTTCAGCAATCGGTAGTTGCATCTATACGCTTGATGTTTGCCTTGGCTTTCGTCTTGACTCTACTAGGACTTACGCACAACTACACGCGGTAGGGGCAATACTCTGCGGGTACTCCGTTGGAGAATTCGTAGAGTAGCCGCTTCTCTAGAGATGCTTTGCATAGCTTGCTTCGACCTAAGAGTATGCGTTTACATGAATTTCCGTTAAGTGAAAATTATGGTTTTGGCTGTACCCTGTGGGAAGCTAACGCAACGGTGGCTTCAAATCTTAGGGGTTGAATCCCCAACTGATTTGCTCCTCCTGCCTTTACTCCACCCTTCTACAGATGTTGATCAAAAGAAAACTGTGTAATATTAGTGCTGAAAATAACTAAGCAATTGCAATTTTACTTAAGAAATTGTTAACAGATGATAGGGTAAAAGCCTTCGTAGTGTACTTTAGCCGTTATGTTTTGCAACAGTTTATACCGTAGTATCTGACAAATATTCTTGTGTTGTTTACCCTTAGATAAATACCAGCAGTTCTAGATCCGGCTTTAAGGTGATTATTTGATATGTAAGCGATTGCAATATGAATTCTTACCACCCAGCGAATCTTGCCTAAATACAGTAATGGCAAGACTTTCAGACTTGTTGCATAAAAACCATACAACCGCCATAGCAGGTTAAGTTAACTACTCGGAATTTTTTTTGTAAAGCAGATTTTTGATAAATGTCAGGATTCGTTGACTTTCTTAACATTTCTTGAGATAATTTCAGGATATCTAGCGTCAAAATAAAAATAGTTCCGTATAGCAAACTACAAAATACTAGCCACAAGTCTAATTTCTGTAATGTTTGTTCCTAATTATTAACGGGAACACTATCGTAAGTGTTAATTTGTGAGTAAAAACCATGAGTGTGAATACGGTGCCTTCTATCAATTACTACTCTCTCGATTTGATCCAAGACGAAGCACGTCGACTGGTGCAAAAGGGAATGATTAGCCGACAACAGCCAATATATACCCTTTGCCAATACATTCCAGCGAGAGAGTGGGTTTGCGTTGAATGTGAATTAGAGAAATGTGACTTTTTGTTGCGCGATCGCATTGGCGACCTAATTGGTCGTGAACAGTGGGACAACGACTAAATCAATGTTTGATTTCGGGTTTGGGGTTGGGGTTAATTTTCGATGTGTGGATGTCACAGTCAACGAGCCTACGCCCAATTTGGGGGATAATCTCTGGTTTTTAATGAGCATTGCCCCATAAAGAATCTTGCGTTTTTCATTAACACAGAAGCATTGGAGTCTTAATTTATATAAGTTTTCAAGTTAAAGAAGGCATCAGAACCATTTTTTCTGTATATCTGGTGCCACAGCTTGAGTTTAGTATGTAAATTCGGTGAAGCTCCTACATTGATCCGATAGAAGTGTAGGAACTTCACTTTTGACTCGCAATTGACAGCATCGCTTACTTTAGGGAAGCGATCGCTTGCTGTTCAAAGGTAGAATCCGTCTGAAAAAGTTTGCTCAGTCGGGCTAACCGACACCAATTGCGACAATAGAGGAGACCTCTGGAAGTAACTGGCTCAATTTTCGCAAAATCCCAAATTTGTATAGGATTATTTGTTAAAAAATCTCTAAAAGCAGAGAAAAATTATATAAACGATTATTCGACCTGCTCTAAATATTGATTAATGTCTTCAATAATACGGGTAAGTTCAGCTTCAGTAGTCAAGCGGATGTTGACGTTGCGGACAGTGAGCAAAACTTTGGCTGCGAAAGGCGTTGGCCAGATATTAGGATTACAGAAAATTTCTAAAAATACTTCACCCGTATAACGATATTCCATTGGAGGCTGGGGAGTGACTTTACCACCGCCAGGAGTGGGTTTAGCGGCGACAGCTTTCAGGCGCTCCATCAGTTGATCTGTCGCTGTCTTTAATTCTCGTGCTGCTTGGGGTGAAAAACTGAAGGAGACAGAACCTTCAATTAGGTTCAATGTTAGAGGAATTGAAGACATAAGTTTTTATTAAAGCTTATTGATAAGTACTAATCTTACCGGAAGAAGAGACGAAGCCGCCGAGATCGACGGCGGCGAAGCCCAATTTTTTGAGGATGCACCCCCAAGCGCTGATATTGTCGCCACACAGATTTACACGATCGGATTTTTCTTGGTTCTGCTTTATCAGGCTGCAAAGCCACCATCAATCTTCAGGCTTGCACCGGTAATGAAACCAGCTTCTCCACTGGCGAGATAGGAAACCATCTCGGCGACTTCTTCTGTTCGACCATACCGTTGGAGGGCAATCATACTTTTCATAGTGTCGGCAAAGGGCCCTTCCGCCGGATTCATGTCAGTGTCTATCGGGCCGGGTTGAATATTGTTCACCGTGATGCCACGAGGGCCGAGATCGCGGGCAAGACCGCGTGTGAAGCTTGCGATCGCACCCTTGGTTAAAGCGTAAACGGAGCCGCCAGCAAAAGGCATTATGTCACTGTTGACGCTGCCAATCATAACGATCCGTCCGCCCTCACCCATGTGGCGGACAGCCTCCTGAGTTGCCACAAAGACACCCTTGATGTTAACCGCGATCAGGCGATCAAAATCATCCATTGAGAATTGATCGATTGGGGCTAAAGTGGCGACCCCCGCATTGTTCACAAGGATGTCAAGACGACCAAAGGCTTTCACTGTCTCGGCAACAGCGTTTTTCACGGCTTCGACATTGGCACTGTCAGCGCGAAGAGCCAGGGCTTTTCCACCAGCTGTTTCGATGGCAAGCACCACCTCGTCGGCTTTTTGCGGCGAGCTAGTGTACGTGAGAGCGACTGCTGCACCATCGTTTGCGAGACGTTTGGCGATCGCTGCTCCCAGACCGCGTGAGCCGCCTGTTACCAATGCCACCTTACCTGTAAGTTTTTTGGTACTCATAATATTCGTGATTGAAACTTGCCGTCTGAGGAAAATTGACCTTTGGAATTATATGGCTTAAGTTCTTACTCAAACTCGTAAGAGGATTAAATTTTTACTTATTACTCTGGCTTGTTAATTTATTTTTAGCGAGGGGAACGCGAAAATTTACCTCTAGGTTTACTAATTCCAAAACCTGTAAATATTTTTCGATTTTGCTGCTCAAATTTTGACTATTTTTTGAATGAAGCACAGGCTTCTTTATCCTTGTAAGGTAGTAAATAAAACTCCTTCACTCGTCAGTTATCCTAAGTAAGTACACACCACTGATGGTCGTCATAATATCTCTGGATACAATTTTGTTTGGAGTAACTAGATATAGAAATAACAAAATTAATTAAAATATTTCTGGAATTAATGCTAAAAATATGCTGTTATTTATAAAGGCATTACTAATAACTATAAAGCTTGTAGCTGTTGTTAGCTATAAATAATCTCAACAGAATGGTAAAAAAGATAGAGCCTATAGAGAGACTTAATTCTTACTGCGTAAGACTTTGATACATTTTATTTGTGTTTATTTATGTTTTGAGTTCTACATTAGAAGTCATAGAACTTGATGTGATAAATTATCTATGGTTTACGATAACCGCGCCGAAGTACGAAAAGTTTTAATTATTACCCTACTACTCAACCTGTTTGTAATGGGATTGAAAGCACTTGTGGGTTACTGGACAGGTTCGTTGAGCTTGCTAGCTGATGCCTTGCATAGTGTGACAGATAGCGCCAACAACGTTTTAGGATTAATTGCAAGTAAATTTTCTTCTCCACAGCCCGATCGCGAACATCCCTATGGACACAGCAAGTTTGAAGCTGTGGGGGCTTTAGGAATAGCCTCATTTTTAGGAATAGCTTGTTTTGAAATTCTGCAAGGAGCAATCGAACGAATTCTCAAAGGTGGTGGTGAACCTGTGAGAATATCGCCACCGGAGTTGTGGTTATTGCTAATTGTGCTAGGCGTGAATATTTTTGTGGCGTTTTACGAACGCGCTGTTGGTAAGCGGGTAGGTAGCTCAATTCTCATAGCTGACGCTACACATACCATGAGCGATATTTGGGTGACAATCTCTGTAATTGGCGGTTTGATCGGAGTTTGGCTAGGTTATCAATGGATGGATCTGGTGTTAGCTTTTCCTGTCGCCTTGTTGGTATTTTGGAGTGGCTGGTCAGTTTTAAAAGAAAATTTGCCTTGGCTTGTGGATCAAATGGCGATCGCACCAGAAGCAATTCATGCGATCACTACTTCTGTTCCAGGTGTAATTAACTGTCATGATATTGCTTCTCGCGGTGTTCTTGGTCGTCAGGTATTTATTGAAATGCATTTAATCGTAGATGCATCAGACGTAGAAACAGCTCACCACATTACCGAAGAAGTAGAAAGCCGATTAGAAGAAAGGTTCCGTCCAGTGAGGATTTTAATTCACGTAGAGCCACCAGCATATAAGTCTGAGCAAATTAGCTTTGAAACTGGAGTAAACTACCCGCCACTGACCTGAGTACAGGTACAGTGGGGGCTTTTAGAAGCCCTAGAAATATCAAACAAGCTTAGTTGCACGTACTCAGTCTTTTTCCCGACACGCACATCTAGCTTACAAGATAATCCCGAACCACGAGGCTGGTTTACAATTACAGCCCCAATTGCAGAAATATTTTTCGCGCCATTCAAATCAGCGTCACCAATCCACCCACAATGACCACAAACAAACTTCTTCCCACTGCGATACGATTCACCCTTCACAGGATGAATGTGCAAACAGTTGTGGCAAGTTTGGCTTGTATATCTTGGGTCAACAAACAATTCCTCCCGCCACCAATCCGAGTACAGATTTGGTGGGGGACTCCTTGCTATGAAAGTTGAAATAGTTGTGTTCACACAAGTGGAGTTGGAAATCAAATAGAGGGAAAAGAACGAAAAATAATTTTTAAAAGAGTTGATTTTCCATTAAGTTTATTATCAATTAACTGATACTATTGATAATAAACTCAAAACCTTGGCTACTAAGACTTGTATCTTACCAAACAAGGATTTTAGGACTTGTGTGTACACCATAGAGATGAGTTAATAGGTCTTACGGGCTATAACGTACATATTGACTGTTGTATAGTCTTCGAGTCCAGGAATTTTACTCAGAAAGCGAAACAACGGCATCAATTTGGAAGCCCCTTCAAAAGCATTTGTAGTCTCGCTAACAATCACAAATCCGCTTTTATCAAAGGCTTTCAGGAAGTCGCGGCGCTTGAGTTTATTGAGTCCAAGGTCATAGATCGAATGGCACTCGATTCCGGGATGGTACTTATTATAAGCTGCAACAACACGCTCATCGCCAATAATGAGATGCGCCCACGGTAGTCTGATGCGCTTTCCGATTGCGTGATATCCATGATCGCCAAAAGGACTGTAATAAAGTGGGCTAAAACCAGTTATCAGTAAGCCCCCTTCCCGTAGAACTCGTTTTATTGAAAGAAGAACTCGCTCTATGCCCATGATGTGTTCAAAAGTATCTTTGGAAATTACGATATCAACCTGGCCGTCAAGCGTCGTTAGGTTGTCAATATCCAAGTGATGAAACTCTATTCTGTCTGCAATCTCTGGGTAGCGTTCTGCGACGATATTGCGCGCAAATTCGATCCGGCTACTTATGAGGTCAAGACCGATTACCCGCCGCGCTCCGGAAATGGCTGCATCAATGCACAGTGCGCCATATCCACAGCCGATCTCAAGTACAACTTTACCGGAGAAGTCTGGACGACCGCCAAAGCGCCTCCAGTACATATCGGATTTTGTGACTTGTGCCTCAAAGTATTTTAGGGAAAATTCTTCATCTGGTACAGCAAAATTATCTTCAGTAAATTTGTAGTTTGCAGAGGAATCTGTAAAAGTTTCTTGACTCATGAGTTAAACTGTCAAATGACAATACAGGCTACATTAGTTTATACATCACATCAGTAGCAATAGCAATTGATACTGTTATCCTGGTAAGGAACAGTGAGCTTTCGGACAGGAGATAATGCTGAAGCCTTTGACTTAGAGTGTTTATGGAATAAGGTAAGTATTATTGAGATTATTAAAGTGGTAATGTTTATTTGATTAGTGTCACGCAAATTTGCGCTCAAAAATATTCTAATTTTGACTAAAGGCGAAAATTTTACTGACAACAAAATTTGTGTTTCAGTCTTGTTCAAGGCAATAATCGCACCTTTTGGTTTTATTCAAGTAGTGATCGCTCATAAACAAAGGAAAAGAAAACTCATTTGTAGAGTTTAGAATCTTTGTCAAACATAATATCGCTTCAAATCGAGCAGATTCAAAAAATGAGAGAGCGGAAAGTTAACAAGTCAAAATTCAAAATCACGCTCTCTACAAGATTTGTATTAACTCTCATAAGAAGCAACCAATTCTGCGACGATCGCAACTAGTTCTCCGGGATCGACTGGTTTAGGTACATGAGTCTGAAAACCCGCTTCCAAAGCACGGCTACGATACTCGCTATCGCCATAAGCAGTTAAAGCGATCGCAGGGAGTTTTTCCCAAATATCAGGCTTCAGCGCCCGGATCTTGCGGATAAGGGTGTAACCATCTTCACCAGGCATAGCAATATCACAAATTAAGACATCTGGCTGCAACTCAGGTAGTACTTTCAATGCTACCGCCGCCGATGGAACTGCCATAACGGTGGCTCCATCAGCTTCTAACACGGTAGTAATGTAAAAGCGGCTATCGTCATCATCATCAACGACGAGGATGTTTAAGCCAGCAAGGGGGAGAGGAGGTTCCATAACATCTCCATAAATGTTTATCAAATGAAAGTTATTTCTAATGAGCTGCTGGTTTTTTGTCTTTTACCACACCCTTGATAATTTTACTGCGATCGCGCCTATTTTCCTAGACAATAATTCAATTCGTCTAGCCACCATCTAATTGATGGTTAATTATTCGCTGGAATTTATAATTCTTGACTGGATAAAATTATATTTGTGTTTAAATTCATTTATATTTAGAAATTCACTTTCACAAATAATTTATTTTACAAATTTATTTTGATAATCGCTGCCTATTTTATTACGAAAAACTTGCGATTTTGCTGGGGCTTTTAAATTTAGCAACTATGACATTTTGCTAAAAATCTAAAAACATCTAGATTGCATAAATTAAATCAAGCTCTTGTAGGGTGGGCATCCTACCCGCCATAACTATTTAACGCGATGTGCAACTTATTCTTAGAACCCCTCTCCAAACCTCTCCCCGAAACGGAGAGAGGCTTTGATTATTGCTCCCCTTCCCTACAAGGGAAGGGGTTGGGGGTTAGGTTTGAAAGAAAGTTGCACACGGCGCTATTTAAGTTAAATGTAGAGTCAATACTGCTCGATTAAGCATTTTTAACTCGGAATCGGGTTTGGGGAAAAGGTTAAAGGGTAAGGGTTAAAGGTTTTTTCTTTCCCTTTTCCCTTTCCCCTTTTCCCCTTAACCGAGAAGTATTGAAATGTAGAGTAGCTTACCAAAGCTATAGCCAAAAAAATAGACAATGCCAAAACTAAAAACGAGTCAGCTCGGCATTGCCATTTAAAATATGTGAATCTAAATTACTGCAAAGAACCTGAATAATCAGAAAGAGTGATGAGCTTTTAGTTAACTCAACTCAAAACTTAATTACTCCCATTCAATGGTTCCAGGTGGCTTAGAGGTGATGTCATAAACCACACGATTCACCCCTTTTACCTCATTCACAATCCGCGTGGAAATCACTTCCAGGACATCGTAAGGGACTCTGGCCCAATCAGCAGTCATGCCATCTTCACTGGTAACAATTCGCAAGACAATGGGGTAAGCGTAAGTACGTTGATCGCCCATAACGCCAACACTACGGATTGGCAGCAATACAGCAAATGCTTGCCAGAAATCATGATACATACCGCGTTGGTTAATTTCTTGCCGCACAATCAAATCAGCATCGCGCAAAATATTTAACCGCTCTGATGTAACTTCTCCCAAAATGCGAATTGCCAAACCAGGCCCAGGAAAAGGTTGTCGTTGGACAATTTCTTCTGGTAAACCAATGGAACGCCCAACTTTGCGGACTTCATCTTTAAATAATTTCCGCAGTGGTTCCACCAATTTAAATCTTAGGTCTTTCGGCAAACCGCCAACATTGTGATGACTCTTAATTTTTACCGCTACCCGTTCACCAGTTTGGGGATCAACATTGGTGTCAGCAGATTCGATGACATCTGGATAAAGAGTCCCTTGAGCTAAATAGTCAAAATGACCAAGGCGCTTGGAGGTTTCCTCAAATACGTTGATAAATTCGTGTCCGATGCGGCGGCGTTTTTCTTCAGGATCTGTAACACCAGCAACCTTAGCTAAAAAGCGATCGCGCGCATTCACATACTCTACAGGAATGTGAAACTGCTCTTGGAACAGCTTTACCAATCGCTCTGGCTCATACTTTCGCATAAAGCCTTGATCGATAAACACACAAGTTAGTTGCTCGCCAATCGCTTTATACAGCAAGAACGCCAGGGTAGAAGAATCAACTCCCCCAGATAGTGCCAAAAGCACTCGCTTCTCCCCAACTCTGGTGCGAATTTCCCGAATTGCCTCTTCAACAAAAGCCGCAGTTGTCCAAGTGGGTTCGCAATCGCAGATATGGTAGACAAAATTACGAATTAATGCTATGCCACCAAGAGAATGTACTACCTCTGGATGGAATTGAACCCCGTAAAGTTTCCTTTCGTGGTCGGCGATCGCAGCACAGGGGGTATTTTCTGTATGTGCCAGCAATTCAAACCCTGATGGCATTTGGGTAACTGAGTCTCCGTGACTCATCCACATAGTAGTGCCATCTTCGACGTTAGTAAGTAAATCTGTGGGATCGTCAATATATAATGATGCTTTGCCGTACTCACCTCGGTCAGCCTTTGCCACTTCACCACCGAGTTGGTTTACCATTAGCTGCATCCCATAGCAAACACCCAAGACGGGTATTCCCAAATTCCAGATTTCTGGGTCACAATGGGGAGCCTTGTCACCATAAACCGAACTCGGCCCACCAGAGAGGATGATTCCCTTGGGATTGAGTTGGCGCAATTGTTCAGAAGTAGTGCGATAGGATAAAACTTCAGAGTATACTTGAGTCTCGCGGATGCGACGGGCAATCAACTCAGAATATTGAGAGCCGAAGTCCAGAATTATAATTAATTGGCGATCAAGCCGCCCAACATTTTCCAATGTTTGGGGCGCTTGTTCTGTCGGTAGAGTCACCACTGTATTCATGATGGAAGTGTTATGTCTGTTAAGGATAGATGCTTTATGGTCTATGGTGATGCTATTATTCAGCCTGCTTAGGCTGATAATGGTATAGAAGCCCTAGACAAACGCGAGGTTATGTGCGTTGGTCTAGTCCCGGAGCTAGAGATGGTATGAAAACGATAAACTTACCCTAGAGTGGTTACTTAAAAGATTATTTATTTGGATTGTTTACGATTATTCATAATAAATTAACATAATTTTCCCATCAACAGACCAGCAGTTTTACTCTTCACGATAATTTTGCGATCGCGATCAAAGAGAATTGAGCCACAGACTGTAACCTCTGTGCCCCTTTCGCTATGGCTTTGGATGTATTCTTGGGAACGAACATCGATAGTTTCTGCGATCGCACTGTAAACTTGATTTACCCAATTACTACCATTTGCAGCATCTAGCGATTTTAGGTATGTTAGGGCAGCTTCGGCGGTAGCACTATTAAATACAGCTTCGATATCTGGTGATTTTAAACCTGCGATCGCACAGTGCGCGGCCAAAATTTCCCGCCGTCCATCAGCCAAGTAGTGATGGGTGTGAAAAATTCCCCCCGCCAGTTTCATCAGCTTACCGTGATAGCCAAATAATAAAATTTCTTTCACGCCTAGCACATCAGCTTCTACTAACATTGGGCCGAGCCAGTTAGCAGTTTTGACCAATTGTTCGGGATTAATCCCTAGTTTACGCGCTAAATCTAGTCCATTCTCGCCGATACAGAATACTAAACTCTCAAAACGATTGGCTTTATTTTGTAATTCCGCTCGAAAAACTGCAAGCTGATCTGGTGTACTTAAGGGTTGAGAAATGCCGGTTGTGCCTAAAAGCGAAAGTCCTTCAACCACACCAAAAGCAGAATTTGAAGTCCGAACAGCTAGCGATCGCCCTTCAGGTAAAATAATTGTTACCGTGATTTTTTCCCCTGGTGCTAGCATTCGTTGCAAGTTTTCTTTTAAAAGTCTTTGAGCATAATCATAAATAGCAGGTTTGTCACCAGCATTCATCTGTCTGCCAATCCCTTCCCCACCTTTTATAATTACAGTCTCCCCCTGTTCTCGCCATTCCACTAATGCCCAAATCGGTGTATCTTTAGTCAAATCGAGATTATCACCAGGATCGCTACGGGTAATTGCTAAAGCTGTATTTTCAGATAGTCCTGCTACCTGTTCAATTGGGATTTCGGCGATTTGAGCTGGTTCAATCAAATCTACAGACGCTAAAGTTAGGGGTTTGCGATCACGTAACCAGTGAAAAGCTGCAATAGCAGCAGCGCACGCAAAGACGGGAAGTGTGTATCCAGAACGGGACATTTTGTAAATTTAAAAGTCAAAATAATTCTTCAAAGTTGTTAGCGTAGCGTCTCGTAGAGAAGACAGTTTCAAATGGCAATTTAGACCCCAACTGTAGCTTACTTCCTTTAGGGTAACGCGCTCGTTCAAAGGCTGCCAGAAACCTTGAACTCACCACCAGAGACTTTCAACAATCCGATGCAAGAGGATTTTTATACCGCAAATAAGCACAAACATTTTATATCCTGAAACTAGCATTTTTTGCTCAATTGTGGTTTAAAATCAGCCTTAGTAATAACGTCAATACAATCATTGTCTGTAACAATAAAGTAATGAACCACATCCCTAGTTTCCAACATTCCGCAAGATTCATCTACTAACTCCTGCACAATATCTGAATTGGACACCAGATATACTGTTTCCTCCATTGGTAGAGGCAAGTGCTGGAGTTGCTTGAGCCTGCGCCCTTCGTCTATAACCCGATACACTTCTGTATATGCGAACTTCACTGTGATCGTTTGATTTGGATCATAAAAAATGAGGTCTATTTCCAGACCATCATCACTATATTTAAGCAACCGCAAATCACTACGTTTTTTTGGGAAAGCTCCTATCTGCCAAGGTTTGTAAAACTGATGTTGAGTTCTATCCACTTTGGTGAAACCTCACATAAACCCACCCTGTTTGATTGAGGATTATGATGTCTAAATAATTTTTCAAAATGCAAGACACTTTCAGATGGCAATTTAAACTTATCTGTAGCTTGCTTCAGCGTAACGGTAAAGTTAGGTCGATGCAGATACCCTCATCTTCTCACAATCGGCAGCAAAAGCTAGACACGCTTTGATATCTTCAGAGGTTAATTCAGAAAAATCCTCTAGTATTTCTGCTTCAGTCATTCCACCAGCAAGATACTCCAAAATATCATAAACAGTTATTCGCATTCCTCGGATACAAAGTTTACCACTACGTTTTCCAGGTTCAATCGTAATAATATTGTGGTAATTCATAAATACGAATTAGTTAGACTCCCACTTCTGATAATAAAGCTTCCATAGCTTCCCAAGAAATTCCTTGTTGAATATAACGGGGTGCTTCAGGATTGTAAGGACTGGCTACTCGATCAATATTGAGAATGTTTGCCCCATCTGGCAAAACTGGTACATCTGCATCAAATGCTGTGGGGCGCATCAAAGAGCTGGAAAAGCCTTTGAAAATAGCAATTGTATCTTCCTCATCGGCAATTTCCACTATTACAATCAAGACTTCTTTGGGGCATTTAGCGGTGTATTGTTCTAGCCGCTTACCAATGGAATTCATTTTTTTACATTAGGGGTATGTGACGTAGCGACAGTTATTGTGGTGAGGCTGAACGTCCCTGCTTGCCAAGCTTAATCAGAACAAAATAGCTTAAGTAAACCACATAAATTACTAAACTAGTTATGCCAAGAAAACCTAAAAACTCAGCTTTGCTATTAGCATGAAAATATTCTTTGAATAATAACGGGATCTCAAACCAGACGCGACAATAAGCAGTCTTCATTACACTGGCAGAAAAAGCACAACCCAAAAATGGGATCAACGCTAGTGTACCCAAAATACAATAAACAGTTGTAGCCCAGCGCCAAGAGGTAAAAATAAATTTCAAAACTCCACTGGTTTGATACTCAATTTCATCATTGATATCTACCCAGAACCACAGTGAAATTGGGATTAAAATCTGAGCCATCAATCCAGAGATAAAGCTAACTGGATACTGGGCAATCATTAAGTAAATCGTGATTGCCACCAAGCTTGATACTTTCCAGTATATAGTCAATAAGCGTTGTATAGCTTCTGCTTTTTGCACAAATGCCCAAATTAAAAGAATTAGCGGAATAATTACCAAGAATAATACTGCCAGTCGGTAATCAATCCAGACGAAAGGGCGAAACCAAACGTTATAGTCCATAGTTTTTCTCAAACGATAAATAAAACAATTTAAACTAAGAGCAAGTATCCATAACTGACAAACTTGTAAGCTATTAGCTAGCTAGTAGTCTATCTATATTACAAACAGTTTAATCAAAGCACAAAATCTAGCCTCAAGACTGCGCTCTAACTTCTTGGTGGAAGCAAGTGGCTACCCAACTTATACCATTTCACGCAGTTTCTACTATAAACACGTTTGTAGGGGCATACAGATGTACGCCCCTACAACCAATTTATGCCTTGCAAAGATTTTTGGAAAAATTTTTAAATGGTAAGTTGTTTAATTTACTTTCCTAAATCTCTCAATTTGGCAAAAAAACAAGCAACTCAAAGATCCTCAACTTAGATTTTACACTTACCTGTAGTAGCGTCAGGGAGCCTGTTAAAAGACCACTTAGCAGCTATATACTTGATACTCGCGGACAAAATCCCCATTTTTTTGGGTGTAAATGTTTCCTTTTAAGATAAAAATTCTCAAAGCTTAACCTTGATACATCCGTAACTCCAGATATTTCACCATTTTTTTGTCCATTGGAGAAAATAATGAAAGAGGGAGAGTACGGTTTTAGCCGGAAGTAGCGTAAAAGTGCGAAATCTCAGTAAGTAAATCTTGGTTGCTTAGTAACAAACGAACAAAAAATTCACTTGTTTAAATTTCTAGTCGTCATAAACCCGGCATTCAATTGCATCTGGGTTGTCATCACAATACTGTTCTAGAGAATTTTTGGGCTTGCTTTGGCGCTTGTGAGAAGCTTCGGCTTGTAATTCTTCTACTGCATCCCAAGCAGCAGCACATTCTGGTGAACCGCTACCGTTAATGTCACAGACAGTACGCGCTTGTTCTACTTCTTCTTGGATTTTCTCTTGGATGTCGCTTGTTGCTGTTTCTTGGATGTTGGTCATTGCTTTAGTCTCGTTGTGTGTTGTTAATACTAGTATAGAAAAACTTCAGAAATGGCAGATTTTAGCTTGATTACTAACCATTCTAACTATTCAGTTCATAAGTTAGTACTTTAGCCTATTGATTTATAACCAATATAGTAAACTGCCGCATCTATAATGCATTCATCTTTATGTTTTAAGATTTTGTGGGATTAGTACCATAGATAAACAATCATACAATATATTTAGATGCATCTATTAGGGAATGACAACCACAGCTTCTTGGATGGAGGAGACAAAAGGCTGGCACTAATTCTTGTAGGATGCAATTCTTCCCAAAATAAAAATACATCAAAATCTACTAGCACAAAAAGAGAAAGAAGCTCAAAACTCATGGCAGACCAAATGCAGTGGGCAAATGCCCTATCAACCCGTCATTCTCTGGAAGCCGCCGTTACAGATGTGGTGGAACGAGCTGTCTCATCATTAACAGCACCTGCGGATCTAGGACTGGTATTCATTTCGTCTGCTTTTACGAGTGAGTATTCCCGATTGTTACCCTTGTTAGCTGAGAAACTTTCTGTACCAGTGCTAATTGGCTGTAGTGGTGGAGGTGTGATTGGGACGACAGTTAACGGAGAAACCCAAGAACTCGAAGCAGAACCAGCTATTAGCTTGACTTTAGCACATCTTCCAGGGGTGAAGGTTCAAGTTTTTCATGTTGTTGCTGAAGAATTACCTGACTTAGATAGTTCTCCTGATGCTTGGGTTGATTTGATTGGTGTGCCAGCATCACCAACACCCCAGTTTATTTTGCTGTCTAGTTCCTTCGCCTCTGGAATCAACGATTTGTTGCAGGGATTGGATTTTGCTTATCCAGGATCGGTGATCGTGGGGGGACAGGCTAGTGGTGGAGGTATGGGTGGTCGTGTTGCCCTATTTTGTAATGAGACTGACGGCGAGGAATGTCAAAGTCTGTATCGTGAGGGTACTGTTGGGATAGCTTTGACTGGCAATATTGTTTTGGAAACGATTGTAGCCCAAGGATGCCGACCAATTGGCAAACCATTGCAAGTTACAAAAGCCGATCGCAACATTATCTTAGAGTTAGATGAGCAAGTGCCGCTAGTGGTGTTGCGAGATTTGATTGCTAGTCTTAGCGAACACGAACGAACTTTAGCACAGCACTCTTTGTTTGTTGGTGTGGCGATGGATGAGTTTAAGCTGGCTTTGCAGCAGGGAGACTTTTTAATTCGTGGTATTCTTGGGGTCGATCCAACAGCTGGAGCGATCGCAATTGGCGATCGCGTTCGTCCTGGTCAAAGGCTGCAATTCCACCTCCGCGATGCCCAAGCCTCTGCTGAAGACCTAGAATTACTTCTCCAAAGTTATCAAACCCAACGAGAATCTGAACCCTCTGCCGTCGCTGCCTTAATGTTTGCCTGTCTGGGACGAGGCGAAGGACTCTATGGTAAACCTAATTTCGATTCTGAATTATTTCGCCGCTATCTCAGCGATATTCCTGTAGGTGGCTTTTTCTGTGGTGGTGAAATCGGCCCTGTTGGTGGCAGAACTTTCTTACACGCCTACACTTCCGCATTTGGAATTTGTCGTCAAAATCAGTTATGAGTTATGAATTAAACTCCTCACTCTCTAGTAATACTATCTGATTTGTGAAAATTCGCAGTATCCAAATCCCCAACTTGTTTAAGAAGTTGGGGATTTAACTTTTTACGAATGGTTTAAGCTAATCAGCATTCAAGTTGCATAATCAGGGCGGGCAAGATGCCCACCCCACAAGATATTTAGAAAATTTTCATCTGCAAATTAGAGGTGTTTTAGCTTATGAATGTTTAACATTTAACTGTCCTTCTATATTTGCAGATATATATCGAGATAAACCCTCTGAATACTTGTCTATATAGACAAATATATTTTTTGTATAGGCTAGTTTAAATATTAATTTATACCTTGTATTCTCTAACAAAAAGCTCGATGATTGATTGAGGAAAGACATAGCTATAGGTTGGCTAATAATAATGTCAATATAATTCATTATTTTTTCTGATTCATCGCCCGAAAATATCTGATATTTCTCTGAAATTTATTCATGTCGGAGTTGAAATAATCCAATGCTAGAAGGATTGATTCAAATTGCATTAACGCTACTAATTATAGTAGCAATTACTCCATTTTTTGGGCGCTATATGGCGCGTGTATACCTAGAGCAAAGTACTTTTCTAGACCCAATCTTGAATCCGGTTGAGCGAGTGCTTTATGCTTTAGTCGGTGTTAAATCCAAAGAAAATATGACGGGCTGGCAGTATGGGCGGGCAATCCTGTATAGCAACGTAGTTATGGGGTTGCTGATTTTCTTTATCATCATGAGTCAAGGATGGTTGCCCCTCAATCCCACGGGGATAAAAGCCCCAACTTGGGATACAGCACTGCATACTACCATTTCCTTTATTACTAATACCAACCAACAGCATTATTCTGGTGAAACCTACATGAGCTATGCCAGCCAAATGTGGGGGCTGGGTTATCACATGTTCACCTCTGCTGGCACTGGTTTGGCGGTAGGAATTGCTTTTATTCGGGGATTGACGGGTAGATCGTTAGGCAACTTTTATGTAGACCTAATTCGCTCGATTACCCGAATTTTACTGCCTATTTGTATTGTGGGTGGGATTGTGTTGATAGCTGCTGGCGTTCCAGAAACTCTGGCGGGTGCAGTTGTATTCCCTACCTTAGAAGACCCGAATATTAGTCAAGCGATCGCTCGTGGCCCTGTTGCCCACTTTGAAATTATCAAGCAATTAGGGGAAAACGGCGGCGGCTTTTTTGCTATTAACTCAGCACACCCCTTTGAAAATCCCAGTGGATTTACTAATTTAATTCAGATTGTGGCAATGCTTTCCATTCCCACGTCCCTGATCTATACATATGGTTTGTTTGCCAATAACACCAAACAAGCCTGGTTACTCTACGGTATGGTCGGTGTAATTTTTCTAGGATTCCTGATTGTCACTGCCATTGGGGAATATAACGGCAATCCGGCTGTAAATGCGCTTTTGGGCAGTCAGCAACCGAATTTAGAGGGGAAAGAAGTCCGGTTTGGTTGGGCAGAATCGGTATTATTTGCGGTAAGTACAACCGGAACCATGTGCGGCGCAGTCAACAGTCTCCACGACTCCTTTATGCCCGCCGGCGGTTTTATTTTTCTTTCTAATATGTTCCTGCAAATTATGTGGGGTGGACAGGGTACAGGAACAGCTTACTTATTTGCCTATAGCATCCTGGCGGTATTCGTCACAGGTTTGATGGTGGGACGCACACCAGAATTTTTGGGACGCAAAATTGAAAAGCGTGAAGTCGTACTTGCTAGCTTCTTGATTTTGCTAGTTCACCCGATCGCCATTTTGATGCCAGGGGGAATCGCCTTAGCTTTTCCTGACCAATTGGCAGGAATTAGCAATCCCGGTTTCCACGGCTTTTCTCAGGTGATTTACGAATATGCCTCAGCTGCTGCGAACAACGGTTCTGGTTTTGAAGGTTTAGGCGATTCACAACCTTCTCCTTTTGCGATCGCTACAGGTACAGCAACAACTACAACCGCTTTGTGGTGGAACTTGAGTACTTGCTTCAGTCTACTAGCTGGACGCTATATCCCAATTTTAGGTTTGCTGTTATTAGCAGATAGTATGTCTCGCAAGCAAGCTGTTCCTTACACCACTGGTACATTACGAACTGATACCGGACTATTTACAGGCGTTACCGCAGGCGTAATTTTAATCCTGGGCGCACTCACATTTTTCCCAGTGCTGGCATTAGGCCCCATCGCTGAAGCCTTTTTTATTACCAAAGGTATCGGCTAGAGAGTAGGAGATGAGGTACAACGCCCCATTCCCAATACTTCGACTCCTTTCGACTTCTCTGCGAGACGCTACACGAACGCTCAAGGCAAGTCGCTCAGTACAAGTGCCCAATGCCCCATTCTCAAAATTTAATGTATGCCAATTACTACTGATTCTCCTTCGCCCCGTATTCCATCTGGAACTCGTGACTCGCGTAAGCACACCCCCAAAACAGATATGCGGGGACTTTACCAAAGGGCAATTCGTGAGTCATTTGTCAAACTCGATCCGCGAATTACTGTCAGAAACCCAGTTATGTTTGTTGTTTGGGTAGGGACAATTGTCACCTTTCTTGTTACCCTTAACCCAAATCTGTTTGGCACAGTCCAGGCAGATATCAACCAACAACGTCTGTTAAATGGGTTGATTACCTTCATTCTCTTTTTCACCCTCGTTTTTGCCAACTTTGCCGAAGCCGTAGCTGAAGGACGTGGTAAAGCACAGGCTGATTCACTGCGATCGACGCGATCGGATACGATCGCTAACAAAATCCTCCCTGATGGTTCCATACAACAAGTCAATTCTACGGAACTGCGGCGGGGCGATTTGGTCAAGGTGGTTGCAAATAATATGATTCCCGCCGATGGGGATGTAATTAAAGGCATTGGCTCAGTAGATGAGTCTGCAATTACTGGGGAATCGGCCCCGGTATTGAAGCAACCAGGTACAGATATTGCCAGTTCGGTGACAGGAGGTACACGCCTACTCTCTGATGAGTTGACAATTCGTGTTAGTGCCGATCCTGGTCAAGGCTTTATCGATCGCATGATTGCCCTGGTAGAAGGGGCACAACGCACCAAGACTCCCAACGAGATTGCTTTGACAGTATTGTTGGCAGTGCTAACGCAAGTGTTCTTGATTGTGGTGGCAACTATGCCGCCCTTCGTTGGCTACATCGCTAGTTTTATCACCACGGCCTTTGGCGTTGACGCAGGAAACAGTTTGCGGGCGGGTGCTAGCGTTGCGATTCTTATCTCACTATTAGTAGCTTTGATTCCCACAACTATTGGTGGATTGCTCAGTGCGATCGGTATTGCAGGGATGGACAGGGTTGCCCAATTCAACGTCATTGCTACCTCTGGTCGAGCAGTAGAAGCCTGCGGCGACATCAACACCTTGGTGCTGGATAAGACGGGTACAATCACCTTGGGTAATCGGATGGCTGATGAGTTTATTCCTTTGGATAATCACTCACTAGAAGATGTGGCGCGAGTTTCTCTAGCTGCTAGCTTGTTTGACGATACGCCAGAGGGCAAGTCAATTGTGATTTTGGCAGAAAAGTCCCAGGCTGCGGTAGACTTCAACATCGACAAAGCCGAAGGTGTGGAATTTACCGCCAAAACCCGGATGAGTGGCACGAATTTACCCGATGGCAAACAAATTCGCAAAGGTGCAGTGGATGCCATTAAGGGATTTGTCCGTTCTCGTGGCGGTAACGTTCCTGATGATATAGACGCAGCTTATGAGCGAGTTTCCCGGTTAGGCGGTACACCTTTAGCTGTTTGCCAAGATGACAAAATTTATGGTGTGATCTACCTCAAAGATATTGTCAAACCTGGTCTGCGGGAACGGTTTGACCAACTTCGCCGCATGGGTGTTCGCACCGTTATGCTCACAGGTGACAATCGAATTACCGCTTCGGTAATTGCTGAAGAAGCTGGGGTGGATGATTTTATTGCCGAAGCGACTCCAGAAGACAAAATTGAGGTGATTCGCTCGGAACAATCTCAGGGTAAATTGGTGGCAATGACCGGGGATGGTACGAACGATGCCCCTGCTTTGGCGCAAGCAAATGTGGGTGTGGCAATGAACTCTGGGACGCAAGCTGCCAAAGAAGCTGCTAACATGGTGGACTTGGACTCTGACCCCACAAAGCTAATTGACCTAGTAACCATAGGTAAACAGTTGCTAATTACTCGTGGAGCCTTGACAACATTCTCCATCGCTAATGATATCGCCAAATATTTTGCGATTATTCCGACTATCTTTGCGGCTGCTGGAATCGGCGCACTGAATATTATGGGATTAAAGAGTGCCCAATCTGCGATCGTCTCGGCGCTGATTTACAATGCCTTGATTATTCCGGCACTAATTCCGCTAGCACTCAAAGGGGTAAAGTTTTTACCTTTAACAGCAGATCAACTGCTACGTCGCAACATCTTCATCTATGGCGTTGGTGGCATCATTGCTCCCTTTATTGCCATCAAACTAATAGATATTATCTTACCTTTGTCTTAATTTACTATGAAAACCGTTCATACCCGACGCACTATCTTTGCATCTCAAATAGTTGAAGAAATAACTGAAATCTGGTGTCAATGGCGTAGACAAAAGCTGCCACTGTATTTATTCCTGGCGATGTGTTTCAACCTAGTGGTTGCACCTATGGTCTATGCAGCTACTAGCGAACAACTTTCCCGCAGTCAATCTTGGGGATTGGGATTGTTAGGAATGGTGACGCTAGGACTTTCTATCTATCTATTTTTTGTAATGTTTGTACCGGAGAAATTCTAATGAGTTTTGCACGTGAAGCTAGCAGAGCTGTTCGTTCTACCTTCGTACTCTGGGTAATAGGTGCGATTATTTATCCTTTTGCGATGATTGCCATTGGGCAGATTGTGTTTCCCTTTCAAGCAAATGGTAGCTTACTGAAAAATAGCACAGGCCAAGTTGTGGGTTCTGCTTTGATTGGTCAACCCTTTACTAGCGATCGCTATTTTAACAGCCGTCCCAGTACCACCAGTTACAGCACAGCCGATCCCAAAAAGGACGATGGGGGAGTTTTGAAAACTGGGGTTTCTGGCGCTAGTAACTTGGCTCCCAGTAATCCCGCATTACTCGAACGCATCAAAGGTAAAGATGACCCAGATCCCAGTAAAAAAATTGAAGGCGATCTGACTCGTCTGAAAACAGCAGGTGTACAGCCGACTGGCGATCTAGTCTACACCTCTGGTTCTAGCCTTGACCCCCACATTACCCCCGAAGCTGCGATCGCGCAAATTGCGCGAGTAGCCAAGGCACGAGGATTTCAGCCAAACCAACTAGAAACTTTGATTGCCCAAAACACAGATGGACGCTTTCTCGGCATCTTTGGTGAGCCTGGAGTTAATGTGTTGAAGCTGAATTTAGCTTTGGATCAGATTAAGAAATAAAGCAAAGCTATTGGAAAATAGTAGAGACGCAAAATTCCTCATCTCTACTGTTTATAATCATTATCTAAGGCTGAGATACCCGACTTCTTAAAGAAGTTGGGTATCTCATTTTTAATGAATGATTTAGTAAACCTATATCTCTAAATATATGCCTATTTAAAATAATCTAATCCATTTTATATACTTGCAAAATATATCTATAAAAAAATATTTTTTGTGTAAAATATTGCACAATAATACTAGAACTAAAAAATCTTTTGTGTTGAAAAATAAAAAAACTTTAGAGCCAAGCTTACTTGGTGTTTTAATCCAAGCTAATAGCGTTTACTGTGGCATTCATTTAACTGAAATCCAGTTGCCCAATCAATGCGCTTTTTTAGGAATTTTAAGACAAAATCAAGTCCTTTCAACAATAGATAATCCTACGATTTTCGCTGGGGACTACATTTTAGCAATAGCAACTAATCAAATGATGATTCCTGCTCTTAAGGTCACTCTTAAGAAAATTCATTCTGTTTATTACTCCCTCAATAGTTGCTTGTTAGAAGCTCGACCGATAGGTGGAGAATATGTTAGTTCAGATGACTCAGATATACCAAACAATCTCAATTCCACATATTATTAGATAGATGAACATTTACTTCTTCTCTTATCATGCACCCGACCAAAAGATGACCGAGGATTTAGGTGCTACGATTACAACTCAATTCAAGGGTGAAATTAGCGATATTTACGCTAAAGGTAATCAGATATTTTTTATTGAAACTCTGCTTATGGGTGGGCAAAGAATTAGAGCTAGTCATACTATTCCCACTGAATCAATTGTAATCGTTGAAGCTCCACCCATATTACAAGGAGATTGGTTGGCAGCAGGAGTTTCTACACTTTTAGTTACTCGGATGAAGCCAGAAACTACCGCTTGGGGTGCTGTTGTTCTCAATTATTGTAGATTAATCCAGATTCATAAAATTGAAGTTATTACCTCTCCTTGGAGCCGCAACAGCAATACAGGCACAGTTAGCAATCAGGCAGCAAGGGAAAAAAATTTACAACCAGTCAATAGTTCTGATTCATTTTCAATGGCGAATTTCTTCCAAAACCTGAGATGGAAGCCAAGCAAAGCAGTAATTTCTCGCTAGTTCCTGAAGATGTTTAATTTAGATGACCTTTACTGAATCTAAGTCTGACTAACTTTCTTGTTTTTAATATGTATACTTCGGGGCTTTTTCGACTTGAGACATCCGCCCAAAAAACTGTTTATCAGTCTACCCTAATTGAAGCAAACCTGGCAAATACAACACATAATTATACAAAATCCCATGAAGGAGATATTCCTTTTTTAGCAGTGTTTTTGGCTCACATTTCCTTCATGATTGTTTGGGCAATTATCGTTTACCTCGTTTCATCTTTCTGCAAAGCTCTAGAAGATCCTCCAGAAAATGCGGTGCAAGATAAAGACGAGATAGTAAGCATCAAATATGTACAGCAACATCCCTGTAAAGGCTGCCATTTTTTTAACAACAACTCTTATCTAAAGTGTGCAGTAAACCCTGCCACTACTCTAACTAAAGAAGCGCTGAATTGCTCTGACTATATTCCTAAATAGGTGAGTCCGTCTATGGCGAAGCTTTCCGATTATGTTCCAAGGTTTTGTGCAAATCTTTCTCACTCTGTTTTTGGTTGTGATGTCAGTACCGATCGCAGGACACTATCTAGCTAAAGTCTTCTGTATGGAAAGAACCTGGCTCGATGCAATCATGAACCTACTGGAGCGCTTAATTTATCTCCTTATAGGTATTGAACCGCAAAAGAGCATGACTGGAAGAGAATATGCGATTCAGCAATACAGTAATGGCAGTTTTAGCGCTACTACTGTTGCTCTTTCAGAGTTTACTACCGTTGAACCCCACCGATTTAGGGATGCCTACTTGGGATACAGCACTGCACACTACCATCTCATTCTTGGTTGCTGCTGATTTGCAACACTATGTGCCAGAAACCACAATGTCTTACCTGAGCCAGATAACAGCCTTGGGTTTCTTAATGTTCCTTACTTCCTCTTTAGTTAACGAAGGTAATGGTTTACTTCGACAGCATCTAATTCAACAGCTTCAAGAAACCAGAAAATGTTTTGGCTGTAATTTATCGGGAGTTAACTTTTCCGGGGCAAACTTACAAAAAATCGACTTGCGATCGGCAAATCTTCAGGGAGCTAACCTCAAAAATGCTAATCTCCGGTATGCAAATTTAGAGTGGGCAGATATTCGGAATGCAAATCTCCAAGGAGCCGATCTAACTGGAGCTATTCTCAAAAATACATTGTTAGCTGATGCTGATTTATAAAAGGCAAAACTGGAAAAATTTAACTTAGAAGGAACCAATTTTAGAAATGCCAATCTTAGTTATGCAAATTCAATCAAAACTTCAAAAAACAACAATATTTAAGGTCATAATTATAATAACTCTATGTGAAACATTATTGCCAAGTGGAATGATATCAAATCGCTGCGGTCGGCAACCAAATATTTAAATCAATCAGGTTTTCTCTCCACGATCTTTTCAGAAAAACAATAATATTAAGACCATTGTCCTGAAGCAATCTCAATGTCAACTGATATAAGCCGGAAGTAAATTAATGACACAACTAAATTATCAAGATAAAAATAGCTTTTTCTATCCTCGGAGTCGCTACTACGGTCAAATTAAGCCAGAGAACCTAGTATTTAATGCTAACCTCCAAGAATTTGCTCAAAAAGTTAGCTATATAACTAGTTTAGAAACTGGTGGGAAACTATCTACAGAAGAAGCTTTCGGTAAAATTGAGGCGTTCTGGGAACAGTTAGAAGGTAGTAAAAATAAGCTGGGAATCGGTAGGGATATATCAGTTTAATTTAGTTGACTAATTATGATGTGCAACAATTGCGATGCAGTGATTGGTGGCTGAGAACATTTAAACAGAGTTTGAAATTTTCAAACTTCATTTGAAAACCCTAAACACATTTTATGAAATCAAAAGAGACGATATTTGTTATTCCGACTCATCGATTGAGAGATGTAGCACAGACCATTGAAAAGTATGATGATAATTTCTGGGCAAATGGTCATGCTGTAAAAATTATCATCTTTGATGATTCCAGCATTGCCAACCACGAGAAATATTACCCACTTTTAGAGCAGACTAAGACAGTCAATGATGTGTATTATGTCGGGCCTCAGCAGAAAGAGCAATTTATTACATTTTTAAACGAAAGACTGCGCGATCGCAAGCTAGAATCACTCGTCAAAAACTTATTTCGCCCTAGCTACGGCGGTAATCGCAACTTCACGTTAATGTATACCCTTGGCCATTTAATGGTCAGTGCAGATGACGATATGCGACCAGATGCATTGATTGAAACTAGCCCAGAATCTTTATCAGGTGATGAAATATGTCGAGGTAAATTGATCAAGTCTACTCAACAAGGCGGCTTTGTCCATAAATCTTTTGATTTACTCACGGCTTTTGGTGATGTTCTAGGTAAAAAAGCCAGCCAGGTACCAGAAAATTTTGAGGCTGGAGAATTGGTTGTTGATACAGCAATGGATTTAGAAACCAACACAACCAAAGGCTACTTTCGAGAAAACAGTCTCGTATTACAACAGGGAAGAGTGTTGAATAATGCGATCGTCAAGATTGCCCAGACTTTTCGCACAGGAACTAATGATATCGATACACTTGATTTTATTCACATGTATCTCAATGATGAAAATCAAATCAGTCCCAATGACTTGAATGATTTTTATATTCTGACTAATTTTCGACCTGTCATCACCAACAAAAACTGGAGAATGGATTGTGGAGTCGCTGGATATGATAATCAGCTAGGTTTACCACCCTTTTTTCCCACTCGGCTCAGATTTGAAGATTATATCTACAGGATTTGGATACAGCAAGAGGGTATTGCAGCTGCACATGTTGATGCTGTCCAGAACCATATTAGAAATAATTATATGCGTAATCCTCTTGCTAGCGAACTCTTTAATGAGGAAATATGTAGCCTGCTGAAAAAGAAGATTAAGAGCAGTGTTTATCATCTTGATGATCTGGGAATCAAGTTTGATTACTCTGGCGAGGTTACATTGCAAGACTCTGAGGAAATTCTGGAAAAAATCTCTGCTATCCACACTCAGGTAGTGAAAGCCTCAATGTCTGCCCAGAATGAAGAACGTCAGCAGTCACTCCAATTGTTTGCTGAGAATTTATCAAGAGTCTTTTATGGGTTTGAACCCGACTTTTTTCAGCAAAACGTTTCCAGAATTATTGATGATGTCATTAGCCAATTTCACGGTTCTCTAGAAATATGGCCAACTCTAGTTGAAATTTGCTACTTTTACAAAGATAAAAAGGATTTACCACAAATCAGAGTCAAGAATAAGAAGCTAAAGTCCAGAAATGGCACAAAATTGGGCGAAATTCAATCATAAACTCTTAATCTGGCAAACAAAGCATAAGCAAGTCTT
The DNA here is from genome assembly GCF_014698035.1 of Desmonostoc muscorum FACHB-395. Taxonomy (GTDB): domain Bacteria; phylum Cyanobacteriota; class Cyanobacteriia; order Cyanobacteriales; family Nostocaceae; genus Nostoc; species Nostoc muscorum_A. Next base: position 57,695 of record NZ_JACJSF010000008.1, read on the forward strand.
TACGATTCTTCATCCGTAAAAATTTTGTCAGATATGGCTTAAGTAACAGCAATCTGATAAGATTTCAAATTAAGTAGAATAACTGCTTGTTATCTTTTTCTTTAACCCATTGATTTCGGGTATTTTTTAGGAAAGGAAAATAAAAATGTCTCATCTATTGTGGAAAACTCTGGTACTAAGTCCAGTAGTTTTGGGAGTGACGGTGTTGGTTTCCGCTAGGGCTATAGCTACTGAATTAGCAGGCTCCTCTGAAGATATAAAGGCAAAAACTGCTCAGACAGAAGCACCAATGTCTTCTGATGCTTCAACATTTATTCAAACAGAGCAACCAAAAGTTAATCAGCTATTGGTTGCCCAAAAGACTGATGATAATAAGGTTTTAGAAGAGGTTAACCGCTACAGCACCGAGGGTAAGAACCAAAATTCCCTGTCTCAAGTCACATCAGTTTCTCAGTTTTCTGATGTACAGCCGACTGACTGGGCGTTCCAAGCTTTACAATCCCTGGTTGAACGCTACGGTTGTATTGCTGGATACCCAAATTCTACCTATCGTGGCAATCGGGCACTGACTCGTTATGAATTTGCCGCAGGTTTGAATGCTTGTTTAGATCGGGTTAATGAACTGATTGCAACAGCGACTGCTGACTTGGTGACAAAACAAGATTTGGCGACCCTCCAGCGTTTGCAAGAAGAATTCTCGGCAGAACTAGCAACTTTGCGTGGTCGAGTAGATGCTGTAGAAGCACGGACTGCTGAACTAGAAGCAAATCAGTTTTCTACTACAACCAAGCTTGTAGGTGAAGCTATTTTTGCCGTTAGTGATATTTTTGGCGGCAACACTGGCGATGCTAATAATACTGTTTTCCAAGATAGGGTACGTTTAGACCTGCAAACCAGCTTCACTGGTAAAGACGTTTTACACACCCGTCTTGCAGCCGGTAATTCACTAGCCTTTAGTCAACTGGATAATGCTGGTGTTCCTATCAATACTGCTGAAGGCACACAAACTTTTCAAATCGGTAACACTGGTAATAATTCTGTCAGTATCGATTGGTTAGCGTATTACGTACCCATAGGTCCAGCCCAAGCGTACTTTGCGGCCACCGGAGGTATTCATAGCGATTATGCTGCCACTAATAATCCTTACTTTGAGGACTTTGATGGTGGTAATGGTGCTTTGTCTACCTTTGCTTCTGAAAGTCCTATCTATCGCATTGGTGGTGGTGCCGGTGCAGCGCTGACTTTACCCTTTGGTAGCGGCGGCAGTTTTTTCAAACCAAGTTCATTGACTATAGGCTACTTGGCATCAAATGCTAATAATCCTGGAGCAAGTCAAGGTTTGTTAGAGGGTAACTATGCGGCTCTTGGACAGTTGAACTTTAGTGTTGGCGATCGCTTGGCGATCGCTGCTACCTACGTTCATGGCTATCATGGTGCTGGAGGCGGAAATTTATTTGATCTAGGCGGCGGTCTGGGTAGTACTAACCGCGTCGTAGGTACTAATCAAGCTAACACCCTAAGTACCCTAAGCGCATCTTCTAGTAATTCTTACGGTATAGAAGCAGCCTTCAGACCCAGCGACAAACTTTCAATTAGTGGCTTCGTTTCTTACCACGATATCTCAGGCTTTGGTGCTGGTGATGATTATGAAGCTTGGAGCTACGGTCTTGGGGTAGCGTTACCTGACTTCGGTAAAAAAGGTAACGTTTTAGGTATTTTTGCTGGAGCAGAACCATATTCGTTTAACCGACCAGGTTTTGTTGGTAATGATATCCCTTATCACTTTGAAGGCTTCTATAAATATCGCGTGTCAGATAACATCTCAATCACTCCTGGTGTCATCTGGTTGACCTCTCCTGGACAAAGCAGCGCTAACGACGATGCAATTATCGGTACTCTGAGAACAACTTTCACCTTTTAAAAGATTTGGTGAACGCAAGTCCAATCTAGGAAAAGGTTAAAGGGCTAGGGGGAAAGATGAATTTAAATCCTTTCCCTCTAACCGAAAAGTTTTGTACTTGGGTTGAAATAACGTTCCTGCTGTCTGGAGTAATAGACAAGTGGAAGAAATGCCAGGACAAATAGTTTACCAATCCACACAAACCTTCAAATATCGAGACGGAAGCTACCATTTAAAATCACCTTATTAGTCTCTATATGAAGATACTGGATGTCTCTTGACTTACTTAGTCTTTTAGAGTGCCAGACATAGCAGCAAAGATGATTCGACATCCAGCTTAAGGGCTGTGATATTATGGGAGACTGCTGCATACATTTAGAAAAACTAGCAATTGAATCAATCATGGCCCTGACGCAACTGCGGAAACAAGAAATCATTTCCAATTACCAAGTTCACGAAACCGACACTGGTTCGGCTGATGTCCAAGTTGCCATGCTAACTGAGCGCATTAACCGCCTCAGCGAACATCTCCAGGCAAATAAAAAAGACCATTCTTCTAGACGGGGACTGTTGAAGCTAATTGGTCAGCGTAAGCGTCTTCTAGCCTACATATCGCAGGAAAGCCGTGAAAAGTATCAAGCTTTGATCGCTCGCCTCGGTATTCGTGGATAGGGACTACCGCTTATGTCTGCTGAAGAATCTGAACGCAGTCGCTTGCCCTTTGAACCAAACAAAAAGCGCCAAAAACCCGCAAAAACTCAAAGTAAACCAGCAGCACAGCCACAAGAATCTGGCAAACAGGCTGATAAAAAACTGACTTACACCAAACAAGAGATGGCTATTCCTCAAGTAGTCAGCCAGAGGATGATCCGACGGGTAGCTGGTTTCTGTGGCGTACCAACAGCTTTGGGCATTAGTGTCCTGGTTGTTAGCTATCTGCTTGCTATCTACTCCGACATCCAACTAGCTCCCATCGCCGTGTTATTGGTGAACATGGGACTATTTGGTTTGGGGGTCTTAGGCATAACTTATGGCGTTCTCTCTGCCTCTTGGGATGAAGAAAGAGTCGGAAGTTTGCTAGGTGTGGGTGAGTTCAACACCAATTGGGGACGAATGGTGGCAGCTTGGCGCGAAACTCGGCAAAAAAACTCATAATTAACGGCGCTCAGGTATTAAGTAACTGCGGTATTGGGTAAAAAAAGAAGTGAATGTTGAAGTTGAAATTTTATAACTTCAACATTGCTAATTAAAATTATATAATCTTTTTATACCTACATCCAGCTACCCAGTAGTAAAACTACTGACTGAGCGCTATAATTTTGTCTATTTATTTTGTAAATAAATTTTGTTTTTAACTATTCGTAATTAGGGCAATAGGCAACAATAAAGTTAGCCCATTTACAGAAAATTTTACTCAATTAATTAGGAAATTTCACATGATTATAGTAATGAAAACTGGTTCCCCAGAAGCGGAAATAAACCGCATTGATGAGGAACTAACTAGCTGGGGGCTAACTCCAGAAAAAATTGTTGGTCAACATAAAGTAGTTATTGGTCTTGTAGGTGAAACTGCTAGCTTAGATCCATTACAAATTCAGGAACTTAGCCCCTGGATTGAGCAGGTGTTACGGGTAGAGCAGCCTTACAAACGAGCCAGTCGCCAATACCGTCACGGTGAAGCTTCGGAAGTAGTAGTTAATACTCCTAATGGAGCAGTGGTATTTGGTGAACATCAGCCTTTGGTAGTCGTTGCCGGCCCCTGCTCAGTAGAAAATGAAGAAATGATTGTAGAGACAGCACGGCGCGTCAAGACGGCTGGAGCAAAATTTTTGCGCGGAGGGGCATATAAACCCCGAACTTCACCTTACGCCTTCCAAGGACACGGCGAGAGTGCTTTAGATTTATTAGCAAAGGCGCGAGAAGTCAGTGGACTAGGTATTATTACAGAAGTGATGGATGCGGCTGACCTGGATAAAATTGTCGAAGTAGCTGACGTGATTCAGGTAGGAGCAAGAAATATGCAGAATTTCTCCTTGCTCAAAAAAGTGGGAGCGCAGCCGAAACCAGTTCTCTTGAAGCGGGGAATGGCGGCTACTATTGAAGATTGGTTGATGGCAGCCGAGTATGTTTTGGCATCTGGCAATCCCAATGTAATTTTGTGTGAAAGGGGAATACGCACCTTTGACCGCCAATATACGCGAAATACGCTGGATTTATCGGTAGTGCCAGTGTTGCGAAAACTGACTCACCTGCCAATTATGATTGACCCCAGCCACGGGGTAGGTTGGTCTGAGTTTGTGCCTTCAATGGCTATGGCTGCGATCGCAGCTGGCACAGATTCTCTGATGATAGAGGTTCATCCCAATCCTGCCAAAGCTTTATCAGACGGCCCCCAATCTGTGACACCAGACCGTTTTGATAAATTAATGCAAGAATTAGCAGTCATTGGTAAGGCGGTAGGACGCTGGCAGCAACCAGCAATAGCTCTAGCTTAAAATTCAGTTGCAACTTCTTGCTGGGCATAAATAAATTAAAGTTTGTAGTCAGGACTAAAGTCCTGATAGCTCTGAAGAGGCGATGAATCGCTCACTACAAACTAAGTTTTTATATGTTTAATTATGCCTATCTAAACCTCGTCTACCTTGAGAACCGTAGTTTTGTAGATTGGGTGCAGCGATCGCGTAACCCAACATAAATAAGGTGGTAATGTTGGGTTGCGTTTCACTCCACCCAACCTACATCAATATATCTTTTAAAAAACTCTAGGTTTCAACATAAATGAGGTTTATCTACCTATTTATTTTAAATATGAAATAATGCCCCTTTAGAAATATCCTAAAGGGGATTTTTAAACACTAATCAAATCTAATGAAAAAAGAACTCTGCAATCAATATTGATGGTCAATATTTTTTGCATTTGTAGGTCTTTTATCTTCTATATACATAGTGAGCAGGTATCCATCGACGGCCACGATTTGTCTGCACCCAACGTCCAGGAACCAGTATTCTTCTTCTCGCTTGAACAGGGGTATAAACCCTAACTGGTGGTGATCTTCTGATTACTCTAACTGGAACTGGTCGCCTAACTGGCCATCTAGCCTGAGCATCAGCTTGGGAAGGAATAAAGGTAACAGCAATTGGTAAAATCAGTGCTGCACTAGCAAGCATTCTTTTAATACTCATTCGCAAACTTTCCTTCTATAAGTTACACATCAAAGGCATTTATTTTTTGCAAAATATTAATCTCATTGACAAATAAATAATAGGGCTGAGAAGAGATATACACTAGTGCAAAAGGTAATTAGTTCAACCGTGACTAATGTCATAGTTGAAGAAGAATTTAGAAGTCAGATTTCCCTTTAGCCGAGCAGTATTGGTGCCCAGCTTATCTTTGCCATCTAAAAAAAAGGGACGGGTATTTTGCCCATCCCAAAAATTCACTTTGACTCAATAGCAAAACTTTTATTGTACTGGTGCGGTGGGGAAAGCACCAGGTTGCACAGCGACGTTAAGATTCTGTCCATTGCGACGTAATTCTAAGCGCAAATCCCCCCCGATTTGGCTATTTTCTACTACCTTTTGGACACTGTTGGCATCTGTGACTGCTTGCCCGCCAAGCTTTTGGATAACATCACCAGCACGTATTCCTGCTTTAGCAGCTGGTGAATTTGGCATAACTTTTACAACTAATACACCTTTATCTTCATCTACACTCAAACCACTATTGGGATCTGAGTTGATATTTTGTTTTAGCTGAGGTGTTAACCCCACCATTTGAATTCCCAGGTAAGGATGTTCTACTTTGCCTGTAGCTATTATTTGACTGGAAATGCGTTGTGCTGTGTTGATGGGAATAGCAAAGCCTAATCCTTGTGCCCCTTGGATTATAGCTGTATTCATGGCAATTACTTGACCACGGGAATTTAGTAGGGGGCCGCCGGAGTTACCGGGGTTAATGGCTGCATCAGTTTGAATATACTCTACTCGCTTATCGGCAGCACCGATTAGATTGCTGCTACGTCCGGTAGCACTGATGATTCCGGTAGTTACTGTATTATCTAGTCCAAGGGGGTTGCCGATCGCGATCGCCCATTCTCCCGGTTGCAGTTGATCTGAGTTCCCTAATGCTACTAACGGCAGATTGTCCGCCTGAATCTTAACAACAGCAACATCAGTTAACTCGTCTTTACCTAATACCTTACCTTTAAAACTACGTCCATCCTTGAGTATTACTGTCACCGTATCAGCACCATCGACTACGTGAGCGTTGGTGAGGATACGACCATCAGCACTAATAATAAAGCCTGAACCAGTACCTCGTTCTACCCGATTCTGTTGTGCTGGCATTTGAGAGCCAAAGAAACGTTGGAAAAATGGATCGTTAAATTCATCTGGTACTTGGGTTTTTACGGTTCGGGAAGAATCAATTCGTACTACAGCCGGCCCGACCTTTTGCACAACTTGGGTAACAAAGTTAGGATCTGTGGCAGCTGATAATGGAGGAGCGGCATTTACTCGACTCACTCCCAAATTAGATGCACTCTCAGACACCTGCTGAGAATGTCCAGCCATGTAGCCACCTGCCAATGTCATACCTGATCCCAGCAGCACCAGCGATAGAGAGGCGGCAGCCTTTTTCCAGGGTGCTTGATTATGGTATTTGGTGTCAGCAGTGTTGGATAAAATGCTATTTGATGGGTGTTCTCCATCACGAGATTGGTTTTGCATTGCTGTCTGGAAAGATATTTAAAGGATATTTAGATGTATTACTAATGTAGATATGATTTGTGACAGTTTTGTTGCAGGGGTATTGCGTTGTTGTGAAAGCTTTGGTATTTTACTAAACCTTATTGGAATATACTCATTCGTAAGGTTACACAGTTGTCATGCTTGTAAACTTAGAGCCAGAGCGGTTTCTAACCAACAGTTTTACGTTAAGTTGACTGCGTGTTTTATACCATGTGTGAAGGAATGAAAATGCCACAGGGGAAAATATTACTGAAACCTGGCACTTTATGGACAAGTGTTAAAGAACGAACTGAACATGCTTTGCAATGTGGGGCGTTACTGTCGATTCCGACAGAATTTGAATTTATCGAACAGGATGGCGTGCGCTTTTTAGTGCGGATTTTGTCGAATCTGAATCGTAAAAAAGCAGCTAAGGAGAAACAGGAAAAACAATCTGCTATCTCTGGTCAAGAGTTTAATCCTTTTTTGCCTTATGAAGAGGATTTATTTGTGGCGGATATCTCTGATACTCATGTATGTATTTTAAATAAATATAATGTTGTCGATCTTCATCTGCTAATTATCACCCGTGCCTTCGAGGAACAGGAAAGTTTGCTGACTCTGGAAGATTTTGCAGCTATGTGGGCGTGTTTAGCTGATTTCGATGGTTTAGCATTTTACAACAGTGGCAAAAGTGCAGGTGCTAGCCAGCGACACAAACACTTACAATTAGTGCCACTACCACTTGTACCTTCAGGGCCGCAGATACCTATTGAACCTCTACTGAGGGCAGTACAATTTCAGAACTCGAACGTAACTTTAGCAAAACTCCCTTTTGTAAACGCTTTTGCGCCGCTAAATCCTGATTGGGTGCGATCGCCATTTACAGCAGCCCAAGCAACATTAGAAGTTTATCGCACTTTGCTAGGGGCTGTGGGTTTAGATGCAAAGGAATTGGGTGCTTACAATCTGCTAGCGACACGAGAATGGATGTTGATCGTACCGCGATCGCAGGAGCATTTTGAGTCTATCTCTGTGAATTCATTAGGATTCGCTGGTACTTTGCTTGTGCGAAACGCAGCAGAAATGGAAATTCTCAAAGCCCAAGGGCCGATGACTATCCTCAAGAATGTTGCTATATCCTAATATTGATTAGTCATTTGCCCAATATTAAATTGGTGAAGCCTCTAGTTGACGACTGTTAATTTTCTCTCTAAATCAAATAAAAAGCCGTGGATATATTCTTCAGTCCATTCGGCACCATAGAAGCGTTTAAACATCCCTCGTGCTGGGTCTTTTTCAGCCCGATATCGTAGGTATCGCAGTTGGGCTTGCTCGATGGCTTCTAAATTTTGGGAATCTGTTACAGCTTCTGCCTGCTCTACAAAATCTAGATAAGCTTTTAAATAGTCTTTAAAAGCGGCAAACACCTGAGTTTCTACTACAGCCGTTTCTTGGGGACGAGTCCACAGAAAAGCGGGAGAGAAAAAAGGCTGTGCTTCTTCTGGGAAATCTCCTCCCCAAGATAGATGCTGTTGATGAGTGTGGAAAATGGGCAGAATTGGTTCAGTATATTTTGCCTGATATGCTGAATCATCCCGAAATAGGGGCTGCATATCCAAAGCAATTAGGTGTCCTCCTGGCAATGTCACCAGATCCGCCCCAAAAAAGGGTAAATCGTAGTTGAGGCGGGGGAAAATCACAAAATTCAGCACTTGCAGCGAATTACCACCCTGGACATGAGCAGCACGAATTTGGCGTAATTTTGCAGTTTGAAAGGCGTAACTAGTGGTGACAACTTCTTCTTGATTTTTGCCCTTACCCACAACAGCACTTTTGGACTCAAACCCAGTGGGGATGGGATAGGGTTCTAAATCCAAGCGCGATCGCATATAGGCGATCGCATAATCGAGAAATGGCTGATACAGTGTCACGTCGCTTCGCTCCGAATTCATAATCCCAATGCCCAATGCCCAATGCCCAATTCCCGTTATCTTTTACTTGCACTAACTGCTAGAGGAACAGCATCTTCAAATAAAAATTCATGAAGAAAACGCTCCGCCCATTCATGACCAAAGTAACTGCTAAACAAACCAGATGCTGGATCTCGGTCTGCACTATATTGGTCATAGTCTTTTTGGGCTTTGACAATCCGTTGGATATCTTCTGGATCGTGAAGCGCTTGGGCATCTGTTAGCATTTGCCAATACAAGTTTAAATAATCTTGAAAAGCTTCAAAGACTCGCGTTGAAACTGTTTCAGCGTCTGTTTTGGCAAACAAGAGGTACTTAGAAAAATACTGGTTGGCATCGTAAAACTTCATTTCTAAGTTTTGCGCCAAATCCGGGTATTTATTATGGAGATATTTTAGCGGAGCTATATATTTGTTTTGATAATCTTCATCCTGGAACAAAGGCTGAAAGTCAAGCACAATTAGATTTTTGACTTTGCCAAAGGATAAAAAATCAATCCCTAACAGAGGTAAATCGTAGTTATGGCTAGGATAAATCACGCTGTTAAAAATTTGGGCGCTTTCCCCGGCATCAATATAGGTATAGCGAATTTTCCGCAACTCTTGAGATTGGTAACACCAACTGCGAATAGTTGCAGGGTTTCTGCCGCGATCGCTAACTTTAAATTCCAAACCAGGGGGAATGACCCTACTTTGTAAATCAAAGCGCTGAAATAGCTCTTTTTCTAAAAATTCCAGGAAAGGTTTATACATGGAACATGATTTGTTAACCCTTGCATGAAAATAAGTGATGGCAATCATGCACGTCTCATTTATGAGAAACAAAGCAACATTCCTTAATAGGGAATTGGGAATTGGTTATTCTCCTCTACTTCCCCATTCCCCATTCCCGATTCCCCACTAACGCCTAGCATGATTCCGAGCGATCATTTGCTCTAGCAGTTCTTGGGAAACACAGCGACGTTCAGAACAATAAGCCATTAAGTTGACACCATTCATCATTCGCACGGTACTAACCCTGACACGAAAATCATCAGTAATAAACCAACAACGTTCTTGACCTTGGTTATTGTCATAGTCAGTATCAATCGTCAGCACTCCATCATCGGCAAATCGATACTGGCTGACAACGGGAATGCTCTCAACATAGCCTTGGTTACGGATCAGTTTTCCAGAACGCCTCGTTTCGTCGGGAATATCAACCAAAATGGCAGCATTATCATTAGGTAGCCTGGTGTCTAAGTTAGCCTGCCATGCAAAACTCGCACCGCCTGTTGCTTTAGTAGGGTCTATGCCTTGGTCTTTACAGACTTCTTGGACTTTAGGATCGTCCTTTTCCATGACTTTAATGATCAAATTCGACTGCCCAGACTCATCCTCTGCCGAGTCAAAATGGTGAACGGAGCGTTCCGTAAACCATGTACCCTCACTTTTATGGAAGAAGTCGATCATTGACAAGGGCGGTATTAGATACATCTGTTTTAAAACCTCTTTTTATCAAATTTTGCCGTTATTGAATACTGAGCAATGAGATGAAGTCCCAATTTCGCTAAAGTGTAGAATAACTCCAAAAGTTATATTTTTATCAACTGATGACAAATAGTGAAATTCAACTTATTACTAGCGATCGCCCCAGTCTAACTCCAGAAATATTAAAAGCCCTCAAAGCCGGAATCCCTCTGGATTGGGTCGATTTGTACCAATTCAATCTCAAGGAAGTTGATTTACAACAAGCTAACTTGAGCAAAGCCAAGCTACTAGGAGCCGACCTCAGTGAGCTAGTCTTGAGTAATGCCGATTTGAGTGGCGCAGATTTGCGAGGCGCTAATCTGCAAGGAGCCGATTTGAGTGGGGCTAATTTGCAGGGAGCCTATTTAAACCGTGCGAACCTCCAACGAGCCAATCTCAGTGGCGCAAATTTGGAAGGAGCTAAACTGCAAGTAGCGCGTTATGATGCACATACGAAATGGCCCCAAGAATATAACTACAAAGCATCGGGAGCAGTAGGGCCGGGTGCTAATCTCAATGGTGCTTTTCTTAACACCGCTTCTTTACGAAACGCAGATTTACAAGGTGTTAATCTGCGTGGAGCCTACCTGAGTGGCGCTGACTTGACAGGAGCAAATTTGCAAGGTGCGGCTTTAAGTGGCGCTGATTTGACGAAAGCTTATTTGACTGGGGCTTGTTTGCGGAATGCTCGATTGACTGGAGCCGATTTGCGGGATGCAGACCTGCGAGCAACTGACCTCTCTGATGCAGAGATGGAGCATCTTCAAAGTATCGCTGGTGCAGATTTTACTTTAGCCCAAGGACTTACAGAAGCAACTAAAGCTATGCTTAAAAGCCGTCCATATTCAGAACTTGACGTTTGGAACGCCTACACTCGCATAACAACTCGTGAGAGTTTGAGTGCTTGATCGTGGCAATTTTAGATTTTAGATTTGGGATATCAATATCAAGTTCGCTTAATTACTTGATAATTCAAAACTCTCCGCGCCAGCCGTCATTACAAGTACTTATCCGAACATAGTATGAGTGCAAGAAGCGCTCTTTGTGCGCTAAACAAATCTAAAATCCAAAATTTTTTTGTTGTTCTGTAGTGACTTTACAACAGTTGCCAGTTCTTTTTTAAGAGCGCTAAAAACGTAGCGTATCCTTCAGAAAAACCCGGTGGATCGGGTAAAGCATATTGGGGAAATTCTTTATACGATCGCCAGGCTTCCGAAGCTTTATGCCGCAAATGTAAAGCAGATTCTGAAGAACCTGGTGGTCGCCAAGTCATTTGACCAGTTTGTATATCAGTCACAAATGCCTCCTCATCTCGAAAAAGTTGATCTTTTCTTCCAGATTTTGGCAGATTACCCGGATATTTTGGTCAAATTTAAGGTAAAAAAACATCTTGCCTATTGTTGAAATAAATCTTATCACAAGATTCGGCACAAACCCACATCGCTATTGTGGCAACAAGTCTTCTAAAGCAGCTCCGACAACTCGGTGATCCTCATCCTGTCTAAGTTGGTTCAGGGCTACTTTTGCTTCCGGCTCGTCAAAGCGTTTGAGGGCATAGCTAACTCGCACGCGCATCCGCCAAGATTCATCATTCACTAACGTTAGTATTTGAGATAGTGCCGCAGTATGTTGGCTAGAATCAGCTAGTAAACCGAGTCCATCAACAGAGGATTCCTGAACTGTGAAATCTTCATCTTTTAAACCTTGAACGCAGATATCAAATAGTTCTTCAGGACAATTCATTTCAGCGATCGCAGCTAAAATGCTCCGCTTAACTAGCCAGTGGTCATCTTGATAAAATGCCATAACTAGATGAGAAACTGCGACTCTACCAAATAGCGACAAAGAATTGGCCGCCTCAGCTCGCACGTTGGGGGTATCGTCAAATTTCATAATTTGCATCAAAGCAGCAAAAGATTCTGCTGATTGTTGATTACCCAAACCCCTAGCTACAAAAGAACGCACCAAAAATTCTGAGTCATGAAGTTTACTTGCTAAAAGAGGAACTGCAACTTCTGATTCATAATCATTGAGGGCTGCGATCGCCTTCAAACGATGGTGAAAATCTGGGTTCTTCAGTTCAGTTTGGATTTGATCGATTTCCATAGGTGCATTTGGTAGAGCTATCTTTACTTTATTTTACAGATGTCAAAAAATAGCGATCGCATTTGGGAAGATTTAACGCAATACCCTAAACTCTTAACCAATGACTCAATTAAGCGAAACTGTCAAAGAATTAATCGCCAAAGCTAGAATTATCAGCTTTGCTGAGTGGGATAAGTCTCATACCAAAGCAGCGATCGCCATATTTCAAGCTGCGGATGATGCTTTCCGTTATCTGAGCGACGAAGATTTATTACAGATTCAAACCAAGTCATCCGATAATTCTGAGTTGATTCCTATTGCTGTGTTGTTACGCGATCGCGCCGCCGAAATTGTTGATGAAGCTAGAGAGCAGGTTTTGACAACCTATCCTGAAATTATCCAGCCTGGAGGTGGTCTTTATCCGCCTGAACGCGCCCAAGCTTGCTGGCGAGATTTTTGGCATTTTCTCCGTTGTATTACTTATGGCATAGCAGGTGGACACGCTGACTATACAAATCCCACAGGACTGCACTATATGAACTTACTCTATCAGGAATTACAAGTTCCATTAGATGCAATGCTCTTAGGTTTAAAAAGCATTAAAGCTGCTAGTTTGAAACGCTGCCCAGCCAATCAGCAAGAAATTCTTAATCCCTATTTTGACCATTTAATCACCCAACTGGCTACTTTTCAAATTCAGTAAGGTAAGTGAGCGTGAATAATTCAAGTTTTGTAGTCACGGCTAGAGTTGCTTACTAAGAGCCAATTTAATTGAATTTACATTACGTAATATAGTTTGATTTATTCTTGCCCACTTACCAAGATTAACTTTAATAAATCAGCACTATAAATACTCTTGCTCAAGGGAAAACAACAATACAATCGCCCGTATCCCAATCTCAAATCAAATTCTAAAAACAAGCTTAAATTTATCTCAAGTATTATCTAACTTAACAAAATTTAATAAATATGGTTTCGGCATCGTATCAGAATGTGTAAAGGTATTTAATGATGTAAAAACTTAAATAATTAAAACTAATAAGGATTTAAAGTCTCTATGACCTTTCCTTTGTCACAAAGATGTAAAGTTTTTTAACATCTGCTGAATTCCTTCTCATAAAATCTAGTTGTTAACTGGGAGATATAAATAGCTTTTAGACCAGCATCATGATTAGGATTTGCTCAATTCTGCCGTCAGTTGTCATATACAAAGATATCTAACGCACTTTAAAAAAATAAAGTTTTACAAATGCTAGTCAGTAGCAAAAATAACTGACAACTGAGGTGAAATTCCACGCCCATAAGGGGTAGGATGCTCAAAAATTTCATTTAATTTACGTTTTTAGGGAGATATTTCAATGTCACTGTGGGCTATTGATTCACCTAATGTTGAACTGCGTCCGAACACCAGCGAAAGTGAATTACAAACACTGATTCGGGCGGTTTACAAACAGGTTTTGGGGAATGCTCACTTGCTAGAAAGTGAGCGCCTAGCTACTGCTGAATCGCAATTGCGCGATCGCAAAATCAGCGTCCGCGAATTCGTCAACACTGTTGCGAAATCAGAACTCTATCAATCTCTGTTTTTCAGTTCTTCTTCCCAATATCGGTTCATTGAACTAAACTTCAAACACCTGCTAGGTCGTCCTCCTGCCGATCAAGCAGAAATTGCCGAACACGTCCGCATCTACAACGAACAGGGCTACGATGCTGAAATCGAATCCTATATCGATAGCGAAGAGTATCAGCGAAATTTTGGCGAGAATATTGTTCCTTATCCTCGCAGCACTAGCTCCCAAATAGGAATTAAGAATGTTACCTTTAACCGCACCTTTACCTTATTGAGAGGAGTAGCAAGCAGCGATAGCGATCGCAAAGCTAAACTGATCAGGGATATAGGTGCAAATTTACCCACATCCATCAAGGCTCCTGCTGCTGGTTCTAGTGTAAGCAGCACCAGCAAACGCTTCTTGATTAAGGCAGTCAAAGGTTCAAATAATCTCCGTACTCGTCTGGGCAACCTTGAATATGTAGTTAACTACAACCAACTGTCTGGGCAAGTGCAAAACATTCATAGAACGGGCGGCAAAATCATCAGTATTACTGAAGTTGCTTAAGTAGATGAATGGGGAGTCAGGAGTGGGAGGAGGATAATAACTTCTAATTCTCTACTCCTAACTCCCTACTCAGTAAAGGCTAAATGCCCCGATACCCCTAACAGCACTCCCAAGTGCAGTTGTAATCAAGGAAGCTAGTATATAGGCTGGGAGAATAACTATTTAGCCAAGATATTCCTTGGATTGTAAGCTACTTTTTAAAATCACTTTTCTAATGGAAATTACTGAATTCTTTGAACTTTCAATTGGGCGATGGCGATCGCAACGTAGCGGTCATCATTTAGCATTCGCTCACTTTGAACAAGTGCTGTCTAACATTGACATTGAGTCTCTATCCACCGATGATCCGGCGGTATTAGCAATTTGTCAATTGTATGACACCGACCCCAGCAGTATAACTCACCCTTTTCGGATGACTTGGAAAGGTGAGTCAGACTGGGACGATAAACCAATCTCTGGTAGTACCGTGCTGGTACCAATTCCAGATATAGAAAATCCTTCTAGGGGAAAACTCTTACGCGACCAAGGATATGCTGAGACAATCCCAGCAGTGGGCAAATACCATTTGAGTGAAGATGGGATTTTTACCCTGCTGACGGAGTATGAACACGCTGCTGCTGAAGAGCGAATTTGGTTTGCTACACCAAATCTGCGATTTCGGGTAGCGACAATTAAAACCAGTGATGGTAAAGGTGTGACAACAGCTTCCTTTTCTTCAGAGATTCGCTCTTTGTCTAGTTCAACCAGTTAGTAATATCAGGTTAAAACATAAAAGGAATCATCTAGTTTTGTCACTACTGAGGTTGAATATGACAATAGCACCCAGTGAATCTAGCACCAACGCTAGTGATTTGCTCACCTTAGCCTGTTGGATGGCAGGAGATTTTAGCAACTACAAGCAATCTTTTGCAAATCCCCAACTTTACGCCCACATTCACATTTTTTTCCGTCCTTTACCGATTGAATTTTTTTCTGCCATCGGTTTTTATTCAGAACAAGCTTATGACCACGATTTATGGACACCCTACCGCCAGGGAGTACATAGACTGGTAGATTGTGGCGATCGCATTTATATCGAAAATTACAGCTTGAAAGACCAGATGCTTTATGCAGGTGCGGCTCGTGAATTAGATATCCTCAAAACCATCACCCCAGATTGCATCGAACGGCGTTATAACTGTTCGATGGTTTTCCAACGAGACGGTGAAATGTTTCGGGGTAGCGTGGAACCGGGTAATCAATGTCTGATTAACCGCAATGGCTGCCAGACATATCTAGTCAGCGACGTAGAAATAACCGAGCATACTTGGATAAGTCTAGATAAAGGTATGGATATTGAAACCCACAAGCAGATATGGGGATCAACTGCCGGGCCTTTGCGATTTGAAAAACGGGAAAGTTTTGCTGATGAATTACTTGCAGTGAGAGCATTATGTTGATTCAGCTTGAATCTGTTAAATATAAAATGTTACCTCCACAGGCTGAAAAAAAGATGCGCTGTTGGATTCGTAGCCGCCACTTGATTTGTTCCGGTAACTTTTTTATATTCGAGACATTAGAATATACGACCATTGAAAGATTCTCTCAATGTGTCGCTTCTTTAGGAGGAACAGTAATATCCGTTGACCCCATTAATAAAATCTGGATGGGCGATCATCGCCAAGTAATTTTATATCAAGCTAAAGCTAGTTTACATACTCCTCATCACACTTTGAAACAATACTGGATAAAATACGGTGGTTTCTACACTAGATTTGATGAGCGTGCTTAGAGTGACTTTCCTACGGAAATCCTTCTGACATTTGAATTTTAAATACTCCCCAAGGGGATTGACGGCTAATTGTTAATGTTTAATTGCTAATTATTTACTATGATTAGCTGTTATTTATTAACAGTTAGCCGTCTAAGTTTGTTATAAATACGTACTGTACAAAAGAATCCAATACTGCATAGGTTTTGCCTATCAAATAAATTTTTATTAAGCTAAAAATATTTTAATTTGCATCCTCAAAAAAAATGAATCTCTTGTGGGGTGGGCATCTTGCCCGCCCTGGTTGTGCAAATTAAATACGCGACAGCTTAATCATTCTTTGACGGTAAATAAACCTGCTCTGTAGGGGCAATTCATGAATTGCTCCTACAATATGTATTTTAAGTAGTCTATGCAAAAAATTATACAAATATAGATAAATCGAAATTCTCTCTAATTGATGGTGCAATGTTTACAATGTGCTACGCCTACGCAGGCTTTTTTATGTCCTAAAGCACCACACCTTATGCAATATTAATTAACGACAACAAGAAAAAACTAAATCTTTTATTACAAACCATCACTAAATCCTTTGAGTAACTATTAATTTTTCATGAGAGTAAAATCTATAACCGATAAATACATTTAAGTACAGAGAAAATAATATTCGTGTTTGATTGATAAGTATTTGGCAATTTGGCAGCTACTGATTAGAGTATTTTGATATATTGCAGAAATTACCAAGATGTTTTTACTTTTTATACAGAAGACGGGCTAATGCCCGTCTTTTTTGTTGTTAATTGTTTGGCATTTTGACATTAAATTATAATTAAGCTGTGATATATTAGCTAGAATGCAAATGATTGAAACATTAAGAATAAGCTCAACTAGCATTCTTTTTGTTCATATTATTTGTTTGTCTTACAACCTATTAAGTTTTATTTGTGCTGTTTTTTGCATATTCCAAGGTGTATTGCCACTTTCAAGCTATTTAGACGGGATAATTTATCCCGTCTTTTATTTTGTTTACTAGTTGGAAAAATTGCTTTTATGCAAGTTTTAGATATAAAAATATTTTGAGTTTTTTTACTATCTTTAATATCTAAATTAATCTGCCATAGCTTCTAACATTTGGCAGATTAATTTTCTATTTGAGGTATTCAATGATACTAGGAAAATATCCTATCAGGTTTGAGGATATTTGCACACATCCTATAGGAAGATGCCCTATGAATATAATAATGAGTAAATTAATTCGGGATGTTGTTATGCACTGGATTTATATAGAGGTTTGGCTCACCGCCAAACCTTTTTTTATATCTCCAGAACTCACACAAAAATCGCCAAAAAATTTAATTTATCAGATGGCTCTCTCGTCTTATATGCTGTAAGCTCTATAATGTTTGTCTGCAAGCAAAATTAAAAACTAAAAGTACTCCGCAGAATGCCGATGGTAACTGAGTCACTATCTGGTGTATTACCAGGCTGCAAGAGATGAATTATTCCTGGTGTAATGCTAATATTATCAGTTAGCTGAAAACGATAAAATGCCTCAATTTGAGTCGTAGTTCCTGGTTGTCCACCTGCACGTCCTAAACCGGTATTAATAAAATCAGGGACATTATTCCCCACAGGTAGGTCGCTACTAGTTATTTTAGGAGGTTGACCGACATAAATTCCCCCCAAATTTCCTTTAGCAAATAAATCAGGGAAATTCATAAACACCATATAATTTGTCGTTTCTACATTTCCTGATTGTCCAGGAATGTAAGATTTAGTATAACCACCCCACGCACCTGCGCTAATACGAGGTGAAATTTGCCAAGTGACAGTCGCACCCACAGCATTAGTTTGCAAAGGTGCTGATTTTCCGGTAGTGGTATTAACTGTAGTTAAGCATTCATCACCAACAAAGGTTAGCAAACAACCATCCGAAGAATAATTGTTGACATAATACAAGCTTAAATCTAGAGTGTCAGTTGGTGTTAGCAGCAATTGCACACCAGTAGTTGTGGTTCCATCGAATAAACCGCTACTGTTACCGGGATTACCTGGTTTATAACTAGTATAAATTGCTTGCAAACTAGCGCGTTTAGCAAATTGCCAATCAATAGCTATACCACCGTGACCGTATCCCATATTTAAAATTGGGTTTCTCTGGGCAAAATAAGACAACGGCCCTGTTGCAGCACTTTCTACCCGATTGGGGCCTCGGAAAGCAGCAGGCATACTTACGCCTTCTGTTCCCACCATTATTGCTAATTTATCCGTCACCAGCCAATGAAAATTGAGGTCACTTAGAATCAAGCTATCTGTAGGAAATTCGTAGCCAAGTAAAACATCATTCCGGGAAACACTATTGGTAAATCTAGGCGAAGTTTTTCCTTTACCATCTATAAGACCTGTAAACAAGTAACTACTAGGAGTGATTTGACTAGTCAAATATAGTTGCGCTAAGGATATAACATTAATGTTTGTCCCGCCATCATCTGTATCTTTTTGTCCATCTCTAAGATTGACATCACCACGATTGCTAGTCCGTCCTTGAATACCAACTATTAGTAGTCCACTGAGTTTGGTTGTTGTTGAGAATTGGTTGGCTTCAAGTTCGCCAGTTCTGGCTTCTAAACTATCGACACGACCCCGCAAAGTTGCTAATTCAGGGGCAAATTCTGATTGCAATTTTTGTAATGTTGCTAAATCTTCGCGGGTAACTAAATCGCTGGTGGCTGTAGTGATTAATTCGTTGACTCTATCCAAACAAGCATTCACCCCGGCGGCGAATTCATACCGAGTTAAGGCGCGATTACCGCGATAGCTACTATCTGGATATCCTGCTATACAACCATAGCGTTCCACCAAAGACTGTAATGCTTGGAATGCCCAATCATTGGGTTGTACGTCTTTGAGTTGAGAAACCGATGTAACTTGCGCCATCGGATTTATGGGGGAGAGGGGAGGAGAATTTAAATCTATACTCTCCTGCGCCTGAGTAGCTTCTGTATTGATGTACTCTTGTGCTGATGCTTTTTGGGCAACTCCATTTACTCCCGCAATGAGTAACCATGCGAGCATCCAGGTTTTGCGATGACTGCGGCTAATAAGTATACCTTTCAACTTTTTACACTCTGCTCACATACTTAAGTGAAGAGTGTATGCGCTATTGTCTAGCGTTCACATGGGAAAATTTACGTATTTTGTCCAAAATTAGACTTAATCTTTCTGGGCAACTTCTGAAAGGACGAGTATAACAGGGTATTGGGTATTGGAGACTAGGTACTAGGAACTAGGAAAGAGTTTTCTCAACGAAGAGGCAGGGGGAAATGACCCCAACCGAGAGCCGTGAAGTAGAGCGGAACATGGGTCTGAATACCCCTTTCTGAATTGTCCCCCCTGCTCCCTGCTCCCTTCCCCCTTGCCTCTTTTTCAATCCCCAATCCCCAGTCTCCAATCTCCAATCTATGGCAAATCGTCCACGCAAGCTGACACCAAAAGCCTCTAAACAAAATAAACCTCATACAGGTGTGATGAAACGCATCGCTAAAAAACCCCAGAAAAAGCTCAAAGGGGGAAAGTGGTTGTCGTCAACGCTAGCGATCGCAATTCTGTTAAGTAGTGCTAGTCTAATTATGGTTTTCGCCTGGGTTAGCGTTCTCTTCATCTTTAATCCAGACCAGGTAAGCTGGCTAAATAAAATTTTACCTGTATGGGCACAAATCCCCCTTGGGAACCACGAACGCCCCAAAACTATCAAACAAATTCAACTAGATTTGAGTCAAAACAACCAAATATTTGGCGAAACTCTGCCTTTACGTCAAGATGCCAAAGACTCTTTTTTACTGCCAGTTTTACAACAGCGTGCTAATTGTCAATCTGATTGTAAAAAACTTGTGGAACTCAGGGTTTACGAGCTATCAAAAGAGTTAGAGTTTAAATCTCAGTCCGAAAATTACTACTATTTAGCCACTCAATTACCTATAACTGGGCCAGAGGAATCCTCTGTGATTTCACCCTCACTTGATGAGACATCAGAACCCCAAGATATCAGTGTTCCCCTACCTTTAACTAAAGTGCAACGCTTTGACGGTGGGACACCATCACCAGGGGTTTGGTTTAATTTGCGGGGTCAACGCCAACCAGGAACTGGTGCTTATGGTCAAGTTGTATACTACAATCCACAACGCACCAATTTACTACAAATGTTGTCTTGGACAAGTCCCAACGGACAATTACCCAGATGGCAGCAGGTAACTGGTGATGGTACAAAAGAGTTAGTTGTCGATCAAACTATAGGTTTAGAACCGCACTTACAGGTTTACCAAGTCAAGCCTGTGAGGTTATTCCTCAAACCAATTGAATTGGAGGCGATTACCCTCAAATCAGCAGCCCTCAAAGATTCTGCATACCAAAACGCCCTGTCAATTGCCCGTAGTGGACTATGGACACCAGCCTTTGAATGGTTGAAATTCATCAAGAAACAGCGCAAAGGAGTTTTTCCAGAGGTGGCGCAAGCGCAAATGGACTTGATTCGCTTGCATTCCCAACTTACTAAAACCCAAGCCGAGAAAAAATGGGCAAGTCCTAGCCAAGAAGTGCTAGCAAACTTGATTGATGGTCGCTGGGGGAAAGCATTACAGGTGTTTGAAGCGTCGCCACATAATACTCAAGAAATTGCTACTCTACTTAAAGCTGATAAAAAACGGTTGTGGAATCGCACAGCCGCCGCGTTGCGGGTGAACCCAAATAGACTAGATGTGCAAGCTTGGTTCGCTTTGATTTTGGCAGTTCAGCAGGGAGAAGAACACGCTAATTCCTGGTTAAAGACGCAACCAAAAATTACAAAAGATAATCTTGTCTATATTCAAGGTCTGTTAGCAAAACTCAATAGTGAGGCTGCAAAGTCGCAAATATCCTCTACTCACCCTAGTCAGATTATTGGTACTGTGCAACCAATTACTCAAGTTACTAGCAGCGAGTGGCTGCAACCAAATTCCTCAGCAGACTTGAAACTCACTGATAATCAAGTTTGGTATCAGGTAGAGGTGAGTGCATTTAATGACGGTAAAAGCTGGCTAAATTCCCCCTTTGAGAATTTGAACCCACCTAAAACTTCCGCCGCCAAATTTTTATGGAAAACTTTAGGAATCATTTCTGACCCGGAAATCCAGATTATAGTCTGGTTGCCAAATGGAGAACAAAAAATTACTATAGCCGCTATCAAAGCAGTGCAACTACAGGGTAAAGTTTTGCGCCTATTGGCTGCGGGCCCAAAAATTCCAGAGAATCAAAACGATGTTCTTCAACCCAAACCTCTAGCTTTGACAAATGCAGCACTGGAATGGGTACAACCATCTCCCATCACTCTACAAGAACTGTATCAACAAAATCCCCAAGGGGTGAAGGTAATATTATCGAGTGTGTGGCAATCTTTACAGCAATCTGGCGAAGTTGCGGCTGGTGCTATTCCTACCTTTGAGCAGATACAGGGGAAGTTGGGTGATTGGCCCGTTCAAGTGATTGATTTAACAAATAATGCTCAACCAGAAATAATACTGACTATCTCAGCAGCAGCAATAGCATCCTTGAATCAGTCTTCACCTGAAACCCAGGCGGAAAACATAGAAGAACGCCGCGACCGGACTATAATTTTGTCTGACAGCAATCAAGTCATTTACAGTGATTTTACCAAAAATGACTTACAAAGACTCTCTGCGATCGCCAAGCTTTCAGACGTGCAATCTTTAGCTTTATTAGTTGAAAATGCTCATAACTACAGTCTGAGGCGCTGGTCAGAGAAAAATCAGCGCTTTGAATAGCACGCCCCCTAATCAAATTTAAATTAAAGAGGCACTGGCGACCGCTATCTCCAAAATTGACTTATTCTTTTTGGTTAGTTTCGGCTAGACGTTGGTTTTTCAGGTTTTCCAACTGCTGCAACAGAGAGTCTACTTCTGCTTGTAAATGCATCAATTTCGCTTGCTGATCGTCTTGATAATAAGACTTGGTTAGCTTACTGACCCAGTTAGCCTGGGACTCGCGATCGGAAACACTAGATAAACAAGTAGGCATCGCTAATTAAATCCACAATTTAACTCACACCATTAGAAATATTATAATAATGCTCTTTTAAGCTTTATTAAAATATTGTATATTTTTCATCAATTACTCTAATGGATTTTAGGTTCAATCATAAGAGACGGCGAGTATCATGGCTGTGTTCCAAACAGAACAATCCCCTAAGTGTGCAAAGCTTCCGCCCACTTGACGATACTTAGCAATACTTAAATTGATTAGCCTGTCAATTATGGTTGTATGAATTATTATCGCCCTTTTTAGGGAATTTACGCAGGAATTATATGTAGACTATATCAAGAATTCTGCTAGATTATGAAAAATTGAGGGCTGACACAGCAAAGATTTCCCCAATCCCCTTAAAAATATGCCTTTTTAATATCCACCTTTTCTGGCAGTAGCCTTGGGCAAGGACTCGTCCAAGGCTACTGCCAAGGAGAGACAGCACATTGCCTATTTAACTGGTATTCTAAATAAAAATGGCAAGTGAAACACCTGCACCACAAAAAATAATATTCTATAAGTAATATTCTTTTGGAATTAAAGAGCTGGGACAGGGCAAAGAAAAATTCACTTTCTTCCTCTTCCGCTTCCATCTGCCACTTTCTCTAAATATCGAATCCTTAACATTAAGAAATTTTAAATCCTGTGACTTTGAGCCTTTCTGTTGCTAAATCTCATCGCCAACCCTGGCCCGGACTGATAGAAGCCTATCGCCAATACTTGCCTGTCAGTGAAAAAACCCCGGTCGTCACTCTTTTGGAAGGCAATACACCTCTAATACCAGTGCCAGCGATCGCAGAACGTATTGGCAGACAAGTACGGGTTTTTGTAAAATATGATGGTCTGAATCCTACCGGTAGCTTCAAAGACCGGGGGATGACTATGGCAATTTCCAAGGCCAAGGAAGCAGGAGCAAAAGCAGTAATTTGTGCCAGCACGGGTAACACCTCAGCCGCCGCCGCCGCTTATGCAAGGCGTGGGGGGATGAATGCCTTTGTATTAATTCCCGACGGTTATGTAGCGCTGGGCAAGTTAGCCCAAGCATTACTGTATGGTGCAGAAGTATTGGCAATTAAAGGGAATTTTGACCAAGCGCTAGAAATTGTCCGCGAAATGGCCGAAAGCTATCCGGTAACTTTGGTAAATTCGGTCAATCCATACCGCCTAGAAGGGCAAAAAACTGGAGCCTTTGAAATCGTCGATGCGCTGGGTGATGCCCCAGACTGGCTGTGTATCCCCGTAGGCAATGCGGGAAATATCACAGCATATTGGATGGGCTTTTGTCAATATCATCAAGATGGAAAGTGCGATCGCTTACCTCGAATGATGGGATTCCAAGCCGCAGGTGCAGCTCCATTAGTACACGGTCAGCCCGTAGCGCATCCCGAAACCCTAGCGACAGCAATTCGCATTGGCAACCCTGCTAGCTGGGAATTAGCGATCGCAGCCCAAACCGCAAGTCAGGGAAATTTCCATGCCGTTACCGATGCAGAAATTCTCGATGCTTATCGACTTTTAGCATCATCAGAAGGTATCTTCTGCGAACCTGCTAGCGCCGCTTCTGTAGCCGGATTATTGCAGGTAAAAGACCAAATTCCTACAGGCGCGACAGTGGTTTGTGTCCTCACAGGCAATGGTCTAAAAGACCCAGATACAGCCATTAAACACAATCACAGTCAATTTAAACAGGGGATTGCAGCAGAATTGGGCGCAGTCGCCGAGGCAATGGGATTTTAAGCAGTCTGGAAATACAAGCGATCTTAATATCTAATTGAAACATTGCGTAGGCAAAGCCCACCGGAGGTATTGCAGCCAATATTTTTCAGTCTGACTAGTGTCAAAATAACCCAAAATTGCAAAATGATTGCGATAGACAAATTAAGACTAAGCAAGATGCAGCAAGCAATCCCCAATCAAAAATCTAAAATCTAAAATCCAAAATGGTATAATCCTAAAGAATTTTTAATCAGCTAGTTGATCATTTTAATAATCACCAACAAAGAAAAAATACAATCCCCTAAATAAATTTAGGGGGATTATTAATTTTGAATTTTGAATTTGGAGCGAAGCGACGTGACTCATTCTACTGATATTGCTACCTTAGCCCGATGGATGTCAGCTGACTTTAGTAATCAAGAACAAGCTTTTGAAAATCCGCCTTTTTATGCCCACATTCGTGTGTGTATCCGTCCCCTTCCCTTGGAATTGTTCTCAGGGGTAAGTTTGTTTCTCGAACAAGCTTATGATTTTATGCTCAATCAACCCTACCGGATGCGGGTAATGAAATTGATTCCCGCAGAAAACCACATTGCTATTGAACACTACACCGTTAAAGAAGAACAAAAATTTTACGGTGCATCTCGTGAACCCGAACGCCTCAAAGAGTTGTCTGTTGACCAACTGGAAAAAATGTCAGGCTGCAACATGATTGTAGAGTGGACAGGTAAGAGCTTCAAAGGCAGGGTTGAACCTGGTAAAGGCTGCATTGTGGTTCGTGACGGCAAAAATACTTATTTAGATAACGAATTTGAGATTGACGCTAAAGAATTTTTCAGCCTCGACCGGGGAAGGGATTTAGACACTGATGAGCGTCTGTGGGGTTCCATCGCCGGCCCCTTTCACTTTGTCCGATGGGCTAATTTTGCCGATGAAGTCAAAGCTAATTAACGTGCTAGATGCTCAAAGTGAGTGAGCCGTTTGTGGTAGATATTGATGAACGTCGCAGGAATCACGGGTTAAGTGCTAAATTATCACTGCGTCATTATGACAGAAGTTTGGATTAGCGATCGCTAATCCAGATATAACAAGAACCTGGATGCCGATGCAAGACTAAAAGAATACCAAAAACATCCAGTTAACCCACTATCTCTACCTCACAATCTTGTGCTACTATTGTCAAACTGATGCTATTGCCTCCTTAAGATATCAAGTGGTAGACAAAAAGGCTTTATAGTGTTGATGTGGCGGCATAGCCAAGTGGTAAGGCAGAGGTCTGCAAAACCTCCACCCCCGGTTCAAATCCGGGTGCCGCCTTTAAATAAATATAAGCATTACAGGGCTTTGAAGCCCTTTTTTAATGGTAATCGTAGGGCTTGTTTCCAGAGCCTTCAAATATTTTTGGGGTAATTTTGGGTAGTTTGGGGAAACAACTGGGGTAAATATGTAAGGTAAAGGTGTTTACCCCAATACACATTTCTGGGGTAAAACTGGGGTAAAGTGGAAAAGTAAAAATGTTTACCCCAGTTAATTAAGCTTATGGAGCCTAAAAAATCTCAAAGTATTGCCAGCCGGGGCTCGGTGCAGATAAAGAACTCTAACGGCAGTCTCCAATTAGTTTTTTCTCATCCTATTATTACGCCGACTGGAGAGCTAAAAACCAAACGTTTCTATCTTTCAACAAGGCACGACGATACACCTTTTGGAAGACATCAAGCATCGGCTTTGGCGACAAAAATCCAGAGGGATATTGACTATGGAGAGTTTGATGCCAGTTTAGTTAAGTACAAACCAGCAGCATCATTAAGCACCGTTACCCCAATTACCCCAATTACACCTTCACGTAACCCCCAACCAGACTTGGGAGAATTATGGGAAAAATACACTGAGTTTAAAAAACCACAGGTTAGTCCTTCTACTTATGCAGTTGACTACCGCAAGTATCGCAATCACATTGCTAAGTTACCAACTAAAACTTTAGATGATGCGATCGCAATTCGAGACTATTTACTTGCAAATCTCAGTGCTAATGCCGCCAAACGTACTTTGACAAATATAAATGCTTGCTGTGATTGGGCACTCAAGAATCAGCTAATTGAATCCAATCCCTTTCAAAGTATGGCAAAAGATATTCAAATACCGAAGTCAGAATCGGCAGAATATGAAATTAATCCCTTTACTAAGGAAGAACGGGATAGCATAATTCAAGCGTTCGAGGAGAGTAAGCTCTACAGCTACTATGCTCCTTTAGTAAAATTATTATTTTTTACTGGATGTAGACCATCCGAAGCGATCGCTTTACAATGGAAGCATATCAGTGATAAATACATTACCTTTGAGCAAGCAATTACAATCAGTACTAAAGGGTTAGCCCTCAAAGATGGATTAAAAACCCAAAGCCAAAGACGTTTTCCGATTAATCATCAGCACCGTGAAATTTTAGACTCCATCAAGCCTGAGAACTGTAACCCAGATGATTTTATCTTTAGAAGCAAGAAAGGCGGCATAGTAGACTTTGGAGATTTTCTCAATCATGCCTGGAAAGGTTACAAAAATCATCGTGGTACACATATAGATGGAATCGTAACTCAACTTGTAAAACAAGGTGTAGTAAGCGAATATCGCAAACCTTACCAATGCAGACACACTTTTATTACTTTTTGCCTGGAAGCTGATATTGATGCGAAGGATGTAGGAAGGTGGGTTGGTAACTCTCCAGAAATTATTTACAAGCATTACGCAGGCAATAAACGTAACCTACAGGTGCCAGAGTTATAAATTTGTTGAATTACAAAAATAGGCGATCGCCTACAAAGCAATGGTGTTAATAAAAAAATACTATATATGAACTGATAAAAGTAACTTTTGCGCTAAATGCCGCTACTTGTCATCACCTTGTTCATTAATTCTTAGTACTGATGTAAATAATACAAGGACGCGATCCCCTTTTTTGATTTAATACAGAATTATGTTGTGTGCAATCTGCGATCGCAGTTTCTGTATTAGCAACTAAATATCAAGCATTTTCAGGGGATATTGCCAGTTTTTACAACAATTTCAATACATCGCCCAGTTTTTAGGGAAGAGAGTTTGCGATCGCTAACTTCACTATATATCAATGATTTAGATGCGTTCCCCCTGTCCTAATCCCCAGTCCTCAACAAATAAATCAACGCTTCTACTAGAACTTGATTTTGCTCATCTGTGCCAACAGTAATGCGTAATTTATCGTCTAGCCCAGGCTGCTTGAAGTAACGGATTAAAATTCCCTGTTCTTTCAGTTTCTGATAGAGATATTCCGCGTTTCTTTGTGGAGGCTTTACCAGCAAAAAGTTAGTTTGGGAATCCCAGATATGAAAACCTAATTGTTTTAAGTCTGTTGATAG
This sequence comes from Desmonostoc muscorum FACHB-395, assembly GCF_014698035.1. Classification (GTDB taxonomy): domain Bacteria; phylum Cyanobacteriota; class Cyanobacteriia; order Cyanobacteriales; family Nostocaceae; genus Nostoc; species Nostoc muscorum_A. The sequence continues at coordinate 84,933 of NZ_JACJSF010000008.1, forward strand.
CTGATTCCGTGATGCTTTAATCTTTGCCACACAAGCATTTTTATAAGCTTGATCGGTAATAGCAGCCGTGCCAATTGCACAAGCGATCGCATCAATGTTATAGCTATCCTTCACTTTAAACAACCCCTGCAACAGTTTAGGATTCGCCACTCCAAATCCCAATCGCAATCCAGCCAACGAGTAGCCCTTAGAAAGTGTACGAATTATGATCACATTTTCGTATTCCTTTACCAAAGCCAACGCATTCTCTTCGGTAAAATCTATGTATGCTTCGTCAATCACCAAAACTCCAGATAACTGGCTGGCTAATTGGCGCAGTTCGTTAGTTGCTACCAGATGCCCCGATGGACTATTCGGCGACGCAATGAATGTGACAGAACCATTGACAGCAACCAGTTCTTCCAAAGGTAAACTGTAGTCCTCGCTGTAGGAAATTTCAATAATTTCCGCAGCCTGCATTTCTGCTAATGTACGATATAGCACATAAGTGGGCATCGGATAAACTACCTTCTTTCCAGGTTCTGCACAGGCTCGAATTATTACGCTCAACAATTCGTCACTGCCATTGCCTACAATAATCCAATCGCTAGGAACTCCTAAAACTTTACTTGCGGCTTCTCGAAATTCCCCGCCGAAAGGTTCTGGATATCGCCGCAACCACTCCCCCTCAATATTTTGTAGTACAGCTAGTGCCGCAGGAGAAGGAGGATAGGGGTTCTCGTTGCTGTTGAGTTTAATTATCTGTGTACCACGCTGGGGCTGCTCACCGGGAATATAGCTAGCCATTGCATCAACATTGGAGCGAAAGTAATTAGTCATAGGGCATTGGTTGTGTATCTTAAGCAAATTTCAACCCACAATTTCTGACGATATCGTTTTTTGTCGTTTACAAAATACGGCTTTAAGACTTACATACCATACAGAGTTATGCTGTGAATCAACATAAATACGTCATTTCAGGTGTTTATTAATAATTGATGATAATAAATAGACCTGCGTCGTAGGGGCAATTCATGAATTGTCCCTACGGGGAAAGTATTTGAACGCTTATTTCCCCTCAAAAATGTTTAAATCTCGTTAGAAAATAGAACCAGGGGGCAAAGGAGCAAGAAAAGAATAACAATATCCAATGACCAATGACAAATGACCAATGACAAATGACAAATCATCACCGATATATTATTTTTTACAAACCCTATGGCGTTCTCAGCCAATTTACAAAAGATGCTCCCACACATAGCACCCTGAAAGATTATATAGATGTACCTGATGTCTATCCTGTAGGACGCTTAGACTGGGATAGTGAAGGATTACTGCTGTTAACGAATGATGGACAATTGCAACATCGCCTTGCCCATCCGCGTTTTGGTCATAAACGTACTTACTGGGTACAAGTAGAGCGAATTCCAGATGAAGATGCGATCAAAAGGTTGCAAACAGGCGTAAAAATTCAAGATTACCGCACTCAACCAGCACAAGTTAGGCTCTTATCAAAAGAGCCAGAGCTACCTGAACGCATCCCGCCAATTAGATTTCGCAAAAATGTACCGACAGCTTGGCTGGAAATGACTTTGACAGAGGGAAAAAACCGTCAAGTCCGGCGCATGACTGCGGCTGTTGGGTTTCCGACTTTGCGACTGGTCAGAGTCAGCATAGCCCACCTACGATTAGATGACTTACAATTGGGTCAATGGCGCGACCTCACCACATCTGAACTCCAATTTATTTCTGTTTAGAGACGACAGGAAGAGGGCTAAGGAGCAAGGGGAGATCAGGGAATGAGAGGGAAAAGGGGGCAAGGAAAATAACCATACTCAATTCCCGATTTCCAATCTTTGCGATCGCTATCTTATTGAACACAGCTTAATATACATTGGTTTGATAGGAATACCGGAGTTTCTAAAAAAACTTCTTGCTTGCTTAGGTAGAATATGTGATACTCTACATCTATAAACAAAGCACGGTAGTTCTATCGTTTTACCGTAGTTTAAAAGGACAGGATTCATGCAGCTACTATGGTTCATCCCAACCCACGGCGACGGACGTTACCTTGCAACTGCTACAGGTGGAAGGGCAGTAAGCTTTCCCTATCTGCGGCAGATTGCCCAAGCGGTGGATGACCTTGGTTATACAGGGGCATTGCTGCCCACGGGACGTTCTTGCGAAGATGCTTGGATTGTAGCGTCAACGCTGGTATCGCTGACACGACGGATGCGTTTTTTGGTGGCGATTCGTCCCGGCTTGGTATCGCCTGGAGTAGCGGCGCGGATGGCGGCGACTTTTGATCGTCTCTCTGGAGGACGCTTGCTGATTAATGTCGTGACAGGAGGCGATCCCGTAGAGTTGGCGGGAGATGGCTTGCATTTGGATCACGATCAGCGCTATGAATTAACAGATGAATTTTTGACAGTATGGCGAGCGATCGCTAGTGGAGAACAAGCCAATCTTCAGGGCGATTATCTCAATATTCAAGATGGTAAGCTGCTGTTTCCACCTGTTCAGAAGCCATATCCACCGTTGTGGTTTGGCGGTTCCTCTCCTGTTGCTCAAAAAATTGCTGCCAAGCACGTAGATGTCTATCTAACTTGGGGCGAACCACCGGCGCAAGTAGCCGAGAAGATTTCATTAGTTCGCAGACTTGCAGAAATAGAAGGGCGGACTTTGCGGTTTGGGATTCGTTTACATGTGATTGTTCGCGAAACCGAGAGTGCAGCTTGGGATGCAGCCAATGATTTAATTAAATATGTCGATGACGAAGCGATCGATAAAGCTCAAAAAGCTTATGCCCGGATGGATTCAGTTGGACAACAACGGATGACTCAATTACACCACGGGAATCGTGAGGCTTTAGAGATTAGTCCCAACCTCTGGGCAGGAGTTGGTTTGGTGCGGGGTGGTGCGGGAACGGCCTTAGTAGGCGATCCTCAAACCGTAGCGGCCAGAATGTTGGAATATGCAGATTTAGGTATTGAGTCCTTTATCCTCTCTGGTTATCCCCACCTAGAAGAAGCTTATCGAGTCGCAGAACTTCTATTTCCCCATTTGCCCTTAGAAAATCTGCCAGTAGTAGAGAAGCAACACGTCTTGAGTCCATTTGGTGAGATTGTGGCAAATGAAGATTTCCCTAAACAGCATAAAGAGAAAGCCACATCCATATCCTAGTAAAGTTTAGGGTATGAGGGATTGGGGACTGGGGAAGAATAAAAATTACCTCTTTTCCGTCTGCCCCATTCCCCATACTTCTCTACGAGAGGCTGCGCCAACGACTGCGCTCAGTACAAGTTCCCAATTTCCCATTCTCATTAATACATAGGAGTTTAATTGAGTGACAAATATTTTAGCGATCGCAGGTAGTCCAACTCATCCATCTAGAACTTATGGTTTGGTCGAATACACCGCCAAAATTTTACAACAAGAAGGCTTGCATGTAGACATTATTTCAGTTCGGGATTTACCTGCTGAAGATTTAGTTTTTGGACGATACGATAGCCCTGCTTTAGAACAGCCAAAAGCTTTATTAGCAAAGGCAGATGGTGTAATTATTGCCACCCCAATCTACAAGGCTGCTTACACAGGAGTGCTGAAGACATTTCTAGATTTGCTCCCACAAAAATCATTGACAGGTAAACCCGTATTACCAATTGCCCTTGGTGGAACGATCGCTCATTTATTGGCAATTGAATATGCTCTGAAACCTGTATTATCTGAATTAGGAGCGCGGCATATCTTAGCTACTGTTTATGCAGTAGACAAACAAATTCAACGACAAGCTGATAACAGTGTCATCTTAGATGAAGAAATTGACCAAAGGCTCAAAGATGTCCTCAAAGAATTTGTTAAAGCTGTAGCTTATGATGCCGCCGCGCCTCAAGAATTGGTTCATGCCAATTAAATAATCAAGTTTATACCTCCGTTTACTTGTAGCGGATGGGTAATTTCTCCCCATCTGCTACCTTTTTTAAAAGTTAATCAAATTAGCATAAAATTCCATTCAAATAAAAACCGGACTGTCTAACTACTTTGCTTTTAAGTTTAAAAAATAATTTTTACAACTAATTTATGATTTCTATAGATATCAAAATTGTCTCCTAACTCTACCCGTAGTAGATTAGTTAAATTAACTATCTACTACTTTTTCTTTTGAGATTTTAAAATTGTCATCAGGATATAAGAAAGTTTGCCGATAATATAAGTTGGATAAAGCTAATACTTTACCAACCAAAGCGCGATCGCTCTTAATACAAGAACATCATAACTTTATTTAACGTTAGTTCGATAAACCTCTCCCTGCCTTGAATTAAAGTTCAAGCCTATCCCTCTCCGAGTCGGAGAGGGACGGTTTTGCGTAATAAAACCAGGGAGAGGTCTTTTTATTAAGGTTAATTAAATGGACACTATCTAAACACAACCAGGGTAAAAACGATCGCCTTTTTGATGTACTTAAATATATTCATGGTTTCATTCCACCTGAAATTCTAGTTTTAGAATGGATTGTCTAATCTTTCGGTTCCGCTTTATTGAATCAACGAGAAAAAAGCAAACTTAACCATTAAGTAGAGTGCGAAGAACTTATGTATTTATATCAACTTAATGGTTAAGGAAAATTAAAGTAATTTTCTATAAATATACTCTTACTCTTTTAATGAAAATGCAAGGACAGTTAAGACTGTTTAGACAATTAAGTAAACATTTAATACAATTTAAATATTTTATTAGGTTGGTAATATCGGTAAATCATTCGTTACAAGCGTTGTTGATCGCAAATGAGTAGCGTTTGGTTCGTGTTGGCGCATCCCAACCTAGGCATCTACAGCCACCGTATATTAATGGCAATACGCTTTTTTGGTCAGGTTAACCAGTAAATTAGAGGTAGAGCGTAAAAAAATAAACTCAATGAAAGCGATATCTAACGACAAGCCGCAAGGCGTGTGCGCTACTGATTTTGCATCTATTATCGGCGAAGAAAATGCTGTTTGCCTTTGGGAAAATATCGAAATAGGCCAGCAAAAACGTATCCAACAGGCTGTAACTTCTGGAAAATCTCCCACTTGTATCGTCTATCCCCGTACCCAACAACAACTAGCCGCAGTCATCGCCAAAGCTCACAGTCACAACTGGCGCGTCCTACCCTGTGGTAGTGGCAGTAAACTTAGTTGGGGTGGTTTAGTTAAGGGCGTTGATGTCGTAGTTAGCACAGAACGCATCAACCAACTGATTGAACACGCTGTTGGCGATTTGACTGTCACAGTAGAAGCTGGAATGAAGTTCTCGGATCTCCAGGCACTTTTGGCAAAATCGCGGCAATTTCTCGCCCTTGACCCCACAGCACCGGAGTCAGCAACCATTGGCGGTATTGTTGCCACAGGTGATACAGGTTCTCTGCGGCAACGTTATGGTAGTGTGCGCGACCAGTTACTAGGTGTTACCTTTGTCCGTGCTGATGGAGAAATCGCTAAAGCTGGGGGAAGAGTAGTTAAAAATGTTGCCGGATATGACTTGATGAAATTGCTTACTGGGTCTTATGGCACATTAGGTTTGATTAGTCAACTGACTTTCCGTGTGTATCCGCTATCAGAAGCATCGGGGACGGTGGTACTAACTGGTAGTGCTGAGGCTGTATCCCAAGCGGCTGATATTCTTCGAGGTTCGGCATTAACACCAGTTCAGGCTGATTTGCTATCAACTAAATTGGTGTCTAGCTTAGGTTTGGGTCAAGGATTGGGATTAATTGCCCGTTTTCAGAGTATTAGTGAGAGTGTTAAAGAACAGTCAAACCGAGTTTTGGAAGTAGGTCAAAAGTTAGGTTTAAATGGGGCAATTTTTGCCGATGCTGATGAGGCTAGTCTATGGCAGAGATTGCAAGAACGAATACATTTTTCTGCCAGAGAATCTGTAATTACCTGCAAAATAGGAGTGTTGCCTACTGCTGCTGTAGATATTTTGACTCAGGTGGAGTTGGGTTTAATTCATATAAGTAGTGGTTTAGGTTTGTTACAATTAGAGGATGAAAATCAAGTTTTGCAGGTGCGCGATTCCACCCAACTGAATAGAGGTTTTTTAACAATTCTGGAAGCACCAGTGGCGGTTAAAGAACAAATAGATGTTTGGGGTTATACGGGGAATGCTTTGCCGTTGATGCGCCGTATTAAGGAACAGTTTGATAGTAAGAATATTTTAAGTCCTGGTCGGTTTGTGGGTGGAATTTAGGTTTAAGAAAACGAACCGCAGAGGCACAGAGAACGCTGAGGTAGAGAGGGGAAGGTAGAAATATGCAGGTTTCAGAAAATGCTGTTAACAATACGGCTAGTTTAAAGAATTTAAAGGGGTTTGATGAGAGTCATCCGCCTGACCCAAAGTTAATTGATAGTTGTGTACATTGTGGATTTTGTCTTTCGACTTGTCCAAGTTATCGAGTGCTTGGCAAGGAGATGGATTCACCTAGAGGACGCATCTATTTAATGGATGCAATTAATGAGGGTGAGATTGCTCTCAATACGGCAACTGTAGAACATTTTGATTCGTGTTTGGGATGTCTTGCTTGTGTGAGTACTTGTCCTTCTGGTGTGCAGTATGACAAATTGATTTCTGCAACTCGCCACCAAGTTGAACGAAATTATCCCCGCAGTTTGCCAGACCAATTTTTTCGTCAACTGATATTTTCTCTGTTTCCCTATCCCAATCTTTTACGAGTTTTATTAGTTCCGTTGTTGGTTTATCAGAAGTTGGGATTTGCTAAATTCTTTCGCGCTACAGGTTTACTCAATAAAATATCGCCCCGTTTGGCAGCAATGGAATCAATTCTGCCAGAAATTACCCTCAAATCTTTTCAAGATAATCTGCCTAGTGTGATTCCTGCTAAAGGTGAGAAGCGCTATCGAGTCGGGGTAATTTTGGGTTGTGTGCAACGGCTGTTTTTCTCCCCCGTGAATGAAGCAACGGTGCGGGTTTTAACAGCGAATGGTTGTGAAGTTGTGATTCCCAAATCTCAAGGTTGTTGTGCAGCACTTCCCGAACACCAAGGACAAACAGAACAGGCGAAAGCTTTAGCAAGGCAGATGATTGATAGTTTCGCTAACACTGATGTCGATTTTGTAATTATCAATGCTGCTGGTTGTGGTCATACTTTAAAAGAATACGGTCATATTTTAGAAGATGACCTCGAATATCGGGAAAAGGCAAAGGATTTTGCAGCTAAAGTTAAAGATGCTCAAGAGTTTTTGGCAACTGTTGGTATAACAGCAAAATTATCGCCACTCACTGATAAACCCTTGAATTTAGTTTATCAAGATGCCTGTCATTTATTGCATGGTCAAAAGATTAGCGTCCAACCGCGTCAGGTATTACGACAAATTCCAGGGGTGAAGTTGAGAGAACCAGTAGATGCGGCTTTATGTTGTGGCAGTGCTGGGGTTTATAATATGCTGCAACCGGAAGTTGCTGAAGAATTGGGTCAGCAAAAAGTACAGAATTTGTTGAATACTGGTGCTGAGTTAATTGCTTCTGCTAATCCGGGGTGTACTTTGCAAATTACAAAGCATTTGCAGTTACAAGGTAAGAATATTTCAGTCATTCACCCGATGGAGTTGTTAGATTATTCGATTCGAGGTGAAAAGTTGAAATTATAGACATTTGCTTTTTTTAACGTGAGTTCGAATGGTAATATCACAATACAGCATTTCTTTCTTCTCTCAGTGCCGAATGGCACTAAGATAAGCGCAAACCTATGATTTAACTGGCTTTTGAGTGTGGGAAGTGTGGGGAGAGGGGGGAGTGTGGGGGGTAAGACTTCTTCCCCGTCCTCCCACACCTCCCACACCTCCCACACCTCCCACACCTCCCACACCCTGCCCTGACGAAGTTTCAGCTTTTCTTAGTGCCATTCCTCTCAGTGCCCTCTGCGCCTCTGTGGTAGCCTGCGGCAAGCCGAAGCGTCTACGTTAAAAAAATTGACTTTGACAAAGAGTTTTAGCCTTAACTGAACCGTATTGGGTCATATCATGTCCACCCAAAAGACCTCTCCCTAGTTTTACTACGCAAAACCTGTCCCTCTCCGACTCGGAGAGGGACAGACTTGAACGCAAGTTCAAGGCAGGGAGAGGTCTGTCGAACTCACGTTTTTTATGGAAGTCCTTAATCAGTCGCCTTGAAGAAGTTTTTTCCGAAATAGCCGCTTTATCGTCTGTATAATCACTGAAATGGCAAGAGTATCAGGCTAATTTCGGGTGATTTGTGATGAAACTAGATTTAGTCAGGTTTTTTCAAGCTTGCAACCCCAGTAAAACTCTGGTTGTGAGCAAACCGGAGGATAGACAATATTATATTGATTTCTCTAAAGTTCGTGGTGCCAAGATTATTGAAGAACTTGGGCGAACTATCACCCGCCTTGCACCAGAACAACCTACCTGTCAATTATTTACCGGACATATTGGCTGTGGCAAATCCACTGAGTTACTGCGACTAAAAGCAGAGTTAGAGCAGCAGGAATTTCATGTGGTTTATTTCGAGTCTAGCCAAAGCCTCGATATGGCTGATATTGATGTTACAGATATTTTACTAGCAGTAGCTCGTGAGGTGAGTCAAAGTTTAGAAGCAATAAAAATCAACCTTAAACCAGGATACTTTAAAAATCTATTTACCGAAATTTCTGAGTTTTTGCAAACGCCGCTAGACATTGGGGTGGAGGCTGAATTATCTGTAGGTATTGCCAAAATTACTGCCAAAACTAAAGATAGTCCCAAACTCCGCGGCCAGTTACGGCAATATTTAGAACCACGCACCAATGGCATTTTAGAATCAATTAACAAAGAATTGCTCAAGCCTGCTATAGAAAAACTCAAGCAGCAAGGTAAACAAGGACTGGTGGTAATTATAGATAATCTCGACAGAGTGGATAATTCTTTGAAGCCTTCGGGTTATTACCAGCCAGAATATCTCTTTGTAGAACGTGGTGAACAGTTAAACCAGCTAAATTGTCATGTTGTTTATACCATTCCCCTAGTGTTGATTTTTTCCAACGCTTTAGGAAGGTTAACAAATCGCTTTGGGGTAGACCCCAAGGTTTTGCCGATGGTTCCTGTGCAATTGCAAGATGGTTCGCAATTTTCACAAGGACTCACGCTACTGCAACAGATGGTTATGACGAGGGCTTTTCCTGGCGTTAGTTGGGAACAAAGTCAGAATTTAATTACCGAGGTTTTTGATAGTCCTGATACTTTAGAGCGACTTTGCCGAGTTAGCGGTGGTCATTTGCGTAATTTGCTGATGTTATTATTTCGCTGTCTTCAGCAAGAAGACCCACCTCTGTCGCGGGAATGTGTGGATAGGGTGATAAAACAACGCCGCAATGAGCTAACTTTGGCAATTACGCCCGATGAATGGGAATTACTACGTGAGGTGACACAAGAGAAAAGCTTGAGAGGTCATGAAAGATACGAACTTTTGCTCCGCAGTATGTTTGTATTTGAATACCGGAATGAGGATGGTTCTTGGTTTGATGTCAATCCGATTTTGGCTGAAGCCAAGGAATTTAGTTTATGAATCGGGGTATTAATGTGCGTAGCGCTACGCGACAATACACCCTACTGGCGTGGCAAGGCTAAAATGTTGCAAAAAAATTGTAGGTTGGGTGGAGGCTTTGCGTAACACAACATATCTCAGAATGTTGGGTTGCGCTCCGCTTCACCCAACCTACGGCTAATGCACTTATCAGGTATTTTGTGAAATTGTATAACGTTAAGCATCTTAGTCGTGACGGGAGCGATATCAGTCGTGACGGGAGCGATATCAATCGTGACGGGAGCGATGTCAATCGTGACGGGAGCGATGTCAGTCGTGACGGGAGCGATGTCAGTCGTGACGGGAGCGATGTCAATCGTGACGGGAGTGATGTCAGTCGTGACGGGAGCGATATCAATCGTGACGGGAGCAGCTACAGCTTTTAAAATTAGCAGAAATTATTCTCTTGTCTACTGCCCTCTACTTAGATGATGTAATTATACAAACAGTTATTATAAGGTAAATTATTTATGTTATGAGTAATCAGCAAGAGCCAGAAAATCTAGCCTTTGACAATGAGCGTTCATTGCAAACTTTGGTGCGAGCAATTAACCTTTCTCAGGGAGAATTTTCACTGACTTTGCTGCGCTGTAACTATGCAGCTTTCCGTCAAGATATAGTACAACGTCTACACCAACTATCTCCTGTTAAAATCCGTGAAATCACCTTACCCGTGTCAGTGAAAACTCTTTACACGTCTATAGGTGAAAAATTGGGAGATGAACAGCCATCAGCGTTAATGGTTTTTGGTTTGGAATCGGTTAAAGATATTGATACAGTTCTAACTTCAGCTAACCAAGTACGGGAGGAGTTTAGAAAAAACTTCCCGTTCCCAGTCATGTTACTGGTTAATGACCAAGTTCTGCAAAAGCTGATCAGATTAGCGACAGATTTTGAGAATTGGGCCACAATAATTCATTTTGCGATCGCAAATGCTGATTTAGTTCAATTTATCAAACAAACTGCTGAATCAGTTTTTGCTCAAGTTTTAGATGCTGGCGCAGGAAAATTTCTCGATAATTCTGCAATCAACTTGGCAATCGGTTCGCCGCACCGCGTAGAACTTGAGTTAGCACAAGCTGAACTGCAAAAGCGGGGTGTGAAGTTAGACGCAGAACTAGAAGCCAGTTTAGAATTTGTTCTGGGTCGAGATGCGGTTTCGATGGAACAGTCACGCCAGCATTATGAACGCAGTCTCGCACTTTTGCAACAGAGTTCTAAACTAGAACAGCAAGGCTGTGTACTGTACAATTTGGGGTTATGGTGGCGTACCTACGCCGTGCAGCATTTAACGGAACAACAAAATGCTTGCTCGAACGCTAAAAATTATTATTACAAATGTCTCGAAATATTTGAGCAGGCGAATCGTCCTGACTTGGTAGCAAAATTTATCAACGCTTTGGGAGAAGTACTACAAAAGCTTCAGCACTGGGATGAATTAGAAGCAGTTGCTCAAAAAGCTTTAACTCTATATCAAACTTATCCTGATTGGTTTAGAAAAGCAAGAGCTTATGGATTTATCGCCGAAGTAGCACTTTCTCAGTCTGCTTGGGATAAAGCTAAACAAGCTGCCAAAAAAGCGCTTTCTATTGTAGCTAGTAACCAATCCATCCAATCGAAAGCTAATTTAGAATTGGTGCTATATTATCATCAAGGTTGGTATTTATTTGCACTAGCCAGAGCGCTACAGCAGCTTAAGAAGGTGGAAGATGCTTTAACTACCCTAGAAGCTGCAAGAAGAGAAACTAAACCTCAATACGATCCAGAGCTTTACATTCGGATTTTGGAGAGGTTACAAAGCATTTATTATCAACAAGGTCAATATCTTGCAGCTTTTCAGATTAAGCAAGAGCTAATTAAAATTGAACATCAATATGGTTTTCGTGCTTTTATTGGGGCAGCTTATTTAATTCCTCGGCATGAGGTAATTAATCCGGCACTAGTGCAAGGAGAAAATCTCATAAAAGTTGCTCAAGAAATTGCTGTTTCTGGTCGGCAACAAGATGTTAATCGGTTGATGAAACGAATGAGCCGGACTGACAATAAATTGACTGTATTTCATGGTCAGTCAGGAGTAGGTAAAAGTTCAATTTTGAACGGGGGACTAGTACCAACATTGCAACTACAATCAATAGATGCGCGTGATGTATTACCTATTGTCATGCGAGTTTATACAGATTGGATGGCGATATTGGCAAAGTGTTTAGCAGATAATGGTACATCTAGTAATTCAATAGAATTTATCTGTGAAAGTTTGCGGAAAAAATCCGAGCGGAAGTTAACAGTTTTAATTTTTGACCAGTTTGAAGAGTTTTTCTTTGTTTACACAGATCAAAGTAAAAGACAGCAATTTTATAAGTTCTTGCAACTTTGTTTGGATATTCCTTATGTTAAGGTTATTCTCTGTTTGAGAGAAGATTATTTGCATTATTTATTAGAATGCGATCGCCTGCTGAATTTTAGAGCAATTAATAACAATATTTTAGATAAGGATATCCGTTATTATTTAGGAAATTTCTCTTCAAAAGATGCCAAAGCTGTTGTCCAAAGTCTGACAGAACAAACCCACTTTTACTTAGAACCTGAGTTAATCGCTCAATTAGTAGAAGATTTATCAGATGAACTTGGCGAGGTACGCCCGATTGAGTTACAAATCGTCGGTTCGCAACTTCAAACAGATAAAATTACAACTTTAGAACAATATCTTCAGTCAGGAACAAAAGAAAAACTAGTCGAGCGATTTTTAGAAGAAGTTATTAAAGACTGTGGTTCTGAAAACGAACTCTGTGCCAGAGTAGTTTTATATTTATTAACAGACGAGAAAGGTACTCGTCCCTTCAAAACTTCTGACAATTTAGCGGAAGATTTAAAAACAGCAGATATTGTCTCAGAAAAAGAAAAACTAAATCTAGTTTTAGAGATTTTAGTTGGTTCGGGGCTGGTGTTAAATATTCCTGAAGACCCTGCTAACCTATATCAACTGGTTCATGACTATCTAGTTTCTTTTATCCGGCAGTCACAACAAGCAAGAAAATTAGAGGAACAGAAAAAGGAAAAGGAACAACGGCAACACGCTGAAGCAGAACTAAATCGTGTTCTTAAGCGACAACGCAATGACGCAAAACGACAACGAAATTTTGCGATCGCAGGAGTCACTATAATGTCCATTCTGGCAGTTATAGCTGTAGGATTAGGAGTGCGGGCAGAATCTGAAAGGCAAAAAACAGAACAAGCTGAGACAATTGCCATTAGTAAAGCTTCAGAAGCCCTTTTTGCCTCAAATCAAAGGTTTGAAGCACTTAAACAAGCCATTAAAGCAGGTAAAAAACTCCAAGCTACAGACTGGGGAAAAACCGATTCTGAAATTCGTACCCAAGTTATAGCGGCATTACAACAATCAGTTTACTGGATAGTAGAGCGCGATCGCTTGGAAGGACACAAGGCTCTAATCTGGGGTGTAACTTTCTCCCATAATGGTAAGTTGATTGCCTCAACTAGTTATGACCATACTATAAAACTCTGGAATCTAGATGGTAGCGTGTACAAGACGCTTGAAGGGCATCAAGATAAAGTCTTAGGTTTGAGTTTCTCACCTGACGATCAAACAATTGTCTCAGGCGATTTCCAGGGCATCATAAAATTTTGGAAGCGGGACGGGACTTTATTAAAAACCCTACCAGCATATCAAGATGGAGTAAATAGTGGCGAAAATAAGGGAGTTTATAGTATCGATTTCTCACCAGATGGTAAGACAATTGCTACAGGAAGTCGGGACAGTACACTAAAACTCTGGAAGCCAGATGGCACTTTATTAAAAACGATTAAAGCGCATCAAGATGGAGTCAATAGTGTGGCTTTCTCCCCCGACGGTAAGATGATTGCGACTGGTGGCCGGGACAAAACTGTGAAACTCTGGACATCCAATGGTAAGCTTTTGCACACTACAGAAGGCTATGACGACTTTGTTTGGGATGTTGCTTGGTCAAGCGATAGCCAGACAATTGCGGCGGCGGCTGGTGGTGCTGCTGCGACTGGTAACGACAACAGAGTAAAACTCTGGAATCGAGACGGCACTCCTTTAAAAAATTTTAAAGCACATAAAGATGGAATCAATAGTGTGGCTTTCTCACCCGACGGTAAGATGATTGCTACAGCTAGTGACGACAAGACTGTAAAGCTTTGGAAGCCTGACGGTACTTTACTCACAACTTTATCAGGACATAGCAATGGAGTTTATGCTGTCAGGTTTTCACCTGACTGTAAAATCCTAATTTCTGCCAGTGCTGACGGTACGATGAAACTTTGGCAAGTTGGTAATACCAGTTGCTTACACAACGCCCAAATTCCTACTTCTCCTAGCGCTGACAGCACAATGAAGATTCAGTATGGTAGTGGTGTGGTAAGTATTCTCAACGGTCATAGCGATCGCGTTAATCAGGTAGATTTCTCACCTGATGACAAAATAATTGCCTCAGCCAGCCGTGACAAGACAGTGAAACTCTGGAAGCGCGATGGTACTTTAGAAAAAACTCTTGAGGGGCATAGCGATAACGTTAGTTTCTCACCTGATGGTCAGACAATTGCTACCGCTAGTGATGATAACACAGTGGAACTCTGGAACCGTGACGGTAAATTACTGAGAACCCTTTTTCCAAAAAGCGATAAAATATTAGACTTGAATTTCTCACCCAACGGTCAGTTTATCGCCTTGGGTAGTATGGACAACAAAGTAATAATATCGCGGCTTGATGGCATCAAACCTCAGATTCTCAACAAGCATCAGGACTGGGTAAGGGCTGTAGCTTGGTCGCCAAACGGTCAGATGCTTGCCTCAGCTAGTGATGACAACACGGTAAAACTTTGGAAGCAAAACAATAAGGGCGAGTTTCACATCTACAAGACTCTCGCAGGGAAAAACGGCCATAACAGTTGGGTTTTGAGCGTTAAGTTCTCACCTAGTGGCGATATGATTGCCACTAGTAGTAATGACAAGACGGTAATACTTTGGAAGCAGGACGACAAGGGCGAGTTTCGCTGGTACAAAAAATTGCAGGGGCATACCGATCAGGTGAATAGCGTGAATTTTTCACCTGACGGTAAGATGATTGCAACAGCCAGTGATGATAAGACTGTAAAACTTTGGACACGCGACGGTCATTTAGTGAGAACTCTAACTGGGCACAGCGATCATTTATTAAGCGCGAATTTCTCAGCCGATGGTAAAACTCTGGCTTTGGGCAGTGCTGATGGGGCTATAATTCTCTGGAATTTGGATGAGCTAAATCATCTCAAGAATCTAGATAGCTTACTGGAGCGTGGTTGTGATTGGCTGTATGACTATCTAAAGAATAACCCGAATGTCAGTAAGAGCGATCGCCATCTCTGCGACGATATCAAGTAAGAGTTAAGCGTTGACACTCTCTCAAATTATCTCAAGCGATCGCTAAGTTTTTAACTGATTCCCAATCTCAGACCGGGAATCAGTTAATTTCTCAAAGGTTTGTCTAGTAAGTCTTTTACTTTATTTGATGTTTTCTGTATTAACCACCAGCAACAGCAGGGACAATACTTACTTCATCGCCATCTTTTAGGGCTGTGTTAATACCATCTAAATAGCGGATATCTTCACTATCAACGTAAAAATTTACAAATCGACGTAGCTTGCCTTCGTCATCGCACAACCGGGATTTAATCCCAGGAAAGCTTTGTTCTAAAGAATCCAACAATTCAGCAATGGTGCTACCGTTGGATTCTAGAGTAGCTTGATTATTAGTCAAATTCTGAAGAGTCGTAGGAACTAAAACTGTTACAGCCATAAAAGTACAAAGTGAAGAGTTAGGAATACAGTTAAGAGTTAGGAGTCATGAATCAAAAACTCATAACTCCTAACTGCTAACTAAACGAGAACTTGTTGCCATTCCAAGCGATCGAGAGTACGCGATCGCTCTAGGGCGCGTTCAAAACTATCCAGTTTAGCATCAATAGTCAAGGGTTCACCAACATAGCCTTGGATTGCTTCTTGGGTTTTTAGACCATTGCCGGTGATGTAAATCACGGTAGTTTCATCTGGATCAATTTTGCCAGCTTCTACCAGTTTTTTCAGCACGGCCACGGTTGTACCACCAGCCGTTTCTGTGAAGATGCCTTCGGTTTCTGCCAGCAACTTGATGCCATCAATAATTTCTGCATCATTGACTGATTCAATGTTACCACCAGTTTTCTGAGCTAACTCCACAGCATAAATACCGTCTGCTGGATTACCGATCGCTAGCGATTTCGCAATTGTATTTGGTTTAACTGGTTTAATAAAGTCGCGTCCTTCTTTGAAAGCTTGGGCAATTGGTGAACAACCTTCTGCTTGAGCGCCACTGAAACGGACTTTCTTGTCTTCTACTAAACCAACTTCGATAAATTCTTGGAAACCCTTATAAATTTTTGTAAACAGCGAACCAGATGCCAAAGGAGCAACAACATGATCGGGTAGTTCCCAGCCTAGTTGTTCAGCAACTTCAAAACCTAACGTTTTGGAACCTTCAGAGTAATAAGGGCGCAGATTAATATTGACAAAACCCCAACCATGTGTATTGGCAACTTCCGAACAGAGACGGTTTACTTGATCGTAGTTACCCTTGACGGCCATCAGCGTTGGGCTGTAAATCAAGCTACCAATAATTTTACCGGCTTCTAAATCTGCGGGGATAAACACACAGCAGTCTAAACCGGCATGAGCTGCGATCGCAGCTGTAGAATTTGCCAAGTTACCAGTGCTAGCGCAAGAAACGGTAGTGAAACCCAACTCTCGTGCCCTTGATAGAGCAACTGATACTACCCGATCCTTAAAGCTAAGGGTGGGCATATTAACCGCATCATTTTTTATATAAAGCTTATTTAGACCCAGGCGACGGGCAAGACGGTGAGAACGAACCAAGGGAGTCATCCCCGTTCCCACATCAATAACATTGTCAGTTGCAACAGGCAAAAAGGGACGGTAGCGCCAAATTGAATTGGGCCCGGCTTGAATTGTTTCACGAGTGACATTCAGACGGAGAGCGTTGTAGTCATACTTGACTTCTAAAGGCCCAAAACATAACTCACAAACATTACTGGCTTTGAGTTCATATTCGGCACCACACTCTTTACACTTTAAAGCTTGAAAGTAGGCAGTGCTGGTTTGGGTTTGGGTTTGGGTTTTGATTGCCTGAGTCATAAACTAGCTTTCCCTGTTTGTCTGTCACTGTCGCCTGATAGTAACACGAGTAAAAATACCAGTCAAACATACCCGACCTTTTTAGTCGGGTATCCCTGGTATTGAAAAAAATAATTACTGTAAAATTTTTATATACGTAATTGTCAAGCTTAGTATTTATATTTAGACTTACTTGGTCTGAAATCAGATAATAGTTTCCGCTACTCAGTGTAAACGCTGGTCATGGATATGATTAAATTGCATCAAATCTATGAGCTATTTGCATTTCATTAAATTAAGATCGCTTTACTTGGTGATCGAGATCACTGACTTAATTTTTTATTTCATTAGACAAATAACTACACACAGTATCATGTATGCATAGCAGCAAATATTCAAAAGAGCTTTGATATATAGCTTGTAGGATATTTTGCTTCTATTTCAAACACTACAATTTCTATCTGTGTTGCCAAAATAAAGTTAATTTTTCAGTTTTTATGCGTTCACTCATCGCTAAACAAGTTACTTGTTTATACGGAAGTTTTTTTTTGGTATAAAAGCTACATTGCTATTTACATCGAAAGATTCAGCAGAACACACTAGTAAATTACCTATATTTGCGATTGCTAACCTTGATAATCAACAGTGAGCGTAAAACAAGCAGGCAATAACTTTTCTGCCTATTGCCTAAATCTAGTAGTTTTTCAGGAGTCACTAGTAAATTAACTTTTCATATATGCAGCGCCCAAAACCTTAAGGCTTTGGGCAAATTAGTCGGTAATTCTTTAAGGAATTGCCGAACTTTATCCTGTCTCAAAACCCAAGATACAAGTTCAGCAAATAAACAAACTACTTTCATGGTAAACCGAAAAAAATCTGTCAACAAGCAGCGCCAATGCTATCAATCTCTAGTAGCAACAGCATTATTAACTAGCAGCCTTTTCCAATTTATTGCACCTGTACTAGCTGACGGGACAGCTGGTGGTCAATCTATCAGTAACACAGCGACTGCTACCTACGAAGATCCCAACGCGCCAGGGACAACTATAAATGCCACTTCTAATACTGTAACCGTCACTGTGGCAGAAGTTGCTGGGATCACCGTCACTGCCTCTGGTGTTACAGATAACAATGGTGGCGCTGTTGGAGTTAACGATTTACTAACTTACACCTACACCCTAACGAACGTAGGTAACGACCCCACCAAATTCCATATTCCCAACCAAGCAACAACAACCGGGCCTGGTACAGTTTCTGGTGTACTTCCTCCTGATAAAAATGGGGTAACACCAGCTAGTGGCACACTGCAATATAGTACTGACGGTGGTACAACTTGGACAAACGTAACAGCTGGTGGTGTAGATACAGCCTCAATTCCGGTTAGCGGTACTGTGTTGGTGCGTGTGCCAGTGACTGTACAAACTGGCGCTCAATCCGGTGACGTAATTAAAGTTACCCTTGGTAATACTCCTGGAGATGCCCAAAACCAACTGCGTAATCCCGATGGTGGTGACGTTTACACTGTAGATAACGCTGATAACGCAGGTGGTGGTGAAGTTCCTGGCGCACCAGTTAACGGTACACGAGAATCTAGTATTACCCAGCAAATTCAAGTGGGTAACACTGTTAAAACCGTTGCTCTAGCCACAATACTCAAAACTCGGACAGCCTACAACCCTGGTAATACTTCCGTACTCAATGATGATGTACTGACTTATGGTTTAAGCTTGCGAGTTGAGAGCAATGACGTAACCAATCGGGGGCTAACACCCGCAGCTTTAGCTGGTACAAGTATCAATGTAGACGGTAGTCTTGTTCCTCGCATCTTAGTTTCTGATGCACTTCCAGCATCCACAACTCTTAATGGAACTCCAACTGCTCCTTCAGGGTGGATAGTGGTTTACGCTGGCGAAGATCCTGCAACTATAAATGCTGATCAGGCTCTGTGGAAAACTGACAAAACTCAAGTAACAGGCGGTGTAGTTAGACGGGTTGGTTTTATTAACAATCCTAGCTCTATCTCTTCAGTTGCCACTGGCACAACTGTTACAGGCTTTACGGTGCAAGTAAAGACCACTGGAATCGCAGTAACAACACCGACAAATATTAACAACATCGCTCAAGTGTTCGGTAAAACTGCTGGCGATCCAAATAGCCCCCTACTCTTCGACGATTCAGGCGATCAAAACCCAGATAACATCAACCCCTCTACTGGAGCCTTTCCTACTACACCTGACGCTGGCTATTATCCTACTACTCCCACCAATATTGATACGGGCAATAACAACCAAGGTACTAATTCTGTTACAGGAAATGTCAACCTTTATACTGTTTCAGTCGCCCAGGCGAACTCAGTTTTAAACGGGCCGAATAATGCACCGGATGCTACTGGGCCATCGGGTTTAACCAACGATGACTTCACCAATAAATCTTCCTTTGTTCCTCCTAACACATCACCGGGTAGTACACTTGATCCGCAATCAGTTGGTTTCACTAACACAATTAAGAACAACGGTACTAGCCCTAACGACATCACAATAGTGCCAACCGCACCAGCAACATTTACAGATTTGCCAAATAATACAAAGGTGACTGTTAGCTATAATAGTCAATCTGCTGTTTATACCTACAATAGTGCTACTGGTGTTTTTACCATAGCAAACGGTAATACACCAATTAAAATCCTTGCTGTTCCTGCTGGTGGCATTGTTAATTATGGTGTAGAAGTTGACTTACCACCTGGTACGCAACTATCGACTGATATTGGTAAGGGATTCCCAGTACCCATTACAGCCTTTATTGACACTAATAATAATGGTGTAGTTGATCCTCTTGAAGTCAACAACATCTCCATCGATCGCGTCTACACTGGCTTCTTAAAACTGTTGAAAATGTCACGAGTTCTACAAGGAAGTGGCCCAGCAGTGCAAGGGACTGATGGTACATTCAGTATCACTCCGAAGAACCCTGCACCAGGAAACATTATTGAGTACCAAATTCAATACACAAATATTTCTGATGTTCAATCTGGAACTGGTAACGTGATTTTGAACGCTGACAAAGTTGTGATTACCGAAGATGGTACAGCAGGGGGCAACAACTGGGCGCTAGACAACGACAATAACACTCAAATTGATACTAGCAACATTGTTGGTTCAGCAAAGGATTCTGGGGCTTCAACTATCCAGTTCTTCAATGGTAATCCAGCTACTAACTCTAGCATCGACCAAACCGGAACCACGCTAAACAGTGATGTCACAAAGTATGTAAATACTGCCACTGGACAGATTGCACCTGGTGTTCAAAGAACATTTATCTTCCAACGCAAGGTTAACTAGATAGTTTGATTTCACCCCTCTTTATTTGCAAAGAGGGGTGTATAGCACATCTGTATTTGTAGCTGCTGCTTTAATCCTAAAGTGCCAACTACAAAATGATTGTTCCCCAGCGAAAACAGGGAAAGATAAATCAGCAATCGGCATTATGAAAGTTTTTTGAGGTTATTGATATGAAGCGTTTTTCTTTTGCAAGTTTAGGAGCGTTCGCACTTATTGTTACAGTGCCATTTGTTAGCCAAGTGCCAGGAATCGCTTCTCTATGGCATTCTACCAGTGCTGTTGCCCAAAATGTCAAAACTCAAGGGCAAATACAATTGCGCTTAGAAGCTGACAAGCAAGTCATAGCAAAGGATCAGCAGGGTAAGCAAAGCAAGACATGGCAACCTTTAAAAGGTCAAGTTGTGGTGCAACCAGGAGATGTGTTGCGATATACATTAAGTGGCGAAAATAAGAGCGATCGCCCCGTAAAGAATTTGATTCTCAATCAACCTATTCCTAAAGGAATGGTATACATACTGAAATCTGCGATCGCCACTAATGAGACTAAAGTAACCTACAGCATTGATGGCGGACGCAGCTTTGTCGAAAATCCCACTGTTAAAGTTACTCTTCCTGGCGGGAAAGTGGAAACAAAACCAGCACCAGCAAATGTTTACACCCACATCCGTTTGCAAGTGCCATCAGTTCCGGCCAAGAAAACGGTTAAAGCTATTTATCAAGTCCAAGTTCGCTGATTCGTTATGCCTGATATCACCCGCCTGTAGCGACTTTTTTGGGAGTCAAGAGCGAAAAACAACGTGCTTTATAAGGAGAATCGGAGGGATCTTCGATAGATAAACAAGTGCTTTTATTAACAAAAAAAGTGGCATTCCAGAGGAGATGTGTTCAGTGAGCCGTCCTCAAAAGAAAAAACAAATTACTTATAGGAGTAGCTGGTATCAAAGGTTAACAGCTACTGTTCTTCTGGGGAGTTTTTTGCAAACTACTATATCTATACCAGCGATCGCACAACAGACTAACAATCTGGGTGTGTCTTTGCCATTAATAAATCAAGCTACTTATACTTATACAGACTCTGCTAATAATCAAAAATATGACGGAACTTCTAGTCAGCTTAATGTTAGTCCTAGCCCATTAGTCGATCCATTAGGGCGGATATTAGGTTGCGCTGGTACTATTTTGCCTGACTATACAGGTTTTTCAGTTGGCGTATACGAATCTAACCCTAGCGACCCAACAGGTACAGAATTAGGCGGTTTGCTTTCTTTGACTCGAACAGAGTTACCCGATATTCCTAATAACAACGTTCCTGGCGGTAAGTCACCAAATACCGAGAATAGTAACCCCTACTTCGTTACCAATAACCCTGCGGGTGTCTACAATTTCCTACTCGATCCGAATAAGGGTCAAACTGATCCAGGTAGAACTTATATTTTTGTAGTTAATCCACCGCCAAATTCTATCTACAAACAACGGCGGATCAAGATTGAAATCGTTGGTACCACTGGCACACAAGGTAATAATATTGTGCGATATATCGCTAGTTCTCTAGATGGCCAACCAATTAGCCTTACAGGTGAGACTAGGGTAGAGCAAACAGTTGTCTTAGTTCCGAATGCAGAAGTAGTAGGACTAGACTTATTAGCCTTTGAATTCAGTACAAATCTGTGCCAAGCTAATCAGTTGCAGATTATCAAAACAGGCGATCGCGCTACGGCTGAACCTGGAGATACGGTAATCTATCGGATCTCGGTAAAAAACCTTGCTGATGCTGGTCTGAATAATATATTTGTCACTGACAACTTACCTTTAGGATTCCAGTTTTTACCTAAATCTGTGCGGGGTGAGTTAGATGGTCAAGCAATTACTATCACCTCAGAACGCAATGGAAACACGGTGACATTCCGCACAGATGTAACAGTTCCTACGGGAAAAACTTTGAATATTGCTTACGCGGCTCAACTAACAGTCGATGCTGTGCGTGGTAACGGTCGCAATAGTGCGATCGTGAATGCTCAACGAGCTGATAACCGTTTTAGCACCAAGGATGGCCCAGCAACGCACCAGTTAAAAATTCGTCCAGGAATCGTTTCTGATTGTGGCACGATTATCGGTCGCGTGTTTATTGATAAAAACTTTGATGGTGAACAACAACCTGGTGAACCTGGAGTCCCCAATGCAGTGATTTTTCTGGAGGACGGAAACCGCATCACCACAGATCCGAATGGTTTGTTCTCCTTAGCTAATGCCTTACCAGGAAGTCATACAGGCGTACTAGACCTCAGCAGTGTACCGGGTTATACCCTAGCTCCCAACCAAAAATTCCGTGAACGGAATAGCCAATCTCGCCTAGTGCGTTTAGAACCTGGTGGCATGGTACGTATGAATTTCGCTGTCACCCCCGCCTTCCAGGAGCCAGTCAAAAAATGAAACCCAGACTGCACCATACAACTATTTTCAACCTGAAGATGATGGGGGTGATGCCAGTAGCTCTCAGCCTCGTTTTGTATCCTGCCATAGTTAAGGCAGAACCTACAAATGAAAATCTTTTTTTCCCCGATTCGCCTTCACAAGCAGACAAGGGTGTCGAAGATCCTGAATTTTCAAGGGATCTAGAAAACCTCTCTTTTCAGACAGGAGAGGCTTTGAATTCTCCCCCGTCCTTACAAGAGAAGGGGGCTAGAGGTTTGGTTTTTCCAAATAAGGTGAAAAACCAGGATGAGGATCAAGCGGATGGGAATAAAGTTGCTGAAAAAAGCATGGATTCAAATTCTCCCCATACTTTAGGAAGTTCTGACAAGCAACTTCTACCTCTTGAACTTCCTTCAACTAATACTTCAATTCCAGATGTTCAGCCCAGTGAAACGGAAATACAAGCATTTCAACCAGCAACTTCTGTTGATTTGCCCAGAGGCTTACGCAAACTAGCAAGAATCAAGAATGAAGAACGCAAAGACACAAAAATAGAGCTTCAAACTTCTCCAACGGAAATACAAGCATTTCAACCAGCGTTTTCTGCTCAATTACCTAGAGGCTTACGCAAAATAGCTGGAGTAACTGAGGAAAATCAGAAAATTCCCCCTACTTCCCCCATCTCCACAGGAATAAAATTCCTGATGCCAACGGCTAACAACATTGTGGATGTTCCAGCTACCACAGTAATTGTGCAATTCCCTGTTGGAAGCACAGTAGAATTACGGTCTAATGGTGTATTAGTAGATCCTTCCTCGATTGGACGAACAGAAAGCGATGCCAATACTAATTTATTAACGCAGACATGGTATGGTGTCTCGTTAAAAGAAGGTAATAACACCATCTCTGCACAAGTAGTAGGAGGGACAGAACCTCCTGTAACGGTGCAAGTCGTAGTCCGGGGAGCGCCACAGAAACTAACCTTAGAAACTGTTGAGTCTCGTATCCCGGCGGATGGACGTTCTACAGCTACAATCAGGGGTCAACTGATCGATGCAAGTGGTAATCGCTCTAATCGGGATGCTGTTATCACTTTGATACCTACTGCTGGGGAGTTGGTTGGGAAAGACTTCAAACCCGATGAACCCGGATTTCAAGTAGAGGCGAAAGCGGGGCAATTTACGGCTAAGTTGCGATCGCAACTCAAAGCCCAAACTGTCACAATTCGCGCCATCGCTAATAACTTAGAAGCCTTTACCCAACTACAATTTGAAACATCACTGCGTCCGAGTTTGGTTACTGGCGTAATAGATTTACGTTTGGGCGCTAGAGGTACAGATTATTACGGAAGTTTCCGTGATTTTCTCCCGCCTGATAAAGATAACAGAACGCAATTAGATTTCCACTCGGCGATATTTGCTACTGGTGCGATCGGAGAATGGTTGTTTACAGGCGCATACAACAGTTCTCGTAACCTCAATGAAGATTGCAATTGCGATAATCGCCTGTTTAGAACTTACCAATCCAGCGAGCAAAATTATCCTGTCTACGGCGATAGCTCGCAAGTTGATGTCGTTGCTCCTTCCATTGACAGCCTATATGTGCGTCTTGAGCGTTCAACTGGTATCCCCGGAGCCGATCCTGATTATGCCATGTGGGGTGACTACAACACAGAAGAATTTGCGCGGCGATCGCAGCAATTTACTTCTATCACCCGACAACTTCACGGTTTTAAAGCTAACTACAACTTAGGGAATCTACAAATTACAGGTTTGTATGGCAACCACTTAGAAGCTTTCCAGCGAGATACTATTGCTCCCGATGGTACTAGCGGTTATTACTTCCTCTCTCGCAGAATACTACAACCAGGTAGTGAAAATGTCTTTATTGAGTTAGAAGAACTCAATCGTCCTGGGACTGTACTAGAACGGAAACAGCTTAACCGTGGCCCAGACTATGAAATCGATTACGATCGCGGTACTTTATTATTCCGCGAACCTATCCTTCGTACCGATATCGATCAAACCGGACAAGTATTGGTACGCCGGATTGTTGTTAGCTATCAATATGACAGCGAAGATTCTGATAGCAATATCTATGCTGGTCGTTTGCAATATAACCTTTCCCGCAAACTTAACCAGGAAAGTTGGATAGGAGCAACTTATGTCCAAGAAAATCAGGGAGTACGTGACTTTCAACTCTACGGTGCAGATGCGCTGATTTCTTTGGGTAATCAAGGTAGGTTAATTGCAGAATATGCCCATTCCACTAATGATTCTGATGTTGTAGGAAAGGTTAGTGGTGAAGCATATCGCTTGGAAGCTGAGGGACAAATTACTAACGGGATTCAAGGTCGTGCCTATTATCGCTTTGCCGATACAGGTTTTGCTAATAATGCCACTATCAGCTTTGTCCCAGGACAAACCCGTTATGGAGCGCAGGTTACAGCTAAACTCACTTCAACTACAAACGTCAGGGCGCAGTACGACCACGAAGACAATTTTGGCATTGCTCCCCAACCCTTAGATACCTTTGAAGAACTATTTGCACCCCGCTATGAGTCGATACCTGGTAGTAAAGTTGATAATTCCCTAACGACAATTTCCGCCGGGATTCAACAACGCCTGGGTAGTGCCATTATTGATGTGGATTGGATTCATCGTCATCGGGAAGACCGCATTCCCGACAGCGCCCTCAGTGGTACTTCTGACCAAGTGCGATCGCGTTTTACAGTTCCTATTGCTAAAAATCTGACTTTCCAAGCCCAAAATGAAATCAGTTTATCTTCCCAAAAAGATAGTGTTTACCCAGACCGTACTATCTTCGGGCTGAATTGGGCAGCAATTCCTGGTGTAAATATCAGTTTGGCCCAACAGTTTTACACTAGTGGTCAATATTCGGGTAATTCCATCACCAGCTTGAGTGTCAACGGTGAACACAAACTTGGATCGGATACTACCTTGACTGGTCGTTACTCAATTTTGGGTGGTGCAAATGAAATGACTACCCAAGGGGCGATTGGTCTAAATAACCGTTGGACTATTGCTTCGGGATTGCGGCTGAATGTTGCTTACGAACACGTATTTGGCAACTTCTTCGGACGGACTGCGGCGGGTCAACAATATGCCCAACCCTTCGCCTTTGGTCAATCAGCATCTGCGATCGGATTTGATGGTGGCGATAGCTACAGCGTGGGGCTGGAATACAGTGATAATCCGCAGTTTCAAGCCAGTGCCCGTTACGAACATCGTTCTTCTTCTGGTGGTAGCAATACAGTAATTACCGCAGGTGCTGCGGGTAAAATTTCTCCGGCTCTCACAGCTTTGGTACGTTATCAACAAGCTGGTTCTTCCAATCAAAAGCTTTCAGGACTGGGGGATACAGCTACCTTAAAGTTGGGACTAGCTTATCGTGACCCCAATAGCGATAAATTTAATGCCTTATTGCGTTATGAATATCGCAAAAATCCATCAACTATCCCTGACACCATCCTCTTAGGTAGTGGTACGGGTTCCGAAGACCATACTTTTGCTTTAGAAGCTATTTATGCTCCTAACTGGCAATGGGAATTCTATGGTAAGTATGCCTTGCGTAACAGCACTTCTTACATAGCCAGCGATTTAGCTGGTACAAATACAGTAAATCTGGGCCAATTACGCGCTACCTATCGTTTGGGATATAGCTGGGATTTGGTGGGTGAGGCTCGTGTAATTAGTCAGTCTAGCTACAGCGAAACAGGCTTTGTTGTAGAAACAGGCTATTATCTCACGCCTAACCTGCGTGTTTCTGCTGGATATGTATTTGGTAAAGTTGATGACCGGGATTTCTCAGGAACACGTTCCGCAGGTGGCGCATATTTGGGTGTCAGCGTCAAACTCAACGAATTATTTGATGGCTTTGGACAGCAAAAACCAGTGCCACGTCAGCCACAAGAATCTGCAATGAATACTTTGGTTGGTAAACTCAAGGCTGCAACGAAGGGGATACAAAAGCGTGAAATATAAAACAACTATTTAATAAAAACACTACCACTATCAATCTGAATACAAATGGTAGATTATTTACGATTTCGGGAAAGCTAGAGACTGAAGATTTGTTTGAGGATAATCAGTCCTCATTGATGATTATGGTTCAGGTAATCAATATTTTTTAAAGGTTATTTTATGGTGATTTACTAATGAAGAATTTATGGCAAAATCTTAATATTTTTAGCTGGGGACTTCTTGGTGCGACATTAGTACTTCAACCTACAGTAGCGCAAGCTCAATATATCCAGCGATCTTTCCTGAATCCTGGCTTTGAGTCACCTGTTTTTGGTTCTACAAATCAACAATGTTACGTTCAAGTGAATGAAAGTCTTATTCCTGGTTGGAGTACAACTCATGGTTCAGTAAAAGCAGGAACAGGTAACTGTACTGGTTATGTATCTCCAGGGTCAGTACCACTCATTGAAATTTGGACAACAGGATTTAATGGTGTTAGCACAGCAACGACACCAACTAGTGCAGGGAAGCAATTTGCAGAGTTAAATGCAGAACAAGCTTCTGAGTTGTATCAGAATTTATGCCTTATTAAAGATGAGACGATTACATTCTCTTTTCTACATCGTGGGCGTTCAAGCGCAACTGTTGCTGATGTGGCGAATTTTCTAATTGGAGCAAATACTGTTTTTGGCACGTTCTCAACAACTAGTAATGGAACAGTTACGGCACAACCAGTAGCACAGAATGGTGCAATTATTCCTACTGTAAGTAACAACAATGCAGTAAATGGCTGGGTAAGATACACTGGCACTGTTCCTTACACTGCTGCTTCTGCTAATCAACCTGTAGGATTTGCGGCTGTTTCCACAGCAGGGGGGAACAATACTGTAGGTAACTTCCTTGATGAGGTGCAATTTGCTGGTAAACCGGTGCTTGAATTCACGGCGAGTTCAGGTGGTGCAGCAGAATCAGAAACTACCCCTACTACTAACCCACCTAAACTTAGAATTGTTGGTTTAGTGCCAACTGGTGGGATCAGTGTTTCAATTTCCGTTTCTGGTACAGCCGTATTGGGTACAGACTACAATACAACATCAGGCACACCCACTTTTAATATCGCTATCCCTGCGGGCAACTACGACGGCAGTGATGCTACTAGTGTCTTTACCATTCCTTTTACTGTCATTAATAACAACGTTCCTCAAGGTGTGAGGACAATCGTATTCACCATACAACCTTCATCTAGTTTTTTCGCCAGTTCAACAACGACTTGTGGTGGTTCTCCAACGATCGCTTCTAGCTACACAATCTATGATGATGATTTCGTTAGCGGCAAGGTTTGGGATGATGCCGATAATAGCGCTAACAATACTTTTACTAATATCAATACTGGTTCAGAAACTGGCACTAATGCAGGTGGGTTATTAAATGCTATTCTCGTTGATTCTAATAATAAGGTCTTAAAAACAACACCTGTCGCCGCAGATGGTACTTATACTTTTCTCGATGTTCCCTTGAATCAAAGCAACGTTAAAATTATTTTAAGTACAACTGCTGGGACTGTAGGTAATACTGCCCCTGCGCCATCCCTCCCATCTAACTGGGTCAACACTAGCCCACTCACGACAGCTACTTTTAATACTGCTACAAACATATTTAGTAAAGACTTTGGAATTGAGCAGTTGCCCGATACTAATAATGTCAGTGGATCTACTACAACAAATCCAGGGGGAACCAATACTGTACAAGTTCCAACACTATCTGGCACTGACCCGGAAGATGGCAACCTTGGTTCTGGCAACAGTTTCAAGATTGTTAGTCTGCCAACTAATGGAACTCTGTACTACAACGGTGTAGCTGTGACAGCGAATCAAATTATTACTAATTACGATCCGACCAAATTAACAGTAGATCCGAACATAGATGGCGCTATAACCATCACTTTTACTGTAGCCGCAGTAGATAAAGCAGGCAAAGAAGATCCTACACCTGCTACGGTAACTATGCCATTAACTGCGTTATCAGCTGCCAAACCTCAGCTAATTTTAGTGAAACGCATCACCCGGATTAACAGCCAGAATTTAACTAGCATTGTAGATGGTCGCAGCGACGTTTCTCCTAATGCTGCCAACTACGTAGCATCTCCTCGTGACACTGATGATGATAGTAGTAACACTTGGCCCACTAATTACTTGCGCGGATTGATTAACGCTGGGATAGTCAAACCAGGAGATGAGTTAGAATACACTATCTACTTACTTTCCAATGGTTTAGGTAATGCAACTAGTGTCCAAATTTGTGATTTAGTTCCTGTCAATACTACTTTTATTCCCACTGCTTTTAATGGTCTGACTCCTAATGATGGTGGTTTATCAGGGGCAGATCAAGGTATTGCTCTTGCGCTTGGTTCCAGCACTCCTACGGCTTATCTAACCAATGCACTGGATGGCGATCGCGGACGCTTTTATCCTGCTAACGAGACAGTCCCATCATACTGCGGTGCTAATATCAATGGGGCGGTGGTGGTGAATATTACGCGAAGTCCAGATTTACCCAATCTCGTCAAAGATTTTTATGGTTTTGTCCGCTTCCGCGCTAAGGTGAAATAGCTTTGAGAAAGAAAAAAGGTTAAATATGAGGTTCCTTTACCCCTTAACCTTTTCCCTTTACCCCTCTTTTCATACTGGTATGGCTTGTCTCACTTCAACTGGTTGACCAGTCAAGCTAAAAGGGCGAACTTCGGTAATTTTTACCTTCACTAACTGCCCTTTCAATTCTTTGATGTCCCCACTGAAGAATGTCAGACGATTACCATCAGTGCGTCCCATCACCTGGGTTTGGTCTTTAGGATTTTGGTCTTCTACTAAAACTTCTTCGATACGTCCAAAGTAACGTTGTGATCGCTCGGCTACTTTCAAGTTTCCTAGATGATTGAGCCTTTGGAGGCGATCGCTTTTAACTTCTTCACTTAGTTGATTGTCCCACAAAGCGGCTGGTGTCCCTGGACGCGGCGAATATGCTGCTGTGTTCAACATATCAAAGCCAATATCTTCCACCAGTTTCAAAGTATTTTCAAACTGTGCCTCTGTCTCCCCAGGAAAACCGACAATCGCATCAGCACTAATGGAAGCATCTGGCATATACCGCCGAATGGTATCGATAATGCGGCGATATTTTTCATGGGTATAACCCCGCGCCATCGCCTTCAAAAGTTCATTATCCCCAGATTGAAAGGGAATGTGGAAGTGTTTGCAGACTTTGGGCAACTCAGCACAAGCCTTAATTAATCTTTCGGTAAAATAACGGGGATGGCTAGTAGCAAATCTTAACCTTTCAATTCCCGGCACATCATGGACGTAATAAAGTAAATCTGTGAAGTTGTGCAGATGCCGACCTTCTGGTGTTGTTCCTGGCAAATCTCTGCCGTAAGCATCAATATTTTGACCAAGTAGAGTAATTTCCTTGTAACCTTGCCGTCCTAATTCTTCCATTTCAGCCCGGATCGCTGACGGCGTGCGCGATTGTTCGATACCGCGCACATTGGGAACTACGCAATAGGTGCAGCGTTCATTACAGCCGTAAATTACATTTACCCAAGCTGTGACTTTACTATCCCGTCGCGGCTGGGTGATATCTTCAATAATATGAATAGACTCGGTGGCGACAACTTGGTTGCCGTCAAACACTGACTCTAACAAATCTTTGAGGCGATTGGCGTGTTGTGGCCCCATTACCAAGTCTAATTCTGGAACTCGCCGCAATAGCGCTTCACCTTCTTGCTGGGCAACACAACCAGCAACTATGAGGGTTAAATCAGGTTTTTCATGTTTGCGCTTTGCTTGTCTGCCAAGGTAAGAATATACCTTTTGCTCGGCATTATCCCGAATTGTGCAGGTATTGTAGAGAATTACATCTGCATTATTAGGATCTTCTGACCGTTCAAAGCCCATGTCTTCCAAAACGCCAGCCATGCGCTCTGAGTCAGCTTTATTCATCTGACAGCCGAAGGTAGTGATGTGGTAGTGGCGTTTAGAAGTGGTCATGTTGCTTAGTTAACCAGTTAGAGTGAGGTTATTCTTTAGCCTCAAAGTCAACTTTATCATAAATATCTGATAGAGGGATTTGAAATTGAATAGAGGATAGTGTTAAGATAGTACTCTCTTCTTCACACTCTGAGAAAATCCATTTATTTTCGTCAGTTTTAGAATACTGTTCTACATGATTTTTGTATTGATCGATCAGAACATATTCCTGAAAACTGGGAATGGTACGATAAGCCGCAAATTTTTCATCTAGGTCATAGCTTCTGGTAGATTTGGATAACACTTCACAAATCACTAAGGGATTAGTAATTGTATCTGTACGTCCCTCAGAAAACTCTAATGAGCCTGCAACAACCATTACATCAGGATATGTATGAATTTGCTTTTTGGGAATCCATAGACGTTGATCAGCGATGAATACTCGATAAGGTTGTCGCTTCAAAGCAAAATTGAGGGCTGCATAAAAATTACCAGCTATTTGGTTGTGATTTGGTGTTCCACCTGTCATGGGTATAATTTCACCATCTATATATTCATGACGATATTCGGAAATGACTTCTAGTTCTAGGTATTCTGTGGGAGAATAGTCGCGTTTTTCTTGTAATTGCATAGGGCAAGATTTTTTGGGATTTTTGATTTTGCATTGACCAGATGCGATTAAGTCCGATCAATGCTATTCGTTTTTACTGTAGCGTTGTTTTTTAACGCAGAGGTAACGCAGAAGGGTTTTTAGGCTGGGTTCCAGGTGCCGTGGAAGCTGTGGGGGATGACGCTGGGTAATCCTAGTTTGCAAACGGGTTCGGCATTCAGGCGATCGCTATCAAAGACCCAAACTTCGCTACTATGAGAATTACCATCGTAGACAACGGTTAGTACCCAACTTTGCTCAGGGTTTTGGGTATTTTGGGCGTGGATGGGTTCTGAAGGATAACGATTTTCTCCAAAGTCTGCTTCGGTGAGGGTTTCGGTTTTGTTGTCGTAGCGGGCGATCGCATTTGGTACTTCTTGGCTAATATCTGTTTCTGAACGGAATGTTGACATATATGTGTACCGGGAAGCTTGTCCTACGTTTTGCTGTGGTACATTCGGAAATTCACAATGTCTGTTTAATAGTTGCTGAATTGACGTAACTTTGCCAGTTTGAGGATGCAAATGAACTCGCGTTAGTGTACTTTTAGCTGGGGTGTGAGTCTCACCTGTAGCTACTTCCTTGAGATATTGGTTAGTTTGAAAATCTTCATAACGGGCAATATCTACAATCACTGAACCGCTAGCATCTACATAACCGTTACCAAAATGCCATTGAAACCAAGGTTCGGTTTCTCCACGACTCACCACAGATAGGGTTTCGCGATCGATAACTAAAATCTGAGTTCCTAATTTAGGTTGCCACTCTAGCGAATCACTATAGTTGTTTATCCCTATTAGCACGGGTAAAATATTCAATCGCACTGGCGGAAGGAAAAATACAAGATACTGTCCTGCTAAAACAAAATCATGCATCACTGGTATACCGTCTAATTGGTATGCGGCTTGTTGGATAATCCGGCCAGTCGAATCGCTTTTGTAAATATTCAGCGTCGCTTTTTGTCCAGGGCTGATGCCAAAGTTAAAAATCTCACCTGTTTGCTTGTCACGCTTATAATGTGCGGAATAGTTTAATCCTTTAGTTAACCCCCCTAAATCATCTTCGCCCCAAGTTTCTAAAGTTTGTAAATCAAGTGCGTGGGGTTTACCACCTTCCCACAATGCCAAAAGTTTATCTGGAAGTGCTAGAACCGAAGTGTTGGCAGCATTTTTGAGGGGCTTTTGCCATTGATTCCAAATTGGCCCTGGTGCAGTCATGCCATAATTGCCGTAGAGTAGTTTACCTGCTGCGGCTTCTTCTTGATAGCCAGAGGTTTGCACGTAGCGATAAACCCCGGTTGCACCTGCATCAGTAAAATTTACAGCCAGAATTGCTCCATCTCCATCGAACCAGTGTCCCATGCGAATGCCACCGCGTTCTAGCCGTGCGGGGCCATTGCGGTAAAGTGTTCCACGCAAGCCATCTGGGATTTTGCCAGAGATAATTGGCAATTGGGTAGAGGGGAATTCTTTTGCTGGTTTAGCGATCGCACCTGCCCAGTCTTTTTTAGTTGAATTTGGAGTAATAGTATGCATATTAAATTAGTATCTGATAAATAATCAATCTAGACAACTGCATTCTACAATTTCATCATGAATTAGTTATATATTCATGCGTTACGCTAAAGCCGTAACTCTTCCTGCTGGCTGACTCCTGACTTCTGAATTTTGGCTCCTGCTATATATGAGCTAGCTCATAGTAACTGCTAGAAATAAACAGTAAATTCAAATCA
This sequence comes from Desmonostoc muscorum FACHB-395, assembly GCF_014698035.1. Taxonomy (GTDB): domain Bacteria; phylum Cyanobacteriota; class Cyanobacteriia; order Cyanobacteriales; family Nostocaceae; genus Nostoc; species Nostoc muscorum_A. The sequence goes on from NZ_JACJSF010000008.1 coordinate 117,810, forward strand.
ATCAAGATTCTAAGCGGTTCCAAAAACTATGGTTAGCCAACAAACAATAGATATCGTCAAATCTACAGCACCTGTTTTGAAAAAGAACGGTGAGCAAATCACAACTCGGATGTATGAAATCATGTTTCAAAATCATCCAGAAGTCAAAGAACAATTTAGTATGGCGGCTCAAGCAGATGGTTCTCAGCCTGCGAGATTAGCAACAGCAGTTTATAGCTATGCTAACCAAATTGATAATTTACCTGCTTTAAAGTCGATGGTAGAAAAGATTGCCCATCGTCATGTGCAGACTCATGTTACACCAGAGCAATATCCTATTGTCGGAGAAAGTTTACTGCAAGCCATGAAAGATGTTTTGGGGGAAGCTGCTACAGAAGAAGTTATGGCGGCTTGGACTGAAGCTTATCAGGCATTGTCTGAAGTGTTCATTCACAGAGAACATGATATATATGTGGGTGAAGAGAAAAAACCACAGCTTTTGCATTCCTAACGACAGAACTTAGTACAGCATTTCATTAATTCGTAGCAAATTAAATTTGGCAATTCCCTACAATGCCAATGCGTCAACTTACATTGTTAATGCGTCAGCTTGTATTGTTAATGTATAGGCTTACATTTTTAATGCGTCGGCTTGCATTGTTAATGTATCGGTTTGCATTGTTAATGCGTCAGCTTACATTGTTAATGTATCGGCTTGCATTAAAAAAGTAAACGATGAAGTGCTGTCTCAAAAAGTGGGAACTCTTCTAAATAAAGTTCTGTTGCTTCCCAGAAATTAACAATAGCTTCTTCTATCGTCTCTCCTTGGCTGGCGGTTCCCACCTCTAGACATTCAGCTACATAAACATCCTCTTCCCAGTGCAAGATTGCTGTAAAGGTTCGAGTTTTTATATCCTTATATTAGCCTGTTGCAATAAACTCAGGACTTACGCAAAATACCTCTCAAACTCTTATTCCTTCGTATTCTCTGCGCCTCTGTAGTAACCTGCGTCAAGCCACTTCGTGTCTACGATTTTCCGTTACCTGTGCGTAAGTTCTAAAACTTATAGAGCGTTTATCCGGCTATCTTTTGATTTTTCTATTGTTGCTTAACCACCTGGAACCAACAACATCCGCACCTCAATTGCTTCCCAGGTTTGGGGCGACACCCTCACTGCTGCTTGTTTGCATTGCATGATGAGGTAATTGGCGTGGAGATAATCGCCGAGTGCTTCCGCTTCTTCCTCAGATAAGTTGACCATTTCTAGGGTGAGATTGAAAGCATTGAGTAAGGTTTCTTGGAGGCGGTTAGCAAATGCTCGACGTACTTCTTCTGGCTGTTGCTCATCAGGAATTGTAGTTTTAAGTACTTCTAGTTGAGCAATCAGTACAGTAAAGTTGATGTTATTGAAGATTTTTGATCCTTCCAGTTTACGGGAGTAGTTGATAACTTCAGCGATGGCGTTGGCGTTGGCGTAGTTGATGGTGATGGTGATGGGGATGGCGTTGGCGTTGGCGATAAAGATGGCGTAGGGGATGGCGTAAGAGATAGCGGGGATGACGTAGGAGATGGCGGGGATGGCGATGGCGTAGGCCATCGCAACTGTACGTTTACCCACAGGTTTAAAATTCCCCGGCGATCCAACTGTTACCTGTTCTGCCCAATTTAATAAAGCTTGTAACTTCGGGATATTAATATACTTTTGCGCTTCCTTTTCCATCAGCAACAGCAAATCATCTGCACCACCGCGCATTAAACCAGCTACTAACAAAAACACCTCTTTCCAGCGTTGATCTGTTACGTGTTGAGTAACTAACTTCTCAGCTTGGCGATGATCATCAATATATTGTGCTGTTAAATATTCCTGTAGCGTTAGATGAGAGAAGGAAAAGACATCCTCGGCTCGTTCTACTAAAATTCCTTGTTGAACAGCGATCGCATCCAGTACTGATTCTCCATTTAAATGCTGAGGTGCATTCAGATTACTTGCTAAGAATGTTTTGATTTGCTGAACAATATCACGCCCAGAAAAGAACAGTCTGTCAGACTCAAAACCTGTATAAGCAATCTCTGATAGTAATATCTCTTCTAATTCTGTATGCAGTCCTTGATAAATCTCTTCTCTGAGAATTCGCTTTTCTGATGCCCACTCTTCTAGCAATATCCGCAGTGCCTTCCGGTAAAGAACACTACGATTATCTGGAAAACTTTGGGAACGGTCATAAACTAAACACAGAAATGTCAGCAATAAAGGTGTATGCGCCAACTCTTTTGCAGCTTCATGTTCTGGTTTTTGCAGTAACTCCCAACATTTCTCGCCTGTCTTCGCCTGTTTGTCTGCTTCACAATGGAACCAGTTATCAATAAATTGCTGAATTTGATCGTCGTCAAAATCTGCCATTCCCACATCGCTAAAGCGGCGAAAACTGCTGCGATAAGCCACCGTGCGGCAGGAAGCAATAAAACGATTTTTATCGTACTTGTCAACAAAATTTTGAATTTCGCTAATTGCCTCAGTCAAATTTTTTGTTGGTACTTCATCCAAACCATCCAGCAAAATTAGTAACTTACCTTCTTCTAAAGCTTTGGCTGCAAATTCATCAGGTGATGGAAAGCCGCAAATACGAAACTCTTCAGCAATGAACGTTTCAATATTAATATTGCTAGATGCAAACCTTTTCAATTCAATAAAAACTGGAATGCAAGCGTGTTTAAACCCTCCTTTTTTACCTTTGAGCGCTTCTAGTCCCATCTTCCGCACAAATGTAGACTTTCCAGCACCAGGCCCACCAAGTACCATCAGATATTGCTTATCGTTAGCAACTTTTATTCCTTCTTGTTTGCACTTATCTTGAGATTGGAACCTTCTGACTTTAGCTTGACGATAGAAATTTTCTAAATTTTCAATAGATTCAAAACTCTGAATAGTGTCATCATCTAAAAACTGCACTGCTGTATAGAGCGATTCCAGCTTGACAGGTTCACGCATTCCTAACACTTTGAGAATGCCATGCCGTTCTTCATAGTTCTCTTCATATTGATTGGATGCAGTAAAAATTAACTTCTTCGTTTTTTCATCTAGGGTTTTGCCCAACATTCCTAAAGCCTGACCACCGCTTTGGAAAACCATCGCGGCGACACCGCTAACGGCTGATATCGCCCAAGGTTCCATTCCTGTCATAAAATTATCAGTTAATATACTTAAAAATTAAAGCAAAGTTGTATTATCAACTCTAAGTTATATTATGACAACTACACCAAGCTTCAATTCCTGGGTTATCTGTCCGCAGCCAAATCCGCAAGCAAACTTGCGTTTATTCTGCTTCCCCTATGCTGGTGGTAGTGCGGCAATTTTTCGCACTTGGCCTAATAATCTACCGAGTAATGTCGAAGTCTGTGCTGTGGAATATCCGGGACGGGGAAGACAGATTAAGTCTGCACCCTTAACGCGATTAGAACCTCTTGTGGAAGCGATCGCACCAGTTCTGTTACCATACTTAGACAAACCATTCGCCTTCTTCGGTCACAGTATGGGCGGATTAGTGAGCTTTGAGTTGACCCGTCTACTTCGCTCCCAGTATAATCTTACTCCTTTTCACCTCTTCATCTCTGCTCGTCGCGCTCCGCAATTGCCACCCATAAAACCACCCCTCCACATCCTCTCAGACCATGATTTGCAGAACGAGCTACGCAGTCTTAACGGTACACCCAAAGCAGTGTTAGAAAGCGAGGAACTAATGCAGATATTTCTCCCGATTTTGCGGGCAGATTTTGCAGTTCTAGAAACTTACATTTACACTCCAAAACAGGCACTAGAGTGTCCTATTACTGCTTTTGGTGGTTTACAAGACCAAGATGTTAGTCATGAAGATTTGCAAGCATGGCGAGAACAGACCATCACTGCTTTCTCATTACATGAGTTGAACGGCGACCACTTTTTCATCCATTCCCACCAAGAATTATTATTTAAACTTATATATCAAGAATTGCAGATGCGTAACGGTAGCTGATATTTAGTTATTAAATAAAAAGGAGTTAGGAGTCAGAATATCGAATTTTCCTGACTCTCTGAACTTCTGATGTACAATATTTCTACTTTTTATTTTTGGGTAGCGATCGCTAACTTTGCCCCTTCAACTTTACGAACCCGATCCATCACCGCTACTACTCGACCATAATCAACTTTCTCATCAGCATTAATAATCACCAACACGTCTCGATTAGAACCAACTAAAGCGCGTATTTGCTCTGTCACATCATCAACTGCAATTGGTTTACGGTTCAGACTTATTTGTTCTTTGTCATCTACCGTAATCGTAATTCTGGTGGGAACTTGCTGTTGTTTCGCTGTGCTAGCCTTCGGTAAATTTACTGGTAAACCTTCTGAGCGGGTTAAAAACAGAGTTGACATGATAAAAAATGTCAAAATTGCAAAAATCACGTCAATCATTGGCACGATGTTGATCTGTAATGGAAGTTCTGGCTCATCTGGTAGACGCATAAGTTTTTTCTCCTCTTTCATAACGACGGCGGTAGAGTAATTCTAACTGTCCTCCATACTCCTGAATTAGTGCGATTTGCCTTTGGTACAATCCCCGAAAGGTATTAGCAAACAAGAGTGTAAAAATAGCAACGATCAATCCTGATGCGGTTGATACCAAAGCTTCACTAATCCCAGATGTAACGCCAGTTGTTTTAGTACCTCCCACATCACCAAGGTTTAGGGAGGCAAAAGAGGCAATCAATCCTAACACAGTACCGAGAAGACCTAATAATGGTGCTAGCCCGATAATTGTCTCAAAAATGTTTTGGAAACGTTTGAGTACAGGTATCTCAGCCTGAGCTTCGCTTTCTAATGCCAAACGAAATTCCTCTGGATTTGGCTCTTCCAATTCTAAAGCCGCAAGAAAAATCCGTGCCAATGGTAAATCTGCGTTTTTCTGAAGTTTATCCATTGCGCCGACAACATTATCAAGACGGTAGAGATTCAAAACCTCTCGCACCACGCGGTTTTGACGCTGATTAATCCGTACCCAAAACCTGATCCGCTCGATGATCAGTGCCACACCCAATACCGAAAACGCCAACAGGGGCCACATGACCACACCGCCTGCTGCAAACAAATTCTGAATTCCCATGTAGTGCCTCTATAACATCATCCACAATACAAAATCAGACTACCAGAATCTAGTTCAAAGCTGAAACTTTTTCTCAATAAAATATAAAATATAATGATAACTTTTTCAAATGTAGCCATCATGATTTTTATTTAATTGTTCGTTTGCTTTGCATAAAAAAATTTAATTGGATTGAAACAAAAATTAATTTTGTTCAAATACCATGATATTGGTGGTTTTAAAAGATGTTTTTGCTAGTGAAGGGTTCCGTAAGGCGATCGCAATTAATTTTAATTTTTGACTTGATATTTGTAACTTTGCATTCTAAGATGGCTAAATTAGTGAGAATAGGTAGCAATAGCTATGAGTTTTTCTGGCATTACTGTCGAGCAACGTTCCAAAGAAGTTGAGGCTCTCAAGTCTTTTCTGACTTACAGTCTGATAGGTTCACTGGCGCTGCATATCGGCGTACTGTCATCAGGCATAAGTAATTATTTGACGAGAGTGCCGAAAGAACAAGATGAAGCGATAGAGTTAGCGATCGTGGATTCTCCGGCCGCGGAACCAGAAAAACCACTTGAAAAAATTCCAGAAGAACCTAAAAAAGAACCTGAAGTTGTTCAAAAACAATCTATAGAAACTCCACAAGTACAAAAACCAGTACAAGAATTGATTGAAAGATCGACAATTCAGCCAGTTCAACAAAAACCGCAACAAACTATTCAAAACCCACAGCCAGTTCAACAACAACCAAAACAAACTACTCAAAACCCACAGCCAGTAAATAGGGAAATTGCTCCCAAACCAGAAATCCCTGTGACAACTGTTGCTCCTCAGAGTGGTGGTGGAGGTGGCGGTTCAGGTATTGGTTTAGGCTCAGGCAGTGGTATTGCTGTAGGTACAAGCAGTGGTAGTGGCGCTGGTGGAGGAACTGGCACTGGCTCTGGTGGTGGCATTGGCAGTGGTACTGGCACTGGTGTTGGCTCAGGAATTGGCTCTGGCACTGGTAGTGGTGTTGGCTCAGGTAATGGTAGTGGTATTGGCTCAGGTACTGGTAATCAAACAGGAAATCGTCCGCCAGTAGCAACAGCGCCAACACCACCAACACCTCCAAAAATTAACAGTTCAGGTAATGGTAATGGTCGTGCAGCCTGCCGCGAATGTAATGCCAAATATCCAGAAGCAGCAAGGCGGCGAGGAGTTGAAGGCAGAGTAGAAGTAGCTGTTGATACTGATGCACAAGGCAATGTTACCAATGTTCGGGTTGCTCGCTCCAGTGGAAACCGCGATTTGGATGAAGAAACTGTAAGACAGGCGCGTGACTGGAAATTAAAACCCGCAGAAGGTGGTAGACAAGGGGTATCAATAGCCACTGAATTTGCCATACAAGGTTCACGGCGATCGCGCCAAGTTCAAGAACGAAAAAGACAAAGAGAAGCAGAAGAGAGAACCCAACAGACAACGGCTGCTAATTCCACAGAAGAAGCTCCAAAACGTAGGCGTAGAGAATTGACACCTTCATCTAATGAAGTTAGAACTACAAGACCAGCAATATCTGGATTTAGTAGACGATTGGAACCTCAAACAGGGGAAAGTACTCCTACCAACTCATCATCTGGAGCTAGTACAACTCGCACTCAAGGAAATGCTAGAGAGTCTTTACGCCGCATCCGGCGTGAGCAAATGGCTAACGATTCATCACAAAAGCCACAACCAACCACAAATAGGCGGCGGCGAAGAGACAACTCTAACCAGAACAAGTTGCGGGACTCGTTGCGCCGTTTACGCCAACAACCCCAATCGCAACCTGCTGCACCGCCTGCTACAAGTCAGGAGTAGAGATGTAGAAGTGTTACGTCTCTAGAAGGATGTAGAATTTCCTGATTTTTTGTGAGCATTTCAACAGGTACGGTTATTGCGATCGCACATTGCTATAAAACCGAACCTGCTCAACTTGAAGGTTGATTTAGTCTAATAACTAGGAAGCTTGAGATTTGGCTTCATGCAATTTAAGATTGCTTAACAACCCATTTTATCAGCTGTTCGTAAGCTAAGAAGCTTGAGATTGAGCCTCCTAAGACTAAATAGTTCATCTTAGAGGTAATAGTTATGGCACTGATGCGTTGGAACCCATTCCGGGATAGTGAACGTTTAGAACCATTTCGGGATACTGAATCTTGGGAACCATTCCGAGAAATCGATACCTTGCAGAGGCAAATGAATCGTTTATTTGACAGATTGATGCCAACTACTAATGGTGGTGAGAGGTCTGGATTTATATTTAGTCCTGCTGCTGAACTAGAAGAAACTGATGATGCAATTCGCTTGAAACTAGAAGTACCTGGTCTAGAAGCAAAAGATATAAATGTAGAAGCAACTCCCGAATCAATTTCAATTACCGGTGAGCGTAAAACTGAAACCAAGAGTGAAGAAAACGGTATTACTCGGTCTGAATTCCGTTATGGAAAATTTCAGAGGATAATCCCGTTACCTTCCCAAATTCAAAATGACAAAGTGCAAGCTGAGTACAAAAATGGTATTCTCCAGTTAACTTTGCCGAAAGCGGAATCAGAAAAACACAAAGCCGTCAAAGTCAATCTTGGTTAATTCAATTCAAGATTCGGGAGTCTTGGACTTTCTCTGATATTTTGATTAGCTGTGAGAACCGCCTTCTAAAAAATGGGAGGTGGTTCTTCTTTATACATAAATTGCTTTGCTACTCGTCACCCATCTACTATGGGGAAGAGGGCTTAAAAGTGGTCTACTTTATATAATTGGCAATTATACACACTGGTAATAACTTGATTTTTCCATCAATAAAAGTAGAAGCGAATAATCTTGCACTCCCCTATGCTCAATTTCCCTGATGAAGTCGATGAAAATCGTTTCTGCATCCAGATGAATCAAAATCAGGGACTGAAGGATACTCTGGTAAGATTTAATTCACAGTCTATTCAAGCACCTCGAAAAGGTCTTTAAGAAACTATTGTCGAAGTGTAATCTTATCCAGCGAAACTAGTAGTCTGCCAACCCAAAAATGCGCTTGTGAGGTCTGGGTAAAGGGTAAGGGATTTAAAACCTTTCCCCCTTCCCCCTTACCCTTTACCCCGCTTTCGTCACGAAAGCGAACTACTAGCTTATGCTTGTCTTTTCTTGGCAAGATTATTCCGATATGTACTTTTCAATTTACAAAACTGGCATGATTGAGAGAGATTGTGCTTTAGTTGAAGACTACCCATTTGTATCGAAAGTGCATCACGTTAGGCAACAACAGCTAGTTATAGACAGTGGGAATTGTATTCACAATCAAGCATCATAGAAATGGTGGTAGTTTTTGCTCATCATCAACTATATGCTGAGATGATAGTCAATGGCTAACTCTCAAGTTGCTCATCTGTACTTTATGTTCAATGTCAAATTCACTGATTTGAATAAAACTTCTACATAAACACACACTGATGCAGTTTGATTTGCTTGAATAGCTATATTGATAGGACGTTGATCCGAAGGCAATTCACAATCCTGATTATGGCAAGTAAATTCATTGATGTTAGAGAATACACTGTCAGGGCGCACAAAAGACAGATTCATACTCGTGTTTTCCAGTTTGTCTGTAAAGAGTGTAACGATCTGACAAAACGCGAGACGTTCGGGCCTCGACCTTTATATTGCGAGAGATGTCGCCCTCCCCAAGCACCTAAGAAATCTCAGCCAACATCTCAGAAAGCAAAACCCAGACCAATGTCTTACAAAAGTGACATCGATTTAAATTGATTGAAGCCTTATGACTCAAAATGGACAATTAGAACCACCTCCGGGCACTTTCCTCTCTCCACTGTTGGAATTACGAGACTATTATGCTCGCCTCACAGAAGAGTATGAACGCCTTTTTGTGCAGGCGCGATCGCAACTCGATCATGTAGAAGCGTTGTTGTCTAACTGGTCTTTTTCAGATCCCAACAAGCAGATATCAAGACTGACGGCGGCTGATGAAACCTCAAATGTTTCCCAAGAAGGCTCTCTGCGGTTTTTATCGCCTCTTGATGACATGGACGAAATCAACTTGGTGGAGTCTCTACAGTCAGAACCCACAGACTCGGATAAGGTTGAGATCGATAATTCCTTTTCTGCTGCTGTTGATACAAAAGAGAGAAAACTTCCAACTACATCGCCAGATGCAAAGATAGCCTCAGAGAACAACGATAGTTCAACGAGGGTGGCAGAAATCCCCATGCTACCCCAGTACAATCACGCTATCTCCCGAATGGAAGCCATTAAACAGCTATTGCAAGAGCAGATAGGCACTGTCTGTCATATCGATTTTATCGTGCGATCGCTTTATGGAGAGTTAGATTCCAATTTATTCAAAGTAGTTAAAGGTAGGGTTCAATCTTCCCTCACCCAAGGTAGAGAAAGGAATTACTGGGTAACTATTCCCGATGAGCCAGGTTGTTATACTCTGGATTTAAATTTGGTAGCCCCAAGTAAACGCAATGGTGCTTCTAGAAACAAAAATAAGAAGCCTTTTGTACCCCCGCCAAAAGCAGTACCGATGCTCAAAACCTTTGAGGGTCAATTCTTAATTGATGCTCTCACCTCTCTGTTTGAAGAAAATCCAGGTAAAGTTTTCAGCGTTGCTGAAGTCATCGCCGGAATTTATGGAGAACTAGATTCTCAGCAAATTAGAGAGATCAAAAATAAGGTGTTGAATGAATTATCTAGAGGTTATCGGACAGGCAGATTCTCTAGGGTTCCTAACGAAATCGGCTTCTATACTTGGGACTCCAATCTGATATCGAAGGCTCGTTAAATGGGCATAGGGATTAGGTGACAGGTAACAGGTGACAGGTGATAGGGAATAATCTGTAACCCTGTACCTGGATTTCTCACAAGTGAGAAATCAAGGAGTGTGGGAGGTGTGGGAGGTGTGGGAGGATGGGGAAGAAATCTGACCCCGCACACTCCCCACACTCCTCTGCCTACAGTATCGTGAGAAATCCGGGTGTACCCTGTAACCTGTACCCTATTCCCTTCTTCACTCCCCAATCCCCTGCTATCCCAAAAACAGCTTGTATGCGGGATTCTTATTTTCATCCCAATAGCGATAGCCCAGGTTATCCAGAAAAGCTTGCCACTCTTCCATCTCGTGGGGAGGAACCTGGATACCAACGACGATTCGTCCGTAGTCTGCGCCGTTGTTGCGGTAGTGAAAAAGGCTAATATTCCAGTCGGGACTCATGGAAGTCACAAACTTCATCAATGCGCCGGGACGTTCGGGAAACTCAAAACGGTAAAGTAATTCATTATGAGCTAGGGGAGAGTGCCCACCCACCATGTGCCGCAGATGTAATTTAGTTAGTTCATCGTCTGTTAAATCAAGAGTTTCAAATCCTTGAGCTTCAAAGGTTTCTACCATCTTTGCAGCATCAGCACGGTTTTGAATTTGCACACCTACAAAAATATGGGCTGTTTTTTCATCAGCAATGCGATAATTAAACTCGGTAAGATTACGGTTGCCAATACATTCACAAAACTGGCGAATACTTCCCCGTTCTTCAGGAATTGTGACTGCAAAGATTGCTTCCCGACGTTCGCCCAACTGGGCCCGTTCTGCCACGAAGCGGAGACGATCAAAATTCATGTTTGCACCACAGGCTACGGCAATTAAGGTTTGTCCCTCAATTTGTTCTCGTTCTGCGTAGGCTTTGGCAGCTGCGATCGCTAATGCACCGGCTGGCTCTAAAATTGATCGCGTATCCTCAAATACGTCTTTAATCGCAGCACAAGTATCATCAGTATCCACCAGAATGATTTCATCTACATACTGCTGACATAAACGGAAGGTTTCTTCACCTACTTCTCGCACCGCCACACCATCAGCAAATAACCCCACTTGGGACAAACGCACCCGATGTCCGGCTTTTAGCGATTGAGACATCGCATCAGCATCTACTGGTTCAACACCAATAATCTTGATTTCAGGACGCAATCGTTTTACATAAGCCCCAATCCCAGAAATCAATCCACCACCTCCAATTGCAACAAAAATTGCATGGATGGGCTGCTGATATTGCCGTAAAATTTCCATCCCGATGGTTCCCTGTCCAGCAATTACATGAGGGTCATCAAAGGGATGAATAAACGTCAAACCTTTTTCCACTTCTAATTCACGGGCATAGCTATAAGCATCGTCGTAGGTGTTTCCATGTAACACGACTGCTCCGCCCCTCATTCTCACTGCGTCCACCTTGACTTGAGGTGTGGTTATTGGCATGACGATAATTGCTTTGGTTCCCAAACGATTGGCTGCAAGGGCGACTCCTTGAGCATGGTTGCCCGCAGACGCGGCAATTACACCCTGTGCCAAGATATCTGGTGGTAGTTGCACCATTTTGTTATAAGCACCCCGCAGTTTAAAGGAAAATACTGACTGCATATCCTCACGTTTCAACAGGAGTTGATTATTCAACCGCGCAGACAAATTTGGTGCATACTCCAGTGGTGTTTCTTGGGCAACATCATATACACGGGCAGTCAGGATTTGGATAAGGTAGTCGCAATACATGGGTGTCAAGGTGTTAGCAAATGCCGGATGAAAACTAATTTTACGTTACAAGCGATCGCACTGGTTTTATTTAATTCCATCTTTTGTAATTTTGGGTGGATAAAATTTCAATATTACTAATCCTTTGGGAATAGAAATAAGTATCAGTAATTGAGCTTTTTTAGTAGCTTAAAATTTAGTGCGATCGCTGGTAGGTTCATTTTAAAAGAGTTTCGCCAACCGTCCAGATATTTAGCTCAACAAATAAGTATAATGTTGCTTATGAACATAAGTTTTCAATTTATGATAAAGTATCGATAGAAGATTAAATTCGGCTGTGTAGTTTGTTTTTATAGATACTTGTATTACAGACCTCTCCGCATCTAAATCTCTGCACCCTCTGATTCTGGAGATATTGTATGTCAATTTACGTTGGTAATCTATCTTATGAGGTTAAAGAAGAGGATCTCCGCCACGTTTTTGCAGAATACGGAACGGTAAAAAATGTTCAATTGCCTATCGACCGAGAAACAGGTCGGATGAGAGGTTTCGGCTTTGTAGAAATGGAATCAGACGCACAAGAAACAGCAGCAATTGAAGCCCTTGATAATGCTGAGTGGATGGGTAGGAGCTTAAAAGTGAATAAAGCTAAACCCAAGACTGATGGAGGTTCCTCTGGCGGTAGAAGGGGTGGTGATGGTGGTTCCTCTCGCCGTTATTAAGGTTTAAAGCTAAGAATTTAGCTCTAAAGTCTTGAGGGCAGACAAGGCCGTCTGCCTTTTTTTGTGCTTCTGTTGATTTTTGTTAGCCTAGTTTTCCGTAGGTATCGTTTTTGTAATAAGTGTAGCAGCCATGAACCCAGAAGCTAAACATATTGTTAGCGAACTAAGGCATAAGTTCTACTCTAACTTCGCTGCTTCTATGAATATGCCGGTAATCGTAACTGGTACATCTTATAGTAGTAATTCCCCGATCGCATCTTGGATGGATCATAGGGAAAGATTGAACTATGTAAATGTATACGCTTATACCGCACCTGATGAATTTGTCCCATTCCGTCCGTTCATTCTTCGACTGGCTATAAACAAGAGTGCTGGGAGAGTGGCGACGTTCAGAAAAGGACAAGTCTGCCGAGGTCTTAATTTGATGTGGGACTTTGAATTAACTGTGCTACCAAAAGAAATCTTAGACTTTCTTCCCTGGATAGTTAATTTAGTGGAGGCTCATGACAAAGGTTCATCCTTATTGCTACAATCACCACCTCATTCATTTGAATTAGAAGTGCCAGAGGTTGGGTTTTTTGATAACGCTTGGACTCAGAAAGCTAGGCTTCTTGCAAATTCGACAATATCTTAATGCTTAGTGATTAAGTTGCTAGTTAAAAGCAACTAAAAATATATATTATCTAATACAAAAGTAGCGAATCCACTTTGGTGAATGTCCAAAATATTTGTCAACTTTTAAAACAAAATAGACAAGGTTGCACGACTGCTAGAAGATTCTCCTCATTTATCAGCTAATCATGCTACTCGTGCGTTAATGCCTGATAATTAATAAGGCAATCTACAGAGAGCAAACATGCAGACTCTCCAAAAACTCTCCCTCCCAAGCATGGGCTGTGGGACTTGGGCCTGGGGCAACCAACTGCTTTGGGGATATGACGAAAGTATGGATGACCAGTTGCAAGCGGTGTTTAACCTTTGTGTAAACAACGGTGTGACTTTATTTGATACGGGTGATTCTTACGGAACTGGGAGATTGAATGGTCGAAGTGAGTTACTGCTGGGACGATTCAACCGAGAATATCTAGGTTCAAACAAAGAAAATATTTGTATTGCGACTAAGCTTGCTGCTGACCCGTGGAGATGGACACGGCAATCAATGGTAAAGGCTTGCAAGTCATCTGCCCAACGCCTAGGAAAAAACGTCGATTTGGTACAGATGCACTGGTCAACAGCAAATTACGCCCCTTGGCAAGAGGTAGGGCTGTTAGATGGTCTTGCCGATTTATATGAGCAAGGACTGGTTAAGGGAGTAGGACTGTCCAATTATGGGCCTAAACAGCTTAAGCAAGTGCAGAAAAAGTTTGCTGAACGAGGTGTTCCTATTACTACTCTGCAAGTTCAATACTCTTTGTTGTCTACATATCCTGTCACCCAATTAGGTCTTAAAGACCTTTGTGATGAGTTGGGAATTAAACTGATTGCCTACAGCCCTCTAGCTTTGGGACTGCTGACAGGAAAATACTCTGAGCAAGGCCCTTTGCCTAAAGGTATTCGAGGTCTGCTGTTTAGGCAGATATTACCAGGAATGCGCTCGCTTTTGGGATGTTTGCAAGAGGTGTCACAATCCAGAAACAAAACCATGTCACAGGTAGCAATTAATTGGTGCATCTGTAAAGAAACCATTCCCATCCCTGGAGCAAAGAGCGTAGAACAGGCAAGAGAGAATATTGGTGCTTTAGGTTGGCAATTAAACGTCAGCGAGATTGCAGAGTTAGATAAGGCGGCGGCGAATGTAGGCAAGAAAATGGTACAAAATATCTTTCAAACTAAGTGAAATTTCAACGTTAATTGATTTAATTTTGCAAAAACCTGGTTTAAGTTTGAAAATAAAAATACTTGAATTTTATATAAATCCAGACATAAATTCCTTAATTATGTCTAATGAATTAGTAACATTAATTACTATTTTCATAGTATAATACATTATCTTTTAAAAGTTATATTATCAAGAATAGATACATATAGCAGTTCAGTTAAGCCGTGGGTTTTGAGACGCGATAAATCGCCGTCTCTACAAGTGTTTTGGTTTTATCTGAACTGTATTGCTCTATAATTAAAATCCCGTAGAATACATTTTCAGATAACTTTTTTTAAAGACTTAAATCAATGAGTTATGTCCTAAAGTTTGCTCTGAAGAACTTGAATTTTAAAGTGTACTAGGAAAGAATGAATATTGAGTCTAACATCTTGTAGACACTCTTGGTGACAACTTAACCTTATCCAATGTCCACAGTCCGCGAAAGCGGACTTTTTTATGCAAGCTAAAGTTGTAATCGATTATTTAAGTAAATAAGCAATGAGTAGTAAGGGTTTCAAATTTTATGATGACGAGAGTGATTAAGGAGGGTTAAAGGAGAATAGAATGAGAGGATAATTACTGATTTGTTTTTACAAGAGTAGTAAACTCTTGCAAAGCTTTCTGATACTTTTTTTCACCTACCCAGAATAAATCATTATGATTGGCCTCTTCAACCCACAAATAAAGCTTTGGCGATATTGCAGCATTAAACAACTTTTCTCCATGAGCAAAAGGAATGACATCATCTGCTTTGCCATGAATCACTAGTATCGGACATTTTACTTTTTTGATATTGTCCAGATTGGGAAATTTGTCAAAAGGTAAAATCCTAAAAGGTACTATTACTTGAAAAGCTGAAATAAACGAACTTTCAAGAATTAAACCAGCTATCGGTTTTCGCATTGCTAGGTTTACCGCAGAACCACCGCCAACCGAACGCCCCAAAACTATAATTCTTTCAGGTGGTGTTTTTAAATTTTCGGTCAAATAATTGTAAGCGCTATTAATATCTTCGTATGCGTGGCTTTCTGTCGCCTTTCCTTGACTCGTACCATAACCACGATAATCATAAGCAAAGACACTAAAACCCCATGCGTGTAATTTTTCTAGTATCTGTTTAATATCTCCTAAATCTTCAGAATTACCATGAACATAAAGAATAGTGTAATTAGCTTGATTGTTTAATAAGTATGTAGCTGAGATATTTGTATTTTCTCCACTTTTTAACTTAATAATTTCTGGATTATCCTGATAACTAGAAGGACGAGATAGAAAAATCATACTATCTGCCCGAAAATATACATATAAAGCAAAAAATATATAAATAAACATGAAAGATTTAAGCAGTCTTTGCCAAGTAAAATCACCAATTAGCAATTTTATAATTTGCTGTTTTTCCATTAGTTTTTATTTTTATTTCCCTTCAGCCTAACCATCAATGATTTGTTTATAGAACTTACGCAAAACTACACGCTGTAGAGGCAATACTCTACGATTTCTCCAACAGAGTACCCGCAGAGTATTGCCTGTATCTAAAAACCCAGTAAAGACTATTTTGATTTTCGTGCCGATTTGGGCGGTGTTCGGTGTGCGCCAAAGTACTTCTCACTGCGATAGCGCAACCACACCCGCAACACTTGCGGAATCTGATCTTTTTGTTCTTTATTCAGTGTATTGTAAAGGGCTAATGCGCGATCGCGTTCACCCCGACAAGCAGCGTTATTGTGAGCATCCCAATAGCTGCGGGCTACCCGAATCCGCCGACACACTTCCTTAATCAGTTCTTCTCCTGTGAGTGGAGCGTCCTGCTTTGCCATACTCAGATGCGATAAATTTCTAATGCGATCCTAGCGAGTCAGACTCATTCTCACAATTACAACCCAAGCAAGTCAAACCCGCAAATCGATTTCACTAGACTTTAGACACAGATAGCAAAACTAACTCAGCAATCAAATTCTGTGAAAACATAAATTTGTTCACTCCTAAGTATGGTGATTATTCATCTTTTTTCATCTTTAAAAGAGATTAATACTCGGTAGGATCATTTATGCGTATTCATCATCTTAATTGCGGTTGTATGTGTCCAATTGGTGGGGCACTCTTCGACGGTTTTAGTCGTGGGCTAACAGCCTGTCTGGTCTGTCACTGTCTGCTTATTGAGACAAATCAGGGACTCGTTCTCATAGATACAGGTTTTGGTCAGTGCGATATTCAAGCGCCATTATCAAGACTCAGCCCCTTCTTCATGAATTTGAATCGTATCCAATTTGAAGAAAAATACACGGCGGTTGCGGCTATTGAGCAGCTTGGTTTAAACCCGCGCGATGTCCGCCACATAGTGCTTACTCACCTCGATTTTGATCATGCAGGCGGGTTGGAAGATTTTCCTGAAGCAACCGTGCATGTAATGCTCAGTGAGATTGAAGCCGCACGGGAACGGCAGGGCTTTGTCTCATCGCAACGTTACCGCCCTGGTCAGTGGGATGAAGTAAAAAATTGGAAGTATTATTCGGCTGGTGGTGAACCTTGGTTTGGCTTTGAGGCAGTACGTAATCTCGAAGGACTACCGCCCGAAATTCTCCTGATACCGCTCATCGGTCACACACAGGGTCATGCAGGTGTCGCTATTGAGACATCGGAAGGCTGGCTCTTACATGCAGGCGATGCTTACTTTTACCGACACGAAATCGGCTCTCCTAAACGAGTTTGCACACCTGGTTTGCGTGCCTACCAATGGTTGATGGAGGTAGACCGCAAGGCTCGACTTTCTAATCAAGATAAGTTGCGTGCATTATCGCTCGACCACAGTAGTGAAGTGCGCCTCTTTTGTAGCCATGATGCGATCGAGTTCAAAACTTTTGCTGACCAAGATAATTTGCAATTGCAGGAAGGCAATTCGCGCTCAACAGCTTTCAATTAGCTCAAAAACTCAACGCATCTCAACAGAATTATAAGGTTTTCAAGGTTCGGCTGAGATGCGTCTATGAGTTTCAGCTTTTAATAAAGTGTCTTTAAAAGATATCCAAGGCTGATTTACTCAGTATTGTTACTGTACCTCACTGGACTAGTAAACGCTATAGACTAACGCTTTATCAAAAATTCTTCTGATTTATTGTTATTCATTACTGATGCAATAGCACTTATAAACAGGTCTTGAGTGTTACAAGGTAGTACTTATTTGGGAATACTTTTATAGGAGTGATAAAGAAGGCGATCGCGCTAACACTTTTAATTCAAATGTACTATATCACCTTATAACCACTCCTATCTTACAAAAAAGACGTATCAATACTCACTAATCTACCAGGACTAACTAAGATGGGATTTACTGAAGATATTGTCAAGCTGTCTGAACAAGTGCGTAAGCGATTTGACCAAGTTGTTGGCGAAGAAGCTACTAAGATGGCGTTGATTGTTCCTTTTTTAAGCGCTCTTGGCTACGATGTCTATGATCCTAGCGAAGTCATGCCGGAATACGTAGCAGACTTTGCTACTAGAAGAGCAGGACAGTTTGAAAAAGTAGATTACGCCTTAGCTATTAACGGTACTAAAGTTATGCTCGTAGAGGCAAAAGCCCGTGGTCAAAAAGCTGAGGCACATGATGGGCAACTGAGCAAATATTTTAATGCACTTCTGACAACAAAAGTAGCTATTGTAACTAATGGGATTGAGTACCGTTTCTTTACAGACTTGCGTGATAAAAATGTCATGGACAAGGAGCCATTTTTTACTTTTAACATCCTTGAATATGATTCCAAAGATATTGATAACCTCAAATTTTTTCATCGTGATAATTTTGAGGTTGCAGCTATTACCAACCATGCTGAAGAAATGGTTTATGTAAAAGGCATGACTCAGCTTCTAGGAAATCTTTTACGTTCTCCTTCTGAAGAATTTGTTCGCTTTTTAGTGGCTGAACTCGGTACTGTTGCTCCTAGTTATGAAATTCAAGGTCGAATTACTGGTAAAGTTATTGATAAATTCAGACCAATTGTTAAAAAGTCAATTCAGGGAAGTTTAGTAGAGTTAATGACTCGCTCACTTAGCCAAGAAATAACTCCGCCTGTTGAAATTGAAGTAGAACAAGAGATTGAAGAAGAGGAAAAACAACAAGAATATCAAGAATCGAAAATAGTAACAACGGCTGAAGAAATCGAAGCTTTTGAAAAAATTAAAGCAATTACGAAAACTTTAATGAGTTACAATTTTGAACTCCAATATAAGGATACAGCTTCATACTTTGGTATCAATCTTGGCAAAAGTACTTGGTGGTTTCTGAGACTATATCTATCTTCGCAGAAAAAAAGTTTAATTACTCGGCTAAGTGTAGATGAAGTAAAGTCGCTAGTTTCAAACTTTGAAGTGCAGGAAGTAACAGCTTCTCTGGGGGATGCTGCATCAAAAGTAATTATTTCCTCCATTAGTGATTTCGATAAGCTGACACCATTGATTCTCAGATGTTACGAAACAGAAGCAGCCAAGCATCAAACATTCATCCCGGATGTAATCAGAATGGAAAAATCAGCTTAACTCAAGGTATCTAATACAAAACTCCATCTACCCAACCATTTTTTTGCTGTTTCCCATTCTGAGTGTGGAATATTTGTAGACAAAAGCAGATTGGGAATAACAGCATACTAAAAAGACAAAGTTATTAAACTAATTTTTTCATCAGATTTTATTTTTGCCTGCCAGTAAATTAGCGATCGCAGTACTAATCGGCTAACCTCTAATATTTAAGACAAAAAAGTGGCTCTGCAATCAGCAGAACCACTAAAGCTTTCGCAAATCTGTTATAAATTAACGAACTGCCCCTTGAGCAGAAACAGTATCAATCGGTTTCATCAGGTACAGCCGTAATAACTGCCAGCCATTGGAGATGTAAAGTGGCAGTTTTTGGAAGAATTGCAAGAATTTGGGAGTGTTGGAATTAGCGATCGCACCCAGCTTCTCGTTATTGCTGATACAAGTATCCAATCGCTGATAAAACTCAGGATTCTCTACATCCAGCATTAGCGGGAACACGCGACCGGCGTTTTCGTTAGTCTTCTGAATTACATGAATGTCGTATTCTCGTGCATCCAATCCCAGGGTTGCATAAAAGTCCTTGCGTTGGATGTCATTGAGATACATTGTCGCAAATACCGACAACAGGAAGAACCGACTCCACAGCCGTGCTTTCCAATCATTCAATATTTGTGGCTGGGATTTCATGATGGCATCAAAGAAATCGCCGTGGCGGTTTTCATCTTGACACCAGTTTTCAAAGAACCGGAAGATTGGATAAACCCGGTCTTCGGGATGTGCTTCTAAATGGCGGTAAATGGTGATGTAGCGCCAATAACCGATCTTCTCAGAAAGATAAGTAGCGTAAAAGATGAATTTCGGTTTAAAGAAGGTGTAATTGCGGCTCTTAGTCAAAAACCCTAAATCTAAAGACAGATTAAAGTCCGACAAAGCTTTGTTCAAAAAGCCAGCGTGACGTGCTTCATCCCGTGACATCAGGTTAAAACACTCTGCCAAGACGGGGCTTTTTCCTTTCAAGCGACGGCCAAGTTCTTTATATAGCAAAAAGCCGGAAAACTCTGCTGTACAGGAACGTTCTAGAAACTCAACGAACAATTTGCGAGTTTCCCCGTCAATATGATCCCAGGATTGGTCAAACTCCGCATCCCGAACAAAGTGATGGCGGTTGTAGTCAGTGCGGAACTCTTCGAGAATGGCTTGTAACTCGTCTTCATTGACGGAGATATCCATCCGCGCCATTTCATCAAAATCGGTAGTATAAAACCGAGGTGTTAACAGGGTTTCTTTTGCCGGGACTTTAATCCCTGGCCGGATTTCTTCAAAGCCTGGTTTTTTGAGGGAATCTACCATGTCTTGATTGCTCTTTCGTCTTTATTATCTTAAGTAGACCAGAAAGCCAAGGTTAAAGCTCTGGCAAGGCGTAACAGCCCACAATAATCCAATTGTATAAAGTTTAGTCTACCAAGGTGCGGGTGAGAAATTTGTAAGTAAAAGATTAAGAGTTGCAACAATCATTCAATATTTACGGAATCAAAAATCGCGGATTAGTAGTCAAATAAACGTAGTTCGGTGATTAGCAGGGTTTTGATCGAGTGGAGTAGCACGCATTTTTTGTATTTTAAATCGCCATAATCTCAGTAATTTTCTGTAGTTGCTACTACAACATAGAAAACCCATTTTAGACAACAAAAGCAAATCCAAAGGGTTGAAAACAAGATGAATCTTGAAAACAATCAGCATAAAGACCGACTTCTTGTCTCTTACATCTTGTGTGCAGTTGGATTTTTCGGATTAGGAGGACTGCACCGCTTATACAATGGCAAGATAGGCACGGGTTTGCTGTGGCTGTGTACTTTTGGTTTGTTTTATATAGGGCAGACTGTGGATTTGCTTCTCATCCCTGGCATGGTTGACGAATACGAACACAAGCTGAGACTAAAAGCAGGTGTATCTCCCTTTGGAGTGCCGTTGAATCAAGCAGTGGTTGCCTCTCAAGTCCAACACCCAACAGGCAACCAACTGATGATTAAACTGATTGAAGCGGCGGAAAGCAAGGGTGGTATTTTAACTGTTACTCAAGGCGTGAAGTTCACGGGAGCTAGCTTTGCAGAAGTGGAAGCTACTCTCAATGAGATGTACAAATCAGGTTATGTAAAAATAGATAACGACCCCAATACTGGAGCCGTTATCTACCATTTCCACGAACTTTAAATTTTCATTTGTCCTTTGTCATTTGTCCTTTGTTAAAAACCAATGACTAATGACTAATGACTAATGACCAATGACTAATGACCAATGACTAATTTATACCTAGCCACTTTTGACCGTCCAAGCGCTGAACTAAGCCAAATACCAACAAATCGAGTGTAATTTTGCGCTCATCGATTAAGAAGGACTCAAGAGTGCTAGGTTTTTTGCCTTCATTACAGGAAAATCCCTTTTTCCCTTGAATATCTTCTTCGGGGAAATACAGGTTAAACTGACGCGCACCAGTTTCTTTCCAACTACCGATAATTTGCCAGCATTCTTCAGCAGATTCAAAGCCAGTAATTGGCACTTTCTGCTTGGCAAAAGACACCTGTAAATCTTGCACACCTTGTTGAGCGATCGCTTTTTGTAAAGCTGGCAAGTAGTCTTGCTCGATAAACTCTACAAACGGCTTATCTTCAACAGATGGGGCTTTTTCCTTTTTGGCGGCTTTAGCTGCGGGTTTTTCTTCTGCGGCTGCGGCGGGTTTTTCGCCTACTGCGGCTTTAGCTGCGGCTGCGGGTTTTTCTCGCTTGGGGGGTGTCGCAGTTGGTTTAGCAGCGTTTGGATCTGGCGCGTTGGCAGTAGGAAGGTCTGTGGCTTCAGGTGAGTCTGTACTCGGAGCGTTTTCTTCAGCCACGCTGGGAGCTTGCTTGTCAACAGTGCTGGGAGCTACTTCTCCCGCTTGATTGTGATTGGTTTGGTCTGCCATTGCTCAGGTCAATCCTTTAATCTAGCTTTGGGAGCGATCGCTCACCTTGATGTATCGGGTATTTTTATTTTGACATACTAGTGCAGCAAGGCAGTAATAACTGTACAGTTAAAAATAACGCCAAGGCATAGGGTATAAGCTTTCTTGCCTTCTATTCCCTACCCCTTCAATTTTAGATTTTAGATTGTTCAATCCAAAATCCAAAATCTAAAATTCTTCCGCCTCATTCAAATCCCCTTGAATCCCATATCAGTTTCTACTTGTTGCTGTGCCGGAATCGAACTCACTTTGCCAGACGCAATGCTAGAAGTCTTACGCCGAATTCCCATCTGGCTCAAAAATATGCCCACTAAAATCACGCTACCGCCAATATATTGAGGCAAGGTAGGGGCTTCACCCAAAATTAAATAGGCTGCTAAGATGCCCACAATTGGGCCAAATGAGCCAATTAAGGAAGCCGTAGATACAGTAGAAGTTTTCAAGCCTTTAATCAAAAAAGACTGGCCTAGCACCACAATTAACCCACCGTAGAGAAACATCCATTGCCATAAGAACGGTGAGAGGACATCAGCAAAATGATCTTTGCCATAAAGGACTAAAGCAATGAAGAAAAAGATTATGGTTCCTAGTGCAGTCCGAAAGATGCTATGGATTCCCAAAGGGATCTGTGAAAGATATTTCTTACCAATAATTGTAGAAGCGCTTCCAGCTATAGATCCTACTGCTACTAAAAGTTCCCCTATGCCTAAATTGAAACCTCCCATATTCATCATGGCTTCTGTTGGAGGCTGGAGGATGATAGTTAGGATAACACCGACAAACGCTGCGATCGCTCCAATAAATTCCCAAATATTTACCCGTTCCCTCAATAACCAGACTGATAAAGCCAGAGTTAGAGGCGGTTCCAAACGTCCTACCAAGATGACATTATTTACCCCTGTGACTGCGAGTGCCTGGAAAATTAAGCCAGGAGCCAACGCTCCCGATAAAATAGCGACTGCTGTTAAACTGACCCAATCCGTCCTTGAGAGTTGCTTCAAAGTGGCTTTGTTCCACTGTCGCCCATAGATGAGGATCAAAAGTATCAAGGCGCAAAGGTTTCCCACAAATAAAACATTACATAAAGAAATCGGATTACGTTCCCCGATAAAATGTTCAGCACCGATTTCTGTTAGCCTTCGGGTAACTGCGCCAGATGCTGCAAAAATTAGCGTTGCTAGCCAGAGATATGTTTGTCCTGAAACTCTATGAATTAAGCGATGTGGTCTTTTGGGCCTAGTCACAATAGCATCACTGCAATAAAAGCATTGCTCATTATAAGTTGCCGTCACGCAGTTCAGAATGAGGTTTTGTTGAGAAAATACTTAAATTATGCTGTGACTTTGAGTTACCATCATTGCCTGAGAAAGTGCTGAGAATTAACTAAATTTTCTCAAAGGATAAATTCATGAAAATAGTGGCTTAGTTTCAATAAGTTCTCACTCCTAACTGAGATGCTTGGGATGTTCAGGATAAAACAGAAAAGAGAGTCACAAATGAAACTCGCACCCTTACTTACAAGTTTTGCTTTGGTTGGTTTTTTCACAGTTTGGGACGTACCATTAAAAGCGATCAATCCGTCATTAGTGCAGGCATCAGCAGCCGAAGAATTATCTGTAACGCAGAAACTAGATTTGCTTACTAAAAGTAAGGGTCAGATTGGTAGTGGCGATCAATTACGTCGTTTCTTTTTTGCTGACTTGGAGCCAATCGGTATCCAGTTAGGTGGTGCAGGTCATGTAGTTAACCTTTATAACAAAGCCAATGATGTCACATTTGCTTACTGTTCTCACTACGATGTGATTGTAGCGATTAAGAAAGGTAAGGTGACAAAGTTTGAACCCAGCGAAGTGAAGTAATACTAAATCCATTTTCTAATTAATATTTGCTAAGACTAGAGGAGCAATTGGATTACATCTAGGACTTACGCAAAACTACACACGGTAGACGCAATTCATTAATTGTCTCTACCAGAAAATCAATGTTTTGGCTATTTTTGCGTAAGTTCTGACATTTATTTAGGTTGCGATGTCTGACAAGACACTACTTTGCATCTACGATCTAGAACTCTTGAACAAGGGGTCTAGACCGAATGGCACGCTTGAAAAGCTGAAACCTCCTTGCTGGCAGGGTGTGGGAGGTGTGGGAGGATGGGGAGGCAATGCAGCATTTGTTGATATGCAGTTATTCAATTTCTCCTCTTTCTCCCCACACTTCCCCCACTCCCCCCACTCAAAAAGCAAGTTATATCAGGGCTTTGCGATTAACAAGCGTGCCATTCGGGTCTAGACCAGATGTGTTTCAACTCTTCGTCCCCTGGAAAAGGACATAGGTTGCTTCTCTGACAGTCATTAGAACCGCTTTTGATCCGTACTGGGAAAATTGGTCACTCGTCCAGCTATAAAAAGTGATCCCTTTGCCATAGCCGAAATAGCGTAGTAGCGCCCATTGTGAGAGGTTAAGCTTATAGAGCTTTTATCAATAAGCAATAGTACTTAAAAATATGCTAAAAATCGGGCTAATCAACAGAATTTTTGGGCTAGCGATCGCATCATAATTTAAAAGCATCATTCGTTCTTGCAATCAAAATACGGAATTGCATATACTGTCTCCTCACTGGCAACCCTAAATTTAGATATCTGAAGAATTACGAGTGTTAATGAGAAATGCCATACTGTTTTGCCTGCATATTCCATAGTGCGGTATATTCGCCTCCACGCTGTAAAAGTTCTTGATGAGTACCATCCTCAATTAAATGACCAGATTTGAGAACTAAGATTCGGTCAGCTATACGCACTGAAGCCAGTCGATGGGTAATCAAGATTGTAGTCTTACCCTCAGCTAGCTCAATAAAGCGAAGGTAAAGATCACACTCACTGCGGGGGTCGAGTGCAGCAGTAGGCTCATCCAATAGCAAAACCTGGGCTTCTTGGCGGACAAAAGCACGAGCTAGAGCTAACTTTTGCCATTGGCCTCCAGAAAGTTCTGTACCGCCAAACTGCTTCCCCAGTGGTGTAGCCTCCTTTGTAGGAAAATGATCGACTAGTTTGACAATATCGGCTTTTTCAATCGCGTATTTGAGAATGTCTGGATGCTCTAGAGCAGCTAGGTTTCCTAAAGCGATATTTTCCCCCAGCGTCAGCGCATAGTGACCAAAGTCTTGAAAAACTCCAGCAATTTGCTGCCGCCATTGCTCTAAATTTAAATTTCTGAGGTCTATACCATCCACTAGAATACATCCTTGCGTTGGATCGTATAGCCTGGTTAACAGCTTGACTAAAGTAGTTTTCCCTGCACCATTTTCTCCTACGATGGCTACTGTTTGTCCAGGGAAAAGGGTAAAAGAAATATCTTGGAGTGCCAATCTACCATCTGGATAGTAAAAATCAACTTTTTCAAAAGTAATACCTGAACGAATCGGAGTCGGTACTTTTTCTCCAGGTACGCTCAGTAGCATGGGGATTGGACTGTCAAGAAAATTGAAAAACTGTTGCATGTAGAGAATATTTTCAAACAGATCCAGCCAATTAGCCACCAATCTTTCAAGGTTATTCTGGAAGTAAGTCAATGACTGTACAAATAAAAGTACACTGCCTGGACTGAATTCTCCTTTAAAAGCTTTCTGTACCACCCAGTAGAAAGAAAAACCATTTCCCAAAGTGCTGAGGATAGCTAGACTAGACGACCAAAATGCTTGCTTGTCCCTCAGATAGCGCATAGATTGATGTAAAGACTGAAATGCTTGCAGATAACGCTCGATAAAAAAGGAACCTAGCTTAAATAACCTGATTTCTTTGGCATAGGTATCAGTAAGCATCACCGAAGTGTAATATTCCATTCTTCGAGCTTGGGGACTGTTCTCAAATAAATTTAGCCAAATAGCTTTGCCATACTGAGAAGAAACCACTATCTGGGGTATAGTTGCGATCGCTATCACCAGTGGTATCCAAAAAGCTAGAGGAACTAGTAACCCAACTATCACTATTAAGGTCACTAAAGATCGACCTGATTCAACCAAATTTTCCAGTAAATTCAGTGGTTTATAGCCAACTTGTTGTTGCAACAGTTGTAGCTCATCATAGAACAGAGAATCTTCAAAACGGCTCAAATCTGAAAAAGTATCAGCTTTCCGCATTAATAATAAGCTAATGTGAGCCGTTAACTTGTCATTGAGATTTCCTTGCAGTGCCAATACCCAAGGATACAGCAGTGATTCTAGTAGTAAAGCTCCAACCCATCCTGCTACCAAAGGGGCAAGAGTTGCATAACCTAATTCTCTACCAGATATTAAGGCTGTTGCTACAGTATCTACCACTAGCTTGGTTATCCAAACACTTATGGCAGGAAGAAAACCTTGTAATATCGTGACAGCAATCAACAAGACTATTTCTCTGGGTGCTGCTGTCCATAATAAAGGTAAAGAACGAAATAAAGCTTTAGTGTAGCCTGCAAGCCAAACTCTTAAATCGCTCATCAGTTAAACCTGATTTTTTATTCGAGTGTCAAGTAAATAAGCTTTATGCCAGTATTTAAAACCTATCTTATATATTCCCCTAACTTAAAATTCGCTATCAGCGCTATTACAAAATGGATCTTTACTGTCAGTATGCTTTTTATTTTAAAGCCTCTCTAGGCTTTTCTGCATCAGTAACCAATGCAGAAAGTAATATTAGGCGCTATCCAAAATAAAGATAATCCTACTTAAGAAATAAAAATATTACTATCAAGACTAAAAACAATATTGCTTAGGTATGAATAAAAAAATTTAGAAAAAGATAATGTTATAACAGTTAGAGGATCAAAAAACACAATGTGACGCTAACAGTAGCAAAAACATTCTCAAAGACAAGGTTTTAGGGAAGATAAATTCCATGAGACAATACAATTACGTCGAGATATTCCTTCCTTTGGCGACCTCCTGGAAAAGGAGGTACATAAATTATAAGTCTTTTTTATTAAGGGTTGGAAGGATCTTTACATGATTAAAACTTTAATCAGACTGTATTGTCGTAGGTGATATTTTCCTGAACTTGCCAAAAAGTGATTTTGATCTTTTATGGATTAGTAAGATTCTGAATAAAAGACTGAGTGTTTTTGTTTAACTATAACCGGATGTGAACGATAGTTAGACATTAACCGTGATCTCCTTTTTTGATCATCCTTTACATTCGCTAGTTCCAACATCAATTCTTCTGTGAAAGCTGATTGATACATGAAGATCATTACAGCTTTTGACTGACTCGAATGCAGATTTAAAAACAGACTAATGAATTTAATCTCAAAGGAGTGAGTAACCATGCTTGCAGAAAAAACACTGGCCCAACAAACAATAGATATGCGTTTAGAAGACAAAGCAGACAAACTCGAACAATTGCTATTGTCCGATGAGGAAATTGCAGCTTTAGAAAAGTTAGCAATGCCAGGAATGTTTGAATCTGAGACTAGTCAAAGATGGTTTGCTAATTGCGGTGGATGTGTCGGATGTGTCGGATGTGTCGGATGTCGGGGATGCGGATGTCGGGGATGCGTCGGATGTCGGGGATGCGGATGTCGGGGATGCGGCGGATGTCGGGGATGCGGATGTCGGGGATGCGGATGTCGAGTTACTGAAGGTGGAACAATATCAGGTGTGCTAGACGACACCGATGAGGTGGGTTTTGGATACTAAATAACCTGGAAATAGAACAGCAATTCCGTAATTTGAGAAACCAAGTTTTTTAACTTTAGAACCACAATATCTGGCTTTAAAAGTTAGAAAAGCCCTGTCTTTTAAGCTGTTTTTTTTGCATTCATCACTTTTATAGCTGCAAAAGCAGGGTTTTTCATTTTCTCAATATCAGAACTTACGCAAAAATCCTCTCAAACTCTCATTCCTCCGTGACCTCTGCGTCCTCTGTGGTTCGTTTTTGATTAGCTGGGCGTAAGTCCTAAATATTTTTGGATACAACCGAGTTTTCAGATTTTTCTATTTCTTTGATGGAGCTTGGGATAATAAAACAAAGCCTATGAAATTAAATGATGCTCAACGCCTGCGTCTACTAGAACACGTTGTCGTTCACACTATGCGGTCAGATTGCAATGGCGAAGAAACTATGATATTCAATACGAGGCGGCGAACCCTGACAGTGAAGGGTCAAGCACTGCATGATGTAGAAAAAATTGTTTTACCTTTATTAGATGGTTCCCGAACAATAGGAGAAATCCGGGCGGCAATTTGCGAAAAGTTGACAGATTCTTCACTAAATCAATGTTTAGAGTTTTTGATGGACAATCGCTTAGTAGATGAGTTGCTGGAAGATCCAGTTGATTTAGATAGCCGTGCATATTTACTTCCTCAAATCAGCCTCTATCATGAGCTAGGCTTTAAGCAAAAAGATGCCCAGAAGCACTTAGCGAACGCGAGGATTGCTGTTTTTGGACTCGGAGGTTCAGGGTTGATAGCTGCAATTAATTTGGCTAGTGCTGGTATCGGTTTTCTCCGCCTATGTGATGATGTCTGCACATTTTCGTCTGATTTACCGATGATGTCAGGCTCAGTCTTTAATCAAATAGGTGCTTTTCGAGGTGTGGAAGCAGCTCGACAAATCGAGGCGATCGCAAAAGTAACCCAAACTGAAACTGTGACAGATCCTTTAACTAACGACGAAACAGTAAATGCTTTGCTTGAGGACGTTGACCTGGTGATTGTCGCTACCGATGCCGTATCTGTCAATCTCGCTTATCGCCTGAACAGACTATGCCTGAAGATGCAGCGCCCATTGCTACCAGGTGGCGCAGTTGGTGTTGAAGGAACTTTTGGGCCGCTAGTCTTTTCTCAGGATGGCCCTTGCTATCTTTGCTATCGGATGCGGTCTATTGCCTGTGCCAAGCTTCCAGAAGCGGAATTCGCTATTGAGCAGTTTCTCGACCGAGAACGCCGTTCTCAACCGCGTTTGCGAGAAAACTTACCGATCGCGCAGATGTTGGTTGGTAGTTATCTGGCTCTTGAAACAGTGAAGATGTTGCTCGGTTTGCCAATCGCCACTGACGGTAAATTACTGCATCTAGACTTGCTCGGCACAAAGCTGACTCACAACGTTGTGCTGAAGAAACCTGGTTGTCCACATTGTTCAGGACAGAATGGCACTAAGAAAAGCTGAAACCTAGTCAGGGCATGGTGTGGGAGGATGTGGAGGCAATGCAGCATTTGTTGATATGCAGTTATTCAATTTCTCCTCTTTCTCCCCACACTCCCCACACTCAAAAAGCAAGTTATATCAGGGCTTTGCCATTAACTTAGTGCCATTCGCTCAGGATAGGAGAAAACAAAGTGAATGCAGCGATCGTTAGTCCACGCTGGCGCGATTTAGTTAGCCCGCATACGGGAATCATCCGAGCCATTGATAGATTTACCAAGCCTTATACAGAGTTTGATCTGCCAGTTTTGTGGCAAGCCGAATTAGCAAATTTCCAACTTCGCAAACAGCAGGATGATTTACGCTACGGCGTAGGTAGGGGCATGACTGATGAACAAGCAATTTTTGGTGCAGTTGGCGAAGCAGTAGAGCGCTACTGTGGTGGTATTGTAGATTATCGGCAACTGATTGTCAGTAGCTACGCAGAATTAAGTCATTGCGCCGTCCATCCTCCAACTTTTTTCTCTTTTTCTGACAAACAATACTCTGACCCCAATTTTCCATATTCACCTTTCGATCCGGCAACGCAGACTTCGTGGATACCTGCTCTTTCTCTAGCAAGCAACCTACAGGTTTTAGTTCCAGCATTTATGGTTTATTTCGACTGGGATAGCAATCTACCAGGAGATTATATTTTACCGGTCACTTCTAATGGTATGGCTAGTGGCCCAACTCTTGAGTTTGCTGTTTACAGTGGCTTGTGCGAGTTGATTGAGCGCGATGCTTTTATAATTACATGGTTAAACCGCCTACCTGCCCCACGCATTTATTTCGCTCACCGTCCAGGAATTGAGACGGAAATTTTAAGCCACTACGCCCGATTTGGCATTGAGCTAGTTACGTTCTATTTGATTACTGATATTCAGATCCCAGTTGTGATGGCAATGTTAATTGACCGTTCAGGTAGAAGTCCAGCTGTTGCAACTGGTCTAGGATGCCATCTCGATGGATCAACTGCGCTTCGTAAGGCAATTTTTGAAGTTTGCCAAGCCCGTTTTGGTGATATAGAACGCATGGCTAGCGGCACTGGGATTAATCTCAATAAATATGAAGATGTGCAGAATTTGGACGATCACAGCGCTTTTTTCTACAAAACGGCTCGGCTACGCGAGTTGGAATTTTTGTTGGAGCATGACCAATACCTAAGGGTTGAAGATTTACCAACTTATGCATCTTCAGTAGAGGTAGAAAAATTGCAATCGGTCATTGCCAGGTTGCATTCAGTGGGTGTTGAACCTTATTTAGTGGAAATTACAACCCCTGATATTGAGTCGCTCGGTTTTCGAGTAGTGCGGACTTTAGCCAGTGAACTAGTCCCAATATATTTTGGCTATGGACTAGAGCCATTGGGGACTCGGCGGTTGTTCAATGTACCAGAAAGGTTAGGTTACGGTGAGCGACGTACCGCAGATGATCTAAATCCGTGTCCACATCCTATGGCTTAATACGATTTTAGATTTTGGATTAGGAATTACTTTCTTGTCGCAATCATTTTTTGGCGTTGCATAAATGCGGGATGAATTGGCGGGTAAAAGCATTGATAAATCCTTCCAAATTTGGCTAAATCATCCCATGATTCAGCAACTCCTATTTTTTAAATTGGCTTAAAACGAGGAAATCAGCGTAATGTACACAGCCAATGAGCCACTGGAGTTAGCTCTGTTGTATCATTTGAACTCCCCAGTACCTAAAAGTTCTGTCAAACGTGTTCCGGCTACTGAACTGCGGTATATGCCGGAGGCTCCTTTTCTGGAACTTCCAAAAGCACCACACGATAACCTGCTGAGTAAGCTTTTAGAGCGACGGTCTTCTGTGCGATCGTTTGATAAGTCGGTCATGCCAATGATTACATTAGCTCAGTTGCTTGATGCAGGATGCGGTCTCAATGGGCTGCGTCAAACAGATGGTTATACCTATGAAGCCCGAAACTCACCGTCTGCGGGAGGACTTTATCCGATTGAGATTTTTGTATCGACACAAGCGGTAGAAGGTTTAGCAGATGGACTATATCACTACGAACCACGCGGTCATGGCTTACATCGGGTGAATGATGCAGTGCCAACAGACTTTGTAGAATCTTTATTGCAGCAGGATTACATTGTAAATGCCAATGCTCTGTTTCTGTTCACATCTGTTTTTATGCGCTCAATGTGCAAATACGGTGCGCGTGGCTACCGTTTTGCACTTTTGGAAACTGGTCATCAAGCTGAAAATATATGTCTAATGGCTGTGCAATTGGGGCTGGATAGTCTGTGCATAGGTGGATTCTATGATATGAGTCTGAACGCCATGTTGGGTATTGATGGGAAACGCCATGCGGCACTTTATTGTGTTGCCGTCGGTACTGCGAAGAAGTAGTGTGCGCCAAGTTCCCTGCCCCCTTCCCCTTGCCTTTTCGTTGACTTAAATACCTCTTAATGCAGCTATGGGATCGAGTCGTGCTGCTTTCCTGGCTGGCGCTACACCAAAGATTAGACCAATGCTACCAGAAATGCTGGCTGTGAGAAATATTGCTCCTATTGGTACTGATGGTTCTAAGGGGGAGAACATAGCAACTATAAGTGCGCCACTAACGCCAATACCAGTTCCCACTAAACCGCCTGCTACGGACAGGATAATCGCCTCAATTAAGAATTGGGTAAGAATTGCTTTTTCTGTTGCGCCTATTGCTTTGCGTAGTCCAATTTCTTGGGTACGTTCGGTGACAGAAACTAGCATAATGTTCATGATGCCAATTCCACCAACGAATAAAGATATACCTGCGATCGCCGCCAAGACTAAACTTAAATTTATCATCACTTGATTGATCAAGTCTTTGACTGACTTATTGGCGGCAACTGTGAAATCTTTTCTGCCCCGTCTGCGTGTCAGAATATTAATTGTTTGAAATGCCGCTGCGCGAATGCTATCTTGATTTTTTGCTGACAGTTCTAAGTAGTCGATGGGAATACCATTAGGCGATCGCCTACCGACTAGCTGATCTGCCATAGTACTAATTGGCACGTAAGCTATATCATCGGGGTTATCCCCCATAAATGCACCTTTAGCTTGCATAATCCCAATAACTTGAAAACTCAAGTTATTCATCTGTAGTAACTGACCGATGGGATTTTCATTACCAAAAAGTTTCCGCGCAACTACTGGCCCTAAAATCACCACCTGAGAATTTTGATTTAGCTCGATAGGGTCAAAAAAACGGCCTTGATGTACCTGGAGATTGCGGACATAAAGAATTCCTGGCGTTGTACCTGTAACATTAACTTTACTAATGCGTCCCTGACGCGATAATTGCAAGTTGCTGCTAATTTGCGGGGCAACTTCTCGGACGGCGGGAGCCATAGTTGCGATCGCTTGAGCATCTGCTAAAAACAGTGAAGGCACATCAGAGCTTAACCCCTCTAGATTATCGCCACCAGCGAACACTGATAGTTGATTTGGCCCCAGAGACTCCAACTTTTCTTGCGTAAATTTTTGCGCCCCTTGCCCAATAGCGATCATTGTAATCACAGAGGCATTGCCAATGATAATACCAAGCATGGTCAACATGCTACGGAGCTTATTTGCAGCCAATGTTTTGACTGCCATTTGTGTACTTTCTAGTAAATTCATAATAATTCGTAATTCGTAGTTCTGAGTCGATAATTACAACTAGGGAAATATTGTTGAATGATCGAAAAATATCAGTACCAATTGAAGATTCGGCTATTCTAAAATCCAATTTTATCTACACCTTCAATTTTTTCTGTACTGGGGGGAGACATTAACACGCGATCGCCTTTCTGAAGTCCTGCCAAAACTTGCACTTGATCACCACTAGTAGCACTTACTTTCACTGGTTGGAAACTGGCAGCATTTTGACTATCAATAACATATACCCCGGTTTGACCATTGGGCTGAGTTGTTACAGCCGCCAGAGGAATTACTAGAGCATTCTTAATAGTCTGACTGTGGAATATCAGGCGTACATTCATTCCTGATTTCAACTTGTCTTGCCCATTCGATAAAACTACCTTAACTCGAAAAAAAGTGATATTGTTTTCCTGCACTGCTCTTGGTGCAATTAGACTTACTTTTCCTTTGAAGGTTTCATTAGGATAGGTATCTGTTTGAATATCTACAAACTGACCGCGATTGATTTTGGCAATGCTAGCTTCAGGAATTCTGGCTTCAATTTCTAAGCCACTAGAGAGTTCAGCAATTGAGGTCGAGGTTGCACCTTCAGTATTAGAAGCTGATGTGGTGGGTGTGACAAAATCCCCTTCTTGGGCAAAGCGACGGGTAATAATTCCCGCAAATGGGGCACGGATGATAGCATTATTAAACTGACTTTGATAAAAAACTAACTGAGCTTTAGCCTGTGCTACCTCGGCTTCAGCTTGGGCAATTTCCTCGGGACGTAATCCATTTTTGGCTTTCTTCAAACTTTCACGTTGTTCTTTGAGCCGTGCTAGTTCTACTTCTAAGTTAGCTCTAGCTTCTTGTTCTTTAGTGACAAACTCTTCAAAGGCATTGCGGGAAATAGCACCCTCTTGCACCAACACTTGATTGCGTTGCATCTCTACGATTGCTCGATTCAATCGAGTTTGAGATGCAGCTACTAATGCTTCTGCGGAAGCAACTCTAGCTTTAGATTCAGCAATGTCTTCTTGTCGAGTGCCAGCAACCTTTTGTTTCAAATCAGCCACAGCTTTATTTAGTGATGCTTGATACTGATTTACCTGTGCTTGTAATCTTTCACTATCCATAAGGGCAATAATTTGTCCTTTTTGGACGCGATCACCTTCATTCACATACAATTTAGCAATGCGTCCAGAATCTTCTGGGCTAAGATTGATTTTTTGTAATGCTTGCACCACCCCATTAGCTTGAATCTGCACTACCCAATCTTTAGTTTGCACTAAGATAGTTTGACTAGTTAAATCTGGCTGGGAGGAAGTTTCTTGAGTTTTCCAGTAAACTGTCGCCATACTTCCCAAGGTGCTGGCTAACAAGATACCGAAAATCCAAGGACTAAATTTCTTCATCCGATTATACAGTTTGATGTAGCCACTAAAATTAACTCCTGATAAGTCTTGTATAAATAAAGTATCAATAATAAAAAACTTACTAGAAACCAAAATTTATGTTTTTAATAGCGCAATATATTGCTATATAAGGGACTTAAAAAATAAATTATTCCAAATTATTTCTAGATTTTTAGAAGCGCAAGTCCTTGCAACCCTAATATGAGATATTTTTTAGCGGGAAGTCCATAACTGTTATTAACTCATCCAATTTAACAAATTATTGCCATCAGATTGATTGTTAATTAATGGGTTTTTTCCATCTCCCTTACTAAGTCTGACAATTTGCACAGCAACCTCCATAGCCCAGCTACTATAGCAACCCCACTCACTTAGAACTTGCTGTTGTCAGTAGATATTTCTGTCAGCACTTCAGCCTTGTTGGCAATTTTGTCTGACATAATTTTGCCTTAAATTTGTCTAAAAAATTATTAACTCTCTACTATTACTTATAAATAATCTATTTCTTATTTAAATTATTCCCTGGTTATATTTTAATAAGCTGAAATTCCAACTTTCGGTTATCCAAAAATCTACCTATTGCAGTACATCTGTCTGCAAGGATTTACATATTGGTGCAATAGTTACTTTTTTTTTGGTAAACATGGCTCTAAATCCTGATTCTTAGGCTAGCAGCTTCATTTGACATAGCTAAATCCCTGACAATACATCCTTTAGGTTAGTATTTCCAAGTTTTCATGCTATCTAACAATTAAAGTGGTGTAATCCAATAAGTAATGCCTCGGATAAGTAGTTTCTTAAAACCAAATAAAGGTAAATTCTCTTCATCTAAACCCACATAAGTCCAATGTGGAACATCATTTTCTACTGTTTGAAACCAGCCATTTTGATTAAGAGCTTTTCTTTGTTCTTTACTGTCTACGCGTAAATCAATGGCTAATCCCCAGAGATGTTGTGAAGTTCCGGGAGGTGCAACCAAGCCGAGAATTTTTGTTTCTTTGCCCTGTTGAACTTTTGCCAAAATTTGATTATTAGCATATTTTTGCCAAAATCTTAAATTCGTGTTGAAAGTGCGAGTACAATCACCAGAACCATAACCAGATTTTAGCGGGATATGTTGTTGAACTCGCGCTTTATTTAGAGCGTCAGCCGCCGACTTTTGTAAATAACAATCGTTAGTTCCATCAACATGACCCATTGTTAAAGTAGCTTGAAATTCTTGGGTTTCTTGTTCATTAGCAAAAATATCTTTTGGCGGCAGTTTAATTCCGACATCTTGATTTACAAAAACTGCACCATAAGCTCGCAGCAAAGTATATTCATAAGTACCAGGCTGAGGGATTGTAGGTAATTTCTGGTTAATCGCAGATAAAAAACGCTGGTTACTATTTAATTCTGGGTTGGGAATAAATGGTTTTGGTGTTATCTCTTTAGAGGTATTTATACAAGGTGATGAAACAGTTGGAGAGCATACATTTAATGGTTGGGAAGTTCTAGCAAATTGGTGGTGGGTAATCTCATTACTCGCTACTAAAACAAAAATTATTCCGATAACTATACTGATGAAACTTGCCTTTCTAATAAATCTAGTAATATCTTTTTGCTTTTTGATGGTGAGTTTCATTTTTAAATAATTACTTAGTTGATTCACAGATAAACGTAACAGCCTTGTCCAAATATCTATTATTGATAACTTGAAAATAATTGATTAAAGCCAAGCTATATTTTTATACGTTCAAAAAAGTATTTAATATATCAGTAAGTAAACAATTCGTGTTAATTACTAACTATGTGAACAATAGTTGTGGCAAACAAACCGGAATGTTGTCACAAAATTTAAAAAATATAATATTTTTTATTGAATACTCAAGTTTAAAAAGAGAAACTTGTCTCTGATTGAGTACTAGTAAATTTGATAACTTTTTTATTAGAAAGTTACATCCATGAAACCACTGGAACAGCTAAAATTGAAAAGAACTCTAAGCTTGCCGATCCTGTAAGTATGACCATGCACAATTCCGTTCAATTCCAAGACGCTTTTGATGTCATAGTCGTCGGTGCAGGTCACTCCGGTTGCGAAGCGGCTCTGGCCTCTGCACGCCTCGGTTGTCGTACCCTGTTATTGACGCTCAACTTGGATAGAATCGCTTGGCAACCCTGTAATCCAGCAGTGGGTGGCCCGGCAAAATCTCAGTTGACTCATGAGGTAGATGCCCTCGGCGGGGAAATAGGTAAAGTAGCAGACCGCACCTACCTGCAAAAACGTATCCTCAACTCTTCACGGGGGCCTGCTGTTTGGGCATTACGCGCCCAGACGGACAAGCGCGAATATGCAGCAGTGATGAAGAATATTGTCGAGAACCAAGAAAACTTGACAATCCGCGAAAGTATGGTGACAGATTTGGTGCTGGGTGCTAATGATGAAGTCATCGGCGTAGAAACTTATTTTGGTGTAGGGTTCCAATGTAAAGCTGTCATCTTGACAACTGGCACTTTCCTTGGGGGCAAAATCTGGGTTGGCAACAAATCAATGCCGGCGGGACGCGCTGGGGAATTTGCGGCTGAGGGATTGACACAAACCCTAAATCGCCTGGGATTTGAAACCGGAAGACTCAAAACTGGAACCCCAGCACGGGTAGACAAGCGATCGGTGGATTATAGTAAAATGCTCATTCAGCCAGGAGATGAGGATGTACGCTGGTTTAGTTTTGACCCAGAAGCATGGGTAGAACGGGAACAGATACCCTGCTACATTACCCGCACCACCGCCGAAACCCATCGTCTAATTCAAGATAATTTGCACCTGTCGCCAGTTTATGGCGGTTGGGTGGAAGCCAAAGGGCCGCGTTATTGTCCCAGCATTGAAGATAAAATTGTGCGCTTTGCCGATAAGGAAAGCCATCAAATTTTTATTGAACCAGAAGGACGAGATATACCCGAACTTTATATCCAAGGGTTTTCTACAGGATTGCCAGAAAATTTGCAGTTGCAAATGTTGCGGACTCTTCCCGGTTTAGAAAAATGTGTGATGCTGCGTCCGGCTTATGCTGTGGAATATGACTATTTACCTGCAACTCAGTGTTACCCCACACTGATGACCAAAAAGGTTGCTGGACTATTTTGTGCTGGCCAGATTAACGGCACGACAGGTTATGAAGAAGCCGCAGCCCAAGGACTGGTAGCAGGAATTAACGCGGCTAGATTTGTTCATTCTCAAGAAATGATTGTGTTTGCCCGCGAGCAAAGTTACATTGGAACGCTAATGGATGACCTGTGTACCAAGGATTTACGGGAACCTTACCGGATGCTCACCAGTAGATCAGAGTACCGCTTATTATTGCGTTCTGACAATGCCGACCAACGTTTGACAACCCTGGGACGAGAAATTGGTTTAATTGACGATCGCAGATGGAATCTATTTACCCAAAAACAAGCGAACATTACCACAGAAAAACAAAGATTGCAAGCTACACGAGTCAAAGAACATGATGAAATGGGAATAGCGATCGCATCTGATACCCAACAAGCAATCAGAGGTTCAATTACCCTCAACGACTTACTGCGCCGTCCGGGATTCCATTATGTTGACCTCGACAGGTTCGGGCTAGGAAACCCCAACCTCAACCGCGCCGAGAAAGAAGGCGCAGAAATTGACATCAAGTATTATGGCTATCTCGCTAGGCAACAAAATCAGATTGACCAAATTGCCCGCCAAGCCCACCGCCAATTACCTGCGGATTTGGATTATACCACGATTGATACCCTTTCTAAAGAGGCACGGGAAAAGCTGACTCACGTAAAACCACTCACTCTTGGTCAAGCTGCACGTATCGGTGGTGTAAACCCAGCCGATGTTAACGCTTTATTATTATATTTAGAATTGCGTAAAACCAAGAGCCAGTATGAGTTTCCAGCGTTAGCTTAACAAAAACTTGATAAAGACTGAGTATAGTAGTAGGGAGGGAGATTGGTATGATAGATGACATAACTATTAGTACTGCTATCATCAACAATCCCCAGATTCAAGTTGATTTTAATACCAACGCTCAACCAACTCGTCTCAATAAGACGGTGGATTGGATATCTCATCTGTAATCCTAATTCCCAGGCAGTAGGCGCGGCGTTTCCTCGTCCTAGCAATAACCCAGAACGTCTATGTTACAAGAAGCCAGTACCCGTCTCATAGTACCAGAACCATCAGAAGATTTAATCGCCAACGAGCCTTGGTCGATAGAAAACTATGCTGATGGTCTCATGGATGAACTCTTTGCCGATATCGACTACATTCTGGATGTTAGTGATCATCTGCCTTCTCAAACCGTTAGGCATGGTAGGCAGAACAAAGCTCAACGCCACTCGCCTCCAGAATACGTGCCTCTGCAAACAGTTACGATACCGCAGATTATCTTACCAAACGGACAGTCAGTTACTCAAAATAACAACAAGCACTTGAGTACCGTTGTCTTTGATAACGCCACAATTAAACCAGTTAGTAGAAAGCGTCAAAAAAGCAGCCGGGCTTTGGGCAAACTGCTAATTGTCGGAACAACTTTAGGCGTGGCGATCGCTGGTATTCTCTATCTGGTGCAGTCTGGAGTCGTATATCTTTTAAATCCAAACTTGACTCAGCAAGCTCTTCTAGCGCCGCAAATGCAGTCACAATTGTCTGGAAAAACAGAAATTGAGGCAGATTTAGTTGACTATATGCTGGGAGCGCTGGCAGTTATAGACAAGCAAGAATTAAAAGGCAATCAAAAATCTTTCAGTTCGGGATTCTCCAGTCAGACAAATACTAATCAAATAGCCCTTGGTAACGGGCAAATAAATGGTAATTTACCACCACTTCCACTTCTGGCCAATAATACACCACCAGCCCCTAACCGTTCTGGCAGCGTTGTTGAACGGATCTATGTTCCTGTTTATCAAGCGCCGTCGCCAATGCGCTACGCGCTGCCTGCAATTCCTGGTAGTCCCGCACTTCTACCACAAGTTGCCAATGCATTGCAGGCATCTCAACCTAACGTGGTGAAAAGTGCCCTAAATACGGTGCGACAAGCTGCCAAGCCTGTAACCGTCAATATGTTAGCGGCGGCTGTACGAGCAGAACTTAAACCTGTAGCTGGACGAACTGTACCGATTACCGTGCGGCAAACACCCAAGCCTCTACCTGCATTACCAGTGGTTCCATTACGTGCAGCACTTGCGCCAGAGTCAGAACCAACTATTACCCAGGAACAAGTATATCCGGCAACTGCGATCGCAGTTGCTCCGAGTAATACTCTCGAAGGATTGCTAGAGTTAGGTAACAAATCTGCCGCTTTGTTTAAAATTGACGGCGTGACTCGCCGCATCAATATGGGTGAAAGCATTGGCCAGAGCGGTTGGACACTGGTAGAGGTTAGTAATGGCGAAGCTGTCATCCGCCGTAACGGTGAAGTGCGATCCATTTACACAGGGCAGAAGTTGTAAAATCCAAGGCATCTAACTCACCAAAAATTAGCTTCTTACTGGTGGGTTAATTTCAAAATGAATATGGTTGTCGTGACCATTTAGAGAAACACAAAGTCCCTCTTTAATTAGCTGTTGATCGTTGAAAAAGACCGCCCTTACCAGCTTTTGATTAGTAATAGACTTGAGAATAGCTCGTGCAGCATCGCGATCGTAGTTAGAACTTGACCAAACAATACCACCAAAATTTCCATTTTTTTGGGGTAAGTAAATATCGCACATCATGCCAGTTTCATGTCCATGATGATCGGGAGTATCGCCTCCATGAGGAAGACTAACATCGTTAATTGCAAATGGAGCGGCTAGGGGATGAGTATTACGATAACTGTTTTGATAATCTTGGGCAATTTTTTTAATCACATCAGCTAACCAGTGTGTTCCAAAATCGTGGTTATCTTGAGTATCTTCCAGTTCACCGTTAACTAAACCATTATTCGGGTCACTTTTGGGCATCAACTCCCACCGTGGTGCATTAGCTGCTTGCAACCATCGATGAGTTATTCCACCAACATCAACTCTACCATCACCATTAACAGTACTGCGACCGGCAATAATTGATTGAAATAGTTTGATCGCGTCAAATAGTCCTCTGTCTCTGTCTGCACTGTCAGGATCGCCTACCCATTTGTAGCCTAGCTCATACAATCGCCCCTTAATAGCCTTAACATCAGCAGCTTTATTGACTCCGCCAATTCCCACACTACCATCGAGTTTAATTACCTTCGCTCCTGGTAAGCTGGATGCTGTAGGTTGTTGAGTGTTCTCATCGTCCTTGTGATCAAAAGGAACAACAACTTTAATGGGGATTTCTAGAGTTTGATCGTCAACAGTAATTATCATCCGGCGATCGCCTGCTTGCTTAAAGACGAAATCAAATTGCCATTTGCCATCCTGACTAATTGCTACACTTAGAGCTGGAGATTTATCGTCGCTCGTAATCGACAAAACTTTGCCACTGTCGGTTAAAGGTGCTACGCCTTCAACCCTGAAATTTTGCCCTAATTCAACTTCTTTTGGCACACGAATTAACTGAAGTTGTACCACTGAAGCGGGAATGGTAACTCCACCTGCATTAGCCAGTAACTTCTGTGCCTCTGGAAGCAAGTCTACAACTTTACTGATATATTTAGGATCGGATGAATAGCCTTTAGCCTTGAGAAAGCCAAGGAAATTTTCTGGTGTATTAGTATACTCCTCTAAACCTTTATATGGTGTGCGAGTTAAAAACTTCCAATAACCAATAATAAAAGCGTCTATATCCGTAAATTTACAGAACTCAACTTCTTCTGGTTCAGAAGGAACCTTGATTTTTAACGGTTCGGCAAACCCTTTCATATCAGGAATTCGCCATTTTAATCCCGCAAAATTGTTAGCATTGACAGCAAGGTCGCTTTTACCTCTGCTGGACTCTAGTAACCATTGAGCAAGGGTGACTTCTTTTAAAATTTGCCGATTAATATCAGTAATTTTTGCACTTTCAATACCAACTTTTGCAAATACTTTGACTAAATCTTTGTTGGAATAATTGTTTACTAAATCATCTAGTAATGGCATGGATTTTTCCTTTAAAAACTATTTGTATAACCCCGATTTATTAGATAAGTCGGGGTTGTAGATGTTAACCAATGATTGAAATAGAACTAGTTAATCTTTTTCTATAACTTTGGCATGTCCAGCATAAACAAAATGCTCGTTTCGGTTTCCTTTACTTTGATCGGGCCACTTAACCGAATAATGATTTTCTTCAAAAATTACATCCAAAATTGGGTAATCTCCTGGTTCAATCTCAAAGATAGAATCTTTTGGTAAGTCTGATGCCTGTTCTGTAGAAGGCTTTAAGAAAGTTTTAGTTGTAATTTCCAAAACGTATTTCTTATCATTTTTAGGTTCTTTAGGTTTTGGCTGACCTATTAATCCATCTTTAATTGCTTCTGCCATTTTTTCAACATCGAATAGATCCATATCTACTTTGGCATCACAAAAGCAACACTCAATTAAAATAGCTGGCATTTGTGTATTCTTCAGAACAAAGAAACCTGTATCTTTCACCCCTCTATTATAAAAACCAAGTTGAACAATTTCTTTGAGAACTGATTCCGCAATCCCTTGTGATGCGTTACTAATGGCATAAATTTCTGTGCCATGAGCTTTAGCGTTAAATTTATTAAAGTGAATCGAAACATAGACATTAACGTTATTGGCATTTGCCTTATTAGTTCGTTGTCTCAGAGAATCGGTTACGCTGCTAGCGCTTGTAGGAGTGCAATCGATGGCGGTATGATTTGCTGCTCTGAGTTTTTGTATCAATTGTGTACCAACTGCTTTAGTTAAAGCATCTTCTTGTTTGATGCCTGTTGCTCCTGTATCTGGAGGACAGTTGTGTCCCATATCAATACCAAATTTCATCTTGCTGATTTCCTTTTTATACTTTGAGATGTAAGCATAATTTAATTACACTGTATTAATTATTAGCTTAAATATAAGCGCTCTGTCGGTGAGATAAAGTGAGTTTTTGCTGTAAATAAATGTGACATTTTACGTAAAAATATCATTTCAAGAAGATATTTCTTAAGTTCAACGTAGAAATAAAGCAGGCTCACCCATGACAGCACAAGAGGCGCTGAATCTAGTCGATACTCTTTTATGCTCTACCTTTGGGCAAAGACTCAATGATGTTCAATCTGTGGTTTTGTTAGAAAGTTGGCTAGGACACACTTATGCGGAAATTGCGGAGCAGATAAGTTATGAACACGACTATATCAAACAAGTGGGTTCTCAGTTGTGGCGATCGCTTTCTCAGGTAATTGGTGAAGAGGTTTGTAAAAAAAATATCCAATCTGTTTTACGTCGTTACCAGCAGTCTCAAAGGCTTGGATAATTGAAGAGCGATGTCTACGACGGACTATGACATTTGTAAAAAAGTTTGTGAATACAATTTTTATTTTTGACATATAGATAAAAGCAGACATTCCCAAACTAGCCTGGGTTGAGCGTAAGCAAGCAAGTATTTACGAGATTGTTCTAGCTGATTAATAATACTGGGTTGATGCCAACGCTGCCAGTAGAATTGCTGAAGATAATCAACTAACCACAATTGGGCTTCTGTATCTAAATCCTTATCAATTTTCTTGGCTAACTCCAAGGCTTTGCGGTAGGAAGCAGGGGCTTTTTTCAAATCTTCGAGTAACTCCGGGGGAATAGTTTGTAATTGCTCGTAAGATGCGATCGCACTTCCAGCACTGCCAGCTGCTATACTCAGCACTGCCTGATTTTGTAAAATTTCTTGATGATTTGTTTGTGTAAGTACAACAGCCAAAGACTGTGCATCTAAGCGATAAAAAGGAATGCGTTGACAGCGTGACACCAAAGTTGGCAAAACAGACTCAGGTGTAGGTGCAATTAAAATTAACGTCGCCTGTCCTGGTTCTTCCAAGGTTTTAAGTAAAGCATTGGCTGCGGCTTCTGCCATTGTTTGGGCTTCTTCCAGCACCACCACATTCCTTGGCGCTTCCAAAGGCGGACGACTTAAAAACTCGGTAATTTCCCGAATTTGCTCTAGCCGAATTACAGGTGGTGCTTTACGCTTAAGTCCTTTCTCAAGCGCTTCTGCTGCTGTTAATCGTTGTCCCTGGTATTGGTACGTCGGTTGCACCCACAACAAAGCTGGATGGTTCCCCTGACGCAAACGGTTTTGTAAAGCCGTTGTGACTCCCATCTCACTAGAAAATAGCAATTCTATAAAGCACTTTGCTGCTAAACTTCTTCCTACACCATCTGGCCCCACAAATAGATACGCTGGAGCAACCCGGTTTTGTCTGACAGCCTGAGTCAGTAATTCTATGGCTTGCGGTTGTCCTACGAGTCCTGCAAATGGGTCAATAGTCATTAGTTAA
Organism: Desmonostoc muscorum FACHB-395; assembly: GCF_014698035.1. Lineage (GTDB taxonomy): Bacteria > Cyanobacteriota > Cyanobacteriia > Cyanobacteriales > Nostocaceae > Nostoc > Nostoc muscorum_A. The sequence continues at coordinate 161,159 of NZ_JACJSF010000008.1, forward strand.
TTGTAGAGTGACATTCTCACTTCTACAAGGATTTTGGGATACAAAGCAGTTCTCATCTCATACCTTGAGAGAAGCCCTTATACTATTTCACTTTAAAGTTAGTACAAATAGGCAGCAGGGGGAAAGAGTTAGAGACAAATCATTTGTATCAGGTATTTCGAGAAATGATATTACGTGTATGGAATAGGGTATAAAGTTGTGCATTTATACTTGTGTTGATAGCAATAAACTTTTGATATTTAATAGCTGTTTTCTAGGTATTCAGCTCCTAAAAGATAATCTTTTTTTAGCTCCTGCACTTATCTAGCAAGTATACTTTAAAGTAATTTAAACCTTAGCCAATATTCATTAAGAAAAGCAAACATTGCCAAACATTTTTTCGGTTTTCGATAAGCTGAATAAATAAAGGATGGATAAAAATACGGGAGCATCCAAATTTTTCAAAAAATCACGAAATTAACGCAAAAATCCTTTATAAATCTCTTGATGTTGTGTTATTTACGGTTCGTTTATTAATTCTCTGATTCCTGTCTGAATGCAGCACAATAGCAAAATTGGGGATGCTCCTTAACAAGACTGAGATTATTAAATTATCTTCTGCTAACTATCTGCAAGCCTTGGCAAAAATTCATAGCTAAGTTAAGTGGCTGCTTTAAACATTCTTCAAGGCATCTAAATGTTAGCTAAATTATTCGCTAAACCTTTTGATATTTAGCGATGCAGGAATTACCATTATCACCGAGAAAAATCCTTACACCTTATATCCAATGGCTCTTCTACCTGATTTTTCTTAAATAAAATCTACAGATTTAGGTGAAGATGCGCTGAGTATTTTGGCATTTCTAAAACTACAAGAACGGTGATAAAAAGTCATAACACCGAAATCAATAGAAATCAAAATTGCCAAAGGAGGCTGATATGGAAATCTTCGACTATGTGATTCTGGGAGCCGGGCTAGGTGGACTTTCGGCCGCAGCCTGTTTAACTCGACAAGGCTATCGGGTAGTAGTTCTAGAGCAACATTATTTACCTGGCGGATGCTGTCACACCTTTGATTACGGGGAATACCGTTTTTGTGCTGACGTGCATTACATCTCTCAATGTGGTTCTGGTCAGACCATAACTCAATTCCTCGACTATATTCATCAAAATGTACCTTTTAATAGTCTCGATTCTGACTGCATTGATCGAGTCATCACACCAGAGACGGATTTCAAAATTCCTTTGGGATGGGAAAATTTGCGATCGCGTTTACTCTCCACATTTCCAGAAGAAGCTGGTGCGATTAACCATTACTGCAATGAAATTCAGCAACTCCACCAAGAAATTCGCAACCTAGTGCAGGAGGTACGCTGGTACGATCAAAAGTTGTCTGACTGGTTAAAACTACCAAAATATTTGAATTTATTTTGGAAGCGGAATTGGACACTGCAAGATTTGTATAACCATGTCGGATTATCGCCTAAACTGCAAGCAGTACTGGCGGGGCAAAGTGGCGACTATGCACTACCACCGCAGGAAATTGCACTACTCACCCATACTTCCTTAGTTTGGGACTACTCAGAAGGCGCTTATTATCCAAAACATCACTTCAAACACCTTGTTGACACCATTGCACAGGTAATTACCGCAGGTGGAGGTGTTATCAAGTACTCAACCCCGGTGAGCCATATTCAAGTTAGCAACCATAGTGTCCTTAGTGTCCTTGCTGATGGTAATAGCTATCACGCCAGCAAAGCTTATATCAGCGACCTCGACCCCAAATTAACAGTGGAGTTAATGCATGATATTACAGCTTTGAGTCAAAAAGAGCATCAACGCCTCACTAGTTACCAATACTCAGCCAGTGCTTTTAATATCTACCTGGGTTTAGATAGCCGCTTCGATCCTCAACGCTACGGCATTGGTAACTGGAATGTTTGGTATTATCCCACAGGCGATCTGAACAGAGAATATCAACAACAATTAGAAGGTGACTTTAGCCAACCGTGGATTTTCCTCTCTTGTCCAACTATGAAATCTAGCGAACCAGGGATGGGGCCAGAGGGACATCATGTATTAGAAATTGCTACTGTCTGTTCTTATGAACCATTTGAACATCTGTACAAAAGCAACCCAAAAGCGTATAAAGCCAAAAAGCGAGAATTTTATCAGCAGATTATGACAAGTGTGCGAGATTTTATTCCCGATGTAGACAAATATGCCCGGATGAAAGTTTACGGTACACCTACCACCAGCGAATTTTATTTAGGACAACCGCAAGGTAATATTTATGGTGCGAAATTAGTACCTAAACAGGTTGGTTTAAATCGTCTGGGATATACGACAGAGTTACCTAATCTCTTTTTGGTAGGGGCGAGTGCCGGGTATCCAAGTGTACCAGGTGTAATTGGCAATGGGATGGATGTTGTCGAACTGCTGACAGGACAATCGGTATGGCACAAAGCAGCTGAAAGACCTCAGTCTTTGGTGGAAATTGGGTAAGGAATTGTAGCTTTGATAAAGCGATATCTGTTTAGGCTTGCAGTTGTGATGACTGAGAAGGGATCGCTTTTACTTTATAAAAGGATGTTTGAAAAGTCTTCTTGTCGGTATCAAAAGTTCTAGATCCCCCTAAATCCCCCTTAAAAAGGGGGACTTTGATTCCAAGTTTCCCCCTTAAAAAGGCTACGGTGTACACACAAGTCGAATTACCCCCCTCAATCCCCCCTTGGAAAGGGGGGAAGCCGGAAATCTAGTTCCCTCCCCTTTACAAGGGGAGGGTTAGGGTGGGGTAAAAACCAGATTCGTAAACTACTCCAGACTTGTGTGTACACCGTAGCTTTTTAGGGGTGGTTAGGGGGATCTCAAAGTGCCTAAAGTCACAGCTAAACACTTTTCAAGCAACCTCTAAGACGTAGTAGGGGTAAAATCGTAACTTTACCTTTTTAAATGCAGAAGGATGCAATGGCATTATTAGGCAATGCAATGCCATTGTCAGGCGATGCAATGGTATTGTAAGGCAACGCATTGGCATTGTCAGGCGATGCAATGACATTGTAAGGTGATGCATTGGCATTGTCGAGCGACGCATTGGCATTTTTAGGCAATGCAATAGCATTGTCGAGCGATGCATTGGCTAAATTTGTAGTGTTTTAAACGTAGAGGGACGCAAACAAAGCACAAAGCAAAGGTAGGCAGAGTCTTTTTGAAGAGAATTTGTTACAACAAATTTATGCAATGTTGTAATCAGGAAGTCTCAGATGTCGCACAAAGAATTTATTTATTGTTGGCAAAAATGGTTACTTCCCATCGTGGTACGTATTGTAGTAACAATTTGTCTCACAGTAGGGGTGTTAGGCATTGTGGGAAGCACTGCTTCTACAAGTAATGCTCAAGCTCTTTTTCCTGATTCTGTGACAGCTAATGCTCAACTAGTAAGTACCACTAAGCGTATTCAGGACAAACAGACACCATCAAAATCAACACCGCTAAATGCTACTGTATATCATAGTCCCGAATGTAATTGTTGTGGTGGGTGGATTGACCACTTAAAGACACAAGGTTTTGAAATCACAGACTTTTCCACGCCTGACATCGAAACGGTTAAACAAAAGTACAACGTACCGGATAATTTATCATCTTGCCACACAGCAATTGTTAATGGATATGTCATTGAAGGACATGTTCCAGCAAACGACATCAAACGTTTGCTTCAAGAAAAGCCAAATGTTGTTGGTTTATCTGTTCCCCAAATGCCTGTAGGTACTCCTGGGATGGAGATGGGAAATCGAAAAGACCCGTTTACGGTGTTTGCCTTTGATGGCAATAAGTCAGTTGCGGTATTTAATAAATATCCATCTTCTTGATATTATCTCACTGGATTCAGAGGATGTTTTAAAAGTGGATTTTAATCTATCTTTAGCGATTAAAATGGTCAAAAGCTTTTAAAATATCCTTATATTATCTGAATCAGTGGTAGAAGATTTACTGGTTAGAATCAGTTTTGATGAACTGGGATAAATGACTGAACCATCTCCCAAACCAGAAGCGAGATGCTATGGTTGAGACATTTTGAGAAAGAAGCTCAATCGCATGGTTACAATCTTGCAGGCTTGCATCAATTCCCATTGCGTGATAAATCCCGCGAGCATTGCAAAAGGCATTCATTGCTTCTGATTCGCGGTTGATTTTTTCTAGCACTAAACCCAAATTAAACCAGGAGTTTGCTTCTGCATTTTGGTCATCAAGATTCCTTCTAATCTCTAATGAATATTGATGAAACTCAACCGCTCTTTGGTATTGTCCCAGAGCATTATAAGCACTTCCCAATCCACTTAAGGCCATGCCCTCCCCATTGCGATCGCTAATTAATCTTGTCACTTCTAACCATTGGTGGTAAAGCTCAATTGCCAGTTGGTACTGCCCCAATGATTCATAAGTATTGCCCAAACTTCCTAGACAAATGGCTTCTCCAGTGCGATCGCCTGTTTTCCTAGTGATACTCAACCACTGGTGATAAAACTCAATCGCTTGGTCGTACTTGCCTAGGTATTCATAAGTATTGCCCAAACTTCCTAGACAAATGGCTTCTCCAGTGCGATCGCCTATTTTCCTGGTGATACTCAACCACTGGTGATAAAATTCGATTGCTCGCTGGTATTTCCCCAGTGATTGGTAAGCGTTACCCAATCCAGACAAAGATTTGGCTTCTCCGAAGCGATCGCCTATTTCTTTCGCTATATCCAACCACTGCTGATAAAACTCAATTGCCAGGTGGTACTCCCCAATGGACTGATAAGCATTGCCCAAACTTGCTAAACAAATGACTTCACTGTTGCGATCGCCTATTTCTCTGGCTTTGTGCAAGCACCGCTTTTCAAACTCAATGGACTCGATGTTATTTAGGCTCCCTGTTCTAATTACTTCTGTCATTCTCTATAGAAAACGAAATTTTTGCTTGATAGGTTGTTGATTATACAATTTTCTGTGCCTTCAACACACAATAACAGAACTTATAAGTACAAGTTCTGTCAAAATCTAGGAATTGTTCTTCAATATGTAACTTTGTTTTATACACCAGCGATCGCTGTGTATAAAATGCTTTTATTTATATTTGGTAAGAAGCACACGAGTATAGTATACTCACAAATTTGGCTTTAGAAAAAATATAAGAAAAACCAATCAATCCGCAGCAGCATAATCAGGCAATGCGTTGAGTTGTGAATTAACAGCACTTAGATAATTTTGGTCATTTAAAGCTTTTGATGGTAATTTATCTGCATTAATAGCAGCTTTCACCAAATCGTTTGCAATAATATTTCTGTTCTGAGTTTCAAATACTAGCATCTCTCCACTAGGAATGCCATGCTGCTTCAAACCTCCATGATAGGCAAAAGTAACTAGATTGAAAGGTTGAAGGTAATTTACAGTAATAGAGTTACCAGGTAAGTTGTTAGAGTTAATAGCAATTGTTTCAGTATTATTGTTAGTAGCTGTTTGAGCGACAGCGATTCCAGATACATGGGTAATAGAAGCAAAAATAAGTGCAGAATTTATTATTAAAGTAAGGAGTTTCATAAGGTTATTCTTAGGTAAAATGCGATCACTGTTCTTAAGTAATAGAATCTTCTTTATTATTAATCTCAGCTTCCTTCATTCAGTTCATCTGATCGGTTGATATCTGACTCACCCAAAAGGGTGAAGCAATTGAGCGATAAAAATCCCGTTAAGTCGAGATATATAACAGAGCGATTGTAATTTTCTAGTACTTAACGGAGGCGAGTTGAACATTTATGCAATTTTTTAACTCGCGTCTTGAGTTTCTATAAGCATTGCAGAAATTAGTTTTCCAGATTTGCCGACTCTTCAAGCAGGCGATCGCCTTTATGCAAGCATGAGGGATTTGATCGGTTTTTCGTTGCAATGTCTACGACGGGCTACGCCTACGCAAATCCGGCAGCCTTTAACTTTACCAATGTCATCAGTCCATGTCTATCTAGCGATCGCACCTGTAGTAACCCAGACCAGTTTTTGTTCTGGGATGGCATTCATCCAACGGCTGCGGCTCATCGCATCATCGGGGAAACTGCTTTTTCAACGATTCAAGAGGCAGAGATGATTAATTCTCGTTCAATTTTGGTTCCCTAACTTACTTAATCAGCTAAGAATCAACCATAGGGGCGCACAACTGTGCGCCCTTACACTATGATTTAATTTACTAAAAAATAACTGTAAAATACGGTAAGCCTTAAGAATTACCGTTGATTAATCTAGCCCAACGCTCAAATAGCACATTACTTATCTATATAATTCGAAACCAAAATAACTGCTGATGTCTGAACAATATCGTTTTGAAACTCTGCAAGTTCATGCTGGACAAGAGCCGGCTCCTGGAACTAATGCCCGTGCTGTACCAATTTACCAAACGACTTCCTACGTTTTTGACGACACAGAACACGGAGCGCGGTTATTTGCTCTCCAGGAATTTGGTAACATTTACACCCGAATCATGAACCCGACGACGGATGTATTTGAAAAGCGGATTGCTGCACTAGAAGGGGGTGTAGCAGCATTAGCAACCGCTAGTGGTCAGGCGGCGCAATTCTTGGCAATCACTACGATCGCTCAGGCTGGGGATAATATCGTTTCCACTAGTTTTTTGTATGGAGGAACATATAACCAGTTTAAAGTTTCTTTACCACGTTTAGGTATTAACGTCAAGTTTGTCGAGGGAGACGATCCAGAAAGTTTCCGTCAGGCGATCGACGATCGCACCAAAGCGTTATACGTTGAAACCATTGGCAATCCTCAATATAACATTCCTGACTTTGCCGCTTTAGCTCACATTGCCCACGAAAATGGCATACCTTTAATTGTGGATAATACCTTCGGTGCTGGTGGGTATTTAGCTCGACCCATTGAACATGGTGCAGACATTGTAGTGGAATCTGCAACTAAATGGATTGGTGGGCATGGTACTTCCATTGGTGGTGTAATAGTCGATTCGGGTAAATTTGACTGGGGTAACGGCAAGTTTCCCCTATTTACTGAGCCAGCACCTGGCTATCATGGGCTGAATTTTCAAGAAGTGTTTGGGCCTAGCGGTTCCTTTGGCAACATTGCTTTTATTATCCGCGCTAGAGTCGAGGGGTTACGGGATTTTGGCCCGTCCTTGAGTCCATTTAACGCCTTTCTTTTACTGCAAGGATTAGAGACTCTTTCTTTACGTGTAGATCGTCATGTCAGCAATGCCTTAGAATTGGCTCGGTGGTTAGAGCAGCAAGAGCAAGTATTATGGGTTAATTATCCCGGACTTCCTAATCACCCATATCATGAACGAGCGAAAAAATATCTCCGGCATGGCTTTGGGGGAGTTTTAAACTTTGGCATCAAAGGCGGATTGGATGCAGGTAAAGCTTTTATTAATCATGTGAAATTGGCGAGTCATTTAGCAAATGTTGGTGATGCTAAAACCCTCGTGATTCATCCCGCTTCCACAACTCATCAACAGCTAAGTGATGAAGAACAGCTTTCAGCAGGTGTAACACCCGATTTAGTGCGCGTATCAGTGGGAATTGAACATATTGACGATATTAAAGAGGATTTTCAGCAGGCATTCGGGCAAGTTAAGATTTAATTCTTAATTGGGCATGGGCAAGAGGACTTGGGGACAAGGAGAATTGGGGACAAGGGGAAAGACTTGTTTTAAGTTCTCACCTCTTGTCCCGAATGGCACTAAGAAAAGCTGAAATCTGGTCAGGGCAGGGTGTGGGAGGTGTGGGAGGTGTGGGAGGACGGGGAAGAAGTCTTACCCCCACACTCCCCACACTCCCCACACTCAAAAAGCAAGTTATATCAGGGCTTTGCGATTAACTTAGTGCCATTCCCTCTTATCCCCTTGTCCCCTTGTCTCCCCTTGTCTCCCCTACCTCCCATCTCCTCACTTCATACAATATGATCTACTCAGATTTCATCTCACCACAAACCCAGTTTTACCAGCTTACAGAGCCATTTCAACTTGAAAACGGCGAAGTATTAATTGGGGTTCAGATTGCTTATCGCAGCTGGGGAGAGTTAAATGCTCAAGGCGATAATGGGGTACTAATTTGTCATGCCTTAACTGGTTCGGCTGACGCTGATGATTGGTGGGAACCTTTGTTTGGTTCAGAGAAAGCCTTCAATCCCGATCGCAATTTTATTGTGTGCAGCAACATTTTGGGAAGTTGTTACGGTACAACAGGACCAACTACTATCAACCCAACAACCAGAAAGCCTTATGGTGTATCCTTCCCTAAAATTACAATCCGAGATATGGTTCGCCTACAAGCTGTACTACTAGAATATCTGGGTGTTCAATCTCTGCGGTTCGTAATTGGTGGTTCGCTCGGTGGAATGCAATCACTGGAGTGGGCATTATTATATCCCGACAAGGTGAAAGGTATTGCACCTATCGCTGTTTCTGGCAGACATTCCGCTTGGTGTATTGGATTAAGTGAAGCCCAAAGACAGGCAATTTATGCCGATCCAAATTGGCAAAGAGGAAACTACACCCTGGATGCGCCTCCAAACCAAGGACTAGCAGTGGCGAGAATGATGGCGATGTCTACTTACCGTTCTTGGGATAGTTTTACAACCCGCTTTGGACGGCAGTATGATCCCTCTGAGAAGTTTGCTATAGCCAGTTACTTACAGCATCAAGGTCAAAAGCTGACAGAACGATTTGATGCCAATACTTATATTACCCTCACCCATGCAATGGATGACCACGATATTGCACGCGATCGCACAGCTCCTAATTTATCAGATTATGAATCTGTTCTGGGGAGCATCCAGCAACCAACTCTAGTTGTCGCCATTGATTCTGATATTCTCTATCCACCAGTAGAACAACAAGAATTAGCAAATTTAATTCCTAATGCTCAACTATCGTGGTTAAAGTCAACCCACGGACATGACGCATTTTTAATTGATATGGCTGCATTGAATGAAATTATTCAACAGAACCATAAGTTTGTTCTTTTTTGAACCATAGAAACGATCGCAGTAGTCAATATTACATAACTCAATACAGTTCAGATAAAACCAAAACACTTGTAGAGACGGCGATTTATCGCGTCTCAAAAACCCAAAATTTTTGCCAGTGGCCCTTAACCCAAGCGTATTGGTTTAGAATTACAATCTCAAGACCGATGGGAACGGGGATGAGTTAAATATTTTCCCATGCCTGCCGTATCCGTCGCTATATTTACTGTGTCTGGGTTTCCGTCGTTGAACCCAGAAATTGAGACAGCTAAGGGTGAACCGATGAGTTGAGCAACTCGAAAGGCAGACGCGATCGCTCCTTCATGCAATCCATCTCCTAGATAAGCTCCCGCATAGTAAGTATTGTTCTCTCCATTGGTGGCAACTACTTCGTCTCGATATCTAAAAGATTCAGTGGTATACAACGGCGTGTGATGTTCTTGAGTGTGAATAATGTGAGCAGGATCAATCATCCTTTCTAGTTGAAACGATAAAAAATAATTCTGTGGCGATGAGATGCCACAAAGCTGATTCAAGTAACTGTTATATCCCCATCGAGTATCTGTCTGGAAGAAATCAAATTCCGAGGGGTGGTAGATGTGATGATGATCATACATGGAAGTATCAGTATGAATTGTAGTGGTTGCATAATTGGCTTTCCAATTTGAGAAGCGTTTAATTTCAGCCTCGGTTGGGTCAGCTAACAGAGCCATCACTTGGTCGGGTGGCGTGGCAAACACGACTTTATCAAACTCCTGGATATCACCCTGCGATAGCGAAGCGCTGCCGCCAGAGGCAGATCGCTGGATTATCACACCATCTGGACTTCTAGAAATATTGACAATCTCCACGTTCAACAAAACTTCCCCTTGAAATCGCTCCAGAATTTTTTCAATATAGGAATATACACCGCCTTTAATCCTGAGCCATTTGACTGCGAGGTAGTCGCGTAACATCGGAATTCCCATCTCTGCGGGAAAGTTATCAATGAGTTCAAAGGGCATTGAGTAGCTATACATCGTCAGCAACTTTAGCCAGGTATTGCTTATACTTTGGTTGTTTACATATTGAGACAGTGGGCGATCGCAAAAATCTTCCATCTGGGCAAATCGCGTTTTTAGCCATAATCCAAGGGAACGGGTATGGATGGTATCGAACCGCAGATATTCAATGAAGCGTTGGATGCCTGTATAGTTGTTCTCATTCGTGACCTTTGAGAAAAAGGGACTGCCATTTTGGGGGAATAAAGCTGAACCGACACGGATGGGTTCTAGTTCCACTCCTAGCTCTTGCATAAGAGCAATGAAGTTGTGAAATACAGTAGGAAATTCTAGCACTCCACTTTCCAACATTTCATTGCAATCAGATTGGTTAGGCTGAACATTCTTGTTAAGTGTCCGAATATGTCCCCCTAACATCGGCTGCCGTTCAAACACGGTGACATGATGCCCTTGTTTATCAAGTAGGTAAGCTGTAGCCATACCACTGCCTCCACCACCGATAATTGCAATTCTCATAACTGACCTCTCAGTTGTTGAATATGAATAATATCTGCGAGTTCTCTGTTTAGCTATTGCCTAAAAGTACGTCACCAGATAATCGCTGATACAGCAATGCCCCAGTCCAGAATGTGGGAGCAAAGCCCGGATAGCCTGATGAAGCATTGCAGAAATAGAAATGCTTGAGTGAGGTTTCGTGATTCAAGCGTCCCAAACCCATGTTGCGCGGTGTGAGGCTAGAACCGTAGGAATTCCCGTTGGGACACCAGCAATAACGTTCATTGGTGGTGGGGCTACCGGTAATATGAAAGACTAGATGCTTTCTAAAATTCGGTACATATTCTTTTTCCACGACATCCAGGATAGAATCGAGGATTTCTTGCTTCTTGTGGTTGTAAGCTTTACGTTCGCTTTGTCGTAATTGCTTAAAGTAGTCGTAATTAGCAACGGTAAGGAATTCGACAATCTGACAATCCTCTGGACAATCCCGACTCGCTTGTGTCAATAAAGTCGGCGTTGTTATGGCAAAGCTAGGATTGGAAAAATCATTGTGTTCATACATCTGAGCAAAGGCTTTATTCAAATCCTGATGACCAGTGTGGAAAACATTCCACTTGCCAAATCCATAGTCTCGCAGGTCGAGGTCTTTGACGACGCAATAAGCCATGTAGTTGGATGCAGAATACTCATAGTTGAGTTTTCGGCGCACGGTTTTAGAGAACTTTGACTCACCAATCATTTTGGCGGCTTTTTTGGGGTCAATGTTACAAATCACGGTGTCGCCTGTAAATTCGTGAGTTTGATGGGTGTTTAAATCCATCGCTTCAACGCCCGTAACCGTTTTGTCTATGACTCTAAAATTCGTGACTTCATGGTTTAGTAGTACCTGCCCTCCATTTGATTCAATCACTTTGACTAACGAATTGATCACATGCTCAAAATGCTGGGTTGGGTAAAATGCACCTGCTTGATAGCCCTTGAATAAAGCGACCCAGGCATAAAACGAGAGTTGATTTGGAGGCAGCAAAAAATCAGGCCATTGCAGAGCTAATAGGGTTTGGACGGCTTGGGGTAGCTGAAATTTATCGAATACATCCTGAAGTGTGCTGTTGAGATATTGGACAGTACAAAACACTTCACTTGTATGTTTGAGCAGTTCAATTGGCTTAACTGGGGGAGCAAGTCTTTTCAAACCTGCACTCGTTTTTTCAACATCGTTAACAAATTGGCGAATGCGATTCTCTGATCGAGAGGCTCCGCCAACGCTATATTCAGGAAACAGCTTTGATAATCGCTGGATCAGTTCCTCTGGTTCCGAAGGCATATCTAACGCATACCCCGGCATTCGCATGTGGTCAAAACCATCCGGGTCGTACCGTTCAAAAGTAACTTCCCCATCCAAGCCTAATTTCTTGAGTACCCGATTAACCGTTTGTCCTTCACCGCAATCCCAAACATAATGGAATTGGGCATTAAACGTGTATTTTTTCGCCATCGTAAACGTGTGACCAAAGCCGCCCGGATGCTCATGAGCTTCGAGTATTTGCACGGTCTTACCTGAGTTTGCCATCAAAGCGCCAAAGACCAATGCTGATAAACCACTGCCTACAATTAGGTAATCCGGTTTCACAGGAGGTTTCCTCAAACAATAAACGTCTTTTTCGATAACAATTTTCTCTATGCTTCAACCCGCTTTATCACAATGGTTTGATGGTAATCTAAGTGGTTCGGCAAACAAAATATATATATTCGGCATTGCGAATTGAGTGAAGCAGGTTGATATCGATCTTGCTTCCATTTACACTATTTCGACGACTTTATCTTAAATTACCGTAGTATCTCATCCCTCTACAGGATGGGGAGCGTCAATTAAGTTACCCCAACATCGGCGGTTGTATCTTACCAAACACTAATTCTTTAAAACTGACAATAATTATTTAATGGACACAAATGGAGAATAACGGATTTGAACCGATGGCCTCTGCGGTGCGATCGCAGCGCTCTACCAACTGAGCTAATTCCCCTGAATCGTTGCTAAGTCAAGAGTAATATTACTCATTAACTCAATAGACTATCACCATAGAGTATTCTAACATTCAGTTGCCGATGGCTGAGGCTCTTTTTGAGAATAAATCTTCTGCACGCGTTCTAGTTCTAAATCACTGAGATAATCAACAGTCCAATTACAGCAGCGCTGAAGCATGTGGAATGGGTAAGTGTTCGCTACACCAACAACTTGCATCTGCGATCGCTTCGCTGCGGCAATACCTGCGGGGGTATCTTCAATTGCCAGACACTCTTGTGGTTGAAGGTTTAATTCAGGATATTCTTTATTTAGGCATTTTACTGCCAGTAAATAACCATCGGGTTCTGGTTTACTGGTGGTTATGTCATCGCCTGCAACGATAATTTTAAAATGTTTGTCTAGTTTGGCACGATGGAGTACCAACTCTATTTCTTGGCGAAGAGCGCCACTGACTAATCCTAATTTCAAATTCCGCGATCGCACTTGATATATTAAGTCTTCTACACCTGGATATAAAGGCAGTTTCTCTATTTTCTCTAACTCCACCGTATAAGCTTGGGCTTTGCGGTACAACAACTGAGTTAAGTAGTTTTCGTTAGCGACTCTACCACGATTAGCGAGTAGTTGCCCAAAACAAGCGCGATCGCTGCGTCCAAGAGAAGCTTGACGCTCACTCACCTTTTGGGGTTGGAGATTTTCTTCAATGAGAATCTCATCGATCAGTTGTAGGTGGATTGGCTCATCGTTAATGATGACACCATTGAAATCAAAGAGAACTGCCTTTAAACTCATGCGATTATGCCAAATGCGGGAGATCCAAGTCCCTCCAAATCATTATTATCTACTGATGTGGGAGTATAACGACGGACATTTTCAGTTGCGATCGGTTTAACGCCGCCAGTTACCTGATTTATCCACCATACATCCTGCGATCGCACTGCCTCAAATCCGGCCGCACCCATATTCGCCTCTGTACTACCAGCAGCATACTCACGAATATATGGCTCCTCAAAAACATCATTAAGCCATTCTAACTGCCGCAGAGTCTTTTGATTTCCATCTAGAATTAGTACTTGCCCTCCAGTTACTAGCAAGCGAAAGCTTTCCTGCAAAATTGCTAGAGACACCTCATTTGGTGTTTCGTGGAATAGCAAAGAAGCTGTCACTAAGTCAAATGTTGCATCTCTGAAACTGGTTTTTTCCGCATTTCCGTGTCGCCAAACTATCTCTAAACCAGCATTTCTAGCTTTATCTTCTGCCCTTACCAGCATATAGGGTGATAAATCCAAACCAATAACTTCCGCTTCGGGAAAAGCCCGTTTTAACATTAAAGTAGTGGAACCTGTGCCACAACCTAAGTCAAGTATGCGTCGTGGTTTTACCTTAACGGCATCAATTAAGGCTTGACGGACAATAGTTTCATTAGGCGGTAGAACATATTGGGTAATCGGATCGTAAGTAACTGCTGCATTGTAAGTAAGATAGCCGCCTGTAATCCCGTGAAAGTTTTGACTGCTGTAGTACGAGGGAATTATGACATCATCTCGCCGGAAGCGATCGCATTCTTTCTCCCAGTCAATACTATCAGCGTAACGCTGTAACCCGTCTTCATCAATCAAAAGACGCACTACAGGAGATAAAAAACGTTCCCAGATTGTATCTTGACGCACTGCCATATTGTGTCAGAACTTTAAGAGCTTATTTAAACAGAGTAATTTTCTTTACAAATTTTAATATATCTAGGAAACATCTGTTTTCTCTCTCTGGTATAGACTTGACGTTTATAAATACATAAGTTACATTTGTATTACAATCATGCTACTCCCTAAAAGTAGTTCTTCAGCTTCACGAAGACCGAACGAGTTAAATGAAAGACAATAAACATTTAAATTGCTACAACTAAGTTGTATGTCAAGTTTAAATTTATGGGTAAGCAAATTAGTAGTAATGAATTTAGTGCTTACTACAAACCATAAAAATTACTAGATAAATTATCACTACCATAACCATAGACCTAATCCAAAATCTAAAATTGAAAATTCAAAATAGAATAAATTATGCCCTACGAAAAATTAGAAATTACCACACCAGCACCCGTTTTATCTTGGGCAAATCACTCTTTGGGCCCAGAAGAAACTAAGATGGCAAAAAATGTAGCATCATTACCATTTGTGTTTAAGCACGTGGCCTTAATGCCAGATGTCCACTTAGGTAAAGGTGCTTTAGTTGGTTCTGTAATTGCAACCAAAGAGGCAATTATCCCTGCTGCTGTCGGTGTAGATATTGGTTGCTTCATAGGAGATACCTTAATTCCTCTAGCGGATGGTAAATCTTATCGTATTAAAGACCTAATGGATTGGGGTACAGAGTTTATTGTTTATGCTTGTACGCCAACAGGAAAAATCGTTGCGGCTCAAGCAACTGCTAAGTTGACTAGACGAAATGCTCCACTCGTGAAAGTGATTCTGGATAACGGTGAAGAAATTATTTGTACTCCCGATCACCAATTCATGCTTCGAGACGGAACCTATAAAGAAGCTCAGTTACTTCAAGCAGAGACTTCCTTAATGCCCTTTTACTCCAAGACTGACAAAGATGGCTACACCCTGATTACTCAGCCATACTCCAGCAGATGGCAAAAAGCACACTGGATTATTGCCAGGTCTGGGTTACTCGGCAAAGTTCCTAGATTTGAGGGACAGAAAACAGTTATTCATCATCAGAATTTCGATGAATCTGATAATCGACCAGAAAATCTTCAATTCATGGGTAATCGCGATCATTCTGCTTACCACCGCTCTCTAGTGGAGCGTAACCAACACTGGCATTCTGCCGAATTTGAAGAAAAAAGAGTTGCTTCCCTTGCTCAAAAAGCAAAAACTCCAGAAGGATACCAATACTATGCTGAACGGGGAACTAGGAATATCCTTCAATACATGGAACAGCAACCAGAGCATTTTAAAAATGCAGTCGCAGGTAATGGTAATCGGGGTAAACAATATCTAGTTGAATATAACAAGAGTGAAAAAGGGAGAGAAAAGTCTCAAGAGATTGCTAACAGATACTATACCTGTGAGATTTGTGGTGTAGATGTCAAAACTCCAATTGGACTCCACAATCACCGCAGAAAAAAACATCAATGCAATCACAAGGTTGTAGCAGTAAATCTACTAAATTACACAGAGGATGTTTACTGTCTAACAGTACCGGAGTACCATAATTTCGCCCTAAAAGCCGGAGTATTTGTTCATAACTGCGGTATGAGCGCGATCAAAACAGCATTTACCGCCGAACAACTAGAAGGAAAACTGAAGAAAATCCGCTTGGATATTGAAGCAGCAATTCCGACTGGATTCAACGAAAATAAAGACGTTGAAAAATCCGTCAGTAACTGGCAACACTGGGATGATTTTAAAGACTTGCATCGAGGTGTGCAAGACCTACAAGGTAAAGCAATGAAACAGATGGGTTCTCTTGGTGGAGGAAATCACTTTATTGAAGTGTGCCTTGATACAGAGAATCAAGTTTGGCTGATGCTGCATTCTGGTTCGCGTAACATCGGCAATAAACTCGCCCAGTGTCATATTCACACAGCCAGAGAATTAGCAAAAATGGCAGGTAATAAATTACCTGACCCTGATTTGGCTCACTTTGTCGCTGGTACGCCAGAATTCCAGGCATATTGGCATGATTTGCAATGGTCACAAAACTATGCGCGTGTCAACCGCGATGTGATGATGGCGCGTTTTAAGCACATAGTTGAAAAACATCTGGTAGGCGGGAAAGCAACTAAACCTTTATTGCAAGTTAATTGTCATCACAATTACGCCGAAAAAGAAGTGCATTTTGACGAGGATGTATACGTTACTCGTAAGGGTGCAGTCCGGGCTCAGACTGAAGATTATGGGATTATTCCTGGTTCGATGGGGGCAAAGTCTTTCATTGTTAAGGGTAAAGGTAATGCTCACAGTTTCTGTTCTTGTTCCCACGGCGCGGGGCGTTTAATGTCTAGAAATAAGGCAAAAAATGTCTACACACTTGATGATTTGATAGAGCAAACAAATGGTGTAGAATGTCGCAAAGATGAGGGTGTACTAGATGAGATTCCAGGTGCTTATAAGCCAATAGAACAAGTAATGGCAAATCAAGCAGATTTAGTTGAAGTTGTAGCAACACTAAAGCAAGTTCTTTGTGTTAAAGGATAAATTTGTCGGGTGGGTAAGCTGTTACGCAGCTTATTTGTATAATATAAAATTAAGTGACTAGCTATGAATAGGGATATATGCCAGCAAAAAACCATCTATCTCAAGAGCAAAAAGAAAGACT
>NZ_JACJSF010000080.1 GCF_014698035.1 Desmonostoc muscorum FACHB-395
CAGATCCAAATCGATCCAACAATTTTGATTTATGCTATACGGATGCAGAAACAGCTTTTCACGGAAATTAAAAGTCCACTGATAATTAAACTTTTTTTTCAGCACCTAATGATAAATGGCCCACTCAGTAGAATGCCAGATCGTGTTTATCTGGTGTGGCAATTTTTGAATTTTACAACCAGGCTTGTAATTACTGATACTACCCAAGCAGACCTGGAATTTTTCCTATTGCCATCTGGTCTTTCTTTCCTATACTACTTAATCCGACCAATACGCTTGGTAAGCAGATACATAACTAATAGTAAATACAGATGAATGCCATCGCTACTAAGCTTCATTCTTTTACCGCATCTGATTTAACGTGAGTTCGACAAGTCTTATTTGACCTCTCCCTCAACCCCTCTCCGTGTCGGAGGGAGCAAAAAGCTCAATTTTCCGTTGCGCCTCCCTTTCCGTTTCGGAGAGGGAGGCTGGGAGGGAGAGGTTCATCGAACTCACGTTGATTTAGCACAAGTTGATATTTACTAGTGTGGTAAAACTTGCTAGAGGTATCTTGGAATCGTAGAAAACTCGTTTGAGATTGTCTTTTTAACGAACACAATTAAGGCTTTAATCTAGACTTTCAAGTTAGTTTTACCGTTCTATGATATTCATACTTGGCTCGAATTACGCTCTCAATTGCAAAAACACTACGCATTGCCAGAATTGAACAGTATCGATTTCGCAGAAACCCCAAGGCTTACTTAGCTAATCTAGAGAGTCGTCTTCTCTAGTAAGTTTTTCCACGCTAGAGAAAAGCTCTAAGCTATGTGGAACAAGGACTACAACTTTAAAAGCTATTTAAAAGTGTTGGGATGGCTCAGGCAATCGTCTTTCATGCAGTTTTATGGAAGGGATCGCCCTGGCAGAAGTGAACCACGAGTTCGTAAACGTCGCCCCAAAATTTACCCCTTGATGACCAAACCCCGGTATGAGTTACGCAAACAATTGCAAACTGCTTAAACTACAAGTGTTTCGGCTTTTCTTAGTGCCATTCGGACTAATGCCCAGGATAAAAATATGAAGCTGGTAGATGAAAAGTTGCTCAGAATCTGACATTGCGTCATCTTAACCGTATTGCCAGTCCCATCTCCCCCGAAAAAAATCGCTCTCGAATTCCGCCGAATCAGTTAAAAAAAGGTTGTTTAAAAATAGCGATTGATTTAAATTTAATTTGTTATTATGGTAAGCAAACATCAGAGGAATTAGAGTACATATATCGAAGTCAAGCAAAATCCGGTACTCATTCATTTTACGCCTATGCAACTTTAGTTTTAGTAGCTTTTTGAGCAACAGAGGTTCTTGCACTTCGTTGAATAAACTGAATTCTAACGCCCTAACAGAAATTTTTCCTAAGTTAGTAAATTCATAAGCCGGAGGGATTAGATACACGTTTTTGCGGAACATAAAGGCTTTGAGTAGCCCCGGAGTAACTAAAACTGCTGTAATTCATGTGTAACAAGCATTTCGGTAGGTATTGAGTTCAAGCTAGAGATTTTGTGAGAAGATGACCATCCAAAACCAGGCTAAGTTGCCCATTGGCAAGAATGCTAGTTCCTTGGATATAAGCAGGAACTGGGATTGCTTCCCCCAGAGGATGGATCGCAGCGGATTGCTTGCCGATTAGGTAATCTACTTCTAAAGCACATCGTTTGTCTAAGTAACGAAATACTAATAAAGGCTTATCCTGCTTGAAAGCATTTAGTGTGTCTGTGCTGTAAGTAGTAACTGAGGTAGGAAGCTGGTTAGGACAAATCAGCACATCAGTCAATAAGTGGATAGGGACGAGCATGTCTGTTGTTAGATGCTCATCAGCACAACCAAGGAAGCCACTGGATCTGCCAGAAGACTGTAATAATAACATCCGTCCCGCTTGAGTTTGGATAATTTGTTCGGACTGGGATAAACAAATCTGCTCTACAGAATCGGCAATAAATGCATAGACTCTGGAGTTAGCTTGACAGACGATAAGTTGAGCAATTTTTTGATCGAGGGGAATTTGGAGCGAGAAGGCTGTACCATGTCCAGCTTTAGACTTCAATACTATTCTTCCCTGAATAGCTGTTAATTGCTTGCAAACTTCAGTTAATTCTACTCCTAACTCTAAGGCAGCACGATCGCATAAAACAGATGAAACCTCTGGTTCAATTACCA
Source organism: Desmonostoc muscorum FACHB-395 (assembly GCF_014698035.1). GTDB lineage: Bacteria > Cyanobacteriota > Cyanobacteriia > Cyanobacteriales > Nostocaceae > Nostoc > Nostoc muscorum_A. The sequence continues at coordinate 2,194 of NZ_JACJSF010000080.1, forward strand.
GTTCTTGTAAGATATCCCCTGGTTTTGTCAGAGCGAGTCCTTGGGCTAAAGCTTGTTGATAGATTTGAGATAAGTTAAGCCCTGCGCCATCATCACAGCCATCAATAATCAGTTGATTTCCTTGCTGGTAAACTTGAATTTCGATGATACCGTTGCTATTTTTACCAAGGTGTTGGCGTGTTTGGGAAGACTCAATACTTTGATCTAGTAAATAGCAACTTATATGTAACAGGAGAGCATGGAGGCGATCGCTAAATGCCCGATCGACTTGGATATCGCTAATTTGTAAATGTAGTCTAGCAGACTTATCTTGTAGAGCTTGTAACTGAGACCAAAGCCGATGTAAAGGTTCTAACGCTACTTTTAAAGGAATAGTTGTAACTTTTTTGACTAAATCGGAAGACTGGTTAAGTAACTTTTCCTGCTGTATGAGTTCTTGTTGGAGTTGATGATGATTTTTATTAAGGGAATAAACAGTTGATGCCACTTGAGACGCTTCAGCCAAAACAGATTGAAGAGTACCGTATAATTGCTGAGAGCGAGAAGCCGCTAGAGGAGAAAGGGTATCTGAAATTGCTGCTAAACGCCCTGACCATTCCTGTAGGTTATCGAGCAGATGTTGTAATCGTTTAACTTGTCGGAGCAACTGCCCGATGGTGTGTTGCTGTTGTTCTTCCTGACAAGCTTGCTGATTATAGTTAATTAATAATGTTGCAATTAGCGCGTTTAGTTGTTCGAGATGCTTAAGATTGATGGGTGTAGCGGCTGGAATACTTGTTGCAAGAATGGTAGAAATGGATTCTTGCAAAGAGAGTGGATGGCGATCGCTCAAAGATTTAACTAGGGATGCTTCAGATATTTCATTAGGCAGGGAAAAATCCCCCAACCAAGCATGAAAATCTTCTTCCCCATACTCCTCCGGGTTTGCTAGTTCCCCTACCTTGATGGGAAACTGCTCGGTATCTACGCGAACAAGGCTGCTAGACTGGGGGCTAGTTAGTTCTCTGTCAAGAATTTCTTTGTCTTTAACCATAAATTGCTCTGGTAGAGCCGCAGAAGATTCTACCTTGGGCAAGCGATCGCCAAACTGAATAACTGGTTGATGTTCGTGCGGTTGCTCTACCGATGTCTCAAGGTTTGTTTCCTGAGAATTGCCAAACTCTGCTTGTAGACGAGCAACAATGGCAGACATCCGCTCCAGAATTTCTACTTCGTCAATTTGCGAGGCTGTTAAAAATGCCATCAACAGCATCTGTAGGCAATCTAATCCTTCTGACAACAGGGAGGCGATGGGGGCGTTGACAGTTGCCCGATACTGATGCAGAAGCTGAAAAATCTCTTCTAGTGCAGCCGCAACTATGGCAATGGCATCTAGCTCGGCTGCTATGGCAATCGAATGCAGAGAGCGAGCAGCTTCCATGAGAGCCAAAGCTGTACCAGGGTTACTGTCTTTCGTATAGTTAGGCAACTCCTGCTCCAAGAACAGTAACAGATCGATTGCTTCTTCTAGAAAGCGATCGTCGTTCTGCGGTTGGGGGACAAAATCAGTACTCATGAAAACAACTCTCAGTTTCTATGGGGTTTGTGACAATTCTATGGCTTCGACATTGATTTGAGGGTACAAGCAGCGATGTCGGCGATCGCTCTAAATTGCTCGTGGATTTGCGCGATTGACTCCAGCCCAGCACTGATTTGGCGATCGCACGGTTCAATAGCAGAAGTAACGTCTGCTGCTGCCACCTGGAGTTCTTGGAACCATTCCTCTATATTTAGCGTGCTGTCGCGGGCTTGACGGGCGAGAATTTCCACCTGTTCGGCAGCAGCTAGCAAACCTTGTTCTTGATCGTTAGTTTTTGTGGCTTCGATGGCTGTATTCAGGGACAAAACCTGAATCTTGGTACTCAAGCCTTCCACAAGATTAACAAAGCCAGAAGCTTGCTGGCAAAATTCACCAAGGTATTGCAGCTGTTTATTAGTAATAGCAACAGTATCTTGAATGGACATTAAATGCTCGTTGGCAAGCTCGGCGATTCTTACTCCTTCTTGTACAATCTGACTCACCTGCTGCAATGGCACTAGTAACTGTGAGCGATCGCAGGATTCAAGCTGTTGAGCAGGTGGAGCTACTATTTCAGCCCAGCGCAAGTTAATTGTCAACATCATTCCTACTTGTTGTAGCAAACTGCGCTCTGCTTCCTGCCATTGTCGGGGTTGAAGGCAATGATGAATAACTAAAAAACCCCAAGCCCGTTGTTTGACAATCAAGGGCAAGCAGAGGCTAGCTTGCACCTGAAAGCGTTGCCAAAATTGCTGTTGGCGCGGAGTTAGTTCTAATACTTCAGTTAGGTTGCCCTGCGAGTTTTGTCCGTCGCCAACACCGGTAGTAACAAACAAATTTATCGGTAGGGATTGGTTGAGCAAGGATGTCCAACCCGGTTGTATAGCTTCAGCGATCGCTCGACTGCGATTATCTTCCTCAAAACGATAAATCAAGACGCGATCGGCGTTGAGAATATCTCGCAGGGCGGTGACTGTAACCTCCAAAAGTGCAGTTTGATCTTTTGTCTGCTGCATTTGCCGATCGATAGCCGCAAGTTGTTCTCGCTGGAGTTGAAAAGCCCCTCGAACATTTTCATCATTGCCACTGGGCGAATCCTTAGCCAAAGCTTGGATAAAAGCTTCGATTTGACTTACCTTCTGCTGCAATTGAGCGACCTTTGGCCCCTTAGCAGATTGAAAGACTGCTTTGATTAGAGCCACATTAGCCAAAATTTCTTCTATCTGGATTTCATTTTCAACAGGCTGGGTTTCAGAATTAGGGTCTAAGGTTGCGATCGTCACAGAAAACTCCTTGGCAGCATCAAGTCAAATAAAAAAGCAGGGGAGCAGGGAGCAAGCCTGGATTTTCTCACAAGTGAGAAATCCAAGGGGTGTGGGAGGTGTGGGAGGTGTGGGAGGTGTGGGGAAGAAGTCTTACCACCCACACTCCCCACACTCCCCACACTCCCCTTCGCCCCCTGCCTCTTATCAGTGGGTTTGCCATTGCAATGTCTGGGCGATCGCTCTGGTGTCTAAAATCCAGCGATCGCCTGGCAGAATACCTCGAACAAAATTTAGCAGTTTGTTTGGGAAAAGGTCGGTTGGTGCCGATTGTGCTTGCTGTAAATCCTGCCACTCTACATCGTAGACATGAGCCACCAAAAACCCGATTACCTGATTTTGCAGTTCGAGAACTAGAACCATTGGCTTTTCTGGTCGTGACTGCCGCTTCAAAAGCGGCGCATAACCAAGCAAATGTTCCAAGTCAACCAGCCGCAGCATCTGTCCTTGCCAATTATAGAAACCTAAAATCCAACTTGGTAAGGCCGGGGCTGGAGAAATTTCTTGGCTAGCGAGATGAATAATGTCCACTATTGAGTCAAATGGTAGCAATCCACTTCCTTGATTCCCCAAGGAAAAACGGAGAAATCTTTGCCGTTGTTCGCCTGATGTCATCCCAGAAGACAAGGTTGGGGTTGTTCCGGGCAACCCCAACTTATCAGCCAATATCTGGCTCATACCAAAAAGAAGTACTTTGAGTGGTTCCTCGTTTGGTGCTACAGGCAAAACAGCCATGTGGCTCACACAGCTTAACTCCGCTACTTGCCGATAAGACCACGGCACCGGACGCACTGCTTCTAAAGGAATATCGATTAAGGCAGGGGGCTTGTCCACAGGAATGCCACAAATTTCCCCAGTCCGCGTTTGAGTCAGAAGTAGGAAGCGCCCTGAAGTGTCAACCGCAGAGGGAACTTGATGCGCCTGTTGGCCTTGTACTTGCTGAATGAACTTCTGACGCAAGTCCACAATTGTGATCGTTTGCGCTCCCAAATCAACCATCCCGATACCACTTTCAACCGTACTGCGAATAGGGGGACAAGCCATCACCTTGAGAACTGCACCAACTGGCAGAGCAAATAAATAGTCTGCGATCGCAAAAACAACGACTCGTAATGAGTCGCGCTCGCTCACAGCGCCAGATAATCGCTTAAACGGAAAGGGAGTGTTAAGCATAAGTCGGTCGGTGTTGAAAACTGTGGTTAGGGGGCAGAGGGGCAGGGGGGCAGAGGGGCAGGGGAGCAGCGGGGCAAGGGGGGCAGGAGAGCAGGGGGGCAGGGGAGCAGGGGGGCAGGGGAGAAAGAATATTAACGCTTCATTAGCCAAGGTGAGGGGTCAGTAATCATATTTACCAAACCACCTAAGATCCGATTGTAGATTCCATATAATTCTCTGCCTAATTCAACATCCAAATAATTGCATTTAACAGCAAATTCAATCCATGTTTGTGTTTCTGCTGCCTCTGCTTCAGAGTCATTGAGTTTAGCCACAAAAGCTGCTTCATATCTACGCTTTCTCCAAGCTTCAGCTAGATTTGCACAAACAGAACGTGACGATCTACGAATCTGATCAGTTAATGAATACCGCTCCTCGACAGGAAACTTTTTAGAGAGTTCAAAGATTTTCATGGCTGCATCAAATGCCATTTGATATACTTTCAAGTCTTGATGATTTTTAATTGGTTCTTTTTCCATCTTCATCTACTCCTCTGCTCCTCTGCCCCTCTGCCCCTCTGCTCCCCTGCCCCTCTGCTCCCTGCCTTATCTCAGGTATTAACCAGTTCAGCGATCGCGGCTAGAAAGCTCTGTTCTGAATAGGGTTTGGTCATGTAAGCTTTCGCCCCTAGAGCTAAAGCTAATTGGCGGTGCTTCTGTCCGCTACGAGTAGTCAGCATTACTACAGGAATCCCGGACAAACGCTCGTCTTGGCGATGGTGTTCTAAAAACTCAAATCCATTCATACGCGGCATTTCAATGTCACAAATCACTAAATCGACATCACTGTGTTGCACCATTTGAGCGATCGCCTCTCGACCATCGCCTGCTTGCAACACTTGATAATCGGCTTTTTGGAGCGTCTGCACCAAACTTTGCCTTTGGACAACCGAATCTTCCACGACTAACACTGTCAGTCGGTTAGGTTGAGCAACGGCTGTATTGACTTCCATCGGCTGTTGCTGCGGTTGCGTTATAGTTGCGGATTGCTGTGCCTCTAGAGCAAGAACAGGCTCAGGCGCGGGCAATATTGCAAGACTTGATGCTGGGGAAGTCGGCATCATATCTGTCTCCCAAGTTTGCCGAACTAACTCCAACGGGTCAACGATTAGGGTCAGACTACCATTTCCCAACACGCTGTAGCCTTGGATGTAACTAGGTAAAGTCAGGACTCTGCCGAGGGATTTAATTACTAATTCCTGCTCGACTAAAATCTGATCGACTTGCAAACACAGGTATTGATGCTCTGTTTCTAACAGCAGCAGAGGTTCGACGGTGTTCCGTTGTTTGACTGGAAAAGGACTTAGGTTTAAATTGTGGTCTTGGGTGAATAAAGGATATTTGTAATCCAGCAAATTGGCAAGCGAGCGGATGGGAACTAGTTGCTGATTTTGCCCTTCTCCCCACTGCCAGAATTTTTGGCTGCCTTGCCCGTGTAAAGATTGCTGGACTTGAATCTGCTCTGGCTGCGGTAATAAAACCTGGCTAACTCCTTCAGACAGCAAGCCGTAAGTAATACCTTGAGATTGACAAACGAGCAAGCGTGCTGTTGTTAAGCTCAGGGGCAATTGCAGCATGAAGGTAGTTCCCTGCCCTGAAAGCGATCGCACCACAATCGAACCTTGTAAAGCTTGCAATTGAGTGCGAACTACATCTAAGCCGATACCACGACCAGATAACTCACCAACCTGGTTGGCGGTAGAAAAGCCTGGTTCAAATAATAACTCTGCCAGTTGGTCTTCTGAGGCGTAGGCGGCTTGTTCGGGAGTCAGCAGGTGTTTTTCTATAGCTCGCTGACGAATGGATTCCCAGTTAAAGCCTCGACCATCATCCCGTACCTCAATAGTAGTGCGGTTGCCTTGATGATAGGCTTTAATTGTAATTGTTCCGGTTTCTGGTTTACCCTGCTGGCGGCGGGTTTCTACCGGTTCAATGCCGTGATCGAAGGCATTACGAATCATGTGCAGCAAGGGATCGTATAACTGCTCAGAAATGGCTTTATCCACCAGTACCTTGGTACCGCCAAGCTTGAGTTCAACAGGCTTATGATAAGTTGCTACCATCTGTTGCAGGAGGCGGGGTAATCGATTCAACACTGTTCCCAGTGGCACCATTCTGGCTTGCAGCAAATCTTCCTGCGCTCCTGAAAGCAGTTGCTTGCGCTTTCCGAGACTGAAGCGAGATTGCTGAACTAAGCCATTAACAGCCTCAATCTGTTCTCCTAATTGCACCATGTCTTCTGTCAGATTTTGCAGGAGAATGTGCAACTCGCTATAGTTATCCATTTCTAAGGCATCAAAATTGGATTGTGCCTCGGTAGCAGAGATAACTCGTGGAGATCCATGTATATGTCGCTGCTTGCGTTCGGGAAGCAGCAGATGTCGATCCGACCAAGTAAAGACTTTACTAAGTTGTTGTTGACAGTACAAAAACTGTAATAGAGTGTCTTGAGCTGCTTTGTGGATGTGGTTAGATTGCAGGTTTTGTTGGTTCTCGCTGATTAGCAATTCCCCAATTGTATGGCTGAGGCGATCGAGTTGTTCTATCGCGACTCGGATACTGGGAAGTGATGCCGATGACTGAGCCTGTAGGCTTGGCGCTGGTGGTGGAGAGGCTGGCCGATCTGAGTCTGAGTATCGGCAGGATGTCTGTGGATCTCCGATCCAGATTGACTGTAAAATCCGATCTATGGCAGAGGGGGCTACTACCGAATCCTGAGAAATAGGTGCCAGTACCTCCGGTGTTTTCGGTAGGGAGTTATCAGTCCGCTTCGGGAAAAACGACCAAATTGATTCCGCTTCGCTGGCACTGAGGAGGGGGGATGGCTTATTCTCAGTTGTAGCCGTTTCTGTGGATTGGGCAGCGATCGCAACTGGCTGTTCTTGCGGTTCTGGGACAGGAGTAATTAGCCCTGCCCATTCTCGCAATTGTGGAGATATCTCTCCCCCTTGAGTGCGATCGCCTGCAAGTACTGCTATTTGAGCTGCTTTAAAATTTTCTAAAGCCGCCTGAGCGATTTGCAATACTTTGTCTGGATGTGCTTTGAGCGCGTTTAGGGTCGCCTGGGAAATTTCTTCCAATCCAGATAAGCCATAAGATGCTGCTAGTTCGACAAAAAATTCGGCTTGGGAGTTGAGTGTTGTTTGAATTTGTTGCGGATCTTGGCTTTGGATGTCAGTTTCCAGCTGTTGCAAATCCTGGAGTACACTCCCGGAAAAGATTGACTCTACGACATCAAAGCCAAGTTCTTCCGAACTGGGAAGCGGAGCCTCACGACCAAAAAAGTCGCCTAATTTATGTTGGAGTTGGGCAAAGATGGAGGCAGTGCGATCGAGTATTTCTGCCTCATTGCAGGATAAGCCCATCAAGGCTGCACTCAATGGAGTTCGCAGGCACTCATAAGCATCTAGAAGCAAAGCACCCAATTCTGGATCGATTTCCAGTTCTGGAGCGTATAACGCTTGGAATACATCTTCCAAATGATGGGCAATTGTCTGAATAGTTTCTTGCCCAACACTGGCAGCACTCCCTTTGATAGTATGGGCGCTTCGCATCAAGGCATGAACTTTTTCTATTGTTTTTTCATCAAGTAGACCGATCAGATTCTGCTCAATGGTTTGCAACAACTCTGCCGCTTCAGCAAGAAAAGCCTGCTCTTGATTACTGGGATCGGGGTTCATAACACACGGTTCAGTTAAGGAGATTTATCTGTTAAGGCAGGCAGGGGGAGCAGGGGAGGCAGGGGAGCAGAGGAGAGTTGTTTCTCCCCTGCCCCTCCGCCCCTCTGCCCCTCTGCCCCTCTGCCTTATCCTGAGAACAAATATTCACCACGACTTACTTAGTCAACTTTGAACTGGCTAACGCTGGTTTCCAGTTGTTGTGAAGTCATCCGTAGTTCCTCAAAAGACTCGGAAATGTGGATGGCACTTTCTGAAGTCTTGCGGGCGATCGCCGAAACATCCATCATTGCCTCTGTCAACATCTGAGATTGCTGACTTTGATGGGAAACTGCTAGGGTAATTCCTTGTACTAGTCCACCAATTTCGTTGGTCGCTACCACGATCGCACTCAGGGAATGACGAGTTTCATCGATCAAGTTCGAGCCTTGGACAACTTGGCTAATCCCTATTTCCATTGCTTCGGTAACTTCGTTGGTGCCAGCTTGAATTTCTTGCACGAGTCGCTCAATTTCTGTGGTGGCACTAGCCGACTGATAAGCCAGGGAACGAACTTCATCTGCAACCACCGCAAAGCCTTTGCCATACTCTCCAGCACGGGTAGCCTCGATCGCAGCATTGAGTGCCAGCAAATTAGTTTGAGTGGCAAAGTTTTCAATCAGACTCACTACTTTCGAGATTTTCTGAGAAGCTTCACCGAGGCGTTTAATCTTCTTCGCTGTTTCGGAGACGGTTTCCCGAATCTCCAAAATGCCATCTACGGTTCTTTCCATCAGGGAATCACCAGCTTGGACGGTGTTATTAGCTCTTTGAACCGCCTGTCCGACTTTTTGGGCATCAGCAGCGACTATCTGGGTGGAAGTTACCATCATTTGTAATTGTTCCAGAGCGTGTTCGAGCCGTTCTGCCTGCTGTTGAGCTTGGTCAGATAGTTTCACTACTGAGATCGTGTTATTGCTGGAAGTTTCACTCACCCTGCCAGCAGCAATCTGCACTTGTCGCACTAAATCTCGCAAACTTTGGATCGTAGTATTGTAACCATCGGCGATCGTCCCAATTTCATCTTCAGATAGGGGCGCTCGAACGGTAAGATCGCCTCTGAAGGATGGTTCCAAAGCCATGAGAACGCGGATTGCTCCTTGTTGCAGTTTTTCTCGGGCGGTACGTTCGCGCTCTGCTGCTTCTGCTAGTTGCTGCTCTTGAGTACGCACCTGTGTTAGGTAGTCTGCAAGATTGAGGGCAATACCAATCTGGACGCTGGCTTGGTTGAGAACATCCTCCTCGGATTGCTCCCACTGGCGCGGTGCGCTATTTTGATAAACTCCCATCAGCCCCCATAGCCGATTTTCTTGAAAAATCGGAGAAATCATGTAGGCTTTAGTTCCCCACATCTCTAACAATTGGATGTGACATTCGTCATGACCAACAGTATATATATTGTCAACCCGCAAACTTTCTTTGCGGACATAACGCCCTCCTTGGTTGTACTGGAGATAGGTATCTCTAACTTTGGCAAGGCTAGTTCCCACCAGCTTAGGCCAATCCCCAGTCACAGACTCAACTACAAATTCTCCAGACCAATCAGGCTCAAAACGGTAAACTCCAACTCGATCTACTTTCAGCAGTTGACGAAGTTCGTGGGTGGCAAACTGGATAAATTCCAGAACATTACCATGACTTTGGGCCATCTCTGTTAACCGACTTGGCAGGCGATAGGAAAATCGGGCGTTTGCTACTTCCCGTTCTGCCAGTTTGATCAGTTCCTCATTCTTGCTTAAGGTTTGTTGTAAGTATTGCGATTGTTGGACGGCAACCCCAAACTGCGTGCCGATTTTCGCTACCAAGTTGACTTCATTCTCTTGCCATTGCCGCGGGCCGCTATTTTGGTAAGCTCCTAACAAACCCCAGAGCTTGTTTCCGGCAATAATCGGGGTGATGATATAGGCTCTAATCTGAAATTGCTCTAGAATTTTCAAGTGGCACTGGGCATGGCCAGCAGTGTAAACGTCATTAATCACAAACGTCTCGTTGTTGCGATAGCGTCCACCTTGGGTTTGTTGTAGGTGTTCGTCTTCCCATATAGTCCTAATATCGGGGCCAACCAAAGCCACCCATTCACGACTTACGGATTCGGCAATAAACTCCCCACCCCAATCTGGATTGAAGCGATACACTGCGAGACGATCGCATTCCAAATGCGATCGCAATTCTGGTAGGGCATTGCGGAAAATTGTATCTAGCTCTTGAACTTGGCGAATTTTTTCTGAGAGCCGTGTTAATGCTCGTTCCCCTTCTGCGGTTCTGGCTAACTCTGCATTCTTCTTCTTGAGCTGTTCGATATACTTAACCTGTTGCAAGCCTATACCCATTTGCACAGCTACTTTTCGCAACAGTTGCACATCCTTAGATTTCCACTCGCGAGGGCCAGTATTTTGGTATGCTCCTAAAAAGCCCCAGAGTTTGTTTCCAATAAAGATCGGAGCGATCGCGTAAGCTTTGGCCTGGATTTTTTCTAATATCTCTACGTAGCACTGAACGTGACCGGCAGTGGAGATATCATTGACAACAAAGGTTTCATGATTGCGATAGCGTCCGCCCTGAGTTTCTTGTAAGTGATCGTCCATCCAAATCGTTTTGATGTCGGAATCAGCTAAAGACAACCATTTATCTTTTACGGATTCGGCAACAAACTCCACACTCCAGTCGGGATGAAAGCGAAATACTGCTAGGCGATCGCACTGTAGTTGTTTGCGTAAACTTGGCAGCACATTCAGGAAAATTGTATCTGCCTCTTGAGCTTGGCGAATTTTTTCCACCATCCCTGTCAGCACTTGTTCTTCTTCTGCTGCTTGCGCCAACTCTGCATTCTTCGTTTTCAGTTCTTCAATGTACTCGGCTTGCTGCACGCTTAAACCCAACTGAATGCCCAATTTGGTCAGCAATCGCACTTCCTCGGAATTCCACTGGCGCGGGCCGCTATTTTGGTAAGCTCCTAGCAAACCCCAAAGTTTGTTTCCAGCAAAAATCGGGGCGATGGTGTAGGCTTTAGCCTGGAACTGCTCTAACAGGTCGATGTGGCACTGGGCATGACCAACAGTATAGATATCATTGACGACAAAAGTTTCATTATTGCGATAGCGTCCGCCTTGGGTTTGCTGTAGGTGTTCGTCTTCCCATACGGTCTTGATATCGGGGCCAACCAGAGACACCCAGTCAGTTCCTACAGATTCAGCCATAAATTCACCACTCCAGTCAGAGTTGAAGCGATATATTGCTAGGCGATCGCATTTGAACAACTGCCGCAATTCTGCCAAGGTAGTGCGGTAAATTGTTTCTGGGTGTTGGGAATGAAGCATTCTCTCCGTCATTCGGGCGATGGCGTGTTCTACTTCAGCTACTTGGGTCATTTCGATATTTTTTAACCGTAGCTGTTCGATATATTCAGCTTGCTGGAGGGCAATGCTCAACGGTTCGCCGATCTGCAACAAAGCACCGGTCTCTTCCTCAGTCCATTTCCGCACATCAGAATTCTGATAGGCTGCTAACAAACCCCAAAGATTACCAGCGCGGAAGATGGGAACAATGATGTATGCTTTGGCTTGGAACTTCTCTAATGATTCTAAATAGCAAGGTGAAAAACCAGCAGCAGAAATATCGTTGACTTTACGGAAGCGCGTTCCTTTGGCGTACATTCCACCCTGCGTTTCCTTTAGATGGGTATCGGCATCAGGTTTAACAGGGGAGCCATAATCCTTAATATTGCAACGTTCTGAAGACATCAGACCTGTTTTTAAAATGCTGTCTTGTTCCTGCATCTCCAACAGTGACGACCAACCAGCAGCCACAGATTCAGCGATAACTTCTCCACTCCAGTCTGGATGAAATTGATAAACGACAACGCGATCGCATTTTAAAAATCGCCGCAACTCTTGGGTGGTAATGCGGAAAAGGGTGCGAAGATCCGTTGCTTGCCCAATCTTTTCAATGATGCCGAAAACAGTACGTTCTCGTTCAACAAGTTTGGCTGACTCCTCAGAGCGGTGATAAAGTTGTTGCTGATATTGCACCTGTTGAATAGTAATACTAGACAAAGTTGCAACCTGCACCATTAGGCGAACTTCACTATCTTTCCACTGACGAGGCTGAGAATTTTGATAAGCAGCCAGCAAGCCCCACAACTTTTCTCCCTGGAAGATGGCAACAATAATGTATGCTTTGGCTTGATAAGCTTCTAAAATTTTGATATAGCAGTCAGAAAAACCAGCACTGTAAATATCATTAGTGACTCGATAAATCTGTCCGCGATGGAAATTTTTGCCTTGGGTATGCTGAATGTAGCTATCTGCACTGTGCGATCGCCCTGTTGTCCCAGCCAATCCCCCTTCGTCTGCAAGGTTCCTAACACTGCAATAGTTAACGTTATTGACAATTGCTGGGTTGTTTCGCTGTTCTTCTAATAGAGAAACCCACTCAGATCCAGCAGATTCAGCTACAAATTCCCCACTCCAATCTGGCTGGAAACGATAAATTGCCACGCGATCGCATTTTAGTGACTGTCGCACTTCTTGGGTGGCAACGCGAAAGATGGTATCCAAATCTTTGGACTGGAGAATTTTATTCGCTACACCGACCAGGATTTGGTCTTTTTCCACTTCTTGTTGCAACGCAGCTTGGATCGCGGCAACTTGCAGTTGCGCTTCTAATTCCTGCTCGATTAATTTTAGTAACTGAATTTCAGCATTTTGCCACTGGCGAGCAGCAGCGCATTGCTGCACTACCAACAAACCCCAAACCCCATCTTTTGCTAAGATCGGCAAGCTCACACAAGCTCTTACCTGAAACCGATCCACAAGCTGCTTTTGGTAAGGGGACAAGCTTGCAGTATTAGTATCTGCGATCGCGACTAATTTTTCTTGTTGATAAAGCTTGGCAGAACCTAAGCCAAAAATGACGGCGGGCAGTTTTTCCTTCAGCATTGGGGTAAAGCCATCCCTCATCGCCTCTGCAACAACTATCCCTAGCGTCGGATTAGTAAACTCATACAGTACCACGCGATCGGCTTGCAGGGCGCTTTGTACCTCTATTACAACAGTGGCGAGCAAGGTATCTAGATCGGAAAATTGGCGGATTTTGCTAGCGATCGCCTGTACTTGCTCTACCTCTAATCCATCTCCTCCGTCTTGATATGGCAACACACTTAGCAGCTCTTTTAACTTGCGGATTCTCTCTCGCAATGGCCCTGTTTCCACCCAATCAGCCTGATCCAGTTCATTTCGCAATTCTTCTAGAGCGGAGGTGATTTGCTGTTTTGCTGGTACATCAACGGTATGCCCGTTATCGGTTTCCTTAAAACCGTTGCTGGAATTTGAGCGAGGTTGGCTGGGTGTATGCATTACCATGATCTTTCTTGCTATGAAGGTTGTCGGAGTTAATAAGTAGAATGCAGAGTAAACTTCTTGCAGAAGTCGGGAAAAGGGTAAGGGGGGAAAGGGTAAAGGGATAAGAAAAAACCCTTGCCCTTTTACCTTTACCCTTTCCCCCAAGAGTGCAAAACTATTTTTGCAAGAGGTCTAGTAGTTCGCCAAGTGAACTTGGCGGGGTAAAGGGTAAGGGAGAAGGGGGAAAGGTTTTAAATCCCTTACCCTTTCCCCTTTCCCCTTTCCCCAGACCTCACAAGCGCATTTTTGGGTTGGCAGACTACTAGTGTCAAAGAGGCTGAAGGGCTTGAATCACAACCTGGGTGTCAAGTAACATCAAAGGGCTACCTTGAGAATCCACAAAGTAACCCTGTAAGAATGAGCCTAGTCGGCCAGGTAACATCGATGTCGAAATCTCTAACCGCTCTTGGGGATCGTGAACTTCAATGGTATTGACTTGCTCTACCAACAGCCCGACGGTTTGATTCTGGACTTGAACAAGCATCGCCATGCCAGAGTTACGCACACTTTCCCGCCGACACCAGTGTGTTGCTCCCAACAAAGCTGCTAAATCAAGAATCCAGATCGCTTCTCCCCGCCAATTCATTATGCCTAACAAGAATTCTGCTACCTGCGGTACTGGTAAAATCTCAGTGAGTGCAACCTGAATTACTCCCCGCAAATCAGCTAATGGCAGTAACCCATTTACCTTTCCATTCAACGGAAATCTTAAAAACCTCTGGTTGTTTCCTTGGGAAGAGTTTTCAAGTCGAAATTGGCTATTAATGGGTAGCGAAGAAAAGCGATCGTTGCTCTGTACCATTGCCCCAGTTTCCTTTAGCGAATAAATTTACTAACAGTCTGGAGCAAGGTATTTTCGTCTACAGGTTTGACTAAATAGCCATCGGCACCACTCATATTGCCCCAAGTTCTATCAACATCTGTGTTTTTAGTTGAGCAAATCACTACCGGGATTCCTTTTGTTGTCGGATCGGCTTTCAACTTGCGGCAGAACTCAAATCCACTTTGGCCTGGCAAAATCAAATCCAGTAAGATCAAGTCAGGTTTTTGTTGTTTCAACCGCAGTTGAGCCTCTTCACCACTACGAACTTCATAAACTGAATATCCTCCTTGCTCTAGGTAACGTGTCATCTTTTCGGATTCTGTGAGGCTATCTTCAACTAAAAGAACTTTTTTCATTTTTTCCTAACTATTTAATTCAGAATTTGAAAAATAATGGCGACAAATAAATTAACACCAAGCTAGATTTAGAAAGCAATTTCCCATCCACAATCGGTTTTGAAAATGGATGTAGGAGAGGCACTGGTATGACTGTCGCTTCAACCTAAACGGTTAAATACTTGTGAAGCATATTGAGTACTTTGTCTTGTTCTACAGGTTTACCTAAAAAGTCAGTTGCTCCTACTAATTTTGCTCGCATCCGATCTACTATTCCATCTTTCCCAGTTAAGATGACAACCGGCACATTTTTGAGACTTGGAGTTTTACGGATTTGAGAACAAATTTCATAGCCATTTACTTTTGGCATCAAAAGATCCAAAAAAATGAAGTCTGGCTTGGTTTTAATTAGGTTTAAAACTGCCGTCAAGGAATCTTGAATGCCAACAAAGCGATAACCTTGATGGATGAGAATTTCCTCCAAACTGCGACAGATCATCGGACTATCATCCACACATGCTACTAAAGGTCTTGAGACATCAATAATTACTTTACTAGCCGCTGGGGGGGGAACTTGTATAACAGCTGGGGGAGCAACTTGTATAACAGTGTTCTCTTCTTTTTTCAGTGAAGAATTGAAATTATTAACTGCACTGGACGGACTGACAATTTCTTTACTAGTCGCTGGGGGAGCAACTTTGTTGAAATTGGGTGCAAATTGTAAAACAGTGTCCTCTTCTCTGTTCGGTGAAGAATTGGAATTATTAACTGCACCGGACGGGTTGCCAGTTTCTTTACTAATCCCAACCTGCCTGAGCTTTGGAGTTGGTGAAAAAGCGATCGCCCCTGTTTTTACCAATGTCATCAATAACCGAGTCAAAGCTAAGACATCCCGACCGCTTTTTTGCCCTAGACCTCGTAAAGTTTTTGTGCCATCAACTAGAGCAATAATCTGCTTAGAGGATGCTTGTCCTTGGAGTAACTCAATTTGTTGAATGATCGGAAATAAATTGGGCGAGTAGGTTGCCAGTCCTGCATCTCGCCATTCTTGCCAGGCTTGTGTAGCCCGTTTCAAGACTTCCTCAGTTGGTATTACAGCTAAGAGAACCCCAGGAACTTCACCAACAACGGTAGTATGTGACAACTGCCCTGCTGGATTGTTGCCATTTCTTTTGGCTTCAATGTACTGCATGATATCAAACAGGACTTCAGCGATTGAGCTTGCAATCAGGCTAACAAGTTGTTGTTGTTCGATTAATTTTTGTTCTCGCAACTTAGCAAGAATGGAATACTCGCGGTAATTTTCCTGGGGAGAGACAAGCCGCTCTAACTGTGTCACATCCACATTAGAACAGTACCGCAACAAATGTCGTCGCCATCGCTCATCGGCATTAGAACCGCCAGCCTGCCAAATTAATCGTCCTAAACGAAAATATAGCGTCCAAGTTGGCCCATCCCTTGCTTCAAGATTTAGCCTACCTGTAAATAATTTAGTTTGAAGTTGCTCGATCAATTGATTCACAATGGATCGCACCTCCTAATATATCTAGAGTTTTGCATTTACATTAGAATTGCTCAAACAATCCAGCTTACTAACTTTATTGTGAGATTGCCAATAGCACAGTTCAAAACCTTGATTGAGCTATCCCAGCTTGTTATATCCCTTTCCAATCTGGATATTTTTAAAGTTAAAAGCCAGAAACTTGAACAAAGATTTAAGCTCTTTTTCTAATTATTAATAGGTTAACTATATTACTTTTGCCATATTACATCTACTGAGCAAATTGCTTGTATAGATGTAGTTGCAATACAGACCTGAAAAAGATGGAAATGTTGAATACTACAAAGTATAGACCAGCTTTAATACTTATCGAATTTGTACTCTGCTGCTTAAGGCAAAAGATACAAGCGATCGCCCAACTGCTAGTCTGCAAATACAAAAAATGAGCTTGAATTAAGTTTGTCAAAAAATTGCTTGTTGCCGAATAAAGTATTGGCGATCGCGTTGTTCTAGTACCCCTTGTTTGATTAAGGAGCGCAGAATATCTATCGTTTGTACACGGCTTAAGCCTATCACCTCTTCAATTTCTATCAGAGTAGCTCCTTCAGCTTGCTGAATGTATTGCTGCACTTTAGATTTAACATTATCTGCATTCAACGCAGGCGCTTTCCTAGTCATGGTATTGACGGCAGGACGAAAACCTGTGGCTTTAATTGCAGAACGGGAGATTGACCATTTTGGAACTGTTGCAACTAATTTCTCTTCTTTAGCAGGAGTCGGGGAAACTGCTTGTTCATGAGTGCGATCGCCCCAAACACTCTTATGTAAGATTTCCCGGAAATTTTGCAAGTTTTGGAATAATGCCTGAGCCTTTGCTGCCCGCTGTTGGCGGTATTCTTGCTGGCGTTGCCAGACATCTGTTTTTATTTGCAATATTTCCAATTGCCGCTCTACAATCTCTTGCTGAAATTGCTGCTGTTGTAAGTTCCTGTCGTTGTGAAGGCTGGTAACAAAACTGCTCAATTCTTGATGAAGCATATCTGCTTGCAGCTGCAATTCTTGTTGAGTTAGCTGTTTCCACTGGTTAACTTGTTGACGGCGTTCAGCAGTTATTTGCAATCGCTGCGATCGCTCTTGTTCCCATAAATTCTTGAGAGCCATCAGATGATATCTCCTATTTTGTTAACTAGAAATATTAAATAAGCTGTTACGCATTTATTTTGTACATTTACCTAATGACTGATGACAGATGACTGTTAACCGTCAATAGTCATCTGTCAACGACCATCAAGAGTATTTATATACTTTAAACGCGCATCAGCTTAGAAGCCATAAAGACTCCCTTTTTCTAATGTGGTGTTAAGCAGCAGATGGAACAGCAGCCTGAGATGTTAAACCAACTGCCTCAGCATATCTTAAGTAAGTTTCAACTGAAGCAATAACAATCCGAGCTTCTATTGATAGCAGTTCAATACCAACTAAAGAAACACGTACCCAAGCATCAATTACAATTCCTTTGTCCAAGATGCGGTCAATAACTTCAGCCAAACTTGAAGATGAGTTAACTTTTTCAACAGCCATTTTCTTTTTCTCCCACAACTCTAATTATTTATTTCATTTTGCTCTGATTGAGCAGTAGGTAAAACTTACACAATGTGTTTTATTCTTCCTGGGTTTAGTATTCCCAAAAAAGGAGATAAATATAACAAAATAAAAAAATACTAAAAAGTTCACAATATTTTTTTAGACAAAAATTAAAGAAAAAATTATCTCATCTTTATATTTTCTGGGAAAGTTTTAAATATGATTTTTTATGAATTTATATGAAAGTATTTTTTAAAAAATGATATGGTGGTAGAGATTCGCTCAGTGACAATTGCCAGTGTGAGCATTGTACCTGCCAGAGGGAAAACAGTTGCGTACTGAGCGTTGAATCGTTGCGCTGTGCCAAAAAGTGGATTTGCCGCACATCTGACTGTCGAGTTTCACAGATAACATTTGTATATGTTTTGAGAATTAACTCGTTCAAGAGTTCCCACTGTTCGCATTGTTGTTCTTGAAATGCTTGCTGTGTTTGGTAGCGTTGTTTTTTAGCTAATAAATAGGCTTTTCCCCTGGCATCAATAGTGTCAGAATCGTCAAGTAAAGAACAGGCTGTCACTTTTACACTGTACTCAACTTTGTCTGCTAGCTGAGTTAGGGTTTCTAGATATTGCTCTTGGTGCTTCTCTAGATGATTCAGCAGTTTTTCCACAGAGGTAAAACCCCTCCCAAAGCGTAGGGGAAGAAGGGGAGTTTGTTGAAAAAGTTCTCGAATCACGCGATCGTGGTTTAATACAGCTTGAAGTAAACGCTCATCCGTTGCCTGTATTTCCTCCAGTGAGATTTCCGGCTCTATGATCGCGCCTAAACCAGAAGAGTAAACTAGTTCAATATTCCTTTCCATCCCTAAAGGTAGAACAAGCGGTGATGCGGTGGGGACTAGAAGAGCATAAGCGTATATTGACATAAATAATTAAGTCGGGACAAATAAAGTTAACTAACTAATAATTCCCTTTTGTTCTACCAAAGTTAGGAAGTCCTCCGGGACGCTTCTTTTGACATCAAAGGTGTTTTCGGAGGATAAGTAGCTTCCGCTCTGAACTTTTGTGTTTTTTCAAGTCAGAGACTATTGGTCTGTCTCATTAAATTTGAGGGATAAGAGAACGAACCGCGAAGGCGCGAAGTACACGGAGGAAGAAGGAAAGAAGAGAATTTGAAATTTGATTCACCTATTAACATTTCTGGGATAGACCACTATTGAGATTGATGCTGATTAGCAAGCATTTGGTATGTAACTTGGAAATCATCATTTGTAATCTGAATCAAACTGGAGTCAGTCAATCCTTGGACGCGGTATCGACGAATGGCGCTTAAAGCAGCTTGATTGCTCAACAAAGCCAAGTCTGCTCCATTCCAACCCTCGGTAACTGTCGCCCAAGTTTCTAAATCGACATCAACCAGGGGACGATCTAGATTGTGAACTCGTAAAATCGCTAATCGGCTGGCCCGATCTGGTAGATCGATTTTTATTTGTAAGTCCAATCTTCCGGCTCTGAGCAAGGCAGGATCGAGCGCTTCTGGACGATTGGTTGCTCCTACTAACAGTACTTTCGGGCATTCATGCAACCCATCAAGTTCGGTGAGTAGTTGACCGACAACGCGATCGCTAACTCCAGAATCACCAGTGAATCGTCCCCGTGCTGGTGCCAGGGTATCAATTTCATCTATAAACACAACGCAAGGAGCTGCTTGCCGAGCTTTGCGAAAGAGTTCTCTGACTGCTTGTTCTGCGGCTCCTACCCATCGGCTGAGTAATTCCGGGCCATTCACAGCAATAAAGTTGGCTCTAGCCTGGGAAGCGATCGCTTTTGCCAGTAATGTTTTTCCGGTTCCCGGCGGCCCCCACAACAAAATCCCACGGGGAGGCTTGGCTTTGGTTTGCTCGTATAGTTCGGGATAGAGGAGTGCGCCCTCTACAGATTCTTGAAGTTTTTGTTTCACATCATCCAATCCACCAATGTCATCCCAACTGACACTTGGTACTTCAACTGCTACATCTCTGAGAACTGAGGGTTTTATCTCCTTAATTGCTTCGAGAAAATCCTGCTGTACGATAGTCATGTTCTCAGGAACGGGACTGTTGAGCGAGGGGACTTGACGACGAAGGGCAACGTAGGCTGCTTTTTGGCAAAGAGCTTTAATATCGGCACCAACAAAACCGACTGCCAAATCAGCGATCGCTCCTAAATTAACCGAAGTCTCCAAAGGCATGGCACTTGTCAAAATCGTGAGAATTTCCAATCGTCCATTGCGATCGGGAACCCGAAACTGAACTTCGCGATCGAAGCGTCCCGGACGACGCAGCGCCGGATCGAGATAATCGGGACGATTTGTTGCCGCTAATACAAGTACGCCTTCGGTTTTAGCGAACCCATCCATTAACCCAAGCAACTGCGCCACTAGTCTTTTTTCAACTTCACCTTCCACTTGGCTGCGATCTGGGGCAAGGCTGTCAATTTCGTCAATAAATATCAGGCAGGGAGCAGAACGAGTTGCTTTCTCAAAAATACTTCGCAAACGAGCTTCTGCTTCCCCGTAATACTTGCTCATCACCTCTGGGCCATTGATGGCAATGTAGTTTAACTCTAACTCTTCTGCCAAAACACGGGCTGTTAAAGTTTTTCCCGTACCGGGCGGGCCAACGAGCAAAACCCCACGTGGAGGCTCTAACCCTAATTTCACCAATAAATCTGGACGTTTTAGGGGAATTTCAACTAGCTCTCTGATTTCTTGGAGAACATCAGCCAAGCCGCCGATACCTTGCCAAGAAGCTTTTGAGTTCGTCCGAGCTGATGGGGGGGTGACATCAGTATCATCCATTGGTGTAGCTGCATCGGTGGAATTGGATCTGGCTCGGCTGGAATTATTTGTTCTCGGAATATTGCCTTGCCGGGGAATACTACTGAGATTATGAGACCGAATTTGAATAGAAGTTTTTAACTCCCCTTTCTCTACTTTTTCTTCTAAAGCTTTGGCAATTTCTAATAGGTGTTCAAATCCTTTAAATATGTCGTCCATTGATTTCACTTAAATAAAAGGTAGAGAAAAATTTAATTTCTAAAAAATTTAACAGTTTCAATTTTTATTGCTGTTCATACCAATTCTCTATAAAGATGAACATAGCGAATTAACTTGAGAAAATCTCTGCGTACCTTTGCGCTAACCTCCGCGTACCTTTGCGTTAAAAAAAACTATGATTTGGCACAGCATCAAAAAGAAACGGTATCAATAGGGAGGGGAATTAATTTAATTGGAACTGAACAAGTAAGTCGGTGAAAAAAACCTAACCATAATTAAGAAGATAAACTAGACTAAAATCCTCTTCCCTCCTGCATCATCCCAACTACAAATATTTACGCCGTTGTACTTAATCGAAGACGAGCAAAGTTATACGGAGCAGTGAAATTGTTGTAACGAATTCGCAAACGGTTTTCAAATTGACGATCGAGTGCTTCAACGTGTTCGCTAAATTGTGATTCTGCTTCCCAAGGAATTAGGTAGGCTGAATTGTAGATCATTGTGTCCACTTGGGGAGTATTTTCCACCACCTCGATCGCAATAGAGTTGAGCGTGCTTTTAAATACATCTATGATGCCTTGCTTGCGATCGCTCATTCCCTGTTCGATGGTTTGCCCTATTTGGATTACCCGCTCCATACTCAGGGGTTGACCGACTAGCTTATCCCTTTCGGTTTTGAGATTTGGGTGTTCTGCCAATAGTCCTTGAATTTCTGCATCGGTATCCCAAAAAACTTTGACACTAACTTCTCGGCAACCCGATAACTTCGCAAGCATTTGCGTCAATTCTTCTTGATGAGGACGAATTAATTGCTGTGAAACCATTTCCCAACTGGAAACCAAAAGTCCAAATTGCACGGGCAGTAAATAGCGATCGCCTCCTTGCATGATCTCCTCAAGGACTTTTTCATGACTTAGCAGGTTACGACGGCTGGCCAAATAACGCTCTTGCTGTGCTTCTGAGTAGATTACTGCAAAATCATCCAAAATTTTAATTTGTACGGGTTGCCGATCTAAGCCCTCTAAATTTAAATTTTGTGGAGCAGGCAAGGTCAAAATTCCATAAATGTAAAAACTCATATAAATGTCTTACCAAGAAGAATGTAGATAAAAAAGTTACAGGGGTTTAGAAGTGAGTACTAGTCTTAACTTGGCATGAACTAAGCTTAATTGAGCCAGTCCTAAGTCCAAGTCACCTTCAACCACAACACCCATATTTAATAGGCGATCGAGAAGTTCTAGAATAGAGGGTTGACTAGAGGTTTCACCGGGGTAGTATCCTCCAGATTGGGGAAGTAAATTTCCCATTTCACCCAAGTTAATATTTAGATCGGCTGGGTCAACATCAAATATCTCACAAAGCTGAACAACTTGCTGTTCAAGCTTTTGAAGGCTTTCGGCAGCTCGATCTAATTCAGAGTCGCTGAGGTTGCCAGCATCCATTCGCCGAATCACCTGAGCTTCCATGAGTTGGCGTATCAGTTCAACAACCGTCAATAACAACGGTGCTAACCCGGAATCGGAACCTTTTGATTTGCTAATCGCCTGCATTCTGATGATTAATAGGATTGAGTGCTTTGAGCGATTGCAGTTCTGTTTCTAGACTGGCAAGACGCTCTTGAAGTTGTTGATTGGTTGCTAATAAGGTGCGAGTTTGACTATTAAGATAGGGGTCGCTCTCCCACCAATTAATTCCAATCTCTTTGGCTTTATCAACAGAAGAAATCAACAAACGAATCCGAATGTTGAGCAGTTCTGTGGAGCCTACGGAAATAGAAATATCTCCTGCTATAACAATGCCTTTATCCAGAACCCGTTCTAGAATATCTGCCAAGGTAGAACCTTGAGTTGATGTGGTGATAGCTCCCCGATTAGTATTAGTACTCATTTGTTTATTAAATGGCCAGAATCAAAAGCAACTGTCTGTGATATGCTCGGCGACTCGGCATTGCCCTGCATTTGTACTAATACTCCCTGTTCTCTGAGAGATTTGAGTGCAGCCACAATTTGACTGCGATCGATCCCTAGTTCTACTGCCAATTCAGAGAAACGCCTTCCTGGAGAATTACACAGGTAGTTGTAGACTTCATGCTCGTAAGGTACTCGTTGTTCCAATACAACCTGATTTTGGTTGTTTGGTATTATCTCTGACGACTGAGATTGGGTATTTATACTATGATAGAATTCACTTAAAACCTCTTCCAGTAGGCGAGTTGCCTCCATGAGAGGTTGATTCGTGCGAGAAAGCAGGATATCGGCACAAATATCTTGGAAGCTAGGATCTCCAGGATTTAGGGAAATTTCGTGTTCGTGGCAGATTTTGGCAATCATCAGACAGGAACGTAATCCACCGCCTTGTCCAGAGCCAGATCGACTCCAAAACGTCCGTACTAAGCGGACAATTACTTCTGCTTTCTCAGAATCTATGCCTGTTTTATGAACTACAATTTCCTGCTGACTCAGTTCATCAGGTGTAGGCATATCGATGGTAATAACACGATCCATCAAAGCATCCTGAGTTGCATGAACTCCACAATACTCTTGAGGATTTGATGTTAAGATTGCCCGAAACTGAGGATGAACCCGGATATACTCGGCTCGATGTTGGTTTGTTGGTAATACTAACAACCTCTCCTCAAGTACGGAGAGTAAAACGTTATTTACCTCCGGGTGCGATCGATTGAATTCGTCGTAAACCAGCGTGAATCCTTCTTTACAAGCTAGGGTTAATCGTGCATCAACCCAGTGTTGTCGGAGTTCATCCTCAACTTTAACAACGCTGTGGATATAGTTATCAACAACCTTTTTACGGGTATAACCTAATTGATTACCAATCAAGTCTGAGGTTTTAAACTCATCATCTCCAAATAAGAGGATGATCGGCTGGTTGAGCAAATCAGCTAGATGCATTGCCAGAGTAGTTTTTCCGACTCCGGCTGCACCACGTAAGTGTATGGAAAAACCTGACTGTAGATAGCGCAAAGCACGTTGAGCGACGCGTTGAACCGCAGGTGTATTGACAAATCGCTGGGGAGATGCATTTAATACTGTTGTCAAACTTTAAGTACCTCCTCAATAGTAATGTGTTATACGAAAGTCTTTTTTGTTACATTGCAAATATAAAATACAGATGTCAATCAGCCTTAACTGGACTCAAATCCAACGGATTTTGGCATCAACACAAGACTAGTAATGTTTAATATTTATGTCATCAGCATGATTACGGTGTTGAGAGGATACCTTTAAGAAGTCCACACAGGTGTAAAGCAATATGGTTCTGCGCTTCTTACTATTACCGATTACTGGCCCATTAATGGGGGTAACGTGGCTTGGGGAAAAAATTTTAGAACATGCCAGTACTGAAATTGATGATAAAGAAAATCTCAGCAAGCAACTTCTTGCACTCCAACTTGCTTTTGATATGGGGGAAATTCCTGAAGAAGAGTTTGAAATTCAGGAAGAAGCTCTTTTATTAGCGATTCTGGAAGCAGAACAGGAGGAACGCGATCAGACACAAGAGGATTGAAATTCTTTCCTAGCTTGTGTGATTTATTGCTTTAACTAACGTGCGCCTCCGTTGGAGACTCACGTTAATTTTAAAAATATTGTTAGCTATTATACTTAAATAAATTATGCTTCTACTGTACAAGTATTAATTTTAGGACTTACGCAACTGGCATATTATTTTTAGTTTGTAGTGTACCCCTTCGGGGAAGCAAGCTACGCGTAGCGTCTCGCAGAGAGGACTTTAGTCCTCAAAATCAGGGCTGAAGCTCTTACTACAAACTAAAAGTTTTAATTTTTGTGACACTTGCGTAAGTCGTAAATTTAATGGAAGCTTTACCCGATAATTGGGCAGATATTCAACCTGATACTGTATATCTTTCAATTAGTGGTCTGCTAGTTTCATTTGGCAGTGAACAAATAAAGCTGGGATTAAAATATGATCGGAAGGGGAAACATTTAAAAGCCATTGAGAAAGGGCTTGTACCTCCTCGCGGTAATGTTGGGTTGGTGGCTTCCCAAGAATCTGGCTACGATTTTAAATCTAAAGTCTTAGGTAAAGGTGGCGACCGCCGATTTCATGCAGAATTCATTGATGGTATATTGCACTTCCCTGGTTTGGTAACAGAACATTAAACCCACATAAGTATGACAAGGCTCGAATTAAAAAATCATCAAGTTTGGCAAGATTTAACTGAAATATTACAAAGTTTAGATGCTAATGTTCTTGTTCAAGAACATCTTGACCAGTGTGATTATAAAGTGTGTGGCTATTGGGATGAACAAGATGAATATTATGAGAAAATTACGTTACCTCGTACCCTTGAAGCCGAATTAGTTAGCAGTTCAATAGGCGTTACTCACAAAGAACGTTTTTTACAACTAAAGTTTTTGCTGATAGCTAATGCTGTTGATAATACGAAAACTGCAAGTAGCAATGCTCAAAAACTTGGTGAATTGGTTCTTGTTTATGATGAAAATCTAGAATTTATTGATGAGAATTGGCTTTTAGATGTCGATTCTTCATTCCTTGTGAAGTTATCTGGCTAATTTTAGTCAATTGAGTATAAGTAAGATATAATTAATCACAAAATTTTTGTGCCTAGCGCAAAGCTGAATATATAAGGGTTTGAAACAGGCTTTGTTGCCCACCTTTGGGGTATCGCAACGATTGATAAAAAATTCCGCCATTTGCTGTGAAATCCTTGATAAATGGTTTTTCTATCTGCTAACTTCGACAGCGCAATCAAGGTGCGAAACATTGGCTCCAAAAGCTCTAATCAGAAAAGCTTTCAACTTGGTATACTTTTACTTTTCTTATAAATATATAAACGTGTACACAACAAGCAGGCAGGGGAAAAATGACGTGCAATGCTAATCGCTACATTTATCCAGGGATTTTCTGCAAGATGCAATCGCATCTAGTGATTTGAAAGCCAAAGTTATTGGTAAAAGCTGGCGAGTTACCCCCAATATATGCTTGACTGTAAAATTGTGATATAGTACTTTTGTACTTATTCTCTGAGGTAAAAAAAATGGCTAACAGAATACACTTGAGCTTATTGCAAAATGAAGAGGAGTGGAACAATAAAGTGGACTTAGATCCAAACTTTAAAGCCGATCTTAGCGATGCTGACCTTTCTGGACAAGATTTTTCTTATAGAAATTTTACAGGTGCTAATTTAGCTAATGTTAACTTTAATAAATGCAATTTAACAGGGGCCAATTTTGAAAAAGCTAATTTAGTGGGGGCTAAATTCCAAGGGGCTAAATTATTATCAACGTATTTTATTGAGGCTAATTTAAGCAGTGCTGATTTTAGTCCTTATGAAGAAACTATGGGGAATATAGTAGAACCTATAAAAACAGATTTTAGCCTTGCGAACTTTACTGATGCTATTACAGATAAAGCAAATTTTACTGACGTTAGATTTTTCAAAACAACTATGCCAGATCGTAGTTTGCATCCTTCACACTAGTCTGTACAAGGTTTTATTTCCTAAGCTCGACTTTATCCAAAATTAAGAACTCGCTTTCTTTATCCAGCAAAAACTCTAGCTTTTTGGCAAATACTTTTTCCACGTCACAGATTATCGATGAAGTTAAAAAAGTAAAACTATTGTCCTACAAAGGTTTCAGCTTAAGAGATCGCGTTATGAAAAAAATGGATAAAGTCGAGCTAAGAGGATGTTTGAAAAGTATTAGACGAATATAATTCGCTACTACACAAACTCTCGTCCGCCTGCGCGGAAAGCATGAAAATCAAGGGTTTTAAAACCACGGAGGTGGATTTTGTCTGTATAGCCAAGCTACTGCGTTGGGCGGATTCCCGACTTGAAGCAAGTGGCGCGCGACTTATAGTTAATTAACTTACTAAAACGCTTGATTGGTAAGGATGATTCTAAAAGCCAATGGTTCGCAAGCAGGTTGCTAAGAATAGGCAAGCTGAAATCTTAGTACTTAGTATTCCAACGTTAAGGTTTTGAATTTTGGTGTCTTGTCCTCCAAGTTTGTATTTGCTTGCTGATGGATCGTGTTCTCTTCAGGAATTGTTTGACTATTTAAAATAGCAAGACGCTGCTGAATCTGATGTCGGCGTGCTTCGAGTTTCTCTAGTTCCTCCTCTAAACGCTCCTTCTCTAACATCATTTTGTAAGCATTTAAGTAAGCTGTTGCTTGAGAACGTTGAGGAGGCATGGTGCTAAATTTGGCTTGAATTTGTCTGCGGTTTGGAGTGCGATGCATAATAAATTTTTCTTTGGGTATGAAAGTATTTAGTCTAATTAGCCGTTAAAATAAACAGGCTGCGGCTGCTTGGATGCGTTCTAAAGGCTGAACTGAGCGAGGAAGCATTGGTAAGCGAACTATTGTCAAACCTGGAAAATTTGTCTCGCAGTCATCGCAATTAATGGTTGCTGTAGAAGTAAAACGGTTGAGAACAAGGTAATTCTGACTTACACCTATTTCTTGCATAGATTTGAACAAGCGTTGTTGTTCGGCAAGTACGCTAGTCTGGTTAAGTGTAACCCCAATGAACTCTGCTTGTTGTGGGTCTTTTAGCACTTTTTGGGCTTTGACTACGCGCTGTCGCAAAGTTCGTAAACGCCCCATAAACTCTGTACGACCAAGGACATTCTGATACTTGATCCAGAGTTTGAAAATCCAAGCTAGCCAGTCTGCTAATGCAGTTGGCATTTCTAGAAAACGCAGAAGATGACCTGTAGGAGCAGTGTCTAAAATAATCAAGTCTTCTTCTTGTTGCTCTAGCAATTCCATTACTGTTAACAGGGAAAGTATTTCATCAATCCCTGGTAAAGCTTGATCGACAATTTTGCGCCAGGCAGCAGGAGCATAGGCCATTTCAATAGCTTCGCTTGTTTGGGTTTCGCCACTCATCATTTCGGCCAGTTCCCATAGGTAATCGGCTCTGAATTGATCGACAATGCGATCGCCATCTACTTCCTGACCTCGAAGATTGGCAGTTATTTGATATGGTTCGTGTCCTAAACTCAGACCAAAGGCATCGCCCAAGGAATGGGCTGGATCGATAGAAACCATGCGAATTTTGCGATCGGGATGTTGTTGAGCCATAGCCCAACCAATCGCAGCTGCTACTGTGGTCTTGCCTACTCCACCCTTACCGCCAATTAGTAACAGGCGACGACCTTTGGTGAGAAAATCTCCAAAGCTAGGAGGAATTGTTTCCGGCCATTGAACTGGGAGTAGATCGATAAAAGATAGCGGTTCAAGCTGAGGAACATGGATTTGGTTGATGAGATGGCTGAGGGCTAGAATCCCTAAAGGCTCCTGATCTTGCTGTGGCACAATAAAAATCGGCTTTTCGTTAGCAAGATCCGCATACTGACCGATCAGCGGTTGTTGTTCTTGGTAACGATCTGGGTCAGTCGCACTGGCCAAGACTTGGTTAACAAACAACCCTCCGCAAGGAACCTGCAAAGTTTGTAAGGCTTCTAGGAACCGTTTTGATTCCAACCAACTCATTGGTTCGGCGATCGCAACTAACAAACAAGCAGTATGGGTAGGATCTTGAAGCAGACGACGACCTTGCGAAAGTTCAGCTTTCAGGGTTTGCAAAAAATCGTCAGCGCGATCGGGTGTGTAACTTCCAGCAAAGGTCTTGCTAATAATCCGATGCTTTTCTTGAAACAGTTCGAGAGAGTGGAGGAAAGTGTCTAAAAAATCCATCAATCCAAATAAGTTGAGAGTATGACCGCTAGGAGCCATATCAACTACTACTCGATCTACCCGCTGCTCCTTAAAAAGGCGTTGGATCTCTAACAAGCCCATCAACTCGTCCAGTCCAGGCCAATTTAAATCCCAAACTGGAGACAAGTCTTCGCCTTCAACAAAACTACCTCGCTCCACTAACAGTTCTAAAACCTGGCCGTAACGTTCTTTAAAGTCTTGTAGCAGACGCTTTGCATCCAACGCCCTTACTCGTAGATTGGGTAGTTCCGCTATGGGACGAGGAATGTCATCAACGCTAACTTGTAAGACATCTCCAAGAGAGTGAGCCGGATCAGTTGAGATTAAAAGAATTTGCTCATTGGCAAATTTCTGCGCCCAACGACATGCAAAGGTGCAGGAGATTGTCGTTTTTCCGACTCCACCTTTGCCGCTAAACATAGCAAGGTGTAGGTTATCAAAAAGTTCCATCCCGTTTGTCATTTATGGCGTTTTAGGATAAAGTTACTACATATTTTTGAAAGTTACTTAGGTAATTTTGCTGAATAAAGGTATTTAAAACTAGCCTTGGCGACTAGAAGTCGCGGCTATACAGACAAAACCCGCCTGCGCGGGTTAAGATTCTTACTTTTTCATTAGTCCACGAAGGTGGACTTCGCCTGTGTAGCTGCGACTTCTAGTCGCCCAAATTGGCAGAGATCAAGAATTGTATTTTTTTCCTTCTGCCTCCAGCATAGCTGCCTTTCTTCGGTAATTAATTTTGTTGAGTTACTTACAAAGATTAGCCGAGGAACTATAACTGAGGTAAAGATTTAGCCAGAGATGTCCAAAGGTAAGGAGATAAGATGGTTAACAGTTCTGAAGGCGATATAAATATTGGGTTTAATGTCCAGTGTATTTCTGAATACGACTTTTTTTCTGACAGTAATTTTGAGGACATTCATTGTCGTCCACTGAAAACAGACTCTCCCTACTTAGGATTAAAAACTTTTGAAATTAAAGATAAAGACAAATTTTTTGGTCGGGAGAAGTGGATTGCTAATCTGAGCGATCGCTTAAACCAAGATAATGTACTTTTGCTTTTAGGAGCATCAGATAGTGGCAAATCATCATTGATTCGGGCAGGTTTAATTCCTTATTTAGGATCTAATAAAAATTCATTAATTAATATAAGTTTTCACCCAGATGAAAGTCCTTTTAAATCTCTTTATCAGTGTCTTGCTTCTACTTATGGTAAAAAATCGCCAATAGCGGATATTGCTAGAGAAATAAAAGAAAATACTCTAATTAAAATTGTCACATTCCTCAAACAAGATTATCAATATATTCTAATTTTTATTGACCAATTTGAAGAACTATTTACAAAAACTCAAAAACCGGAACGCGATAAATTTGTTGCTAGTCTCTTTCAACTGTTCCAGCAGCAGGATAGCTCTGTCAAAATTGTTTTAACAATGCGGTCTGATTTTTTGGATAAATTTAGTGAGTATCCCCAACTTGCAAAGATCCACGATCGCTATAGTCGTATACTCACTAGAATGAGCGACGGAGAATTAAAGTTAGCGATCGCTGAACCTGCTGCTAAAAATGGCGTTATCTTTGAACAAGGATTAGTTGAGCAAATTATTCATGATTTTCACCAACAAAATGATTATTTACCACTTCTGGCATACACCTTAGATGTACTGTGGGAAAGAGAAAATATTGCAAATCGGGTTCTGAAGACAAAGACTTATCAAGAACTAAAAGAGCAAACGTTTGGTTATTTAAGTGAACAAGCTAATCAATTTATTAATCCTAGTCTTGGATGGCGTGATCGCCATTTGAGAGAAAAAGAACAAGAGATTCAAAAGTTAAACCTTGCACTGACTGAATTAAAACTACGCGAACAATCCGCCAGAGTTTTGAATTTACTTCCTGTCCAACCGCTAGAGGGTTTGGTGCTGGCAATTCAAACAATGGGTGAGAATTTAGAGAAATATCCAAACCAGCTTCTAGCTCCTGTTTTGGGAAGCTTAAAGGAAGCAATGAACACACCCACAGAGGCAAATAGCTTGCGCGGACACGAGCAAGAGGTTAATTGTCTAGCCTTTAGTCCTGATGGCAAGTTTATTGCTAGTGGCAGTAGCGATTCTACGGTTTGCTTGTGGAATATCATTGGCAATCCTACCGCTCAATTTTTGTTGGGGCACGAGCAAGAGGTTAATTGTCTAGCTTTTAGTCCTGATGGCAAGTTTATTGTTAGTGGCAGTATTGACGGAATTTTGTGTTTATGGGATCTACAAGGTAATCTCATTACTCAACCTTGGCAGGGACATGAGGAAGGAGTTATTTCCGTCGCTTTTAGTCCAAATAGCGATGGCTGCGCCAACCCCGGAGGGGTACGCATTGTCAGTGTTGGTTTTGACGGAACAGTTTGTTTGTGGGATTTACAAGGTAACGCCATTACTCAACCTTGGCGCGGACACAAGGAAGGAGTTATTTCCGTCGCCTTTAGCCCAAATGGCGATTGCATTATCAGTGTTGGTTTTGACGGAACGGTGTGTTTGTGGGATTTACAAGGTAACAGCATTACCCAACCCTGGCACAAACATGAGGCGAAAATTATTTGCGTCGCCTTTAGCTCTGATAGCAAGTTTATTGTCAGTGGTAGTAGTGATTCTACAGTGCGGTTATGGGACATCCAAGGTAATCCCATCGGTCAACCTTGGCACGGGCATGAAGAACATATAAATTCTGTAGCGTTTAGCCCTGATGGCAAGTTTATTATTAGTGGTAGCTGCGATCGCACAATACGCTTATGGAATATCAATGGCAACCCCATCACTCAACCTTGGCGGGGACATGAAGGACAGGTTAATTCCCTAGCCTTTAGCCCCGATGGCAAGCTGATTATCAGTGGTGGCGATCGCACTGTGCGTTTATGGGAGCTAGATGAAATACTACAAGATCGGGTCATCAGGCGATCGCAGCGCAAATATGAGAATTGGGTCAATTCTGTTACCTTTAGCCCTGATGGTCTGTGGATTGTCAGTGCCAGCAATGATTCGACAGTGCGCTTGTGGGATATTCACGGCAACCCCATTGGTCAACCTTGGCGCGGACATGAAAAAGAAGTTAATTCTGTCGCCTTTAGCCCTGATGGTCAGTGGATTATCAGTGCCAGCAATGATTCGACAGTGCGCTTGTGGGATATTCACGGCAACCCCATTGGTCAACCTTGGCGCGGACATGAAAAAGAAGTCAATTCTGTCACCTTTAGCCCTGATGGTCAGTGGATTATCAGTGCCAGCAATGATTCGACAATCCGCTTGTGGGATATTCACGGCAACCCCATTGGTCAACCTTGGCGCGGACATGAAAAAGAAGTCAATTCTGTCACCTTTAGCCATGATGGTCAGTGGATTATCAGTGCCAGCAATGATTCGACAATCCGCTTGTGGGATATTTACGGCAACCCCATTGGTCAACCTTGGCGTGGGCATGAAAAAGAAGTTAATTCTGTCGCCTTTAGCCCTGATGGTCAGTGGATTGTCAGTGCCAGCAATGATTCGACAGTGTGCTTGTGGGATATTCATGGCAACCCCATTGGTAGACCTTGGCGTGGGCATGAAAAAGAAGTTAATTCTGTCGCCTTTAGCCCTGATGGTAAGTGGATTGTCAGTGCCAGCAATGATTCGACAGTGTGCTTGTGGGATATTCATGGCAACCCCATTGGTAGACCTTGGCGCGGGCATGAGTATTGGGTAAATTCCGCAGCTTTTAGCCCTGATGGTAAACTGATTGTCAGTGGTAGTCTTGATGGAACAGTCCGCTTGTGGTACTGTGGGTGGCAAGAATGGTTGCAAGTTTGCTGCAACAGGTTAAATTATCATCCCGTCTTTCAAAATCCTGAAAATGGCAGTGATGTAGAAATTGCCTACCAAACTTGTCAAAAATATGTATGGAATCCACAATTCCCCAAACAGTTGCACAACCAAGGAGCAGCCAAGCTAAAAGAGAAAGCTTTTTTAGCAGCTTTAGAGGATTTTAAGCAAGCAGTTCAACTTAATTTCACATCGCACTGGAAAGATCGCCTTGCTTGGCAATCAGTACCCACAGAGAACCAATAACTCGGCCTACGGTTGACAACTGCAATAAAAGTTTTGAATGCATCCTGCACGTTTAGGGACTTTGCGTTCCCGAACTAGTGCTGCATATAAGGGTATCAATACCTTGATTCAACGTGAAGGTTCTAAAGATTTCTTTTGGAAGTCCACTATTCGGGATTTGGATGAAAGTGATTGGGAAGAACGCAGACTAGATATTCATCACATTTTCCCCAAAAGTTGGTGTGACAAGCAGGGTATTCCCGCATCTCGCTATAACTCTATCCTCAACAAAACTCCAATATCGTTTAAAGCAAATCGCATGATTGGCGGTAAAGCTCCAAGTAAATATCTGGTTCAACTTCAAAAGCATG
Organism: Desmonostoc muscorum FACHB-395; assembly: GCF_014698035.1. Taxonomy (GTDB): domain Bacteria; phylum Cyanobacteriota; class Cyanobacteriia; order Cyanobacteriales; family Nostocaceae; genus Nostoc; species Nostoc muscorum_A. Next base: position 34,850 of record NZ_JACJSF010000080.1, read on the forward strand.
ACAGTGTTCAGCTAGACGATGCAGGTATGAATGCAATTCTGGCAACTCATCAAATCGACGCAATAACACTTCGACAAGACGACTTTGAGGGTTTTATGGCATCGCGTCAAAGGATGATACTTGCCAAAATCGAAACTTATCAACTTTAGTCAAATTCACGCCAATCTTACTATATTGAAAACCGCAATCACACTCAAAGGTGCCTATAGGATTTTTTATATAAGAATAGGTCGAATTTAGATCATTGCTTAAAAGCATCACTAACTTCGTAACCACAGAATGGAGATAGTGTTCGCAAGCAGGATTTAGACAAAGCCAAGGCCCCTTACCAAAAGGTTTATATTTAGATTTACGAGCAAAAAATGTTGAAGGCGAATTCCTCAAAAATCTAATCATTAGCAGATGCATTACCGGGTCAAAAAACTCCAAATGCAATCGAAAAATTTTAAATAAATTTATGTTATTATTACTGACATTTATACCAAGAGCCTCAAGAAATTCACTTCCATAAAAAGACAAAAATTTCTGTCGTAAACCTTGCTCATATACCTGACGGTCTAGAGTCGCTAAATTCCTCTTAATCAATAAAACCTAGCGTGGCAAAACTTACTAGAGAAGAGCGGAAATCCTGTAATCTTGACCTTGTAGCGAAATAATGGTGCAAAAACTTGGCAAGAAAAAGTTTAAAACCAGAGGCA
>NZ_JACJSF010000081.1 GCF_014698035.1 Desmonostoc muscorum FACHB-395
GAATTTCCCGTTAGCTTTGCACATCTGACTTGCATTCACGTAGCCCTTGGGTACAACATATTTACCTATTTCTCCATCTTGGGGCATTTGGTTAATTTCTGAGTCGTACCAAAAATGTGTCAACATGATTCATTCCCTGGGTATTAAACAAATAATTGATTCAGGCATTCACACGCACTAAACTTTTTTCACCAATTAATGAGAAACGATTCGATATAGTTGGTGTTTTAATTAACGTTGGTGACATCAATTCAACAAGGTAAAACCAAGAATTATGCACCAGCGCAATCCCCAAAATCAGCCGTTGCTTTGTTCCTTTGTCGTGAGAACAGAGGATTACTCTTTCGCCCAGAACGAAAGCAGGTTTTTGCACCTTGATGGCTTCTAACTCTCCAGTTCCAATGATTTGGTTTTGTGTAGCGTGGAGTATTTCTTTACCGCAATCAATTGAATAAATCCAACATTCGTGTTTCCATTGCATACCGCAGCAGTAACCGAACGTTCTTGTTGTGCGGAGAAAAACTCTCTCCAGTAAATTAACTGCAATCGGTGGAATTGTTTCGTGCCAAGGTGGAGAGATATACCAGATTGTTTTCAGTGTGTTAATGTGGTCAATCATGCGAGTTTCCCCACTAAATATTCGATCTTCTCTTTATCAATGGCAGCAATGCGGTTTTTAATGCGTTGAGGTGGATTCTGAAGAAATCGTTTTAAGTCTTTACTCTTGATTTGGTGATATCTCCCAGAGCGTCGAGTTGTGCGTATCCATCCTTTTTTTACCCAAGTCCAAACAGTAGCCGAATTGAGTTGTAAAACCCTGGCGATTTCGCAGCAGTTGTAGTTATCAAGGATTGGACGTGCGGAGTATCCTAAAAAGCGCAATTTGTTTTGAATAGCTGATGTTGAGCGTGTGTATCCTCTTCTCTTTAGCCGATACGCTATTTGTTTGACAGTGTAAAGACAAGCCATTTCTTCAATGATTCCGAGTTCTTCATCAGTCCATTTGATACTCATCTGATTACCTGCCCTATTTGTGCAGATTTAGTAGAAGATTGTTCTTGAACAATCTGAGCGTTGATAGATTCAAATTCCACTTGAAAGATGTTCATATCTGTGGACATTGCCCCAGTGTTGTAGCGGTCTACGTGTGCTGTTTAATTGCGGATTGGTTCAGCCCATCAGGGATATCAATGTGTGCTTCACTGATGATTTTTTCAACTACTGTGACAATGACTTTCATGGTTAATTCCTCTGATGTTGAGAATTCAGGAGCCAGGAGTCAGAATTCAGAATTATTCTGAATTCTGACTTCTGACTTTTGATTTACACTGCTCCGGCTTTTGCTGTTTGTAACTGCTGCATCCATGCGTTGATTGCTGTTAATTCATCAGCACCCTTAGCAACAGCATCAACAACCTGATTTTGATATGAAGACTCAGCATGATTAGGATATTCACACTTGCCTGCTGCCCAAGCCAAACACATGGTTTTGATTAGTTCATTAATCTGGTTAATATCAAGTAGACTTGGGCGGTCAACATCCTGAAATTGCAACCACTCTTTGACTAAATCAAGAGGATAATCAAGTAAAGTGCGAATATTTTTAACTCGCAAGTCTTGAGGATGTACTGGTTGAGGAACTACACTAAGTTTTGGTGGAGTCAGTGGGGGTTCGGGAATCGAGTTTGAAGTTGCACCCAATAGAGATTGGATGTCACGAATGATTGTTGCCCAATCTAAATCTCTACTCCATTCCCTATAAATCTTGGTTTTGGTCGCAGCATCGTAAAGATTACAGAAAACCGTATTTTCGTCGCCAGCAGTAGCAACGATAATCAGTGGTTTGGAGAAATCTTGGATTAATGAGGCAGCTAAAAGGAAGCTTTTGGTAAAATTGGTTTCAATGCCAGTTCTCACTACATAAAGTTCATCGGCACTGACAACAATATCGAGTTTAAGGTTGTCCTTGCCTTTGAATTCTTTAGTCGTCAATCGCAGTTCTGACAGATACCCAGTTAATGCTCTTTGGGGAACTGGGATTTTCTTATCCTGGCTGATATTAAACTTGTACCAAACGAATGATTCGCCATCTACTTCCCCCTGATTGACAAATAAATAGATAGGTTCGGGAGGGTTGCATAAACCTAGTTTGATTTCAGTAACCATGTTTTGTTGACCTGTGCAATAATTAGTGGTTTGTAACGTAAACTTTCAGTGCTTTACGATTGCTTGAAGAAAAGCTGATATTCAAGCAATCGCTTTTTTACTAAACAGAAAGTTATCGATTCCGCTCTAACTCCCATTGCAGATAAGTCAAAGCAGTTTGAGCATCGGCGATGTTTAAATCTGGCTGATACCCTGCTGACAAGAGTTGTTTGTAATCTGGGTGCGTAGCAATAAGGGATATCAGAGTTTGGGCTTGTTCAACTAATTGGTGGAGATGTGGGTTAGACATTTCAATTCCGAGCCGTGAACATAAATCCTCAGCTTTCACACTGAATGTTCCTGGTTCAATCTCCGTCTCTAATTCTTCAAGCAGAGATTGAAAATCTGGGTGTTCATCATTAATTTCAAACTCAATCAAATCTGCGCTCTGTGTAACGACAGTTGCCCAATTAGGTAATGTCTGTGGAATGGTTTTTGCGTAAAGTTTCATAATTGGTTACTCTTCGATTAAGAGCTAAAAATCCTCGGCAATCTCCAATAAAAAGCCGCGTCCCGTGTTCTGTACTTGCACCAGTTCTCTGTCCAACAGTGTTTGAATAACTGAATCGGAGAATTGAAATTGCAACCGATGTAATGGAACACAACCGCCACAAAGCCGAATCGAACGCAGCAAATGATTGGCTCTGCGGTCAAAACTGGGGTCAACCGTCTTAGGCATTTGTGAAACCTCCGGTTAATACGGCTAACTGTTGTTGCAGAATAAAGATTTGCTGTTGATAAAACTCAATCTCTGCGGTAATTTCTGAGAATAATTCTTCTGGTGTGAGCGGTTGGATTTGATCCTCTTGCAAGTACGATATTTCGTCAGAGTTTTTATTAGGCATCAGCGCATAACGCCAGCCATCATCAAATTGTTCAGCCAACTCTGTACCCAAAGGATAGTAATAAAGTCCCAGTATGATGCCCTGTTGTGTACGCTGTTCCAAAGCAAAGCGAGGGTAGGGCCAGTGTTGTGGGATCGAGATTGTCGGTTGCATAGATGAATAGGTGAATGAAGGGAAAATGGGAGAAGAATTCAGGAGCCAGAATTCAGAAGTCAGAATCTTGGGAAGAGGTGGGAAAAAGAGGAGAAAGGAAGGCAGATTTTATTAACTTCTGCACCTTACTCTTTGTTTTTTTACTGACTCCTGACTCCTGGATTCTGACTACTGAATTACGCTGTGACTAACTCTGCTCTCTCCAGCAGCCGTTGCAATTTATCGCCAGTTAGCTGTTCTAACGGCTGATCTAAAAAATATTCCTCAAAAATGGATTTACTATCAGTAGACACATCCACCATCGACAATGAACGCACTGCATCAAACACCGAGTTAGAATACTGCTGCTGGACTGAATAACGCCTCTTCACCCACCAGTTCCTGTCAGTGCATCCGACTTGCCCCAGTTTCACGCCCTTGTTGTTGTAAATGCCATCATCGAGAATTTCAAACCCGTAATTCTGGCACTCGTTGAAGATATGCGCCATGATTTGGTTTTCGGTAGAAGAGGAAACTTGCGGGGCAGAGGCGCAAAGGGGCAGAGGAGAAAGTTGTTGTAGGTTTTTCCCCTCTGCACCCCTGCTCCCCTCCACCTCTGCTTTCTCCTGCACAGGTAATGAACCGTCTTTGTAGTGAGTGCAGATGAAGCGATCGCAACGCATTAGAGTGTTGGCACGAAATACTTTTTTGTTGTTTACTATCACTACCCAAGGCTGGGTTAGATTATCGTCGTGGGTGATGCTGGCTATCAGTTGATTACCAGCATAATATTCATGATGGTCAAACGAGATTTCGACTATTGTGAGGGGTTCGGGAGCGATCGCTTGGGCTTGGTCAGTGATGTAGCTGTCGAGTTCGGCTTGGGCGAGGGCTTGGTTGTCAACTTTCTGAAGCTTAGTGAATTGGTCAGTGATAATTGCGTTTACCCAGGTGTCAGCCGCTCTTTTGTCCCCAGTAGGTGTTACGCCACGTTCGGCAGCGATTCTTTTGAGGCGCGGGACGGTGTAACGAGAGAGGGCTTGCTGTGTGTATTTGGGATATGTCATGATATAGATTCCTGTAAAGGGTTCAAAAGACGACGCTTTTGCTTACCAGGCTTGGGGTGTCGTCTTTTGTTATTACTATAATACCTACTATTAGTAGGTAAGACAATAGATAGTTATATGATAGTTAGTTATCTATTGAGCTACTTACAATAAATACTATTGATAGATAGACTACTAAAAGTAGGTTAATCTATTTATATGAATTCAACTCATGCCCGTGGAAGTAAGACTTAAAGAAATTAGAAACGAAAGAAGAATTTCGCAGAATGAGCTAGCAAGAAGACTTGAAATGTCGTTGGCTAATGTTCAGAAAATTGAGTATGGCAAAGCCAAATCAATACCTTTGGAGACATTAGACAAGTTATGTCAGATTTTGGAGTGTGAAGTTGGCGATCTGCTAGTTCGCGTACCTGATAAGGATGGTGGAAGTTCTGAGAAGGAACAAAAAGTAGTTCAAGTAGCTGATGAAGTCAAAGAAGGCAAAATCAGCACACTCAATTCAAAAAGCACAAATGCAAGTGGGATGATTGCAGCATGAGTGCAATCGCTTTAAATTTAATCAAGCCTGTAGCATTAGCGTTGCTCTCTTGAAGTGGAGTAGGGCATGAGTACCAAGAAAAATTAGAGTCGCGGCACGCTGCAACAGAGGAAAGAGAAGTGCCGCAATATGGAAAACAAGTATGGTTGGAAGCTGCTATGGGTAGAGGTAAATGAGGACAAGAGCCTGAAAGTTAACTCTTCAAGTACTGTTCAAGAGGTGGAATTATGACTAAACCATCCTCTAAGCGCAAAAAAGCCACCTCTGCCACATCCAGGGATAGCACACCGCCAGATGATCACGACCTTGAAGATATCTCCCAAGAAGAAAACCCAGCTACAGCAACAATTACAGTTAGCGCTGTTGAAGTAACAGAGTTGACCCAAGAGGAGCAAAGCGATCGCCTGCACCTGGAGCGGAAAGTGGAACGGGCGTTTTTTGAGGCAGGTAAGGCACTGGCAGAATTGCGCGATCGTCGGCTTTACCGTTCAAGTCACCGCACGTTTGAGGATTATTGTCGCGATCGCTTTGGGCATAGTCGTCGCCAGTCTTATCTTTTAATGGATGCGGCTACTGTTTTTGATAACTTGGTTGAAATTTGTGATCAATTTGATCACATTTTGCCGACAGCAGAGGGACAAGTAAGACCGATGACAAAGCTTGAACCTCAAGAACAGCAGGAAGTGTGGGTAAAAGCAGTGGAGCAGGCAGGGGGCAAAGTGCCACCAGCTAGAATCGTTAAAAATGTAGTGCAGCAAATAATGGAACGCACCCAAGCACCCAACACCTACCAGTTAGGCGAAGTATGCCAAATCCTTGCAAAAGACAACCCCGAACTCAGAGGTAAGGGCGGGTGTTGGGGCATTGTAAACCATGTGGGTGAATTTAGCTGCACCGTCAGAACCTGGGATGGTGAGTACACCGTTGGTTTGCAGCACCTTAAATCTTACAACTACCTGCCTGCCGAGTGTGAGCAGATGCAATTAATCAGCGATCGCATTAGTCGGGTGTATTCCGATTCGTTGGAGGAGACAGTCAAAAGTCTGTTGCAGTCGTTGGGGAAGGTAAATCGGCCTTATCTTACTGCTGTGGAAGAGAAATTATTGACGCTTCTGGAGTTGGAGTATAGGAGAATACCCTGAACAATTTTGGCATTTTGGCATCCAGTGGAGCGATCGCTCTAGTAATAACATAGCGTGAGCAAGGCGTACAAGCAATCGAGCGATTCATGGACGGATGCTAGGAGCGGGGTAAAGCGCCTAACAGAAATTGTTGAACTTTATTATTCCCCTACCTCGCGCACAATTATCATTTTCATTTAGGTTTTTGGGTATTTTAACTGATTGACAAAATGTACTTTATCTTTACCTCTGACAGATGCTTTAGGCGCGAATTCTGTCGCCTGAAGCCTTTGTAACTTCGTTGTTCCAATTTCATCTTATGTGCAAACCCATACTAATTTAGTTTTCATGTTTTTATTTGAATATTTTATGATTTTTGTTACAAATAAATCTAATCAGCCACTAATTTTGCTTTGATATACACTGTGTGTGATAACACTGAAGCTCAAAAACAATATCTGAAGTTTATAACTGCCCGGCAGCTACTACAAAAAGGCAAAAAGCAACAATCAGCAGTGAGAATGCTTTATTCTTAAAGTCTTTAGTCCATTTCCAGATAATGGCTTTATTTTTGTCGAATTTGTACTAGCGTAGATGTGATTGCTGAGAGAGAGCGAGAAAATAGCATTTTTTTAGGGATGGAATGAATAATTTTCGTATGTGTACCGTAAACTCACTGGGTAGAGTGCTTCGGGTTCCATGCGGACATGATAATTGACCAATAATTCCTTGATGGTAACAAGCCTCGGATTTATCGATGAAATCAATCGAAAATCCTAAATCCAAAATTGTCTGACAAGTTATAGCAAAGTGCTGTTAGCGGTAGCGGGGCGTTTAGCCCGTGCTGAGTGCTGAGTGAGAGAGTAATTAACTTTCGACTTTCGATTTCATTAATTGCAGTGGAGACTATTTGTTATGCCGACAACACCAACATATCCAGGTGTATATATTGAGGAAATTCCCAGTGGTGTACGTACAATTACAGGTGTAGCCACATCAATTACTGCTTTCATTGGCAGAGCTTTGCGTGGCCCCACAGATGAACCAATTACCATCAATAGCTACAGCGATTTTGAAAGAATTTTTGGTGGTTTGTGGGTAGAAAGCAGTTTAGGTTATGCAGTACGGGATTTCTACCTAAATGGTGGTTCACAAGCGATTATTGTGCGCCTATACGAAAGAGAACAAAACAAGGAGGAAAAATCTCCACTTGCAGTGGCGGGATTAACATTAAAAGCCGCATATCAAGGAAGATGGGGAGAAAATCTGCGAGCTACAGTTGATGTAGAGGTTTCCGAAGCAGTCGCCAAGCAAATGGGACTGAATAAAACGGACTTATTCAATCTCACGATTCGGGACCTTACTCCTGGGGGGACACAAGAGAAGTTTTTAAATCTGGCGATCGCCCCCAACAAACCCCGTAGTATTAATAAAGTCTTAGAAAATGAATCAAAACTGGTTCGTTGCACATTACCAAATAGCTTACCCACAGCCATCGCAGACGCACATACAGCTTTCCAAGCCCTGATTAATGCCAAGCAAGCCAACCCACCAGTACAAACTAATATTAACAATGCTACGACTGCATACGCTGATGCTGTTAAAAACCTAGACGATGATTTAACTAAAGCAGAAAAACAACTAGCAGAAGCCAAAAAAGCAGATCCCCAAGTACCAGGCGATATTCAAGCTGCACAAACAGCCGTACAAAATGCAACTAATGCCAAAGCAGCATCCAATGGTGTCAACTTAATTAAAAATAGCTTTTCTCCTCCTGAAACTGGTCAAACTCAGAAAGAAGGACTCTACGCCTTAGAAAAAGTTGACTTGTTTAACTTGCTGTGCATCCCACCTTATATAGATGGCGATCCAGATGTCGACTCTAGTTTAATTGCGGAAGCGGCTGCTTACTGCGAAAAACGTCGGGCTTTTTTGATAGTTGATGCGCCGAAGAACTGGAGAACTAAAGATGATGCGAAAAATAATATAGATAACGTCGGTACACGTAGCAATCATGCGGCCGTATTTTTCCCCCGCCTGAAACAGCCAAATCCCCTACTTGGTGAACAAATAGAAGATTTTGCCCCCTGTGGAGCAGTAGCCGGAATATTTGCTAGGACTGATGCCCAAAGAGGGATTTGGAAAGCACCAGCCGGACTAGAAACAAATTTAGTTGGTGTACCCCAGTTGAGTGTACCTTTAACAGACCCGGAAAACGGCGAATTAAATCCCTTGGGAATTAACTGTTTAAGAGCTTTTCCTGGTGTGGGACGTATCGTTTGGGGTGCGCGTACCTTACAAGGAGACGATCGCTTCGCCTCCGAATGGAAATATATTCCTGTCCGCCGCACAGCTCTTTACATCGAAGAAAGCCTCTATCGGGGGACACAATGGGTAGTATTTGAACCCAACGATGAACCCCTATGGGCGCAGATTCGCTTAAATATCGGTGCATTCATGAATAATCTTTTCCGCCAAGGAGCATTCCAAGGACGCACTCCACAAGAAGCTTATTTTGTCAAGTGCAGCAGCGAAACCACTACCCAAAACGATATTAATTTGGGAATTGTCAACATCGTAGTTGGTTTTGCTCCTCTCAAACCGGCAGAATTTGTGATCATCAAAATTCAACAAATAGCAGGTCAAATTGCAGTGTAAACCAAGAAAGGCAAAAGGCAGAAGGCAGGAAGCAGAAAATTTAAGAATAAGTTTTTGGCTCTGCCACTTTCTTTTCTAGCTACTCAATTTATTTATGGGAATTCACCTTCTGTTTCTTGTCTCTAGGATAGCCGTCTTCTGAAGAATTATGAATTAGTCAAAAAGGAGTAATTAATCATGGAATTTACAGTTAACCCTCAGCGATTTGACCCCTATAAGAATTTTAAATTTCGGGTGAAATGGGATGGTAAATACGTGGCGGGCATTAGTAAAGTTGGGGCTTTAAAACGGACAACAGAAGTTGTCAAACATCGAGAAGGTGGTGATCCTAGCACATCACGTAAGTCTCCAGGACGTACCGAGTATGAAGCCATTATGTTAGAACGTGGTGTCACCCACGACCTCGAATTTGAAAAATGGGCGAGTAAAATTTGGAATTATAAAAATGCCCAAGCTGGAGCAGATCAAAGAACTAAAGAAGTATCACTCGCCGATTTTCGCAAAGATATTATTATCGATGTGTTTAATGAAGCAGGACAAAAAGCAATATCTTACAAAATTTATCGCTGTTGGGTTTCTGAATATCAAGCTTTGCCAGATTTAGATGCAAATGCTAACGCTATTGCTATCCAAAATATTAAGTTAGAAAACGAAGGTTGGGAACGGGATGACGAAGTGAAAGAACCCAAAGAAGAAAGTTTCTAAAATTGTTGATGGTTGACTGTTAAAAAGGATCTTGGTGGTGGGTTGCGCTATTGCTCCACACAATCTATAGGACTCCTGTTTGATTCTTGAACAAAACTTTAGATCAAACCCTAATCAAACGGGCTTTTCAGTCTCAGTATGGTTTCAAAAATCAAATCGGAGTCTTATACTTCTCAAGTTACTCTTTGCGTACCTTTGCGCTACTTTGCGTTTTGAATTCTTTTATGCGTAGACTCTCATCTCAGGAATTGTTAACAACTTGGGAGCAGGGATTGACACAACAACCCCTGCAAAAAGCATTGACTTTGTTAACTGCGGCTTGTCCAGACAGTCAAAATTTAGCAACCCTGAGCATCGGTCAACGCGATCGCTTATTATTCACATTACGGGAGTTAACTTTTGGTTCACAGGTGCAGAGTGTTGCTGCTTGTCCCAAGTGTGGGGAAAAGTTGGAACTCAATTTTCAGATTGCAGATATTACCGCCGTCGCTATCACACCAACAACAGAGACTTTTCGGTTGCAGGTAGAGGGGGGAGAACTAGAGGTACGCTTACCTAATAGTTTAGATTTAATGGCGATCGCTACTTCATCGCATCAACTAAGTCCCACCGCACTACTAGAACGGTGCTTACTCAAAACTCCTGCTAGTGTCCAACTTAGTACCGATACAATGAAAGCGATCGCTCAAGCTATGGCTAAAGCTGATCCTTTAGCAGATATCCAACTTGATTTAGCTTGTCCAGCTTGCGATCATCACTGGCACTCTCATTTTGATATCGTCTCATTTTTCTGGAGTGAAATTCATGCTTGGGCAATTCGCACTCTCCGGGAAATACATCTGTTAGCTTCTGCCTACAGTTGGCGAGAGGGTGATATTTTGGCGATGAGTTCCTATCGACGGCAATTATATTTGGAGATGGTAAGACGATGAGTGACTATCTCGGTAATTTAGTTAGTAGAAGTATGAATCAGCTGGAGACAGTGCAACCCCGACTACCATCTCTATTTGAACCGATGGGGATAACTACTGGCTTAATCAATGAAGATTTCCAGTCGGAACAACCCACAGAGGTAGTAGCAACTCCATTTCCAGCAGTACCCAGGCGAGAAAGTGTAGATATATCCGTCAATTACCAGCCTACAGCATCGCCACTTCCGAATTTTTCCCAATCACCCCCCCTCATTCAACTGACTCCATGCACACCAGATTTATCTCCCATCACTCAACTTCACTTTGTTGAGTCGTCAACTATTCCCCAAACAACGTTCACCCCTCACGAACCATCACCACAGCCCGTAAATCAGCCACAAACTGTCATCATTCAAAAAAGTACACCAACTATTGAACCTCAACGCCAAAATTCACCAGCAGTCATAATTCAGCAAATAGTTACGGAAAATACTGTAAATGAACGCATTGTCACACCAGCACCAACAAATCAAAAACATACACTCCATCTAGAAGCAACAAGCTCAAAACCTACACAAAATGAGCTTCCGACTATAGAAACAATTACGACACACCAAACACAAGTGGTGATCTCGCCGCAAATTACAACTACAAATTATCTAAATGAGCGTCAATCTTCACCAACACCCACCCCAGCACCCATTCCTACTATTAATATCACCATCGGCCGAATTGAAGTTCGAGCTACAACCGCCACATCACAGCCAAAATCATCACGTCCCGAACCTCCAGTGATGAGCTTGGAAACCTATTTAAAGCAACGAGGAGGTAAATAATTATGAGTAACGCTTTGGCGATCGCTGCCGTCACTAGCACCCTCCGCTATATACTAGACCGCAGGTTCAATTCTCAAGGTTCTGGGAGTGTCCTCGTTACCACCAAACCCTTAGATAAAGCCCGTGAGCAGAACGGTGATAATAACAAAGACCAAGTAAATCTGTTTCTCTACCAAACCAGAGAAAATGCTGCTTGGAAAAATATGGATTTACCCTCCCAAGTAAAATTAGGCGAAACCGGACAACCACCTTTAGCATTAAATCTTTATTACTTATTAACAGCCTACGCTCAAAACGAAGACTACCCAGACCCTACTAGCCACACCTTACTAGGGGAAGCAATGAGCGCTTTTCATGATTACCCTATTCTCAATCCCCAAGATATTCAAAATGCTTTACCCACTGCGGATTTAGGTAATCAAATCGAAAAGGTACGCATCACAACCCAACCCCTGAATTTAGATGAACTCTCCAAACTGTGGACGACATTTCAAACCCAGTATCGCATTTCCACAGCCTATGAAGTTTCCGTGGTGTTGATTGATAGCACTCGCCTTACTAAAACACCACCGCCAGTATTATCTAGAGGTGCTGGTGATTTCGGGGTAACTACCCAAGCTGACTTGATTTCTCCTTATCCCACCATCACAACTATCAATTTTGATGTCATTGAAGCTGCGAGAGAAAATTTACCAGCCTATCAAAAACCACTATTAAAAAAACCAACGGCGAATTTAGGTGATAACTTAACTTTAATTGGCAACAATTGGGATGGCGATACAGTGCAAGTCTTATTTAACCACCCCCAACTGAGTCAACCAAATAGTATTAATATAGCTGCAAACCAACGCACCGCCACAGAAATTAAACTCACACTCCCCACTGCCATACCTAATCAATGGCCGGCGGGATTTTATACTATCACTGTTGTTGTCACTAAAATTGGAGAATTACCCCAAACTAGCAATAGTTTAGCTTTAGCGATTGCCCCAGTCGTATCCACAATTACGTTTAGCGGTCGGGATATTGATAATAATGTGATTGTCCAGGTGACTTGTACACCACCAATCTTAGCAAGACAAAGAGTAGGATTGATTCTCAGTAGCCAAAATACAGCATTTGCAGCAGTTAGCGGCCGTGAATTACTCCCCGTAGCCAACACCACCTTAGATTTTGTCCTCACTGATATTCCTAACGGGACTTATCAAATTCGTCCCCGCTTGCGTGTAGATGGGGTAGACAGCCAGATAGTTAACTATACCGTGTCACCACTTACCGTTCCCCTGACTTTAATCCCTGAAGTATCATTGAGTATTCCCTGATGAACGACTTAGAACGCTGGCAACACAACAACGAAGAATATTTAACCAAGGCTTTGGTGTGGTTGCGCTTGTGTCTCAAACGACAAGCACAGCAGCTAGAACAAGCAGGGAAAAAAGCATTACCCCAATCAGGGATACCCAAGCTGCAATTTCGGGGGCATCAATACTTATCTAATCCCGATCATAGTGAAATTACGATAGAAGAAGTAACCAAAGCTGCCAAAGATATGCACATAGTCGCAGCCCAACAACCACCCCCGGCAATGCTGATTGTCAGTCAGCGTTTGGGGCTGTCTCAATTTGAACAACAAGTATTATTACTATGTGCAGCTATAGATTTAGATACCCGGATAGCAAAATTGTGCGCCCAAGCCCAAGATAATCTCAATCAACCCTATCCTACCTTTGCTCTCGTATTTTCCCTATTTGAACAACCAGCTTGGGATGTTTTATCACCAGAACGTCCTCTGCGTTATTGGCGACTACTAGAGATTAATCAACCAGGCGCGCAACCGTTGACCCATAGTGCTTTACGGGCAGATGAGCGCGTAGTCAATTACTTAAAAGGATTAAATTATTTAGACGATCGCCTGACACCTCTGCTTATGCCTTTAGATACAGCAGGCTTAGGACTAGAATTACCACCTTCCCAACAGCAAGTCATCGCCGAGATAGTTCCTTACTTGCGTCAATCACCACAGCGATCGCTAATTATCCAACTTTTAGGCACAGACTCAGCCAGTAAACAATTAATCGCCCAACAAGCCGCCCAAAGTCTGGGCTGCTTCCTCTATCGGCTTCCCGTGGAAATGTTACCCACCCAGGTAGGAGAGTTAGAAACCTTAATGCGTCTATGGGAGAGGGAAAGCCTATTATTACCCATCATCCTTTACATAGACGCACAGGAAATACCCGAAGCTCAAACCCCATCCCTGCATCGGTTCCTTTCTCGTAGCAATGGACTGTTATTTTTAAGTAGTCGAGAAATTAACTCAAACCTTGGGCGTACCAATATTGCAGTCGATATCGATAAACCCACGACCGAAGAACAAAGGCAAATATGGGAAAATATGTTGGGCGATCGCAGCAATGAAATTTCCGCCCAATTAGCCAGTCAATTCAACCTCAATCTACTCACCATTCAACAAATCGCTCAAACCACCCAAGCCAAAACCGACATTACAGACCCCAACTTTCACAAAGAACTCTGGACAGCGTGTTTAGCCAACACCCGTCCCCAACTAGATACCCTCGCCCAACGCCTATATCCCAAAGCCACCTGGGAAGATATTGTTCTTCCCCCAGAAGAAACCAACCTCTTAGAGCAAATCGCCGACCAAGTAAGGCAACGTCGCAAAGTTTACCAAGAATGGGGCTTTGAGGAACGCATGAATCGGGGTTTTGGTATCAGTGCCTTATTTGCCGGGGAAAGTGGTACAGGTAAGACAATGGCGGCTGAGGTAATTGCTAATGACTTACGTTTGAATCTATACCGTATAGATTTATCCGCAGTCGTGAGTAAATATATTGGTGAGACAGAGAAAAACCTGCGACGACTATTTGACGCAGCCGAAGACGGCGGGACAATTCTCTTTTTCGATGAAGCCGACGCATTATTTGGCAAACGCAGCGAAGTGAAAGATTCCCATGACCGCTACGCCAACATTGAGATTAACTACCTGTTACAGAGGATGGAAGCCTTCAAAGGTTTAGCCATTTTAGCCACCAATATGAGAAACGCTCTAGATAATGCCTTTGTACGACGGTTGCGGTTTATCGTCACCTTCCAATTTCCCAGCCCTACAGAAAGGCAGAAAATGTGGCAAAGAGCCTTTCCCGAAACAGTCCCCAAAGAAAATTTAGAATTTGCCCGATTAGCCAAATTCAACTTAACAGGCGGTAGCATTCATAACATTGCCTTAAACTCCGCCTTTCTCGCCGCCCAGCAACAAACACCCGTAACCATGCCTTTAGTCTTGCAAGCAGCTAGGACAGAGTTCCGTAAATTAGAACGACCAATCAACGAAGCAGATTTTCGTAGTTAATAGTCATTAGTCATTAGTCAACAAAATGAACGAAACAAACCCCCTTTCCACCCCCACACCCCTACACCCCCACACCCCTACACCCTCAATTAACATCAGCATTGAGCGACTAATTTTAGATGGTATATCTATTCCCCATGCCCAGCGTCCCTTGTTACAAGCGTCTGTAGAAGCGGAATTAGGGCGATTGTTGGCAGTAGGAGGATTGGGGAATGAATGGCGATCGCCAATTGCTGTACCCGGTATTTCCACTCCTACAATACAGTTATCCCCTGATGGCAACCCCACCCAATGGGGACACCAAATCGCTCACGCTGTTTATCAAGGGATTAGCCCAAAGGCTGCAAGCACTGGGAATTGACCCAGACGAGATTTAATTGATTTGTTTGTGCGATCGCTTGGAAAAAAAGGGAGAAATAGATGCTAACTCAAGCCACAAACCAAACTAAAACTACTTCTAGTAGTGTGTTGAATAGCGATCGCTCCGGTATCTTGCAGCGAAAATGTAACTCCTGTGGGCAACATACGATTGCCTCTAGTTCATGTGGTGAGTGTCAGAAAAAGGGACCTTTCCATCAAGAACATATTGCTGATCTATCTGCAATAGAAGAATCTCCCCTTATTGTCAGCGATACTTTGCTTTCAGGTCATGACTTCAGCCGTATACCGATACAGAGTAATCAGACCACATTACTACCCAAAGTAGCCATTAATGAAGTAGGTGATCGCTTTGAACAGGAAGCTGACCAGGTTGCTCAAAAAGTCATGAGTATGCCAACAACTGGTACTTCTTTCCCTGGAACGAACCATGAGTCTAGCTTGCAGCGCAAAGAAGTAGTCGGTGATACCAAGCAGCCTACTAGGACTTTAGTATCCGACCAACCAAGTGTTTCCGAAAGCGAGCAGGAGCTATCTGTTGGCGGAGCAGCACTACCCCCCGGTTTACAAGAGTTTTACGAAATGCGCTTTGGCCGGAACTTTAGTCAGGTTCGCGTACATATTGGAGACGAAGCGATTCAGCACAACGATGCAGTCAATGCTCATGCTTTCACTTTCGGTAATCATATCTGGTTAGGACGTAATATGCGGCTGGAGCCGTCCCTTGTATTAGCCCATGAATTGGCGCATGTGGTTCAGCAAACACAGCCGCCAGCAGCAAGAACACAGGATGAAGAAACTGAATTGGTAGAAGCCGTGGTCGCCCCGCGCCATATCCAGCGTTTTAGTCCTTATTTTGAACCATTTGAATATAACGGCACCAAAACCCATGCGGAAGTCCTACCAGCGATGGGAAAGGAAAGCAGTCTCTTTACTGAAGCACCCGTGCCTAATGCTAACGTATTGGGTGCTGACTACGATAAGACAGGTTATGCCGACTTGTATTCCGCATCCACAACGGTCGGTGTCTACTTCGAGAAATCTGGTGTGCCCAGAAAACTTCCGTCAAAGAAGGGAACGAAAAAGAATGGCGAGAATTTCTCCCATCTTGCAGAAGCGGCACCAAATCTGAGTAACCCTCTACTACATATCGTGGGTCGGGTTGATCAAGCACCCACTGAAATTAAGGTGGGTGATTTAAAGCCATCCCACGGAACGATTGAAGCCTTAGAAGGAACTGGACAAGTTCAGGGATATCTCGGTGGTTTCCAGCTTGCCTACAAAGAAGTCAACGAGCAACTACCAGACAGCCAAAGGCTACCGAATGGTCAAAAGTGGAGAACTTTGAAGATAAAGGATTTTTTAAAGAGTGGCGATGTAAGAATACCCCCCATGTACCAATTCCCTGGTGCAACTGGACAAAAATCGCAGAAATTGATTGTGAAGCACAATGGCAAGAACGAGCTGCCACCAAAGCCAATCATGGGCAAGCTCTTCGTCCATCCAGACCCGAAGAACGATGGCATTTGGAATTATTTCTGGATTCCAGACGCTTCAGTTCCAGCTTCCGCTCTGCCACCGGAAATCGCCAAGCTAAATGGTGATATTCAAAAAAATATCATTGGCCCCTTGCTGGCATCGCCCGTCCAAAAGAAACCGAAAACCCGGAATTTGCCAGCGACTGGAGTTATTAGACCTGGAATCGCTACTGTTCAAAGTAAGCAGCGCATGATTCAGCGTAAGAATGGGACAATGGATTCGTTCGATCTAGAACAGTGGCGCACAAACCACACAAAACTAACTGGCGAGGAAGCAACTCTGGAGAAGCAACCAGCCTTTAAAGAAGCAGAGTTCGCTAGTCAGGTTGCCAAGGCTCAAGATGCAGTCAAGGCTAACACTGGACTGAACTTGCCTGGTGCTTCTGCTACTGCCAAAGAATCATCGAAAACCATTGACAAGGTAAAATTCTGGACTGGAAAAAGCTCTGCTATCTTTGGGCCAATGCGCCAATTTTTTGGCAAGGCGTTTGTTAAAGTTGCTCAGTTTTATCAGAAAGCCCGTGACAAGTTTAGTAATCTTCTGAGGCGGCGATCGTCAAAAAGTCTTGGTGGGAGCGGTATGGCAGGAGCAGCAGTTCGTGCTGCATTTAGAGTCATCAAGGTAGTTGCTGCCTATGTTGTTCGTCAAACAGCGCAACGCCTTTTAGAATCGTTAGAGAAAGGTGTTGTCCAGAAGCTTAAGTCGCTTATTGAAGGCGAAGTGCTTGAAGAATTAGAAGCAAAAGCCAAGGAAGCTGAGAAACTGAAAGAACAGATCGAACTCAAAGTTACCCAAGAAATCGAGGATTTAATCGAAAACACAATTGGTCCGTATCAAGAAATTCTGGATGGCATCCACAAATTTTTGGAAACTTGGAGTGAAATTGCCACGATCATCCGCACAATTGAGTGGGCTATCCGCGTTGCAGAAGTCGCTGAATGCGCGACAGTCATCGGTTGTTTAGCAGTTATTGCTCAAGAAGGGGCCAAACTTGCTTTAACTGAACTTGTGATTAATTCATGCTGGTTTCAAAAGAAAATTATACCGCTAGTTACCAAAACGAATTATGTCAAACAACTGCCAACATCGCTAGCAGCCATTATTGTCAAAAACGTTAAAACTCTGCTACCAGATAATCTCCACGACGTTTTTGCGGATATCAATACATCAGGTATAGAAGCAACTGACAAGGACATCAACTGTGAGGATGCGACAGAGGAGGGAGAATCAACAAGTTCATTAACAGAAGAGAAAGCAGAATTAGCTGAAGCTCTCTTAGATATGATGGATACGTTAGGTAAAGAGCGTTTTCAGGCGTTTGTGGCGCTGATTAAAAAGTACGGAGTTGCGACAAACAAACCGTTGACTGCTGAGTGGATCAGGCAGAGCAAAGCTGCCATTATCAAGACGAATGTGACTGCTGATGAAATGCGCTGGTTTATTGACCACAATCAAGTGTTCGGATCTGATATCGCGAGTGTCGAGGAGTTCCTCAAGCAGGTCAAACAATCCGCAGCAGCAGGAATGGTGCCTCCACCTAAGCCACCATTTAAAAACCAACCCAAGATCGACGTATTCAAAGCACCACCATTTCCACCAGCACAGTCTGACAATCCACCACAGGGTAAAGGTCCGTTCGGCGAGGGAATCCGATTTTAGAGCATCTCCCCAATGTCAGTGCGATCGTTGCTCTTAATCAAGTAGGCATAACTGATATTATCTCTCCCCATTGTGCATCCCTCAATAAACAAGATAGTTTAGGATTTAGGTATTACGTAATGGGCTGTTAATAGGCTCATTGCAGGATTTAAGCTAATGAATAAGCGATCGCCCACCCAAACCCCTCTATCCTTCACCCCAATTTCTACTGCACTGCTACAACGCCAATGTAATCCTTGCGGTCAACGTCAGCTAGGTGAAGCCAAATGTAGTGAATGTGAAGGAAAATCACAAATCCTCCAACGTCGGTCTACTGCACACACTGAAGCTTTAACCGCACCGCCAATTGTCCATCAGGTGTTGGATACCTCTGGTCAAACTTTAGAGCCAGGCACACGTCAGTTCATGGAATCCCGCTTTGGTCAGAATTTTAGTGATGTGCGCGTCCATACCGATAATCAAGCCGCAACTTCCGCTGCATCTGTAAATGCTGCGGCGTATACGGTAGGGAAAAATATTGTCTTTGGTGCTAATCAGTATGCACCGCGAACTACTCCAGGCAAACGGCTCATCGCCCATGAGTTAACCCACGTCATGCAGCAAAGTGCGGGTGTGGCTAGTTTACATAAAAAGGACATAGCCATTTCTCCATCCAGCACCATAGCTGAACAAGAAGCAGACAGCATTGCTCATCAAGTTATGAGTGATTCTCAAGGTAGTCAGGCTATCCATCCTCAACCTGTGGCAATGCAAAGGGAAGAAGCACAAGACGAGAAAGATGAAACTATTTCATCTTCTTCCGGCTTCAAACTTAACAAAGATTTATTAGTCAGAATGCTAGTGATGTGCAATGAGGAGAAGCTCGATCCTGTGAAGTGTGTGGAGATGAGAAAACAACTGCAACCTCCTCCTTCTAAGTTTGGGGTTGGTTCAACACCTCCATTAACTTTCGGAGCATCAGGAAAAACTTCCACTCCCTCATTGTCTGCGATCGATCCTAAACAATTCAAACCAGCAATTCCTGGTTTTAGACAACCAATTTTACCACCCCCAGGATGGCAACCACCTGTACCTCAAGCATCATCACAGCCAGCTAGTGGTAGTAAGTCGTCTGGCTTACCAGACATCAGTTTTATCAAAAAGATCATGGAGCCGGAATTTGATTTGTTGATCGGCAAATTTAAAATTACGATTCCTAAAGGGGCAGAAATGAAATTTGCACCTTTACCCTTGAAAGGTGCTACTAAATTACAAATCAGTGTCAAAGGAGAAATTACAGACCTGAAAGGTTTGTTTGACAAAGATCCGGCAAAACCCCAATCTGGTACGCCTGTAAGTTTTTCTTTAACTGTGGCAATTAATGGTATCCCCAATGTCAAGATTGATGCCACTTCTAGCGTCAACCTAGATAAAAATAATGTCAAGCTGGGGTTAGGAGTAACTGTATTTGATGGTAGTTGTCATTTCAAAGTCCCCTATTCAGCTATTGATAAAATCAATAAAGTTGCCCAAGAATTAAATAAATACTCTGCCTCAGCATCGGCAGATCCAGCTAACCAAAAACCCCAGGTAGCCAATGATTCCCCAGATAAGCCAGCAACAAATCAACCAGCCCAAGATCCAGCAGCATCCAAAGAGCCTCTAGATGTGATTGTAGATGTAGCACCACATATTATTTCTTTATTTGAAGCGATTAAAGAAATTGAAGATGCTAAGAAGAAATGCCAAGAAGGCCCCTCAATCAAGATAGGCCCGTATCTTAACTTGCCTTTTGGTAGTGATCAACTAGGGGCAAAACCTGATGATTCTGCCAGAAAGCCTTTCTGGGGAATTGGCCTTGAAGTCCGATTCTAAGCCGAAAATTACAAATTATGTTCTCACTTTAACTCATGTAACAAAGCTGAAGAAAATTAGTAGAAAAACTGAATTTACGAGTAATTACGGGAAGATATTAGGAAATGCTGTTCTATCCTTCCTAGTTAATACAGAGATTTCTTGTATAACTATTTTGTTAGGAAAACATCTCATCCCTTGTCTCTAGTACACCTCAGTTTCAATAAAGTGATCATTTAAAAGAGGTACAAAGCTGATCAAATAAGCATTCTTTCTTTTGAATTTTTCCCGTCTCGTACTAGCTTCTTGTTATCACATCAGCCTAAATATTCATTCAACAGCCTTTAGCCATGACATCCTTCCCAGGTTCACCCAGGCTACTTAAAGGCGGCATTGTTTTGATTGACCCCTATACCGCAGTAGTGCAAAGAATTATTGCCCTGCAATACAATCCTGATACCCTAAGCCGTACATTGCAGGTGCAGGGTGTAGGAGCAGAAACTGGCGATCGCTCGGAGGCACTCAGGTTAAAAGGGCCACCTGTGGAAACAATTAAGTTAGACGCAGAAATTGATGCCACCGACCACTTAGAATTTCCCAATCTCAATGCCACGACTGCCGAGTTGGGAATTTATCCTCAATTAGCGGCACTAGAAACAATTATTTACCCTTCTAGTCAGCAATTAGAAAATAACAATACCCAAGCCAAATCAGGCAGATTAGAAATTGCGCCAATGGAATCGGCTCTCACCTTATTTGTGTGGAGTAAAAATCGCGTTTTACCTGTGCGGTTAACAGAATTTAGCATTACAGAAGAAGCGTTTGATAAAGCCTTAAATCCCATTCGCGCCAAGGTGAGTTTAGGGATGCGAGTTTTAAGTGTCAATGACTTAGGCTTTGATCATAAAGGCGGCAATTTATTTATGGTTTATCACCGCCAAAAAGAGCAACTCACACAACTAAATAAAGCTGGAAGTTTCGGAGTATTGGGGATTGGGGGAATTTAGGGACTGGGAACTAATGACTATGATTGATCAGACACAATTAGGGATTCAGGGGATGATGCAGGCAATCGCTTTAAAGGCGAGTTTGTTTCCTCCTAATAGTCGTTACTCTGGGATAGAAACTACCACTATGGAAACCGCCACAGGTAAAACGGTGATTTATTTACGGCGGCGATTTGTACCCCATCCAGAGAAATTTGCCTTACTACAAGAACATACAGTTACAGAAGGCGATCGCTTAGATAATATCACCGCCCAATACCTCGGCGATCCTGAACAATTTTGGCGGATATGTGATGCTAATCGTGCCATGCATCCCGATAAGTTAACCGCCACCATCGGCCGTAAGCTGAAAATTACCCTACCAGAAGGCATCCCAGGAATTCTCAATGCTTAAAGGTATCAACCTGACACTCATGGTTGGCCCCGTTGTGCCTATACCCGTCTCCCAGGACGTAATTGAGGCATTAACCAGCATTACAGTAACTAACAGTTCTTTAGAAAAAAGTGGTTTTCAATTAACTTTCAGCCTGAGTAATCGTTCCCCTTTACAAACCCTATTCCTTCTATCTGGCGGTAGTATCTTCCCCATTATCCGGGTAATTATTATCGTCACCATCAATGGTATTCCGAATGTCCTGATGGATGGCATGATTACCAATCATCAAATTACCCCTGGCACTGAAACCAGCTACTCCACCCTAACGGTGACTGGAGAAGACTTAACGGTAATTATGGACAAACAAGATTTTAGCGGTTTTCCCTTTCCTGCTACCCCAGCCGAGGGGAGAGTGGCTTTATTAGTCGCTAAATACGCATTTTTGGGTATTGTCCCTCTAATTATTCCCAGTGTCTTAATTGATGTTCCTATTCCTACCAACTCTATTCCGGCACAACAAGGAACAGATTTAAGTTACATCAAAGAATTAGCAGACAGAGTAGGCTACACATTCTACATTGAACCAGGTCCAATCCCAGGGGCGAATATTGCTTATTGGGGGCCGCAAATCAAAGTTGGTGTCCCGCAATCAGCCCTCAACATTAATATGGATGCTTTTACTAATGTGGAGTCTTTGAATTTCACTTTTGACAATAATTTAAATGCTATTCCCACTGTTTATATTTACAACGAAATTACCAAGGTGGTGATTCCTATTCCCATTCCCCCCATTACCCCCCTTAACCCGCCTTTAGGCTTAATTCCACCAATTCCCACTCGCTTAGAACCCATCAGTGATAACCTTTCTAAGCGTTCCATTCCCCAAGCTATCATGATGGGCTTGGCGAAGGCTTCTCAATTAGCAGAAGCTGTGACAGGGGAAGGAAATTTGGATGTATTGCGCTATGGACGGATTTTAAAAGCGCGGCAATTAGTAGGTGTGCGTGGTGCTGGGTTAGCCTTTGACGGACTGCATTACGTAACTAGCGTCACTCATAACATCAAACGGGGAGAGTATAAACAAAGTTTCAAACTCAGTCGTAATGGTTTGATTTCAACACTTCCGGTAGTAGTCCCATGACGCAAGCAACCAAATACTACGGTAAATACCGAGGCACAGTCGTTAATAATATTGACCCAGAGCAACGGGGAAGAATACAGGCGTTAATTCCTGATGTCTTGGGTTTAGTGCCTTCTAACTGGGCAATGCCTTGTGTACCTATTGCCGGGAAACAGGAAGGTGTATTTATTGTTCCTCAAATTGGCGCGGCGGTGTGGATGGAGTTTGAACAAGGTGAATCAGAATATCCGATTTGGGTAGGCGGGTTTTGGGGAATTGCAGCAGAAGTACCAGCTTTAGCTTTAGCACCACCTCCTATCCCTCCAGGGCAGAATATTGTGATTCAGACGACTTTGCAGAATGCGGTGATTATTAGTGATGCTGCACCGACTCCATTAACTGGAGGTATCGTGTTGAAAAGTTCTACGGGGGCAATGATTGTGGTGAATGATAGCGGAATTTATATTCAAAATGGCAAGGGGGCGAGTTTAATTATGGCGGGACCGACGGTAACTATTAATAATGGGGCGTTGGTGATTACTTAGAAGGGGATTAGGGATTAGGGATTAGGGAGAAGTTTTTTAAATTTTGAATTTTGAATTAAATTATGCCAGGACCTTTATTACATTTTGGTGCAACTATACTCTGTTCTCATGCGGGACAGGCACAACCAACGACTGTCTATCCGCGAGTCTTGGTAAGCGGACAACCGACAGTCCTACAAACGACACCTTATGTTGTGGCTGGTTGTACTTTACCACCACCACCCGTCGCTAATGGCCCTTGTGTGACGGCGCAATGGGTAACGGGGACAACAAGAGTATTTGCGAATGGTGTACCTTTATTAGTTCTGAGTAGTCAAGCCATTTGCGCCCCTACAGCGACACCCTTAATTCCCTCAATTGCCCAAACGCGAGTGATAGCAATGTGAATGCAAAAACAGCAAATAACTAATGACTAATGACTAATAACTATGAATATAGATTTTCCTTTTCACTTTAATAATTTAGGGTTGACTGCTACCACCGATGATGATGATCATATCCGAGACATGATTGAACAATTACTGTTTACTAATCCTGGTGAGAGAGTGAACCGTCCTGATTTTGGTAGTGGGTTACTGCAATTGGTGTTTGCGCCTAATAGTCCAGAGTTGGCGGCGACTTTGCAATTTACGATGCAAGCAGCTTTGCAACGCTGGTTAGTTGATTTGATTGATGTGCAAGCTTTAGAAGTGATTAGCGAAGATTCAAAATTGCAAGTATTTGTGCAGTATTTAGTTAAACGCAGTGGAGAACAGCGCACGGAAACTTTTATCCAAAATAGTGGGTTATGAATGAATTGATCCTGACTTGTCAAGATGAACAACGTCGTCACGAAGTGCGTAGACGGCATTTGAATGGTTTGGATTATTTAGAAGTCAGCGATGATCAATTATATTTATGTGTGCATTTTGTGGGAGAAATTCCTCAAAATATTACTGCAAAAAATATTCAAATTATCGGCGGTGAACGTATCCAAAATATTCAAGTAACTGGTATTGAGTTGGAAATTCAAGAAGACCAGACTCTTGATAGTTGCTTGCGGGTTTATGTGAATAAGTTTGGTGATTTTTCTAATTATATTTTACGTTTGGTGGGGTTAAAAGGAATTGACCATCGTTATGCTGAGTTACACTTTAATTTTAAGGTAGGTTGCCCTAGTGATTTAGACTGTCAAACTGAGCATATTTGTACTGAAGAAGAAGGTCTAGAACCAGAAATTAATTATTTAGCTAAAGATTATGCTAGTTTCCGGCAGTTAATTTTAGACCGACTGGCTTTGATTATGCCTGATTGGAAAGAACGTCATGTTCCCGATTTAGGTATAACTTTAGTTGAACTTTTAGCTTATGTTGGTGATTATTTAAGTTACTATCAAGATGCTGTAGCAACGGAAGCTTATTTGGACACTTCCCGGTTGCGAATTTCTGCCCGTCGTCATGGCCGGTTGGTAGATTATGCTATCCATGAAGGGTGTAATGCTAGAACTTGGGTATGGTTAGAAACTGGTGGTGATGTTACAGTTAATTTGATTGAGATTTATTTTATTACTAAATACGTTAATTCACCTATTGGGGGTACAGTTTTAAAAACTGACGATTTACGGAATATTCCGAGTCAAAGTTATGAAGTATTTAAGCCGATTAGTCAGGAACAAGAAGAGAGGATATTTTATCAATTTCATAATACTATTCATTTCTATACTTGGGGCGATCGCCAGTGTTGTATACCCAAAGGTGCAACTAGTGCCACTCTCTTAGATGCTTACAAAGATGTATCAACTCGGCAGTTATATCTCAAAGTAGGCGATATCCTGATTTTTGAGGAAATCAAGGGGGCAAAAACTGGCAACATAGCAGATGCAGATATCACCCGTCGTCATGCTGTGCGTTTAACGGAAGTTAGACAAGATGTTGATCATGTTTATCTACAAGCTTTAGAAGGTGTTGAGCAAGAATTACCTACACCTGTAGTAGAAATTAGCTGGGCGATAGAAGATGCACTGCCTTTTGCTTTGTGTATTTCGGCAATTGGACAAGCACCAGAGTGTCAATTAATTGAAAATATTAGTGTGGTGCATGGTAATGTAATTTTGGTGGATCATGGGCGATCGCTGACTCAAGACCTAGGCCCAGTAGAAACAAAACAAGTGATCGCTATTTGTGAAAGTGAAGGTCAAATTCAAGATACTATCACCGTTTCCGCCCCATTTACCCCCACTCTTAAATACACGCCTTTAACTTTTTGCCAACCTCTTACCGCCACCGAATTAAAAGAAAAACCAGCATCTCAAATACTCACTCAAAACCCCCGTCAAGCTTTACCAGACATTAGTTTAAAGAGTGACAATCACATAACTTGGACACCGCAAGCCGACTTACTCGCCAGCTATAACCAAGACAAGTATTTCGTCGTCGAAATTGATAATGACGGTAACGCACATCTGCGCTTTGGAAATGGGGAATTCGGAAAGATACCCACAGCCGGGAGTCAATTCCAGGCGACTTATCGTGTGGGTAATGGCATTGCAGGTAATATCGGTGCAGACACTATAGCTTACGCCGTTTCCTCAACTAGCCTTGGTGTCTCCCTCATTCCCCATAACCCCTTACCAGCAAGGGGAGGGACACCGCCAGAACCTTTATCGGAAGTGAAACTATTTGCTCCCCATACCTTCCGTAAAGAATTACAACGGGCAATTACTCCCCAAGATTATGCAGATATCGTCATACGTGACTTTGGCGATACAGTGCAGAAAGCAACTGCTATCCTTCGTCGAACGGTTAGTTGGGATGAAATGTTAGTGGTAATTGATCCTTTACAGAACGCAAATCAGCCAGACTTATTATCAGCCATTGCTGACCATTTGCACCGTTACCGCCGCATCGGTCATGATGTCGTCGTTAAATTAGCTATTCACGTCCCCTTAGATATTGCCATGACAGTATGCGTCAAACCCAATTATCTCAGAGGACAAGTCAAAGCTGCCTTACTCAACACCCTTAGTAACCGTCTTCTTCCTAACGGTAAACGCGGTTTTTTCCATCCCGATAACTTAACCTTCGGTACTAGCATCACCTTAAGCAAATTAGTCGCCGCAGGTATAGTAGTACCAGGAGTAGAAAACCTCATTATCACTCGCCTCCAACGCCTAGACACAGGCAAAAACGGTGAACTAGAACAAGGCTTCCTCTCCTTCACTCCCTTAGAAATTCCCCAACTAGATAACAACCCCAACTTCCCCGAACAAGGCAAGCTCATCTTAGATATGCGAGGAGGAAGATGAAATAAATGAAGTCGGAAGTCAACAGTCAACAATCAACACTCCCACAATGAACAACGAAAATTGCGGATGTTGCCAAGGAATCGAAAACCTCACCCCAGTTAACACCGCCAACCGCCCAGGCTTAAACAATTTATTCTACCGCGTCGGCACTCATGCCACATTCTTAGCGGCGATGAAAGCGCAGTTAAGTAGTAGTGAACTAGCCGCACTAGCCAACCTGAAAACTCGTAATGCTAATGATCCAGCGATCGCAATTCTGGATGCTTGGGCTACAGTAGCAGATGTCCTCACTTTTTATCAAGAGCGCATTGCCAATGAAGGATATTTACGCACCGCTACCGAAAGGCGATCGCTCTTAGAATTAGCAAGGTTGGTAGGATATAATTTACGCCCTGGTGTCGCTGCTACTGTCTATCCGGCTTTTACTTTAGAAACAGGCTACAACCAAGACACAGAAATTCTCATCGGTACGAAAATTCAAAGTGTCCCCAACCCCGGCGAAATGCCACAATCTTTCGAGACAGTCGAAAAAATTAACGCCCGTGCTGACTGGAATTCTTTACATCCGCGCCTGACTCGTCCTCATTATATTACGCTAAGAAACATTGAAGCTCAAGATACAATATATTTACAGGGTATTAGCACTAATTTAAAAGCTAATGACCCAATATTATTTATTTTTGGTAATAGTGAAGGGCAACAAATTTGGCGAAAAATTCTCACAGTAGCAGCAGAAAGTGATAAAAATCGCACTTTAGTTAAATTTCAACCTAAATTTCCTCAACAAGAGGCTGTTACGAAAGAAAGTTTAGCAATTCCCAGTAACTTATCTGGAGTAGAAAAATTAAATTTCGCTAATAAAGATTTATTGCAAAATCTCCTCAAGCCTGCTTCAGTTCCCCCAGCGAATGCTTCAGCACTACGGCGAGATACTCAAACAACTTATGCTAGTGATTCTGATATAGCACCACAACTCATCACCAATTTAAAAACCAAACTTAGAGATACTTTTTATGCAGCGTGGCAAAATACACCTATTACGAATACTTCATCATTGCAAAGTTTAGCAGCTTTGCGAGTCAAGGCATCCCTTTTTGGACATAATGCCCCCTTAAAACCAATTTATGACCGAGAAGGAAGAATTTTTGGTTATGAAGAATGGGCGATCGCAGGTTTAAGAAAAATTATAGTTGCTATATCTATTAGTAGTAATAGTAATCCGCGACAAATTTTCGTATCTTTAGATGAAGATACCAATACCTACAGTGTTATAGAAGCATTAACTGACTCAGTATTTCCCAAAAACTTTGATTTCGGCGGCAAAAACGTTTCAATAAATTATACTCCGTTTCAACAAACTGTGAATGGTGGAGGCAATATACCACATACTATTACTGTTACATTTCAAGATGGTGAGAGTATTAGAAGCATTAGTCAGCCTAATAATATTAGCTGGGGTGTGCAAACAAATAATGATGATACAGTTATTATTAACCCCAATCAAACCAGACAATACGCTAGCAAGAATCCTCCAGGTAAAGTAAGAGTATCTTTTAATAGTGAATTTTCTACGCCATCAGCTATTTCTAGTATTTCCTTATCCACCAGAGAACCAATATTAACAATTGAGTATGAATTACCTACGCCAGTAGACAGAAATATTATCGCTTTAGATGCTCAATATGACCAAATATTACCTGAAAGTTGGATAGCGATCGAACGTCCTGAATCAGTTATGTTTAGGCAGGTAGAAAAAGTTGCAACTATCTCCAAAGTAGCCTACAATCTCTCAGCTAAAGTAACACAATTGACACTCAAACAAAATTGGCTAGGAGCAAATGAAAGAACTTTAGATGTCTTACGTAACACCACAGTTTACGCTCAAACTGAAAAATTACCCCTAGCAGATGAAGTAATTAACCCGAAAATAGAACTGGTTGCAGGTAATGAAATCGAACTAGCTAAACTCTACGATGGTTTACAACCAGGACGTTGGTTAATTATCTCCGGTGAACGTACTGATTTAGATGCAACAACAGGGATAAAAGCCAGTGAACTAGTCATGTTATCTGCTGTCTATCAACGAGTAGCTACTGTCTTCGATGAAGATGAGGAAGAGACGAAAGAATTACCAGGAGATAAAATTCACACCTTTATCCAACTAGCTAAACCCCTGAATTATCAATATAAACGGGATACAGTCACCATTTATGCCAATGTCGCCAAAGCTACCCACGGTGAAACGCGTTCCGAAATTCTCGGTAGTGGCGATGCGAGTAAATCCTTCCAACAATTCCCCTTACGCCAACCACCTCTGACTTATCTCGCCGCACCCACCCCGGTAGGTGCTAAGACTACCTTAGAAATCCGAGTCAATGACGTACTTTGGAGTGAAACCGACAGTCTCACTGGACTCAAATCCACGGAACGCGTCTACACTCTCAAAACCGATGACAACTATCAAACCACAGTCATCTTTGGAAATGGGGAAAGCGGTTCACTGTTACCGACAGGGAGAGAAAATGTGAAAGCTATGTACCGTAATGGTATCGGTAAAGTCGGGAACCTCAAAGCCGAACAAATTAACTTATTAGTCTCCCGTCCCCTCGGACTCAAAGGCGTGATAAATCCGCTACCAGCCACTGGAGGAGCAGATAGAGAAAGCACCAATCAAGTGCGTCAGAATGCACCCTTAACCGTAATGTCACTAGATCGGTTAGTATCAATAATTGACTATGCCGACTTTGCACGTACCTTTGCCGGAATTGGGAAAGCTAGTGCAACGCAACTATCAGATGGAAATCGCCAAGTCGTGCATATAACTATTGCAGGTGCAGAAGATATTCCCATTGATAAATCATCAGATTTGTATCGTAATTTATATCAAGCCCTGCGACAATTAGGCGACCCCTACCAACCAATTCAATTAGAAACGAGAGAACTATTGGCATTAATTATGATTGCCAAAGTCAAAATCTTACCAGAATATCAATGGCAATTTGTAGAGCCAAAAATTAGACAGCATCTACTATCAACTTTTAGCTTTGAACGTCGAGAATTAGGTCAAGATGTCACCCTTAGCGAAGTAATTAGTACCATCCAGCAAGTTCCAGGAGTGGATTTTGTGGATGTGGATGTTTTAGATACAGTATCAGAAACAGAAGCAGTCAACCCAGATTTATTAATTAAAAAACTAGAAGCCATAAAATTAGGAAAAATTGCTTCAGATGATAATGATGGCATCAAATTCCAACCCAGCCCCAGAATCACAGTCAACTTAGCCAGGAGAGAAAAATCCCAAAATCGCTTTTTACCAGAAAAACTAATTCAACCTGCCCAACTAGCAATTATCCTGCCAACAGAACCCAGAACCCTAATCCTCAACCCCTTGTAAACCCTGTGCGCCCCTTGGCGTTAAAAACTTATGTTATCCAATCATCTATATAATCTACTACCAGTAATTTATCGCCAAAGGGATGCCGAACAAGGCTATCCCTTGCGAGACTTATTGCAAGCGATCGCCCAACAAGCAAATATAGTAGAAGCAGATATCACCCAACTTTACGAAAACTGGTTTATCGAAACCTGCGAAGATTGGGTTGTACCATACATCGCTGATTTAATTGGTTATCGTCCCGTCAACGAAACAGGAGACATCACCACCCCCCAAGGACAACAACGCAACAAAATCTTAATTCCCCGCCGCGAAGTCGCCAATACCATCCGCTATCGTCGCCGCAAAGGTACACTCGCCCTTTTAGAATTATTAGCCAACGATGTCGCCGGTTGGCCAGCCAGAGCCGTAGAATTCTATAAACTTCTGGCTTGGACACAACATTTAAATCATCTCCGTCCCACCCAAGGAAAAACCGTAGACTTACGCCAAAGTAACGCCCTAGAACTCTTAGACTCACCCTTTGATACAATTGCCCACACCGTCGATATCCGTCCAGGAGGTTACAACCTCCCCCATGTCGGAGTATTTATTTGGCGGTTAAAAACCTATTCCGTCACCAAAACCCCCGCCTACTGTGTAGAAGAAATCAGTCCCAACTGCTACACCTTCAGCGTTTTGGGAAACGACACCCAACTTTACAACAAACCCCAACCAGAAACAGAACCAACCCACATCGCCCAAGAAATTAACCTCCCTGGACCTATCCGTCGCCTAGCTTTAAAACTAAATACAAGTCTCTACTACGGCAAAAATCAAAGTCTACAAATCTTCCTCAGCCCAGGACAACAACCCATAGATATCAAGCAAATAGCACTGACAGATTTAAGTGATTGGCAGTATCGGCCAGCACTAGATACAGTAGCAGTAGACCCCGTACTCGGTCGAATTGTCTTTCCAGCCCGTCAGCTACCCAAAGGCGGGGTGTGGGTAAGTTACCATTACGCCTTTAGTACTGACATTGGTGGTGGTGAATACAACAGGACACTATTTCACCCAATGACTTACCGCGTCGGGAAAGCTGAACAATTAAAAACCATTAACGATGCTATCAACCAATGGCGAACAGAGATAGAAACCCATCCCCATGCAGTCATTGAAATTGCTGATAGTGGTGTCTACACAGAACCATTCAACATATCTCTCGAAGCCAACCACAGCCTACAAATTCGCGCCGCTAACTACTATCGCCCCATCATTCGTCTTTTAGACTATCAAGCCGAAACTACC
This sequence comes from Desmonostoc muscorum FACHB-395, assembly GCF_014698035.1. Lineage (GTDB taxonomy): Bacteria > Cyanobacteriota > Cyanobacteriia > Cyanobacteriales > Nostocaceae > Nostoc > Nostoc muscorum_A. Next base: position 30,810 of record NZ_JACJSF010000081.1, read on the forward strand.
GATGCTTTAAATATTAGTGTTCAAGCAGGTAGTCGCTTTACCTTAGACGGTCTATTAATTTTCGGACGAGGAGTGCGTATACAGAAAGATATGGAATATTTTCCCGTACCTGGACTTGAGAATAAAGCCCAAACTCCCAACGAGGTTAGCAATTTTTTGCCAGTCAAAATCACCATTCGTCACTGTACCCTAGTTCCTGGTTGGGCATTACACTGCGACTGTGAACCCAAACGTCCGGCAGAACCAAGCTTAGAGTTATTCAACCTCAAAGGACAAGTCGAAATTACACACAGTATCGTCGGTTCAATTCAAGTCAACCAAGATGAAGTGCAGACTGAACCTGTAAATATTTACATCCGCGATAGCATTCTTGATGCTACGAGTATAGAACAAGAAGCTATAGGCGCACCTGGTTATTCTTTTGCCCACGCCCGCTTAACTATCCAGCGTTGCACCGTCTTCGGTCAAATTTTAGTGCATAACATTGCGCTAGCTGAAAATAGCATCTTTGATGGTTTAATCACCGTAGCACGTCGCCAAAAGGGTTGTATGCGTTTTTGTTATGTCACCCCGAATTCTCGCACACCCCGCCGCTATAACTGTCAGCCAGACTTAGTAGCACAAGTTGCCACCGATGACATAAAGCAGGTAGAGATAAATCGAGTCCATCCCCAATTTAACAGCACCCGTTATGGCAACCCCAGATATTGCCAACTAGCTAAATCTTGTGCAGTAGAAATTAAACGCGGCGCAGATGATGAGTCAGAAATGGGCGTTTTTCATCACCTCTACCAACCCCAACGCGAAGCCAACCTCCGCACCCGCCTAGACGAATATACCCCAGCCAATATGTCAACAGAAATTATTTTTGTGAATTAGTCATTAGTTTTTCTCCCTCACTTCCTCTGTTTTCCCAATCCCCAGTCCTCAATTTCTTTTTATTAAGGTAAATTTATGCCAAATCAATTTAGACAAGGTGAATTTAAAGGTGATTTTACCCGTGATACTTTTGACCCGAAGCAAAACTTTCTCCGGGTTCTCATGCAGCAGGGACGAGTCCAAATTGATGCTGACTGGAATGAACAAATTTCAATTCTTTTACACTATTTACAAACTTTAGCTACAGATATCATTGGACCTCATGGCGGGCCAATTAATGCAGGTTTTAAAATCTTGGTGAATGATGATTTAAATAATGCAGAAATTCGGAAAAATCTTGGTGATTTTCAAATTAGTCAAGGACATTATTATGTCAATGGAATTCTTTGTGAAAACCATGAAATTATTTCTTATTTAAAACAAAACAACTATCCTCTAATTAACACTACAAAAGATAAACCATCTATCCCTTTTTTAGTTTACCTTGATGTTTGGGAACGACATATTACCTATATTGAAAATCCAAAAATTAGAGAAGTAGCTTTAGGTGGCGTAGATACAGGAACACGCTCTCAAGTTATTTGGCAAGTCAAAACACAGCGGTTAGAAAATAATGTTACAACACGCTCTCAAATAGAATGGGATAAATTAGTCAATACATGGCAACCTGAAAATCGAGGTTTACTACAAGCCCAAGCTAAAATTGAACGCGAACAAACAGAAGCTTGCTTAATTAAGCCTGATGCTGCATATCGTGGTGAAGAAAACCAACTTTATCGCGTCGAAATTCACACCGATACAGCAGGAGAAGTTACATTTAAATGGTCTAGAGAAAATGCTTCTGTGATATTTCCCATAGAGGAGATAACTTTAGACAGTTCTAAAGATACAGAAAATACTACTGTAACAATTAAACTCCAACAATGGTGGCAAGATGACCGTTTTGGTTTAGCAGAAAATGACTGGGTAGAATTGGTAGATGATGACTATGTTTTACATCAATGGTTTGAACCATTATGGCAAGTTACAGTAGTTAACTTTACTGATTTACAACTAACTTTAAAATCTCAGCAAGCACCTAGTCGTCCTATCGGATTATCTACCAAGAAATACCCATTTTTACGTCGTTGGGAGCAACAAAAAAGAAATGATGTAGAACTAAAAAATGGTGCTATAGCTATTACTGAAGCCCAAGAATGGTTCACGTTAGAAAAGGGTGTACAAATTAAGTTTCCAGATTTTCAAAACCATTCATTTCGCACAGGTGACTACTGGTTGATTCCAGCGCGAACTGCTACGGGTGATGTGGAATGGCCAAGCGATAATGATGGAAAACCTCAAAAATTGCCTCCTCATGGTGTATATCATTCTTATGCACCTCTAGCATTATTTACTAATTCTTTTCCTTATTTATATGATTGTCGTCGTCAGTTTTATACCCTGTCGCGCAACTATGAATATTTAGCTGCATCGTGGGGTATTGGGGCTAATTTAATTGAGGATAATGACTATTTGTAAAATGTAAAATTGAAATGAGATGAAAGCAGTTTGGTCTTTTTGGACAAAGCCTTTACAAGCTAATCAGCGTAGAATTTGGCTGAGTGAAAAATATCACTTATTAGCGTGGATTTTATCACTAGAAACTGCCAAAAAACACTTTGAAAAAACAGCTTTATTTACTGATACTCAAGGTGCAAGACAACTTGTAGATGAGTTGGGTTTAGAGTTTGATGAAGTGTATCTAGAATTAGATGCTCTCCAAGACCATGACCCCAAATGGTGGGCATTAGGTAAAGTATACACTTACCGCGCTCAAACAGAACCATTTATTCACATTGATAATGATGTTTTTCTCTGGCAGAATTTACCCGCAGAAATAATTTCTGCACCCCTGTTAGCCCAAAATCCAGAATATTTTTTGGTGGGAAATTCTTGGTATGATCCTGAAGGTATAGAAGCAGCTATTCATAGTGTGAATGGATGGCTACCTGATGAGTGGCAATGGCAGCGATCGCGTGGTTCACTACAAGTTGCCTATAATTGTGGTATCTTTGGCGGTAATGCTGTCGATTTTATTAGCTATTACGCAGATTTAGCCATCAAATTTGTCGAACATCCCGCTAATCAACGTGCTTGGAATTTGCTTACTCATAGCACAGAACGCAATGTTTTATTTGAGCAATATATTCTGGGTTGTTGTCTGGAATATTGTCGTTATTATCCCCATACACCATATCAAAACATTGATATTAAGTATTTATTTCCGTCTTTGGATGAAGCTTTTGTACCTGAAAATGCTACCAGATTAGGCTTTACGCATTTAATTGCCGATGCTAAACGCAACCCTACAATTAGTGCAAGTTTAGAAAAGCGCGTCCAAAGGGATTACCCTGAACATTACAGCATAATTCAAAGGCTTTGAAACTAAATCTGCTGATACTACGAAAAATTTTGGTCTTCACAGACAGCCAACAAAAGTGGCAGACATCGGCAGTATTCAACAGAGTTTAGTGGAGCATTTCTCTGACATCAAAGACCCAAGAGTGAATGGCACTAAGAAAAGCCGAAACACTTGCGGTTTAAGCAGTTTGCAATTGTTTACGTAATTCATGCCGGGGTTTGGTCATCAAGGGGTAAATTTTGGGGCGACGTTTACGAACTCGTGGTTCACTACGACCTGGGCGTTCTGGAACAGCCTTATGAGCAATAACTTTTAGTAAAGTGCGATAAATTTGGAGGCGTTTTTGAGAAGTTGCTGCTAATAATTTAGGAATAAAGTTAATTAAATGGTGGCGAGTACCTTGTAAGGATAGGCGTAATGGAGGAGTACTGTAAATAGTCCCAGCCGACCACATTAAGCTCCGAAGTAAATTGTAAGCCAGTAAATAAACATGAATTTATTTGCGGATCATTGAAGGAGTTTTACATCGCAGAATATCCATACCCAAGGTAGTTTTTAGATGTCTCAAATCCAATTCAACATCCCAACGTTTACCGTAAAGTCCAACAATATCCAGAGTAGAATAAGTTGCTCTATCCAAGAGAGTAGTAATTAAACTAACTCGTTGAGTGCGAAAGCCGGGAATAACAATGTAATAGTAAACTTCCCGTACAGTTATGGAAGGAGGTAGAGCATCAAATTCATCTTTGCTCAACCCTTTTGAGCATCTTTTAGGTTTATACCAAGTAACCAACTTGTCACAATCGCCAACAATTTTACCTTTTCGCATAGTTGTTATCCGAGATTGATGCTTACGAAACACAGCATCACAACCAAGCTTGGCAATAGAAACCATATCGGCATAAGCACAAAAGGCTCTATCTCCTAAAAGTACATCATTTGGTTTGAGAAAACTGTACAACCTCCGAGCTAATTTAATATCATGAGTGTTCAAAACGTCTATGCACAAAGCAACGGCAGCTCCTGTCGCTAAACTGAATATCACTCCAATTTTGGCAATTGGAAATCCACATCCCTCTTTTTGGGTACTAGGTTGAGGGTATTGTTTTTGGTTCTCTACGGTATCTGGCATGGAGACAGTTGAACCATCTATTACTTTTACATTACGACCACACCATAAATGTTCTTGGGTCACTTTCGCTTCTAGGTTTTGTGCCGAGGAATTGAAAAGTTTTTCTAATAATTTCTCTGGAAGCCTCGCCCTAGCTTGGCAGTAAGCACTCGTATCTGTTGAAGGGACTTCTACTTCTTCACCAGCTAAATGTGCAATTATTTTACTCACAGCATTATTACAAGTTTTATCAGTATCCAACACTTGTGATAAAAATGCCCATAAAGTTATTAATGGGTCAAATAACCGCTTTTTGTATTTAATTTTTAGCTCCGAGATTGCAAGTC
>NZ_JACJSF010000082.1 GCF_014698035.1 Desmonostoc muscorum FACHB-395
TTTACCTCATTTAGTCTTGTCTTTATTGCTACTAGATATTGAACGGCTTCGACCCTTAGCACTTAGTCATGGAATTGACATTACTATTTCCAGGTGCAAGATATGAGTAGACAAATCCCTCACTGCCCAGTTAGCAGTTAATGCCGCCACCAGAGTTAACCCCGCACTTAAGCCAGCAGCCGATGAACTCAAGATTGCGATTGCTCAAACGAATGTTGCAGAGGACGCATTTCTAAATCCAACACAAATTGGTGAGGTAGTAGGAATGTCTGCACGGGCTGTTAACCACTGCTTACTAAATTCGGGGCTGCAATACAGAACAAATGACAAGAAAATTCCTTATCGTCCTACTGAATCTGGTAAGCAATGGGGGCGGATGGTTCCCGCAGTCGCCAAATCCTCAAACCAAACTGTTTTCCAACTGCGGTGGTTGCCCGAAATAGTAAAAGTCATCTCTCGATAATTCCCTACCTAACTCAACAACAATTATGAACACTCTACGAAAAACCTTGGCAGAAAAATACGGTCTAGTTGCTGATATTATGCACGACGATTATTTTTTTGTTCAACTACCAGATAACGAAGATCATTCACTCAAGTTTTTAGAGAGTAATTTACCAGAGTTTATTCGGATTGAGCTTGCAGAATGTTTTGCTGGTAGCGTTATTGCAGCTTGGGAAGTCCCTTTATTTTTACTCCCTCAAGTATTACAGCAAGCCCATGATTTTGTTATTGCGTATTGGGAGCAAGTCTCTCAAGAAAAATGAAGTCTTCTCCATCAACCAAAACTAACAGCAATTGTTTTCAGAATACTTTCTTTAATTGGAGAAAAGTACCATGCAACAACTAAATTTATTCACTGAATCAATTCCTGTTCTTCCAGTCACTTACTATCCTGATTTCTTAACTCAGGAACTTGCAAACGAACTCTACCAACATTGCTTGAAACTGGAGTGGCAGCAGAATCAAATCAGGATCGCGGGTAAAACAATGCCTGTCCCTCGCCTTGAATGTATTTATGGTGATGCCGGATGTGATTATCTTTACTCCAACAGCGTGTTCTTAAAACCCCTTACTTGGACAGATGCTCTGTCTAAGTTACGAGATAGGATCACCGCTTTAACTGGCTATAAGTTCCGCATAGTTATCGGAAATCAGTACCGCAGTGGCCAGGATTCGATTGGTTGGCACGCTGACAACGAACCATCAATGGGATCTAACCCTGCAATCGTATCAGTCAGCTTAGGTTCATGTCGCAAATTCCAAATCAAATCGAGAAATGGCAAACCAACGGATTTCTGGCTGGAACACGGGAGCTTACTTGTGATGCACCCTGGTTGTCAGTCTACACATCTGCATCAGGTTCCCAAGACCAACAAAGTGGTTAGCACACGTATTAATCTCACGTTTCGACCGCACACCGGAGCGGGGAGATGATTCTGACTTGACTCAGATCATGTAAAATGACAGTTTCTTAGTTCATGTGTACTACATAGTCCGGTTAAAAAGCAGTCAATAGGACGAAAAAAACACAAAACAACTACCAATACAAGTCCTGTTGATTGCTTCCCTTAAAATCACGCTTCTTTAACCCGTGTCTACGTAACTCACCTAAAAGGCGGTATGACTCAATACCCCAAGCTTTGCATTGCTTCAAAATATTGGAGGAAATATGCGTATAATCGAATCTGATTCTCAAGCTCTACACTTACAAGAATGGCTCAGTAGCGGGGTTGACGAAGAAATCATTGCTCTGAATGTGCGATCGCTGTCTGGGACTTTACCCTACGAATATCTGCTCTACAGTCCCAAAATCTCCCGTCGTAACGATGGACGATTACGCGATCGCGATTTGAAGAAATACCAGCACATTGAACTAGGCGGCTGGTGGTGCAATGGCGTTGACCCCCTCAACGAATATGCGCTAATGATGTGGGGCTGCTTTAAACCCGACCATCCCCGAAGAGATCGCCAAAAGATCCACAAATTCATCAAGTACGAGCATCCTTACAGAGAAGAGACACGCGCCTTCTTCCTCTTAGTACCAAATCGCATCTGGGTAAAAGTGTCCAATCGTAGCGGCATCCCCATCACCGAAGAAGACCTACAGCATCCCGGCGGTTTCTGGCACTGGGTTTGGCGGCATAACGTACCAGTGACAATTGTAGAAGGTGTCAAGAAAGCGGGGGCATTATTGACTGCTGGTTATGCTGCGATCGCTATCCCCGGTGTTAACGCTGGATACCGCACACCCCATGATGAGTACGGTAACGCTATTAGTAAACCCTCTCTGATTCCCGACTTGAAACATTTCGCAACACAGGGGAGACAGGTTAATATTTGCTTTGACCAGGACAACAAACCTGAGACAGTTCAACGGGTAAGAACTGCTATCAGTCGCATGGGACGGCTGCTGGTAAATGAGGGTTGTTCGCTGCGGGTGATTGATTTACCGTTAGGGGCAGAGAAAGGGGTTGATGATTTTATCTATGCCTTGGGTCAGTCGGCATTTGACGCACTCTACAACACTGCCGTTGCACTGGAGTTATGGGAGATTAAGCTGTTTACACTGCTGACTTATCCACCAGCGATCGCACTCAACCAAAGATTCTTGGGCCAGTTGCTCGTACCCGAAGGCGAAAAACTGATTATCCTCAAGGCTCCCAAAGGTACTGGTAAAACCGAATGGCTGGCAACGGAGGTGGCCAAAGCACACGACCAAGAGAGACGGGTATTAATCATCACCCATCGCATCCAACTAGGTGAGGCATTGTGTAATCGCTTCGGTGTTAACTATGTTACCGAAGTCCGCACGAATGAAACAGGCACATTACTAGGATATGGGGTGTGTGTGGATTCGCTGCATCAGGAAAGTCAGGCGCGATTCAACCCCAATGACTGGGCGAATGATGTCATAATTATTGACGAATGCGACCAAGTATTCTGGCATTTGCTTAACTCTGGTACGGAGGTGCAAAAACGTCGGGTATCTGTTCTCAAAAACCTCAAACAACTGGTACAGAATGTTTTGGGCAGCAGCCAGGGAAAGATTTACCTGTCTAGTGCCGATGTGTCAGATACTGATGTGAAATACGTTCTTTCTCTTGCGGGAGAATATCGGGTTAATCCCTTTGTCATCGTCAACAACTATCGGCACGTAGCCGGAAACTGTTACAACTATTCTGGGAGTAACCCGAAAAATCTCATCGCAGCGCTCGACAAAGCAATTGCCAAAGGTGGGCATCATTTACTCTGCTGTTCTGCTCAAAAAGCCAAGTCAAAATGGGGAACCCAGGCACTTGAAGAACGTTTTCGTCGCAAATTCCCACATCTGCGAATCCTGCGAATAGATAGTGAATCTGTTGCTGACCCCTCTCATGCAGCTTTCGGTTGTATTGCTCACTTGAACGAAATTCTCACCCAGTATGATTTGGTTATCGCCTCACCCAGTCTTGAAACTGGGGTATCCATCGACATTGAAGGACACTTTGATGGTGTATGGGGAATTTTTCAGGGAGTGCAGCCGGTTAACTCTGTGCGGCAGATGTTGGCAAGGGTTAGGGAGACAGTTGACCGTCACATCTGGGTCAGAGAGTGGGGGATGTCCGTTGTGGGCAATGGTTCCACAACGATAGGAGGATTGCTCAGAAGTCAACACGTTGCTACACAAGCGAACATTGCGCTGTTGTCGGCGGCGGATAATGATGACTACAGCTTTGTTGATCAGAACTTTCAGCCGGAGTCATTGCAGACTTGGGGTAAGCGTGGTTCTGTGATCAACGTTGAGATGCGGCGTTATCGAGAATCGGTGCTTGCGGGTTTGGTCGAAGATGGATATATCGTTATTGATGCTGACGATGCCGACGATGATGAGACTGGCGCAGTAATCGAGTCGGTTAAAGTGGCATCTGTTGAATTGTATACTGCGGAGTGTGAAGCGATCGCTAATTCTCCAACCATCTCTGATGCCGAACTCAAGAAGCTGCAAGACACAAGGGCGAAAACGAAAACCGAACGACATCAGCAGCGCAAAGCCGAATTGTCTCGTCGCTACGAAGTTGACGTAACCCCTGATTTAGTTGAGAAGGATGATGACGGGTGGTATCCTCAATTGCGGATGCACTATTATTTGACGCTGGGGCGGGAATTTCTGACTAACCGTGATGCGAAACGGGCTAAGGCACAAGCCGAAGCCGGGAATAATGCTATCTGGAAGCCGGATTTTAACAAGGGGCAGCTATTGACTGCTGTCTTATTATTGGAGAGACTGAACTTGTTGCAGTTGCTTACGCCTGGGGAACGGTTACGCTCTTCTGACGAGGCAATGCAGGAGTTGAAGAAGGCGGCGATGAAGAATCGGTATCTCATCAAAACTTGTTTAAACGTCACCATTTCAGAAAAATTTACTCCCATAGCGATCGCACAGAAACTACTTGCGAAGATTGATTTGAAGTTGGATTATGTCGGTCGGTTGGGTAAGCGTGAAAATCGGGAATGCGTTTACCAGTTTGTTGCACCTGATGATCAGCGTAATTCAATTTTCGGGCAATGGTTAAATCGAGATGAATTATTTCAAAATGAGTTGGTGTCAGTCAGCAATAATATAAGTACAATTACACCAGTCATTGACACCCAATCCCCGGATATTCCTCAAACACTCACGCCAGTGGAAAGTTCTGTTACCCAAAGATGGAAGGGGCTGAAGCTGAAAATACGCCAAGGACTCGACAGCGCTGGTCGGTTCTACAGTGAGTTAGTCTACAAGGTTGGCTTTTCTCTTGGTGTTGCTGATGGTGAACCTTACTGGAATGGGTATCTTGGGCAGTGGCAGGTTTGGGTTAACTTTGCCACGGGGTGTACGTCTGTAGTGTGCGATTGGTTGGTGGCGGCGTAGGTCATGCTCTCACAAAGCTTATCCAATTAATTGCAGAGATTGACAGGAAAACCCCAGTGGTTCTAGGTGGCAGCAGGTCAAATCTTACGCTGCTGGGTTCATGGAACGGCTAGAGTCTGGTGTGGAAGCTGTCAAAGAATTTCTCTCTCGCCTCACCAGTGAGCAGCGTTGGGGGTGATGCTGGCGTTTGAAGAGTTGGAACCGCAGATGTTTTGGGAGTTGGTCGGGATCGCACCTGATTGGGTTGAGTGGATGAGGTGAACTGTATGAAAAAGCAGGGATATTTATGTTTTACGCTATAGATGAGTTAGGAAATAAAGTACTACCAAAGCCTAACATAAAGGCTACTTGCCCCTGCTGCAACGGAGAGGTAATAGCTAAGTGCGGGAAGATAAAAGTTCATCATTGGTCACATAAGTCTCTTATAGAATGCGATCAATGGTATGAAATGACAGCTTGGCATTTAGAATGGCAGAGTTTATTTCCTTTAGAATTTCGAGAAGTAGTACTACAGAAAGATGGAATTAAGCATCGTGCAGACATTAAAATAAATAATTTAATCGTTGAATTTCAACATTCCAACTTAAGTGCAGAGGAAATTAAACAAAGAGAGGTATTTTACACTAGTAATAATTACAAATTAATTTGGGTAGTCAATGCTAGTAATAATCGTGTACATAGTGGATGGGAAAATCAGTTAGGAGAGCAAGACAAACAAACGATTTATGTTGTGGATATAGATAGTAATATTTACTTTGAGTTAGTAGGATATTCTCAGATTAGTGTAATCAGAAAAACACTATCATTACCGATTAGTATTATTGTTAATCCTGATGTTCCAGTTTTTATTGATTTAGGTGAATATGTAGCCTGCCCTGTTGAAAAAGGCTATTATGATATAGAGCGAACAAGTTACAATGACTTCTGGGGTCGAAAGAGAAATTCGGATAAACCTTATTATGATGAAAGCCTTATTCTTGTGAGAAAAAAAGATTTTGTAGAACTTTTACCAAAACTACCTACTAATCTAGATACCTTCACTAGTCTTAAGTTCTGCGATAAATATACCTTCTCAAAAAGAGAGGAACACCTAAAAAAACAACAGATGTATAATCAAAGTAATAACAAGCCTATATCTAAGGATGAAAAAATTAAAACGCAAGCCTTTTTTGATTTATTATCTGGAAAAATTACACCTTTAAATTACTAGTACAACACAGAGGAAATAAACCACCCATTTCAAACCAATGAAACGCTTGCGCTGTATTAATTTTTAATTTTTAATTCCGCCTTGCGGTACTAGTGCATCTTAATTCCCCAAACATTTACCCAGGAAAATCCTGAAGTCCTTGGCTGGAAGGGGCTGAAGCTGAAAATGCGCCTTGGACTCGACAGTGTTAGACAGTTCCACCAACATTTGGTTTCCCAGCTTGGTGATGCAATCGGCGTTGCTGATGGTGAACCGTTCTGGAACGCACACCTGGGGCAGTGGCAGGTTTGGGTTAAGTTTGCAGACGGGTGTAGGTCTGTGGTGTGCGATTGGTTGGTGGCGGTGTAGGGCAAATCATGTATCCGCAGCTTTCATAAATCTCAATATCTCAAGTAACTAGCCCATTTGCCGAGCCATTAACTGGGCAAATAGACCTTCAACAGCAGCTAGCTCATGAAAAGTTCCCTGTTGGACAACTCTACCTGCTTGGAGTACATAGATCCGGTGAGCATTACGGATGGTACTAAGTCGATGAGCGATCGCAATTCTGGTAACTTGTAATTTATCTAAGCTTTCACTCACAATTGCCTGAGTTTTATTATCAAGGGCACTAGTAGCTTCATCAAAAAATAAAATCCGGGGTTTTAATGCCAAAGCACGAGCAATCAACAATCTTTGGCGTTGTCCTCCAGAAAGATTACTACCCCCTTCGCTGACCACAGTATGCATTTGCATGGGCATGGCGGTGATATCATCAGCAAATCCAGACATCCGCGCTGCTTCCCAAGCTTCATCTAAGGTCATCTGTGCGCCACCTGCAATATTCTCGAAAATGGAAGCTGAATTTAGCTGACCATTTTGTAAAACTACGCCCAATTGTCGGCGCACTGCATCCACATCTAACCCAGATAAATCTTGACCATCGTAGTAAATACCACCTGCAATTGGAGTTTCAAATCCCAGTAGTAATCGCAGTAAGGTCGATTTCCCACTACCAGAAGCACCTACTAGAGCAATAAATTCTCCTGGTTCCGCAGAGATATTCACATCATCTAATGTTAGTGCGCCATCACTGCGATAGCAAAAGGTAACATGGTCTACAGTAATTTTCCCTATGAGTCTACCAGGATCAGCTTTGCACATATCCACCTCTGGGATAGTTGCCAAAATTGGCTGTGTGCGTTGCCACTGGGGGATAACTTGCAAAATTTCTGTAATTGTATTGCTGAGGTTTGTAGTACCTCTGGTAAAGTTACCAAAAGCTGTGTTAAAAGCCAGGAAGGTGCCAAGAGATAATTCAACTGTTCCTGAAGTTTGCGGAGCTTCCAGCAGTTTAATCGTAAACCAGAAAAGTACTCCAGAAGTCAGTATGGGCATGACTGTATTGAACAGGACAACGGCATCTTCTATGCGTTGTGTACTCAGTTCCAGCTTAATTTGCCGAGTGTAGTTTTTACTCCAAGCAGCGAAGGCGCGTTCTTGGGCACCAGCAATATGTAGTTTAGAAATGCCATTGATTAGCTGTACTGTCTGCCCAAAAATATTACCCTGGACTTCCAGTAGCGGACGCACCTTGGTTAACAGCAGCATACCAGAGAGGGTGGTGAAAGCGATCGCAACTACTGCAACGGCAACGGCAATCAGAGCTAATTTGTAGTTGTAATAAAATAACTGTCCCAAATAAAACAGTGCAAACAAACTCGTAATCAAATTAATCAGATTTGTCCCACTGAGTTTGCGGCGAATTGTACTTACCGATGTGATGCGGGATAGTAGATCCCCGGTTGTGTATTGTCGGAAAAAAGACACTGGCAAGTTGAGCAACCGATCCCATACCCCCGCTTGGGTGGAAGCATCGCCAGCCGATTCCATCCGCAACAGAGCAAAACCCTGTGCTAACTGAAATAAAGCTGTACCTAAAGCTGCAACCAGCAAACCTAAGCCGATTTGCAGTAATAAACCGCGATCGCTATCGGGAATTGCATTGTCTATAATAATTGACGTGGCATAAGGTGTAATCATCCCCAACAGCGTCACGGCAATACCACTAAATACAATTGCCAGTAGACTTTGGCTATGTCCTTGAAGTGCAAACTTCAGTATATCAATAGCTTGCAGTGCTTTATCGGGCAAAGAGCGATAAAACATATAAGCAATAGGAGCCAATGTTGCAGCTATCTGTTCATCTACTTTGACACGGGTACGTTCAATCGGGTCAAAAATTTGATAACGAGTTGGAGAAATCGGCAGTAGTGCGACTGGGCGGTTATCTTGGGTGTAGGCAATTAAAGCCCCAGAATCTTTTTCCCACCAGTTATCTCGCAATAGCACCTGCCGCATCCGAATCCGGGAAGCCCGAACAATTGCTTCTAAAGGTTCCTTGAGCCGCTTGAGGTTTTCCGAACGAGACGGGGGACGAATTTTTATCCCCATTGCTCTACCCACCGCACCAGCCGCCACCAGCAAAGGAGTACCTTCTAAGAAAAAGTCCCCATCTTGAGGATTCAGGGTTAATGCTAGTTCGCCTAAAGCTTCCATTGTGACTTGGCGATTTAGGCGTTGGCGATCGCGCAACCGCATTATTTCTGTTTGTGCCTCTTGCTCATCTATAATATTGATGCATTGCAAGAGTTGAGTATGCAAGTGAGATAACCCAGCCAGCAGTGTATCTGGATTTGATAATTTGCTGGTAGTGTTAGTTGTAAGTTGAACTCCCTCCACGGCTTCCAACCACATTTTATCAGTCAGGGGAAAAGTTGCAGTAGTTGGCGTTAAGGTAAGTTCCTCAAACCCCAAAAAGCGGACAGTTCCTTGTTGAAGTTGTACCCAACAGGTTATGCCTGCTTCTGGCTGGAAAGTCTGAGCATTATTTAAAGAAAATTGTGTTTGTTCCTGAGCCTTCACCTGAATTTTTGGCATGGTAACTTGGGAGAATACACCACCTAGTTGCAACAGCCATGTTTCTATCCAAGCAAACACTCTTGCATCTGCATTCGCTACTAACTCCCGAAAACATTCTTGATGCACTTGTAGTAATTCAGTTTCGCCAATTGGAACTGCTAAAATTTGACACTGTTGATGAGCAGTTCCAAAAAGTGCTTCACTTTGATTAATAGTGCATAGATAACGGCGAGTTCCTTCGATAATGCCATCTTTAAGTGTGACAGCAAACAAAGCCAGAGAGCCAGACTGAACTACCCAAACTTTAGAAGGGTCATTCAGTAGAATTGGTTCATTGCCATTAATTATGTAAATTTGACCTATTAGCATTTTAAAATGGGGAGTGTGGCAAGATTATAAAGACGCGATAAATCGCCGTTTTTACAAGAATCAGTCCTTGGTAGAGACGCGATAAATCACGTCTCTTGGTTTAACCGAACTTTGAACCTAAACAATTAAGTCTTTAAGCTTGAGCATTAAGTCTTTAAGCTTGAGCATCAAGTCTTTAGGCTTGAACATTAAGTCTTTAAGTTTGAACATTAAGTCTCAATACGCTTGGTCAAAGTCAATTTTTTGAACAAACCGCAAAGAACACATTCGCGCAGCGTCTCGTCAGAGAAGGACACAAAGAGAAGAAGGGATTTCCAAATAAAAAAATGTTCCAAAACTGACGCAAAAACTCTCTCTATTTGTCCTCTCTCTGTGTTCTCTGTGTCTCTGTGGTTCGTTTATTTGGATAATTTATTTCTTGGAAGTCCCTTTTTCATGCTTCCACCGCTTCTCCTTCAGTGCGAATTAACCGCGAATATACACCGTCAACTTGCCACAATTCTTTGTGAGTGCCTTGTTGTACAACCTTTCCGCGCTCTAGAACAATAATTCGATCGCAATCGCGGATAGTGCTTAATCGATGAGCGACAATTATGCAGGTGCATCCCCGGCGGCGAAGATTTTGGTCAATGATTTGTTCTGTTTCTGCATCTAGGGCGCTGGTGGCTTCATCCATGACGAGTATCGAAGGATTATTCACTAAAGCGCGAGCGATTTCTAAGCGTTGTCGCTGACCGCCACTTAAATTAGCAGCACCTTCTATGAGTTCAGCATCAAATCCTCCAGACATAGAGAGAATTACATCAGCGATCGCGGCATCTTGACAAGCCCGCATCAGGTTCTTATCTGGTACAGTAGTATCCCAGAGGGTCAAATTGTCCCGAACCGTACCGCCAAACAGCAAAATTTCCTGCTCCACCATTGCAACAGAGTTGGTTAGTAGTTGTTGGGAAATCTCCTTTCTCGGTTTACCATCAAAGCAAACTTCACCCGCCCAAGATTCATAAAGTCCGCTTACCAGTTTTGCAATAGTAGATTTCCCAGAACCGCTTCCACCTACCAAAGCTACTCGCTGTCCAGGCTTAATTGAAAGATTAAAGTTTTCAATCAATGGCGCTTCCAGCCGGCTATAACCAAAAGTGATATTCTGCAAATCCACATATCCCTGTAGTTTGGGAAGAAGATAGGGAGATGAGGAAGAATTTACTCCCCCTGCTCCCCTGCTCCTCTGCTCCTCTGCTTCCCCCACTCCCCACTCCCCACTCCCCACTCCCTCCCCAATCGGATTATCCAGTACATCATCCAGCCGAATCAAATTCCCCTCCAATTCCTGGAGAGTAGTACCAAAGTTGACGAGATTATTAACAGGTTGTTGGAAACCTAACATTAAACCTTGAAAAGCGATAAGCATCCCAATGCTGAGATGTCCATCCATTACTCGTAAACCACCGACTACCAACAAAAACATCGAAGAAAGGGCGGATAAGAGCGTGGGTAATACTGAGAATGTCTGGTTTGTTACTCCTAATTCCTGCTGAGAATTTAGAGCTTTGATGTAATAACCTGACCACCGCGAAAAGAAATCTGACTCCAAGCCTGATGCTTTGAGTGTTTCAATACTTTGAAGTGCAGCAATGGATAACCCAGCCGCTTTACCATACTCTTGTATCAATTTTTGATTAGCATCTACCCGTTGTCGAGAAATCCACTGCAAGGTTAAGACGTTTACAGCAGCAAAGCTGACCACCATTAAGGTCAGCACCCAGTCATATTGCACCATGACTAAGGCATAAAAAACTACCATCAAAGTATCAATAATTGTAGTTGCCAACTTTCCTGCTAGAACATCAGCAACTTGGTCATTGAGAGTAGTTCGGTTACTGATTTCTCCAGCAAAACGTTGAGCATAAAAGCTGACAGGTAAGCGGAGGATATGCCACAGGAAGCGGCTGGACATCCCTACACCCAGTTTGATTTTTAGGCGGCGGAGATAGCGCAACCGTAGTAAAGTTAGCGATCCTTGGAGTATAGCAGCGATCGCCATACCCACAAGCAAAGGACGCAGCCATAATTGCCGTCCCTCCACCAAGATGTCATCTACAAACACTTGGCTGAACACAGGGACTACCAACCCAATCACCGTTAAGAAAAATCCCGCAACTAGAGAGTAAACTAAAGCATCTCCAGCCCCCTGTAGCCGTGACCACAGAGATAAAATCATACTGGGTTTACGACCACCTTTAACAAACTCCGCCCCTGGTTCAATCACCAGCACCACACCCGTATACCCCTCGTCAAATTCCTGTAAAGATACATGACGCGGCCCCGTAGCGGGGTCATTGAGATAAACTCGCTCTTTGCGAAATCCCTCTACTACAAGAAAATGGTTGAAGTCCCAAAAAACAATATAGGGAGGACGTAGTTCTTGCAGTTGCTTGAGTTGTTTCTTAAACCCTTTAGCTTCAAGTCCATAACTTCTGGCAGCTTTGAGCATATTAGATGCCTTACTGCCATCGCGGGAAACTCCGCAATCTCGCCGCAGTTGTGGCAGTGGTACAATGCGATCGTAGTAACCCAAAATAATTCCCAAAGCCGCAGCACCACATTCCACAGCTTCCATTTGCAAAAGCGTAGGTGTTTTTACCCGAATGCTACGGCGTGGTAGTAATTTTTGTAAATACTGCCAAGGATTAAAAGGTGTTACTAAAGTAGATTTAATAGATACCACTGACCGACCTCAAAATAGGTAAAACGAAAGTGATAGGAGCGCGTTCTTCCACGTTGACTCGCACAACAGTAGTAGTTCCCGAAGAAATTTTCAGGTTTGGCCCTGTGGAGGAAGACCACTTATAGCCGCTTGGTGTGTTGGTATCTAAATCAAGGTCAGAAAATACTTGTATCAGTCCTTGTTGTTGAGACACTAAGCCTTCTAGCACTTCTGAATTGCCTACCTCGTTAGCGGCTGCTTCTTTGGTAATAGGAAAGCGTGAGATACTGGTGACATTACCCACAATGCCACCAAAGCGTTCCCGCTTCACAGTTTGGGGAGTAATTTGTATTTTCATCCCTGGCTGAATTTTCTTACCATCAGCAACAGGAAAATAGGTAACGCCAACCAGCTTGCTTTTGGGATTTTCCGCCTCAATGGTTGCGAGGCGAGTTCCGGCGCTAACAACTTGTCCTGGTGTCAACGTGATTTCTAAAACGCGCCCGCTATATTGACTAATAATCTGACTATCATTGCCTAATTGCACTTCTAATTGGGCAATTTGTCGCTTAACATCTTGAATCTCTTTTCGTCGGGTGGTGACACTTTCCAGGTCTTGTTGAGCCACAGAAGCCTGTTTGCTGTCTAATTCTTTCAACTGAGCTTGTAAGTCAGAAATGGTACTGAGGTTTTCCCGATAATCTTTTTCTGTTTGCGTTGCTTTTACATCCAGTTCTTTCAACTGATTTTGGATATCAACAATTTTTTCCTGGTTTTGCAAATATTCTTGTTCAGCCGTGAGTGCTTCATCACCAGAAATCGCCCCCTCTTTTTTGAATAGCTGTTTGCGGATTTCCATTCTTTGGAGGAAAACAGGAGTTAGAGCTTGGGCTTGCTTGAGGCGCTGTTCTAAACCTTGGCGTTGCTGTCCAATAGAGGTGTTACCTTTGGTTTTGAGCAGAGGCGTGATAGCTCGCAGTTCCAGTATACGTTGTTGGAGGTATTGGCTTTGTTGTTGCTGCGATCGCTTTTCTTGTTCTAATCTTTGCCCTTGCAATGAACCAACTGCCTGGTCTTGTGACTCTAGCTCCGTTAGTTTAGCTTGTTGCTGTTGCAATTGCTTGCGGAGTTCAGCTTGGTCAATCGTCGCTAACACCTGCCCTTTTTTGACGACATCCCCAACTTTGACATTAAAAGTCATTAACTGCCCTGCACTTTTTGATTGCAACGGCACAACATTGCTGGGGTAAATTAGTACCCCCTGACCTTGGACAGTGACGGGAATGCGACCGTAAATGCTCCAGATAACAGCTACTCCCACCACCGAACCCAAGGCGACAAGAGGTAGCCAACTTCTGGGGTTGACTACCTGCATGAGTTGGTCTAGTCTTTCAGGCGAAGATAGCCGCTCTAAGGATTCTTTACGGAATATACTGGTTTTTTGGTTTACCATTATCTATCCCTACCTGAATCTTTAAATATACACTCACCTACTAATTTTAAGTTTGAGAAATAGCACATCGTGTTTAATTATGTAGACCTAATCTTTTTACAAATTTTTATTCATTCGTTTACTTTGCTAACCTGAGCAGAGTATTTCCTATCTCAATCATGATAGTTTTGCTCTCATCGACTATTGCTCCATTTTTATTAGGTTGCGCCCATTCTTCTACTTCTTTTTGCCGAATACTCTCGAAAATCTCCTTGTAAGGAAATCTGAGTTCAAGAGGATCTTCTATTTTCGTATCAGGCTTAATAATTCCATGAGGTGTTGCTATATAAATTTTTTTAAAGCGGCGATGATAGCCACCCATACAAATATAATCCCATCCTTTAATACGTTTTAAAAGACCATAAAAACTTGAAGCTGTAATGGTAGTAGAGAAATTAGCTAAAGGATTACGCCCGGAGCAAACTTGAATATTCTTATCCGAAAAATCAAAGAACCATTTGTGAGAGGAATCAGGAAAAACTATCTCTAGCTGATAAAGTACATTCCAGCGAAAGTGTTCAAGGAATAAAGAATCTTTATTTTCTATAATAAATTTAGGCAAATTGAAAAAAATTTCTTCTTCAATTGCCTCTTTCATCTCGGAAACGTTATGTTTTTCTGGATTTTTATCGATTAGATGAGCGTCTAAGTTTACGGGTGAGAAATCTAAGCTTTCTCTCTCATCTTCAATTTTATGAACAAATTGACACATTTCTTTAATATGGCTAAACTCGCCATTTTTGAATATTAAAATGTCGCTCGGATCGAGAGCAAATACGTTTTCTCCTATTTCTGGATAAACCAGCCTTACATCTTTACAAAATTGTTCTCGCGTTACTGGGAATACAATTTGGTTCAGCCAAGATGACTCATTGATAAATTTGAAGCCATTGGCACCAGGGGCAATAGCCTTTGGTTGAATTACACTGATGTTGTCAAGGAACTTGTTATATGAAGAATAAGGAAAGGATAAAGTTTGATTATATTGGTAGTTAGTTTCTAACATTGGTTGCCAATCTGCCAATAGGAAGTCAACCTGCGAATATAAAGATTTTACATAACGAATTGTATCTAGGCTAACAGCCGAGTCTACCTGATTCCAAAAAATGCCTGATGGGTCGGCAAATACCATTCCATATTCAGGCACGCGGTTCTCTGAACGAGTAGTCAGCAGACTAGTGGAGCCTATCTTAACTTCACTAAAATCTCCTAAAGGATAGATATGCAAATATCCCAATTTACGAAGACAGTTTTCTAACAGTTTATCTTTAGGAATCAGAACATCGACTGTTTTTGGTAGATAGGCAAGGGAGCGAATGTCAAAGTGATCTGTATGGCGATGAGATATGATTAACAAATCAAATTCTGGAAGTCTTTCATGATTTACCTCTCGCTTTGGACATACATCTTCTATTCCTTCGCTGTGTGTATCCCAAAGTACAGGATCCATTAGAATTTTGCAATCTTGCGTTTCAACAAATATCGAAGCATGTCCAATCATGTGAATTTCCATAAGTCAGCCCTCTAATTACTAATGCTTAAATAAAAAGTCATCCTGCCTTCTTTTTTTCGTAGAAAGACTTTAAGCAACTCTGAGTGTTTAGCTTGCTGCCTAAAGCAAACTCTCCTACAGATGTTTCAGCATAGTAGTCACATCCTGATGCCTCGGCAAATTGATCGGAATTGCCCGCACCAATACCACAGGGAGCAAGATCCATTGCCGTTGCAACCAAGTACATTGTCTGATACAGTGCGCCAACATGCTTAAGAATTATGGAATAAGCAATACTTTCATATTTCCATGCCACCCGTTGGAAGCGAGCCGCAATAACAATCAAGACTTGAGGTAAATCCTGTTGTCTCATTGGTTGTGAGATATCCCTGATTAAGGCTTCTACTGTTTCGGTTTTTTCGGAAAGCAGACACAGTTGATGTTCTAAAGGGTCATAGTGATATAAACCAGAGGGAATATCCTGGCATTGATTAATTACTAAATATAGTTCTAGTTCGTAAAGCGCACCACCACTGGGATAAGGACGACTAGCTATTTCACCTCGTTTTGTTTGGATAACTTCCTTGACTCTGGCTGTACGGTAGAGAAATTCCCCTAGTTGTTGAGCGGTAATTGGTTTTTTTCCATATACCCGGATAGACTTTCTTGATTCCAAAACTTGAGTAAAAGAAAAATCTATATTTTTGAGTGATTCCAAATCGGGTTTATACAACTTAATTACATCATCCGACATCCGAGGTTTGACAGCAGGTAATGGGTCAATTTTGCCGAAAAACCGATAAGTCCCCCCCACAGGATTAGAATGTCTCCCTATTCGACTACGTGTATGGAACAATAAATCATGGAACTCCCACTGAGCAAATCCACAATTAGTTTCTTCTAAGATATTCCCGTCTGAAGAAACCTCTGAGAGCATCTGGGCATTCATTAGTAAACTAAGCAACTGCTCGGCAGTGTCTACGGAAATACTAGGTATTTGAGTTGCCAACTCTGTGTAATTGCACGGTTGAGCTAACTGTGCAAGAACAGCAACACCCTGCCAATTAAATAAATGCACCTGCATTTTTGATAGAGGCGACTCTAAGATCATCTGCCCTTCAACTTGATGGATATAAGCAAATCGAGAAAGTATATATCTAGATTTGGCAGAAATTATAGTGTCAGCAAATTGATTATTTATAGCAATTGGTACAGCAGTAGCGATTAGGAGTTCTTCTGCATAGACAGAATGACACAGCCAACCAAGGTAGGAGAATCTTTGCAGGTAGCTATAAAACTTTAATACTGCAAATATTCCCTCATCTCCTTGCACCCAACTATTAAGCTTTTCTATGCTTGCACCTTCATTAGCCAAGCAATGAAATGCCATTTTTAATCCACATTTTTTTGAGTTAAAAGTTAATCTATAATCTGATGACTCAAGAACAAGTGCTTCGACTTCTGGCTGTTCGGTGAAGTAAATCTCTTTTTTAAAACTGAAGACTAACTGCTGTGACATAAGCAAAGCTACTTTAGAAAAACATTGGTATTGGGTTGAGTTCTTCTTCTTTTAGTGGTGCTGATAGCCAACCCATTTGAACGGGAACATCATAAAGTCTTCCAGAGGCAAAACGGGGCCAAAAGTGACGCATTTCTGGAACAATCACCTTGACTACACTTAATCCAATATCTGGGCAAGTTTGGTTGATAACTAAGGTTTCCATGCCGTGTTTGGCAGCAATTTCCACACACTTAAGAACATCTTGCTTTAAGTCATCTTCACAACAATACTGCTGGTAGTCAGTAGATATTTTTAGTGAAGCGTTGGTGTCTGGGGCAAGATAAAGCTGGTTTTCTAAGGTAGCATTTTGAAACCAGTATTCTTTATCAACGTCATCAAAATTGTTCATGGTGTCATGCTGAGATAGCATTGCAAACATCTGATTTAACTCAGTGACAGCCCGATTAATTGCCATTATTGGGTCAAAATGAGTACCGTACCCCAGCATTATTTCCTCTTCTGGTTTATCAATACGGCGAGCAATAGCAGCAAAAGAGGGAATATTTAAGTCGTTAGTGATATCAAGTACCCAAAATTCGTAATTTTTTGTTTGGTAATAATCTCGTAAGGCTTGCAGATATGGTTCATTAAAGCTGTCTAAATCCAATGCAGGCCGTCTCAAACGGTTATACCACCATAATGCCACACAATCCCTTTCTACTAACTCCATAAACCCTTGAAGAATCGCTTCTTCTAAGGTATTTCCAGCCGCATTCCCGTTAGAATTTCCTACACAAAAACGATGACCCTTATCTAATGGATAACCGTAATAACAAAAAGCTGTAGGTAGATATTTAAATGTTTGAGTGGTCAATGACCAAACTGGTGTCCATTCGATTTCCTTATCTTCATCAAACGGTTCAGCCACCCAAGCAAAATGCCCATGTTGTGAGTTCCAGGTTTCGCGTTTTTGATATTGATTAGTGCTGTAGTGCATACAGCTATTTGGGTGAATAGCTTCCGATTTGAGTTGAGTATAAGTCCCTTTGATGCGGTACTTGTCTTCGGTAAAAATACCAGAATAGCGTTCAACTGCTTCACAAAAACCACTGGCTTTTGATTGTATATCAGTTTTACCTTTACCAGCACTCTTATGACCTAACCCCTGGCGCAAGCTATTTAAACTGTCAAATTTTCTATCAGACTGGTGAGCAGCAGCGTAAACATTAATCAAACTACTATCGCTCTCTAGCTTGGGTAACGCCCTAACTAGCCCAGTAATTGGGCTTATATGATGCTCATATTTTTTGAGAGTTTCTTGTGGAGATAAGCAGCGATGTCCACCATCGGCTGTAAACTGTTTTTTATGGCTCTGAAGTATTAGAGGTTGAGGTTTTTGCTGTGGAGAAGAAACACCACACACCCCACATTGAGGACGCTTTACTAAAGTGTGTTGCTCTATTGACAGTGATGTTATGTCAAAGGTGAATACCTTACCTTCTAATTGTTGATGCTCTCCTGTAACTATCCATTTCGCTGTTTCTGTTGCTGCCCAGTTTACCCCCATTTGCAAGCTAGTAGGGAGAATTGCACGAGAAGTAGGAAATGTAGAAATCATTCCTTTTTGCTGCCCAACAGATGTTTCCACTTCTCTGTTACCACGCAGACGTTTAGCTAAACATTCCCAACACCCAGTTTTACCAGGCACAAACAGAGGACCAACCCAAATAACTGCACCTACAGGTTTCACTAGTAACCAAGGTTTTTTAGTTACTTCGGCTTGACGATTAAACTCATCTAGACCTATTTGTAAATAGTCATCAGTTAAAACTACCGTAAAATCTCCATTTTCGCTGACGCTAATCTTCAGGGTTTCTAAGGCAGATATAAACGTATTTTTTTTTACTTTACCAAAACTTGTAACAGCAACTTTTGCATTTATTAGTTTATTTATAACTTTTGTAGAATCTATACCTTGCAAATTCCAAAAGGCTGACTCTTGAGGTGGTAAATTATCTTCAGATTCAGTAAGGTAGCCTTGGCTTTCTAGGCGCATGATAGCATGATAAACCGCGAAAATTGATGCCTCCGATTGTAGTTTTTGGAAAATTTCATCAACTGTATAGCTACCATTTAGCAATGGTGCTAACTGAGTATAAAAGCGACCGATGAGGG
The DNA here is from genome assembly GCF_014698035.1 of Desmonostoc muscorum FACHB-395. Lineage (GTDB taxonomy): Bacteria > Cyanobacteriota > Cyanobacteriia > Cyanobacteriales > Nostocaceae > Nostoc > Nostoc muscorum_A. The sequence goes on from NZ_JACJSF010000082.1 coordinate 18,742, forward strand.
CGGTATGTCCTTTTTCGCTGAGAAGGTACACTGTATCCGGCTCTACAACCTCAACATGAAAATGATATTTAAATTTGGGTTTATTGAACATTCTTGTTTATATAATTAACATAAAAAAAGGTTTGTGTTGATGTATTTTCACCTAAAAAAGTCCCTTAATCTAGTACAACACAACATAAATCATTCCTTAGTAAACGCGATTAATCGTGATTTGATGAGCATTTAAAACTATTGAAATAACTTGTTGTGTAGTACTAGAAACAGTGTCAATTATCAATAGACATGTAATTCATCAAAATTCCACTGATGCAGTACAAAGCGAAATTTTCTTCACGCCTCCTGACACACTTTCTAACTCCAATTCTTCTAACTCATCACTAGCCTGTCCAGCGACGAGAGAAGAATCATTAGCCATTGCAGTTTTGACTTCTTCTTTCGTAAAGCTATAACCTTTTTCCTCTCCTATTTCAACAACTATCTCGCTGAAGTTTTCCAAGTTTGTTGCTGTTTTAAGCTGCTCTCTTACTGCTGGAGATTTTGAAACTTCTTCGCTGAAAAATTGTTGTACCTGACTTGTTGCGTTGGTCATAACTTTTCTCTCTTTGTGGTTATCAAGCTAAATAATAAAATCCACAAGATTAGAACACAATACACAATTTTTTGATAATCCTCACATATTTTTAGATGACGATAATAAACGCATACCGTATATAGACTAGTTAATTAATCTTCCTAGCATCCAAATTAGGTTTATGCTTTTTATAGAAATAACCAGTAAACGAAAAAAATGTGAGTATTATCTAAAAAATGTGCATTGCTATTCGGAATTTTAATATCAGAAGATAATCATAATTATGAAAGGAACAGAACAATGGCAAATCAAATCAAAAGTTATGAAGCTCTTCTAGAGCGTTTATGGGCTGATGAACAACTCAAAAATAACTTTATTGCTAACCCAAAAGCCATATTGACTGAGATGGGTGTTCATATTTCTAATTCAATTACAGTTGAAGTTCATGAAGATACTTTAGAATTAAAAAATTTGGTTTTACCGTTAAAGTCAGAATCTCAGGTAGGTAATGTTGCAGAATCAGCACCTGGATTTCAAGCAGTAATACAACAGGCTTGGCAAGATGAAAGTTTCAAATCTCAACTGCTACAAAATCCCAAAGCCACAATTCAAAAGGTAACAGGTACAGACTTATCCAATACTTTAAAAATTTGTGTTTATGAAGACACGAAAATTGTTAAGCATCTGGTTGTGCCAGTTAATGCTGCCAATGAGGAACTGAGTGAATTAGATTTGATGACGGTTGCAGGTGGTATTATTCGCCAACCTATTGGTTTAGTCTTAGACTCACTTTCTTAATGATTTTGAGTAAACACTTTGTAAAATTTTTGTGTTTTGAAAGTCATTTAATTAGGTTTGCCTTAACTTAAAAACTTAGGGAGTTCGATATAACTCGAACTCCTCATTTCTTTACAATTTGGCAGCCAAAACCTTAGTTTCAATATAGATAAACAAAACTAAACTCTATGCAAGAATCAATATCTGTATGTCACAACCAATATATCTTAAAGCCTCAGAGCATTGAATCAGAAGAGTTAGAAAATGCCACCTTTCATGCTAAACAAAGAGCTATTGAAGCACGTCAAACAATTAGTCCTTGGAAAAAGTCTCACTCTCTTTATGAAACCGGAGGGTGGAAAAGCCTATTTGAAAATATTAACCAGCCTCTTAATTTAAGTACTCAATCCAAGGAGTTTCAAACAAGATATAATGAAAGTGCTAATTCCTTAGAACAAGTAGTTGAATCGGCTAAGTTGCCATTATGTCCGAGTGGACAACCAGAAATAGGTAATACTGTTGTGTTTGGTGTTGTAGGCGGTACTGTCGAAGCACCAAGTATCGCTTATCTAACAGAGTCTCAGCCAGTTACAGAGGAAATTCTAGCTTTATCAGACTCAGTTAAGCCTACAGAAATTTTCCGAATTGCATCGTCTTGCCAAGCTGATGCTTGTAGGCATTTTGATGGTGCGAATTGTCGTTTAGCTGTGCGTATAGTCCAGCAATTACCAACTGTTGTGGAAACTTTACCAGCTTGCCAGATTCGCTCTAGTTGCCGTTGGTGGCAGCAGGAAGGAAAAGCTGCTTGTTATCGCTGTCCGCAAATGGTGACGGATAACGGTTACTCATCTAAGATTCTCCAGGAAGTAGGAGATCCGTACAGTAAGTAGGCATTATTAACTTAAATTTCTATTAACATAGGGTGGCAATTTTTGAGATGCTTTCTCTATAAATATGCCACCTAAAAATTCTATTTTTTATATAGTGTTTGGCTATTGTTCAGCTTCTCTAATTAGTTGAAAAAGTTTTCGGTTGCCAAAGAATGGCAGTCAATTCTGCCATGTCCAAAGCTTGTTTAGCCCTAATGATCGCTCTCAAAAAAGCTTGTTCATCTTGCCAACCAGAGCGAGGTAAGAGGGGCTGAGAAATTAACACCTCTTCAGATAAACTTTCTAGCAGAACTGTAAAAAGCTTTTCATCACTTTCTTTGTTTAAATGATTCATTTTGCTACAGAATAAGAAAATTCCGGTTTGTCTTGCCAAGTTTCTGGCCATTGGATGGAGTCAGCAGTAAAGTGAAGTAGGTCATTCTCTGACCAAGGTGTGCCAAGCGGTTCTTCAATAATGGCAAACTCGCCGTTGTCGAAGGGAATCCCCGGTGCTGGAACTTTGGGATAAACCCGCTCCCTGATTCCGTGCTTTGCCAATTCGAGAGCGCGGTGATGGCAGTAAGGATTATTGCCTCTACGATTGAAGAATACGTGTGCTGTCCAAGTGCAGCCTCCACGACACAACTCAGCAAATTTGCAAGTCTTGCAGAATCCCCATAAGTGAGCTGTTCCTTCGGGTGTACCAGCATTGAGATTGAACCGCAATTCTTCAGCTTGTTCAATGACTTCTTGCAAAGAGCGATCGCGGATATTACCACCAGCATAAGCAGTTGTTGGCAGTGAAGGACAACCTTTAATTGTACCGTCCGCCTCCAACCCTAGAGTAGACAGTCCAGCACCGCAACCCCGCCAAAATCCCCATTCATCACCTTGTCCCCGCAGCAACCGTTCGTAGGGCCCATAGTAACCAATGTTGTTACCAGCAGAAACTTTTACTCCTTCAAGGTGAGCCTGTCGAACGACACGAGCCACCATAGGGTAAAGGTCTAATAGCTCGCTGGGTTGGAGAAGAATATCCGCATTGTCTGCGGCATTTCCCATCGGAACAGTCAGTTGAATTTGCCATGCTCGCGCACCTGCATTGCGGATATGCTCGTAGATGTGAGGGAATTCAGGGGCAGACAGACGATTGATTTGGGTATTACAGCCGAAGGGGATGCCGACTTCCTTAAGGTAGCTCATGGTTTTTAGTCCAGATTTCCAAGAGCCTTTTTTTCCTCGGAGGCGATCGTGAGTTGCTTCCATTCCATCCGTAGAAACGGAAACTTTAGCAATTCCGGCTTCTTTCATGCGCTGTGCCATCTCCAGCGAGATGCCGTAGCCCCCGGTAGTCATACCGCAGAGCATACCAGCCTGGGTAATGGCTTTTGCAATCACAAGCCAGTCTGGACGTAAAAAAGCTTCTCCTCCAATGAGAGTTACTTCTTTAATACCAACATCGGCTAACTGCTGAATAAGGTTAAGAGCTTCTTCAGTAGAAAGTTCTCTATCCCGCGCTTGTCCCGCCCGCGAACCACAGTGACTACAAGCAAGGTTGCATTTCAGAGTGATTTCCCAAACGGCATAACTGGTTCGATGGTATTTGTTAGACATTGCTTTGCCTAGCGTTTTGGTCTTGGGCTGGGAAGTCAAAAGCTTTTATGGATCTATTAACTAGACAAAAGCCATTGTTAAAAAAGCTCGGGTGGTAAACCATACAGAGCAATTGATCCTCTTCCACCAGCGATCGCCTCCAGTTGAGCTTCATTGAGTTCCCCATCAATTGAGGTCGTCTCTAAAATTTCAGCGCTAGCAGTTTCCCATTCTCTTTGAGTAAAAGAATATCCTGCTGCTTGTAAGAAAGTACCACGTTCTTCTATTGGAGAGCTTTCAACTTCAGTGCGGAAATGTTCATCTGTTGTAACTCTCTGATAAAAAGCTTTTGCACTTTCAATAGACATATAATTTTCTCCTATGAATACCTAACACATTAGGAAAAACTAGCTAAGGCTACAATGCACAATCTTTGGATAATACTATGATTTTTTTCGTTTTGCTTTGTACCACTATGGATTCACTAGAGTTTATACAAACTAGTAGATTTATCGACCAACCTTTTTACCTTCAGTAATTCAACTTACTTTTAGCCGCCCCAACATCCAATCAAATCTTTTTCCAGCTAGTGCCACACGGTCTAAAACGTTATCATTCAATTCATCCTCGTATTGTACATCTTTAGCTAACGGTAAACCTTTACTATAAACCCGTCTACCATAACCAAGCTGACTCAACATTCCTTGCAATCTTTGAGAAAGCAAAGTTGCAATAACTTGATAAAAACGAGATGCAAATCCTATATCTTGCTGTAACTTTGCGGCTAATTGCTGTCGTTCAATTGACAAAACAATTGAATCTTCAATAGCTTTAACCGTTGCTAAAGGCAGCCGCCCATCAATGAAGGGTGTTTCGCCGATGATTTCGCCTTTGGATAATCTGGCTATTTCTCTACCAGAAATTTCACTACCTTCTATAGCAGCAAAAGCACGAGCTAAGGGGTTACGCTCATTCTCATCAATAGATAAAGACATGGCTCCATCTAAAAGAATATACAGCCCATCCACAAGCCCACTTTCACGGATAAGTACGGTATTAGCAAGAATTTTTTGCATTTTACCACAATTTGTCATCCAATCGATGTCACTATCATGTAATCCTCCTAACACAAATAGTACATCCCTCAAAGGTTGACTTTGTGCTAAATTGTTACGTCCCTGTTGATTAATGGTGCTTTGAATTCTATCAGAGAGGATAATTGCGATCGCACGATAAAAACGCGAAGCAAAACCAACATCTTGTTGCAATTTTGCTGCCAATTTCTGTTGTGAAATCGACATTACTAAAGATTTTTCTACAGCTTTCACAGTTGTAGCTGTAAGGCGATTCCCTACAAATGGAAGTTCCCCTACTACCTCGCCACTGGATAATCTGGCAATCTCCCGACTAAAAACTTCATCTCCTTCGATCGCTGCAAAAGCACGAGTTAAAGGATTATTATCTGGTTGAGAAATGCTAACTGTTAAAATGCCATCAAGCAAAATGTGTAAAAAATCGGTAGCTTTTCCTTCTTGGATAAGTATAGTGCCAGGAGCTATTTCTCGTTGATGACCTGTCGCAATCATCCAATCAATATCACTGGTAGTTAATTCTTTGAGCAAAACTTCTGTCATAACTAATACCTACTTTTAATTTTATCAGGACTTACGAAAAAACCCTCTGCAACTCTTATACCTTGGCGCACTTGGCGTACTTGGTGAACTAGCGCTGCAAGAAGGTTTCCTTCTGTAGGCGACTGGTGAACCCGGAGGGCGGTTCGTTTTTTCATGATTTCGCATACCTTATATTTATATTTTGGATTCTTCTAAAGACACAAAATTTTCCGTCTCTACACACGAAGTTTTCATCAATCTATCTAAATATTCTTGAATAAACGAGTTCGCCTCTTTTGAAGCTAATTCTTCCAATGTTAAATAAGTCAATGCCATTAACATCAAGGGTTGAATATTAGGATCAGTTAATTTCCGTGCATACTCAGCGTGAAAGCGCTGCAAATTTTCGGCGGCTGCTTTCACTAATGCCTGTATAATCCTAAAAGCCCCATCAGAAAGTAGTGGATTACCCCGATAGTTTTGCAGTCTACCTCCCTCTCGGTAATCAGGAAACGACTCTAAGCCCAGAAATCGCAAACACCAGTCGGCTCGATAATAACCTGTAGCAGCTACAATGCCCCTGTAGTCGGCAATTAGCTCATCAAGGATATTGTTTCGCATGGAGTTAAACAAGCGGCGTGTAAAGTAATGTGTACATTCATGTTCCAGCCGAATTGTTAGTGATAGGTGCTGCCATTGGGATTCTTCAAGTCCTATATCGTTGGCTGAAACGTTGCTATAAGCGCCATTACTCAAAATAATCAACTTATCCTGATAAAGTTGCTTCTGTGGTATCAACCGTTGAAATTCTTTTGCCCAACTAATTTCTGAGCTAGCAAAATTTTCCGTCTCCCATTTTTGGCGATATTGACGAATCCGATCCCAGTTATTAAAACCGCTAATTATGCAAGCTCCCATTGAGGTAGGGATTGGCTGGGGTTCATTTCGCTTTGTCAGGGCTTGTACTAAAGAAAGAAAGTCCTCTCGGTTTCCAGCTAGTAATACTGGTATGATGCCAGCCAAGCTTTGATGCAGTATTAATTGGAGTTTTTCAGGTTGTTGTAAAACTAAACCAGTCGCTTCAGGCATTCCATCCGTAGCAATGCCCCTACGAGTAGCAGACAGATACGCCTCAGTTTGGCTGATACCTTCTTTAATGGGGAATCGCAACTGAACCAGTCGTTGTTTGAGTACTTCAAATACTCCTACAACTCTGGCTGCAACGGCGTATTCTTCCCAAGCAGCGACATATAATTCAGGAGTAAGAGGGAACTTGAGAGGATAAGTTAATGTGTTGCGATCGAAAACGTTTTGATTGTATACCAATAATTCCTCCGCCTCTGTAGCAGTAGCTCCAAAGTAGGTGAGGATATCGGTACGAAATGATTGTTTAATCATAGGCGATGGGGGAGTAGGGAGTGGGGAATGGGGAGTTAGGAGTTATAAGAATTCTTTCCCCAATGCTCAATAACTAACGAGTAACGACTAAACCAGCAATCTGATCGGTAATTCCTGTAATTGTCTTACTGATGGGATGTTCAGAGTGACGTAGAGAGAAAATACCAAGGCTTGCTAGCTGCATCATTTCTTCGGAAAGGGGCAAAATACCTGCTACTGGGACGTTGTAGATTTTTTCTACCTTTTGTTGCAAGTCTGCAAAATCTAGGCTTGGTAGCGCTTTATTGATTACCAACAACATTTTTGGCACTCTGAGCTTCCGGGCTACATCCACTGTTACCGCAGTACCTTGGAAGTCTTGATTATCTGGACGTAAAAGAATTATTAGAACATTGGAAATACCAATGGAAAGTAAGGTTTCTTCATTCAGCCCTGGATGTGTATCTATTAATAAATAGTCTAGTTTCAGGCTGCGAATAAGTTGCTGAAAACCATCGTTGAGTCGGATTACATCATACCCCTCACGGAGAATTCTGGCGATTTCACCAGCTTTAATACTAGAAGGTACTAGGTAAAGCTTACCCTTGATAGTACCTGCATTTCCTTGTTCTGCAATGAGAGTATCAGTCACGTCGTAGGCAGCATCTTTAATATCGCATTGTCCCCAGAGATAATCATTGAGTGCGCGTTCTATTTTATTTTCGTTGAGTCCGAAAATAACGTGAATTCCTGGTGATTGGATGTCAGTATCAATAATGCCTACACGTTGTCCTTGAAGCGCCATAGTAGCTGCTATGTTGGCAATCAAGTTTGATTTACCAGTACCGCCACGGAATGAATGAACTGCGATAATTTGTGCCATAGATTACCTCGTAATTAATATTTATTGAGCATTGGGCATGGGGAAGGTAAATTTTAACCAGCAGCGATCGCCCCCCAAAGGCAGCAAAACTCGTCCGTTGGATAGCTGCAAGTTAAACTGCATATTCTTGTCCCCACTCTGGACTTCTACTAGTGCAGGCAAACTTTTGGAGTCAACTTTGGAGTTGCTTGTATGCGCCCACACTCTGAGTTCTTTTTCTTGCTTGTTTGGTAACTGAAAGGTGGCATAGCGCAGGGCTGAAAGTGATGGAATCTCAATTGTGGCTGCTTGGTGATGTTGCTCACCATCGGCATATCCCAACAGCACTTGGGCGATTTTTGGTTGTCCGCCTGCTGTGATTGTGAATACGGAACTACCTCCCAGATGTTGATCTTCTCGTAGTTCTACAACCACACGAGAAGCAAAGGCTCCATAGTTTTTCATAACTAGAGTTGCTCCTAAAGATAGCGCAGCAATTGACAATGCAGTGAACCGCGCCAGGGAATTTTCCCAGATAAATAAGCCGTGGATCAGCAAGATGCCTAAGAATAAACTGTATACACCCACGCTGAACAATGGATGGTTGAGAATCTTCAAAACTACTCCGGGTATAAGTTCGCCTTTGCGCCGACTAGAAACTAATAATAAAACTGGGAAAATACCACCAACAAGGGAGTTGCCAAGGATGCCGGCGAAGGCGAGTATATTGGTAAAGGATTGGACACCAGCTAAGAAAAGCCACTCTGTCAACAGGAAGACTAACAGTAAGGGGCTGATGGATAAGAAGAAGCGACGTTGGTTGAGCAAGGTTGTCCAAAACTTTTTCGTCTGACTCTGATGCTCAAAAGCAAAATTTCCGGCATCAGCTTTCAAACCTCCTTCATAAACTAAAAGCATCGGTGAAATGATTTGTAGACAAGCTCTATCCTGGTTAGCTGATTTGACATCTAAAGCCAAGCGGGTATCCCACTTGCGTAAGTCGGGAAATTGATTAAATAGCTCTTTAATATCCCAATATTCAGCGATGGTAATTTCTACAGAATCAACTTTGCCGCTTAACTGAATATCTACACGAAACTTAGATTGAGTGTCTGATTGTCCCAAGTAGGTTAAACCAATATGGGGAATCTGGCTGGATTCTCCAGAGGGATGTAATATTAACATTCCTTGTTGGCGAGGTAAGCTTAATACAGATTTCGGTCGGGCTGGCAACCACTCTTTAGCTAAGTTTACTAGGAGACTGGAACTACGTAGCCAAGCCATTCCCAAAAGTAGGGTGACTAAAACTGCACCCAAAACTGTGACGATGGAACCTACTTCTCGTGCTAGTGGTTCTAAAGCGGTGCCTGATTGTCCTGCTAGCAATTGGGGGGCGATCGCTCCATTGACTGCTAACACCCAAATGCAAAACAATATAGTCAAAAAAGCTGTTCCCGCGACGCTACCCCAAATCAAGGAGGTGGCGCTAGAGTCACGAGGAAGTATGAGTTTGCCACATTCCCCGACATACACATGACCAAAGTAAAGCATCAGGCTGACACCGAAAATCCTCTGTAGTATCCCCGGTTGGAAATGACCATCAAGAAAGGGCAATTTTACATATAATAAATTTTCTAGTTGAACATGACCCAATGCCAGCAGTGAAAGGATCAGCAGCAAACTCACGTTGATTACTGCCAAAAATACCATTAAGGCGACGGTGAAGTTCAAAGATTTACGCGATCGCAAATACAATCCTGCACCAAAAAGCAATGCTGCCCACAATGCTGCTGGCAAGGGTGTAAAGCTGGCCATCGTCACCGACAAACCAATATAACAAGCTAATGCAATCAGAAAAACCCGGATACCAACTGCAATAGAAAGTATAAATGAACCTGCATTTCCTAAATAATTAGATACTAATTGTTTGATAAAAGAATTCCCATAACGGAAGTCACCACTACGCCCAACGGCTTCTGCCATACAAGCCATCGTCAAGATGTTGATAGTACCAATAATCAGCAAAAAGGCAATGGTAACTAATGGCCCAACATCAGCCACAGCAATGGGCAAGGCTAAGAAGGCTTGGGGAAGCCCTAAAGCAACGGTGAGTATGGAAGCTAGCCAGAAGGGGGGCAGAGATTCTAGACTTTGGGCGATCGCTGCACTCATCCAACGCCACTGTTCAATCAGTGGCAATTGGGATGCAAAAATAGTTAAAATTTGTTTTCTATAAAAGCGGGAATAAGCCACCTGTACCGTTTTCTCATCCAAACCCAAAGCGGCGCGGATGTGAGGCACTACTTTCTCAGTGAAAGTGTATTTTTGTCCCAAAGCATGGGCGATCGCAGCTTTCAATTTAGGATTTTCTGGTACTAGGGATGCCCACTGACTGGCGTAGCGTTCCAAGTGCTGAATAGTGGGGTGCAGTGGTGGCGCATTTCCTAAAGCAAAGGCTTCTAAGAAAGCTAAATCACGCTCATTGGTAGCTTGCTCTGTTAAGGAAAACTCCACTAGCGATCGCGCCACTATTTGCGCCGTCCGACTCTCGATCAAAAACAGTAGCGTATTCGCTCGTCTCGCAGGTAAACCCGCCAGCACTTCCTCCCGTGATATCAGTTCGTCGTCGGATGACATGATTTATACCTCAGTATTTAGCGATCGCTCTTTCAAAGATTGGACTTTACTCTGCAATCTCCGGTAGTACTCTGTCTCAGTTTCGCTAACAGTTACCGTCTGTTCTCTCAGCTTTTGAATTTTCATTTGTAACTGCTGAAAGTGTTCATTTTCCGTAATTTCCGCAACATGGTTAGCTCTTTTGGTTTCATCAATTTCAATGCGAAGTTCTTGGACTTGCATTTTCAACTTCTGGTCTCGCATTCTGACTTTTTCAGCCATCTTCAAGAAAACACGCACCAATTGACCGATATCATCTTGGCTATGAGTTGATTTCGCCAAATTCTGATGCAGTTCCAATACATAAGAATCAAAATCATCATGTTCTAGTGCTTGAGCTGCTTCTGTAAGGGCATGAATCGGTTGAGAAATTCTTCTTGCTAACAGTAACGCCATCATCGCTGTGATACCGCCCACAACTATCACACTGCTGCCGTGCAGCCAAATCAGCCGGTTCAAAGGTACAGCGAACTGTGCTTTGGGTTGGCTGATTCCTAAAACCCAGGATTGTTCTGCTAAAGGTGCAAAACCAACTATGCGGGGCATATCTTGGGGTGGAAAGCGATAGGTTGCGTGACCTATTTGTTTAGCTTTCACCATCACTTTCAACTCTGCAATGTTTAAGCTCTGAATCTGCTCCAGCCCATAACGTCTGTCGGTGGCAATCTGCTTTAAAATCTCAGGGGAAAGAGGGATGAGGCTATGGTACAGCAGAGATTTATTGGTATGACTAATAATTACTCCTTGTTGGTCAATTAGAAATGCGTAGCTTTGAGAACCTACTTGTAATGTATTGACGATTGCCCAAATATCTGCTCCTCTAATTTTAAGTACTAATACTCCGACAATTTCACCACTGGGCGATCGCACTGGGTGAGAGAGAAACATTCCTGGTCGTTTCGTCGTTTTACCCACCAGAATACTAGATATATAGGAGTTACCCTGAATGCTAGAGCGGAAATACTCACGGAAAGCGTAATTTTGACCAACAAATGTGGGATCGGTAGCTGCAACAGCACGTCCCTCTTTATCCATGATAAAAATAGCATCAAAGTCTGGATTAGAGCGGAAGACATTTTGTAGCGTTTGTTGCATATCATTACGCAAACCTGCTCGTTCTCCAGAGGAGGTAGCAGCGAGGAAATTTACCACATTGCGATCGCTACTAACTTGAACCACAATCCGCCGAATATCAATAATTAATTGGTCAAGACGACTAGCAACACTAGTAGCTAATAGTTCTAACTTGCGGTATTCTCCAGCTTCTACACTATCTAAGCTCTGTCGCAGATTGTAATAGGAAATGAAGCTCATCGGTATCAGCGCCGCCGCAACCAATGCCGCCGAAATCTTAGCAGCGATCGGCCAAGCTGGAGGGTAAAAAAAACGATGAAAATGCTTCATTTTAAAATGTAATACCTGTTGAGCTAAATTTTTTACATAACCGTATAAATAGGAAGCTTTAATGCCAAAATTGTTTTACTGCTCCTCATCTTTAGCAGCTTAGGAAAGCTAACTAACTACTTCAATGCACAATCTTTGTATAGGACTCACATTTTTTTAGTTTTTACCTCAACACAATTCAGAAGTCAGAATGAATTCTGACTTCTGTACGAAAAAGCAGATGGCGCAGCGTTAGCGAGTCCGCGTACTCTTGCGGAGGACAAGCTAGGCGTAGCGTCTCGTAGAGAGCGTCATTTTGAATTTTTAATTGTTAATAATTGTGCTTTTCTCCAAGCTTGGGGAGTAGTGTCATGATATTGGCGAAACTGGCGGAAAAAATGACCTTCATGCTGATAACCTACTGTTTCAGCAATCTGATTCACGCACAAACTACTTTCAAGTAATAAGGTACGTGCTGCTACCATCCGACGTTCGACAATCCAATGATTCACTGTTTGTCCCGTATGACGGCGTACTAAGTCAGTTAAGTAAGCAGGACAGTAACCAACAGCAATAGCCACATCTTGCAAGCTAATTGATTGATGGTAATTTGCTTCAATGTACTCGAAGACTTGACTCAGATGAGAGTCAGAAGGAAATATCGATTGGGAGTTTACCGATTTTGTAGTTTCAGACAAAGGTGAAACTAGAGTTTGCGGGAAATGTGCAGCGTAATACTCTTTCATTGCTGCTTGTTTTTGCAATCGAGTTACGATCGCCGCCAATAATTCCTCTACCGTTGAGGGTTTGGTAAGATAGTCATCAGCTCCCAAATCCATACCTTGGCGAAGTTCAGCCTTAGTAGCCTTAGCAGTCAGAAAAATGAAGGGGATCATAGCTGTGGTAGGGTCTTGGCGCAGAGTTGAGAGAACGCCGTAACCATCTAGTTCTGGCATCATAATATCGCAAAGCACTAAATCTGGTAGATTTTCTAGCGCCTTCTGCACACCAACAAGACCATTTTTTGCACCGATGGCTTCAAAACCTTCTGTCTCTAGACTATCTACAAAGATATCTCTGGTTTCGGCCTGATCTTCAATTACCAAAACTTTTGTCATAGTTGGCTCTGATGTTAACTGATGAATTCTTAGTCAATCAAAAGCACAAAAATTATACACAAAAATCATTTCATAGATCATATTAATTTGACCCCGGTGCAAAGTTTACAAACTTTAGCGATCGCTGCTAGTAAACTCTCTACTGTACAAGGTTTAGTAACATAGGCATTTGCTCCTAGATCTATGCCATAGTACCGTTCCACATCGCTAGTCTTCGCAGTCAAAAAAATTAACGGAATCTTTGCTGTCAAAGAGTTCTGGCGCAGCGTAGTCAGAACACCGTAACCATCAAGTTCTGGCATTATAATGTCGCAAATCACTAAGTCAGGCAAGTACTCTTGTGCTTTATTGACACCAACACGACCATTTTCTGCACAAATGGTATCAAAACCTTCTGCTTGCAGGCTTTCTACTAATATGTCTCGCGTTTGCGCCTCATCTTCAATTACTAAGATTTTTTTCATCATTTACCAGTTTATCGGTCTTTTTACATTAACGAATGCCAAACTCAATGACAATGCTTTTTCTTTAAACGAAACTAGCGCTTTTTTAGCTTTCTTAGCAGAAGTCTCGTACTATAGTCATTACTCTTGTCAGCTTTTTACTCTCTCACAAATGATTTAAGATTGCTATAGTGGTTGTTTTAAGAGTAATGTAACTGTAAAAATAGTACCTTTCCCAACTTCACTCACCACATCAATTTGACTATGATGCAAGTCTACAAGTTTTTTGACAATTGCCAGCCCTAATCCATTACCTGGTATGTCACCTACATTTCCACCTCGATAAAATGGCTTAAACAACTGTTGTTGATCTTCTAGCGAAATACCAATTCCCTTATCCTTAACTTGAAAAATAACTTTTTCATCTTGGTAAGACAATATTAAATCAACCTTAGTATTTATTGGAGAATATTTAATCGCATTTGAAAGTAAGTTCATTAGAACTGGTTGCAGCAATTTTTTATCTGCCCACACTGGTTTACAATCACCTTTGCTAACGAAGTTAACTGCACTAAGGCTATTTGTTTGCAGGTTTATTTCTGCTACTATCTCACGGCAAAATAAGTTTAAATCAAGCGGTTTCATCTCACACTGTAGCTTTCCGGCTTCCGCACTCCCAATCAAAAGAACTTCATCCATTAAGTGACTAATCTGTTCAGTTGCTGTTTGAAGACGCTGCAAATACTGGAGTTTTTTCTCATCGCTCCAGTGGTGACTATGACGTTTCAATAAACTAGTGGAATACGAAATTACATTCAGGGGGCTGCGGAATTCATGAGAAACCATAGAGACAAACTGCGCTCTACCTTCAGCAAGTTGTTTTTCTTGTTCTAGAAGTCGGCGATTTTCTAATTCTGCTTGTTGACGTTCAGTGATGTCTCGAAAACTCCATACTATGCCAATAATTTCTTCACTGAGCTGTAGAGGCTTACTACATCGCTCGAAAAACCTGCCATCTTTCAATTCCAGAATATCATAGCTTTCAAAATCTTTTTGGCTATTGAGTTGTTGGATATTTCTGCACAATATTTCTGGATTGTTAATTTGGCTTATGTAAAAAGTTAGATATTGCTGATAGTTACATGAACTAATAATAGAATCTGGAACCTGCCACATCTGAGCAAACTTCCGATTGGAGCTAATAATATCTCCGTCACATCCAATAGCAATAACACCGCAATCGATAGATTCTAGAGTTGCTTGAAGTAAGGAAAGAGAATTCTCCAGTTTTGCTTTTAACCACTTGTACTCAGCCCTTTCATGAGATAATTGCTGGTTGACGTATTTTGTTTCGGTTAAAAGCTTCTCTACTCTGTATTCTAGTACCTGATTAGCCTTAGACAAGACGAATGAAACATGCTTGCGTTTGCTGATATATCGGATCAAGATACAACCATACTCTCTGCTTTCATATTCCATATAGCTAGCAGTGATTTCCACTGTTAACCACTGGTTTTCTTGAGTCTGATGTATAGATTCAAAATATAAGGAACCCTGTTGTCTAATAGTTTTCCAGCAGTTGGGCCATACTTCTAGTGAAAAGTCTAATATTACATCATATATGGTCATAGAAAGTAATTCCTCGTAGGAATGACCTACAAAATTACAAGCTGCCTGATTGACATATATAATTCGTGCATCTGAACTTATCCAGAAAACTGGATCTGTTAAACGTTCCATTAAAAACTTGCTAAATTGCAACTCTTCTTCTAATTGCAATGTGTCGGCTTGAGAATTGTGTAGCTCAGAGAACTTGTTTGTAAAAATCATAAGTTTCAATAGCTAATCATTTATAATTAACCGAATTTATTTGCAATACCTTCGCCAATTTACAAGGGTGAGATGATGATGCTTTAACAATTAACTCCCATTTCTTTGAGGTTTGGCAAAAACAATCAGTTTCCTACAAGGGTTTTTTAACGTATTGACAGCAGGATAAGGGTTTTAGATGACAAACTACATTTTTATCGAAACGCTTATGTATGCTTGATTTTGCCACTTTTGCCAAAATTTATCTAGGCTCTTATTTTGGCAAAGGTATTGTATTTACAACCCATTTTAATCACGCCTCAAATTTAAGGCGAATCGTCGGAATTAGAGCCTGGCTGCAAATTCAGGTCTAGATTGTTGACATTAAGCTCCCAATCGCTCAAAGTCGCGTCCTTTGAGTAAACCACGAATCCCGAATATTCGCTCTCTTCTGGCAAAAAGTTCGTAAGGAATCGGGTAGTAGCATCGACTAAGGTAAAATCGCCTGAAAATTCTTGTCTAGTTAGAATAGCTCCCAGCACTGGAGTAGCATGAAATATACTTGCTACTACCAAACCAATCAGGGCGACGCTAACCTTGGGGAGTCGAACTTGATTCATGGAAGGGGTATGCTATTTAAAATTTCTCAGCAGATGATATCACATCCAACGCAACTTCAGATATATTCGGCGTATTCCTGCTGTTATGTACTTTAAGCAAGGTAAGTTGACCAAAACAATAGTCGGTTATTTGACACTTGGGCGAGAACTTCTAACAAACCGTGATGCTAAAAGAGCAAAAGCGCAGTTAAAAGCTGGGGAGAACTCGATTTGGAAACCTGATTTTAACAAGGGGCAGTTGCTACCTGCTGTGTTGTTACTTGAAAATCTCAATCTGTTGCAGTTTCTCACGCCAGACGTTCCGTTGCGGGGGTCTGATGAGGCGATGCAGGAGTTTAAGGCAAGGGCTGTGGAGAATCGCTATGTCATCAAGAATTACTTGAATGTCACTATCTCGGACAAACTTACACCTGTGGCGATCGCGCAGAAGTTGTTGGACAAGATTGATTTACGGTTGTCTTATGTTGGACGATTGGGTCAGAGGGGAAATAGGGAAAGCGTTTATAAGTTTGCTTATTCCGATGATGGACGCGACTTGATTTTTGGGCAGTGGTTAAATCGGGAGTTGGTGTCAGTCACTAATAATTCAGTCACTAATAATATAGATAGAAAAATACCACTCACTGACACAACACAACAATCACATAATTTAGATTTGGTGTCAGGGACTAATTGTGATTTGAACGATAATTTAGCCAAACGGTCACGAAATACTTCACTTTGTACTAGGACAACATATAGTTCAAAGCTATAAATGGAGTTCAAAAAACTCAAAACTTAATTACAGCAAGGAATGTCACTGGAACGATAACTTGGCAGAAAAGGACATCTTTTGCTTCCAATTAGCTATTGGACAAATTATGGTTACAAGAAAACAATTTTAAAAATCAAAAAATTAATT
>NZ_JACJSF010000083.1 GCF_014698035.1 Desmonostoc muscorum FACHB-395
AACATACCCCGCCTCCTAGAAAAACTCCAACTACTCCGCCTCGATCCACGGATTCAAAACCTCTCAGCCGAATTACAAACAGGCGTGCATCCGGGAAGCAATGTATTGCAAGTTGAGGTTGAAGAAGCAGACACTTTTAAACTGACAGCAAGCCTAGATAATGGGCGATCGCCAAGTGTGGGTAGTTTTCGCCGGGGAGTGGATCTGCAAGAAGCCAATTTATTAGGTTTGGGCGATACCCTGAGTGTAGGATACGCCAATACTGATGGTAGTAATAGCATTAATGCCAATTACACACTACCGATTAATGCCCACAATGGCACTATCTCCTTTGGCTTTAGCCAGGGATGGAACCACGTTATTGAAGAACCATTCAGCGTCCTTGATATCCAGTCAGATTCTCAATCTTACGAATTAGGATATCGGCAACCACTAGTACAAAAACCAACCCAAGAGTTGGCAGTTGGGCTGTCATTTTCGCGTCAATCAAGCCAAACTGAGTTGGGTATTGATAATATTGGGCCGTTTCGCCTCTCACCAGGTGCAGATGAGAACGGAAAAACGAATATTTCGGCTCTGCGGTTTTTTCAAGAATATACCCAGCGAAGTAACCACTATGTCTTTGCGGCGCGATCGCAATTGAGTTTTGGGGTAGATTGGTTCGATGCCAATGTCAGTGAGAATGAACCAGATAGCCGCTTTTTCGCGTGGCGGGGACAGGCGCAATGGGTACGACAATTAGCACCAGACACATTATTTTTAGTTAGGGGCGATTTCCAATTAGCGGCAGATTCCTTAGTGCCTTTAGAGCAATTTGGTCTTGGTGGACAACTAAGTGTCCGGGGCTATCGCCAAGACGCATTACTCACAGATAATGGTCTGTTGTTTTCGGCAGAATTTCGAGTTCCTATTGTCCGCGCGAAAAAAATTGACGGGGTGCTGCAACTGACACCCTTCATTGATGTGGGTAAAGGTTGGAACATCAACGGCGAAAATCCATCGCCAAGTACCCTTGTTAGTACTGGGTTGGGGCTGTTGTGGAAACAGGGTGATGACTTATCGGCTCGTTTAGATTGGGGTATTCCTTTAATCTCGGTGGATGGTGAAAAGCGATCGCTCCAAGAAAATGGCTTGTACTTCTCACTGCGCTATTCGCCATTTTGACCTGGATTTTTCACTTGTGATAAATCAAGAAGTGTGGGAGGTGTGGGAGGTGTGGGAGGATGGGGAAGAAATCTTACCCCCCACACTCCCCACACTCCCCACACTCCCCACACTCCCCTACACTCCCCACACTCCCCACACTCCCCTGCCTACAGTATCGTGAGAAATCCGAGTTTGAGGCGATGTTTCAAAACTATACCGTTTTGGGCAACCTAAAATACAAGGTATAAATAAAGGCTTGTCAATGACAACGAACTCTATTTGGTTGGGTCTGTGCGCTGGAATAGTGCCGTTGATGGTAATGCCACTTTGGTGTAGCTTTGCCAATGCCCAGGTAACTCCTGATAGCACTTTAAATACTACTGTCTCTCAAAGTGGCGATAACTTCACCATCACCAACGGTAATCGAGTTGGCAACAATTTATTCCATAGCTTCAGCCAATTTTCAGTTCCTAGCAACGGCTCGGCTTTTTTCAACAATGCCGCAGATGTGCAAAATATTTTTTCTCGCGTTACTGGAGGCAGTGTTTCCAACATTGATGGTTTAATTAAAGCCAATGGTAGCGCTAATCTGTTTTTGCTCAATCCCAGTGGAATTATCTTTGGAGCGAATGCCCAACTTAATATTGGCGGTTCCTTTTTTGGGACAACTGCTGAGAGCATTAAATTTAGCGATGGTGCTGAATTTAGCGCAATTAGTCCCCAAAAGGCTCCATTGTTAACGATGAATGTTCCCATTGGTTTGCAATTTGGTAGTAATCCAGGTGCGTTGGCGCAGCCCGCCGCAGGCATCGCTGTTCAAGGGTCAGGACACAATGCTCAATTAGGCGAATCACTTCAGGTTTCTGGATTAAACCTCGGTACGAGAGGATTACACTTGCAATCTGGAAAGATGCTGGCATTGCTGGGTGGGAATGTTGCCTTAGATGGAGGATTGCTCTCTGCACCAGGAGGGCAAATAGAACTGGGTAGCATCACCAACGGCAGCGTCGCGCTCAATTCCATCCCTGAAGGATTTGCGCTGAGTTATCCTAATGCTTCGAGTTTTGGCGATATTCAGATAACCCAACGAGCTTTAGCATCTACACGCGATCTCAGTGGGCAAAGGGGAGGAACCATCCAAATTCAGGGTAAACAGGTCAGCATCCGAGATGGTTCACTGATATTAGTGCAAAATCGCAGCAACCAAACTGCTGGTGATATTGCAATCAATGCCACAGAGTCCCTCCAGATTATCGGCAAGTCTCCTGATTTTAAAAGTTCCAGCAGTTTAATTAATGAAACTATATCCCCAGGTGCAGCAGGGAATATTATCATTACCACCCCACAGCTAAATATTGACGGGGGTGGGTATATCTTAAACCGTACCTTTAGCACAGCACCGGGTGGCAATATTGCAATCAATACTGATGAAATGCGGGTGAATGGTTTTGCATTTGGCGATCCTAATGCTTTTCGAGCAGTCAGCCAGATATTAGCTGCTTCTTATGGCACTGGGAAAGGTGGAAATGTTGACATCTCTACTCAAAACCTGTCTATTTTAGCTGGCGGCAATATAGCAGCAAGACCCTACGCTTCAGGTAATGGCGGCGATCTCATCGTCAAGGCAGATACAATTCAGGTGACAAATGAGGGAGCGCCAAAGGGTTTGTATTTTAGTCTGTTGTCTACTGCCACATTCGGGCGTGGTAATGCAGGGAATTTGAAAATCGATACCCGCACACTGTCGGTTCAAGCTGGCGGCAGAGTGTCAGCTTCTAGCATAGTTTCTTCAGGAAATGCAGGTTCACTGACTATTAATGCGTCTGAATCAATTGATGTAAATGGTATAAAAGATGTACAAAATCCCAGCTATATTGGTACGGCAGTTCGTCCTGTTTCTGGAGTTTCCATCGGTATTTCAGGTAACACCACGATTAACACCCCACTTTTTAACATCAGTAATGGTGCAACAGTTTTTGTCCAAAACCTTGGCTCCGGTAAAGCTGGTACTCTAAACATTCAGGCGAACACCCTACGGCTTGATAATGGGGCCAGTATTTCAGCATCCACAAAAGCTGGCGGTGGTGGTAACACTAATTTACAACTGCGGGATCTACTACTGATGCGTCATGGTAGCTTTATCAGTGCAGAAGCAGGAGGCAGTGGTAATGGTGGCAATATCACGCTTAATGCTCCGAACATCGTGGGTTTAGAAAACAGTGACATTATTGCCAATGCAGTCCAAGGAAAAGGTGGCAATATTCAAATCACTACCCAAGGAATTATTGGATTGAAATATCGTCCTCAACTGACTCCCGAAAACGACATCACTGCCAGTTCCCAGTTTGGAGTCAATGGTACGGTTCAAGTTAATAATATTGGTGTCGATCCCAATTCTGGCTTAGTGGAACTACCAGCGAATGTCACTGATTCATCACAGCAAATAGCCAGTGGTTGTTCTGCAAATCAAGGTAGTCGGTTTATCGCCACGGGACGGGGTGGTGTGCCGCAAAATCCAAATCTAGAAGTGACGAGCGATCGCACTTGGTCTGATATCCGCGATATCTCTGCATACCGTAAAACTGGCGAAATCACAACACAAACCCCTGTATCCTCAGAGCTTCTTGTCCAAGCCACAGGTTGGAGACGCAATGCTCAAGGCAAAATCGAGTTAGTTGCAAATCAACCTTCTACTAAAATGCAACCATCTTTAACCTGTGCGGTACTTCCTAAGAAAAATTTAGGTCAAAGCCCCGACTTTTTCAAAAATTCGGCGATCGCGCAGCCATCAATTGTTGTCGATCTATATACATCAAAATTATAGAGTTAGGGAGGATAAGTAAACTTATCTTTTAAGCCCTTATACTGTGAGAAATTTTTATTTTGTAACAACTAAATCACATCAATTATGCTCGAATCTATTTTGAAGTCAATGCATATTCTTTTGGTAGATGACAATCCCAATAATCTCAAAGTGCTATCACAAGCGATTCAGGGATGTGGGTGGAAAATACTTATGGCAACCGATGGAGAATCAGCCATTGAACAAGCAGAATATTCTGATCCTAACCTCATTCTCCTGGATGTAATGATGCCGGATATTGATGGATTTGAAATTTGCCGCCGACTGAAAGCCAATTTTCTCACTAAGAATATTCCGGTCATTTTTATGACTGCTTTATGCGATGCCACAGATAAAGTAAAAGGACTAGAAATTGGTGCAGTTGATTACATTACCAAACCTTTTCAAAAAGAAGAACTTATTGCTCGATTAAAGTTACATTTGAATATCTCCCATCTTACCCATACCCTCGAACAAAGAGTGGAAGAACGCACCATAGAATTAACTCAATCTCTACAAAAGTTACAAAATACCCAACTACAACTAATTCAAAGTGAGAAAATGTCCACCCTTGGACAACTTGTTGCAGGCATAGGTCATGAGATTAATAACCCAATTGGTTTTATTAGTGGAAGTTGCTCTCATATTGAAGAATATATGAATGATCTCCTGCGTTTGGTGAATCTACAACAGCAAAAGTTACCACACCCAGACCCGGAAATTGAAGAACTCATTGAAGAAATTGACTTAGAGTATCTGGCTAAAGATTTACCAAAAATTATGGAATCAATGCACCAGGGAATCGATCGTCTTAAGGACATTAGCCTTTCTTTAAGAACCTTTGCTCGATCCGATATTTTATCTCTGGTAGAGTTTCAGATTCATGAAGGAATTGATAGTACCTTAATGCTCTTAAAGCATCGACTCAAAGACCAAGGCGATCGCCCGACAATCGAGGTTATCAAAAAATATGGCGTGCTACCTCTAATTACTTGCTATCCTGGTCAATTAAATCAAGTATTTATGAATTTAATAGCGAACGCTATAGATGCATTGGATGAATCAAATACAGATCGGAGTTTTGAGGAAATTAAATCTAATCCTAACCGAATTACAATTACCACTTCCTTGAAAGAGTTAAATGTTGAGGTGAAGATTGCTGATAATGGAATTGGCATGAGCGAATCAGTCAAACAAAAAATCTTTGACCACTTATTTACTACGAAAAGTGTTGGTAAAGGTACAGGATTAGGGCTGGCGATCGCTCGACAAATTATAGTGGAAAAACATGGTGGTTCAATCGAGTGCAACTCTTCTACAGAGCAAGGTACAGAATTTGTGATCTTAATTCCAGTTCGACAGTAAGCGGGAAAAACATACTATTCAAAGTGTGAGGATTGGCTTAGAGACAACATAACCTGGATTTCTCACAAGTGAGAAATCCAAGGGGTGTGGGAGGTGTGGGAGGTGTGGGATGTGTAGGAGGTGTGGGAGGTGTGGGATGTGTGGGATGTGTGGGAGGTGTGGGAGGATGGGGAAGAAGTCTTACCCCCCACACTCCCCACACTCCCCACACTCCTCTTCCCCTGAAGCCTACACTATGCGTGATAAATCTGGGAACTAGCTCATTGGGCTAGACTAGAGGTAGTTATGAGGACGCAAATATGACTGACAAAAATCGTTCTCAATGGGACTTAGGCAGGTTTATCGAAACCCTGACTTACTTTGAGGTAATTCCTTTCCTTAACTGGGTACAGCAGTTAATCCAAGGCCGTCCAAAGGATAATCAAGATAGACCCAATGGAGGAAGAAACGTGGGTGTAATACTAGTAGCAGGTGCAACAGGTGGTGTAGGTAAACGAGTGGTGCAGCGATCGCTCCAACGGGGTTATAAAGTTCGCGCCCTAGTTCGAGACATTGACAAAGCACGGTCGATTCTAGGTAATGATATAGACTTAGTAGTTGCGGATATCACAAAACCAGAAACTTTAACTCCTTTAGTTATGGCTGATATCCAAGCTGTAGTTTGCTGCACAGCAGTGCGCGTGCAACCAGTTGAAGGAGATACAGCCGATAGAGCCAAATATTATCAAGGTGTTAAATTTTACCAGCCAGAAATTGTTGGCGACACCCCAGAAAATGTAGAATATCAAGGTGTCAAAAACTTAGTCCAAGCGGCTGCAAAATATTTACCCCAAGCAAACGAAAAACCGATATTTGATTTCACCAAGCCATCAGCAGAATTAAAAGATAACTGGGGGGCGTTGGATGATGTTGTTATGGGTGGCGTGAGTGCCAGTAATATTCAATTAGTAGAAAATACAGCTTTGTTTGCTGGTAATGTCTCCACCGCTAACTCTGGCGGATTTGCATCTGTTAGAACTAAGAATTTTGATCCGCCCTTCAACTTATCCGGTTATGAAGGTGTGAAATTGCGCGTCAAAGGTGATGGACAACGTTATAAAATCTTCCTACGAACAGATACAAAATGGGATGGCATTGGCTACAGCTATTCTTTTGACACAGTAGCTAATACTTGGATAGATGTTCACATTCCCTTTGCAGATTTGATTCCTGTCTTTCGGGCAAAAGTTGTCAAAGATGCGCCGCCTATTGAGCAGAATAGAATTTGTTCATTCCAATTGATGTTGAGCAAATTTGAATATGATGGGGCTTTGAATCCCAAATTTTCCCCTGGTGGTTTTACTTTGCAATTGGAATCAATTAAAGCTTACGGCGGTACAACTTTACCACAATTTATCCTAGTCAGTTCAGCAGGCGTAACTCGTCCCGGTCGCCCTGGCATTAATTTAGATGAAGAACCGCCAGCAGTGAAGTTAAATGACCAATTAGGAGGAATTCTAACTTGGAAGTTGAAGGGAGAAGATAGTTTAAGAGAAAGCGGAATTCCTTATACGATTATTAGACCTTGTGCTTTAACTGAGGAACCAGGAGGTAAGGAATTAATATTCGAGCAAGGCGATAATATTAAGGGCAAAATCAGCCGTGAAGATGTGGCAGAACTTTGCGTGCAAGCGCTAAAAATAGCACCAGCTTGTAATATCACCTTTGAGGTAAAACAGACAGACAATACTGTTAACTCTATTGATTGGCAGAGGCTATTTTCTAACTTAGTAAAGGATAAATAAGTGAATTGACTACAGACTTATACTCCAATACCCTTGGGTTAAGAGAAATAGTAGCAACTGTCTTAAAAGTCAAGCGATCGTTAACAAAAAATAGCAACTGGGAAGATTGACGCAACAGGGGAATGCTGCGCTAGATTCAGCGGTGCCTGGCCTGGATTTCTCACTTGTGAGAAATCCAAGGGGTGTGGGAGGTGTGGGAGGATGGGGAAGAAGTCTTACCCCCCACACTCCCCACACTCCTCTTCTCCCTCTGCCTACACTATGCGTGAGAAATCCGGGCTGGTACGGGCAAAAAGACTTGTGGCTCTTGGTCAAGATGTTCGCATCGCCGCTGAACCTTACCCAGTTGCTGGATTTCGCTTGTAGGTAAAAAGAGCATGAATATCAAACGTCGGGAATTTATTACAACCTGTGGACTAGCTACCTTAGCCACCCAGATACCATCATTTACTGCCCAAGGTAAGCCATCTCCAAACATCATCCGCAAACCGTCACGCCTACAAGTGGGTGATACTGTAGGATTAATCGCCCCTGCGGGTATTGTTGATGCTAAAGATATCGAAGCAGCACAGCAATCACTTTCCCAATTAGGGTTAAAAGTCAAGTTGGGGAAGCATATTCTAGACCGTTACGGCTATTTAGCGGGTAAAGATAGCGATCGCGCCCAGGATGTAAACTTGATGTTTAGCGATCGCACCATCAAAGCAATTATCCCTATGCGTGGTGGCTGGGGTTGTAATCGCATTTTACCCCTACTCAACTACTCACTAATCCGCTCCCATCCAAAAATTATCATCGGCTACAGCGATATTACGACGCTGTTGTTGGCAATTAACGCCCGTAGTAAAATGATTACTTTTCATGGGCCAGTTGCCACATCTACCTGGAATCAATTTACAGTCGATTACTTCAAACGCATCCTATTTAATGGTGAAGCAGTGACTATGCAAAATCTCAACCCTAGCGAAGTGCGGGTGGAGACAATAGCACCAGGAAAGGCAACGGGTAAACTCATCGGTGGAAACTTATCAGTGCTATCAGCGATGGTAGGTTCACCTTATCTACCTTCTTGGAACAAAAGCATCCTATTTGTGGAAGAAATTGGCGAGGATGTTTACCGGATAGATAGAATGCTGACGCAATTAAAAACTGCTGGGATACTTAATCAAATTACTGGCTTTATCTTTGGGCAATGCACTAAATGTAGTCTTGGGGATGAACCATCATTTACATTAATGCAAGTATTGCAACAACACCTACTTCCTTTAGGGATTCCTGCTTGGTATGGTTCAATGATTGGTCATATTAAAGATAAATTTACCTTGCCAATCGGTGTGGAAGTGGAAATAGATGCTGAACTTGGGATAATACGAATGTTAGAGTCGGCTGTCAGTCTGGTTTAAGCATCAGCTCTACCACAGTGACTTTGATTAAAATTTTGATAGATAGTATGAATTTCTCCTCGCCATGTTACGACTAACAGAAGTAAAGCTCCCGCTTGATCATCCTGAAGATGAGATCAAGACTGCCATCCTCAAAAAGCTGCAAATCACAGACGAAGATTTGATCAGCTATTCCATCTTCAAGCGTAGCTATGATGCCCGTAAGAAAGGAGAGATTGCTCTTGTTTATATTCTGGATGTAGAAACGACTCAAGAAACTCATCTACTCAAGCGCCTGAAAAAAGATCCCCATGTAATGGCTACGCCAGACATGAGTTATCGCCCAGTGGCACAAGCACCAAGTAATTTGGCGATTCGCCCCATTGTCATTGGTACTGGACCTTGTGGATTATTTGCAGGTTTGATGCTTGCACAAATGGGTTTCCGTCCAATCATTTTAGAGCGTGGCAAAAAAGTTCGCGATCGCACCGTTGATACTTTTGGCTTTTGGAAGAAAAAATCAGACTTCAACCCCGAATCCAATGCTCAATTTGGCGAAGGTGGTGCGGGTACATTTTCCGATGGCAAACTCTACAGTCAAGTCAAAGATCCTCAGCATTATGGGCGTAAAGTATTAACCGAACTCGTCAATGCGGGAGCCTCACCGGAAATTCTTTATATCAACAAACCGCATATCGGCACTTTTAAACTGGTGGGAATCGTTCAAAGTATGCGTGCCAAAATCGAATCCCTCGGCGGTGAAATCCGCTTTGAAAGTCGGGTGGAAGATATTAACATCGAAAATGGACAAGTGCGGGGAGTCACCCTTGCCAGTGGGGAATATATCGCCAGCGATTATGTAGTTCTGGCAGTGGGACACAGCGCCCGCGATACCTTCCAAATGCTATTTGATCGCGGGGTTTACATCGAGCCTAAACCTTTTTCCATCGGCTTTCGGGTCGAACATCCGCAGACTCTCATCGATAAATGTCGTTTCGGCGCTCAAGCTGGTCATAAGCTTTTAGGTGCTGCCGATTATAAACTGGTTCACCACTGCCAAAATGGTCGTTCCGTTTATAGTTTTTGTATGTGTCCAGGAGGCTTGGTGGTTGCAGCTGCATCAGAACCGGGGCGACTTGTCACCAATGGGATGAGCCAATATTCTCGCAATGAGCGTAATGCCAATAGTGCGATCGTTGTAGGCATCACCCCAGAAGATTATCCGGGTAATGCTTTGGCAGGAATTGACTTTCAACGGCGCTTAGAAGAACAGGCTTTTAAATTAGGCGGTGGAACTTATGAAGCTCCAGGGCAGTTGGTAGGTGACTTTCTCAACCATCGTCCCTCGACAGCATTGGGCACTGTTAAACCGTCTTATACACCAGGGGTACATTTGGGCGATCTGAGTCAGAGTTTACCAGATTATGCGATCGCCGCCATCCGCGAAGCCCTTCCTGCTTTTGACAAACAAATTAAAGGATTTGCAATGAATGATGCCGTGTTGACTGGCGTGGAAACCCGCACATCATCACCGATTCGGATTAAACGCAAAGAGGATTATCAGAGTTTAAATACAGTCGGTCTTTATCCGGCTGGTGAGGGAGCGGGATACGCAGGGGGAATTCTCTCGGCGGGTATCGATGGTATCAAGGTGGCGGAGGCGGTAGCTTTAAGTATTTTGAGGAATTGCGTAGTTTAAAAAGTTTTTGCAACACAACTCGCATGGGCGTTGTTATGCCACTCAATGGAGTTGCGACAGGGTTTGATAGTCTGTGTAGCCATGTTCACTACCACCATAGAACGCCCTCACGTCACTTTCGTTCAGGGGGGCATTGAGCCGTAGCCGATCCACTAAGTCAGGGTTAGAGATGAACAGTCGCCCGAAAACGATGGCATCAGCCCGCGCACTTGTAATTGCTTCATCACCTCGTTGTCGATCAAACCCACCCACAGCTATCAGTGTTCCTTGGTAAACGGGACGTAGGAGATCAATGGGGTTAAACTTCGGTGCAGTTCCTCTGGCGTAACCTCGGTCATACCCCACGTGCAAGTATGCCAAACCCAATGGACTGAGTGATTTTGCGACATAGGTGTAAGTTTCGGCAGGATCGTCATCAAATGTGTCGTTAACTGTGAAGCCGGGGGCAATCTTGACCCCAATCCGCTCCGCTCCCCGGACGCTACACAGAGCATTGACTACTTCGAGCGTGAAGCGAGTTCGATTCTCCAATGTACCACCATAGGCATCGGTGCGTTGGTTGGAGCTGCTGACTTGGAACTGGTTGGGTAGATATCCAGTTGCTGCATGAAGTTCCACACCATCAAAACCTGCTTCAATAGAGAGTTCCGCAGAGCGGCGGAACTCCTCTACTATTTCGGGTATTTCGTCCAACTCTAACGGACGGGGTATCTCGAAAGGGACTTTGCCATCCCAAACGTGAACTTCTTCGGACACCACCGGGACAGCCGAAGGTGCGATCGGTCGGGCATGGTTAGGTAATAGGGAGGAGTGCGACACCCGTCCAGCGTGCATCAGTTGCACAAATATCCGACCTCCAGCAGCATGAACTGCATCTGTCACTTTTCGCCAGCCTGCAACCTGCTCCTCGTTGTGCAACCCAGGACAGGTTGTGTAACCTCGCCCCATTGGACTTGGATGCGTCCCTTCCGTAATAATGAGTCCCGCCGAAGCTCGCTGGGTGTAGTATTCGACCATTAGGGGGGTAGGTACACACTCAGTAGTTGCCCGGAGACGGGACATCGGAGACATGATGATGCGGTTGGGAAGGTCAAGCGAACCTAGTCTAACTGGCGCGAACAGTCCTGATTTTTCTGGCATTGGCATTTTTCCTCTTCTAGAACCAGGGCGCTTACACCATTATCTGGTATTACCAATTTGACTATACTCCCCGGCGTGTTCGCCCTTGGCGTTCCCGTTCGCGCAGCGTCTCTGTCAGGAGAAGGGTACGCACGGTGATTCTGGAGTAATGAGTAATGAGTAATAAGTAATAAGTAATGAGTAAATACCCATTTTTCATCCACTCATTACTCCTTACTCATTACTTTAAAGCATTGCGTGAAGCACGGGGTTTCAGACCCATATTTTTGATCAATTTTAATATCAAGCCCCACCTAGATGCTTTCGAGGCAGGGCTTTGGTTTTTATGGCTGGAGTCGATATGCAATCATGCCTCAAGCGCGATGGCGTACACGCACTTTCCGGTGGCGATCGCAATGGGAAATTTAGCCGAACGTTAAAGCTGGTTCTTCACAGAAGTTAAATAGGGCTGACTCACTTTCTGATTCATCTTCAAATACAGCAGAGATGTACCATTCACAGGGCGAATCATTCGTATATTCAGCCCAAGCAATTGTTACTGTTTCACCCGATGGAATCCCTGAATCACTCAAGGTAAATGAAGCCCAATCTTCATCATCGACAGATACCCACAACTCTGTAATTGCTTGTTCGGTATCATTGGTAACAGTAAAGGTGAATTGATCTGACATAAATGGCCCTGCCTTTTAGCGATAAATAAATTGCAGATTGTCAGTCACCGATTATACTGCCACTTTTTTCAAAAGATGCCATGCTAACTGCTGCAATATATATCGAGAGGTAGTTTCAAACTTTTTTTGGCTAAATTTAATTTTATTAAATAGTGTTAAAAACATCACTGATGAGTCTATGGAGATAAGCAATGCTATGCAACAGCAGGTTTAGGTTGTGGTTCGGTTAAGGCAAAAGACGCGATGAATCGCGTCTTTGTGATCTAACAGAAGTAGTTGAGAGCGATCGCCTTCAACATACTACAAACCGACAATTGTCTTAATACAACTCATATTTCATTAACTGACAAGGCAACGCTCCGTTGTACACCGCAATTCGCTTGGATGATTTCAGCCCAATGCATTGAGACAATTCCTTGTTGCCACTCAGCACAAATGCAGTCCAGCCTTTGAAGCGTTGTTTCAGCACATCGCCCAAAAGTTTGTAAAATGCCCCTAAATCAATATCTCGCCCCAGCCGTTCGCCATAAGGTGGATTACAGAATAAAATCCCACTGTCTGCGGGGGCGACAACATCAGCAAGCTCCATTTGAGAAAACCATACATGATTATCAACACCACAGTTTTGGGCATTGTTAATGGCTTGCTCGATTATATTTTCATCGCGATCGCTTCCCCAAATAGGTGCGGGAAGGGTATCCAGTTGGCTGTCCTTAGCTTCTTGGAGCAGCTTTTCTAAAAGGGACAGATCAAAATCGAGCCAATTTTCAAATCCAAAGGACTCACGAAACAGCCCTGGTGCTATGTTCAGTGCCTTTAAGCTAGCTTCTAGGGGTAAAGTCCCAGATCCACAGAGAGGATCGTAGAACATTTGGTTTGGCTGCCAGCCCGAAAGTTGAATCAGAGCAGCAGCCAGAGATTCCTTGAGAGGTGCTGATCCAACCGCAGGGCGATAGCCTCGGCGGTGTAGACTATTTCCAGAACTATCGAGTTTAACGGTACAAAAGTCGCGCTCAATGTGAACATTAACCCGCACATCTGGTTCATGAAGTTCTACATTTGAACGCTCACCCAGCTTTTCCTGCTGCTGATCGACGATCGCATTTTTGACCTGTAGAGATGTGAAATGGCTGTGGTTGAGGTGATCGTTTTTGCCTGTGACATTCACCGCCAGCGTCATGTCTGGCGTAAGATAGTTTTGCCAATCGATAGTCTGAATGCCGCGATAAAGATCCTTAGCATCAAGGCATGGAAACTCATGGATATCCACCAAGATTCGGAACGGTAGCCTAGCCCAGAGGTTGACGCGATAAAGCAAAGTGCGATCGCCCTCAAAGGCAACACCGCAAAATCCTGGCTCCACAGAATGGGCACCCAGTTGCTCTAACTCCTGAGCCGCCAGGGTTTCTAATCCGCGAGCAACTGTTGCAAAATAATTCATAATTCGTAATTCGTAATTAAAGGCTACTGAGACGCTCAGATCCCCGACTTCTTGAAGAAGTCGGGGATCTTTTTGTTTTGAAACTCAGATTAATCTAGAAATTTCTAAAATCAATCATTGTCTGACGATAAGCATCTGGTAAACCTGTATCAAAACAGTTACCTTTAACAATATATCCTGTCATTCCCTCTTCCTTACGCAATCTTTCCAGACAGGATGTTAACTGAAATTCACCTCGTTCTTGGAAATTTTGCTTGATGTGTTCTGCTAGAAAGTCAAAAATTTTCGGCGTAAGTAAATATAAGCCAAATATACCTAAAAAATCATTTTCTGACATTCCCTCTACACGCAAATGTTGTTGTGCATACTCAATAGTAGGTTTTTCATAGAGTTGTGTGACTGATAAAATCGAGTTTAACTCTTGCCAAACACCTGTTACACAACCAGCTTTATGAATAATTTCTGCTGGCATTTTAGTTAAACCAACAACGCTTTGATTAACTTGTTCGTAAGTACCTAAAACTTGACTAGCACAAGATTTTTCAATATCAGATGTATAAATGTGGTCGCCCAACATTAACAGAAATGGCTCATCTTTTATCCAATCTTTAGCACAAAATACCGCATGACCATAACCTAATTGTTCCTCTTGCAATAAGATGGTGACTTTGCTACCTAAATCTTCAAGATAACGGCTATATTCTTGATTTTGCGGTGAAAGTTTATCTAAAAGTTCTTTTTTGGGTGGATTTTTCAATAAATCTGCAAATATTTCTTGATCGTCCGGTTGCACCACGATCCCCACTTCTGCAATTCCAGCACTAATTGCCTCTTCGATAATTGCGAGAATCACAGGTTTTGCCCTCCCATCTCGATCAATAATCGGGAAAAGTTCTTTTTTCACAACCTTAGTCGCTGGAAACAACCGAGTCCCAAAACCAGCTACCGGAATTACAGCTTTTCTAACTAGATTTTTCTGCATAAGCTTCCCCTCTCCTCCTCTCTCTGCGGACTCTGCGCCTCTGCGGTTCGTCACCCCAACTTCTCAAACAACTCCGCCAACACCACATTAGAAAACAAAAACCCTTGGGGATCAATCAAACGCAACCTTCCCTCTGTAACTTCTACCCAACCTTTATCAAAATACCCTTGCAAACACCTGAAAACTTCCTCTACCTTCTCTTCGCCAAACGCCTCCGCCAACGCCGCCAAACTTAAACCCTCCGCCAAACGCAACCCCAACATTAACGTTTCTAACAATACTTCTTTTGGGGGGGTAACATCACAATCAATTACACCGCCAGCTTGTACCCACTGGTAATACTCCCTAGTCTTACGCGGACGAGTGAAGCGTTTCCCCTCAACATAACTCGCCGCACCCATACCAAAGCCGTAGTAAGGGCGGTTTTCCCAATAAACTCGATTATGCTGACATTGATGCTTAGGTTGAGCATAATTAGAAATTTCATAATGCTCATAACCAGCACCAGTCAAAGCCTGCTGCGCCATCTGGTACATTTTGACTGTGGCTTCATCCGTAGGCAAAGGAGTATCACCTGGTTTGTAATAACGACCAAAGGCTGTACCTGGTTCGATGGTAAGATCGTATATGGAAATGTGAGTGGGTATAAGTTCTACCGCTTTAGTTAGAGAATCCTGCCATTGATCCAAAGACTGATGCGGCAACCCAGAAATTAAGTCTAAGCTAAATTCGGGAATCTCGACTTGGTGGATTAACTCCACAGCTGCGAAAATATCTTCAACTGAGTGCGATCGCCCCGCCCTTTGCAATAATTCTTTTTGAAAGGCTTGTACACCCAAACTTACCCGGTTCACACCTGCACTGCGATAGCCTACTATGTGTGCTAAATCAAAGGTACCTGGGTCAATTTCCATAGAAATCTCTACCCCAGATGCAATACCAAAATGCTTCTCCAATTCTCCCACTATCCGTTGTAGCTGTTCTGTTGATAGCAGCGAAGGAGTACCACCACCGAAGAAAATTGTCTTTAGGGGTTGGTCAAAGGCTGGTGTAATGGCAATTTCTTGACATAATACCTCAACATATTGGGAGATAGTACCAGATGTTTCGCCCCGCAAGCGATCGCCCACAACAGACACCGGGAAATCACAATAAAAGCATCGCCGTCTGCAAAAGGGAATATGAACATAAGCAGAACTCGCAATTCCAGAAACACTAAATTTTTGACTCATTTTGAGAAAATTTTTAAGTTAAGCCAACTGCGAATTAGAGACAATGAAAATGAAGAAAGAATTCAGGAGTCAGGAGTCAGGAGCCAGAATAATCGTAAAAGCAAGCGTGCAATAACTTCTTGATTTTATTAAAATTATTAAGTTTGGGTATCAAAGTCTTCTTAATTCTGACTTCTGGATTCTGGATTCTGAATTCTTGCAAAATGAGCAGTTTATTTACAAATTTTTGTCGTTTTACAAAGAAACAATGAAAAATATTAAGATAAAAGCCTTTAGTTATAATAATTGCAGATATTGTCAGCCTAAACCCTTAGTGTAAGTCAATATTGATCAGTTTATCTTACCGATGAAATAAAAAATACTTAAGTTTCTCGGTGAACACAGTTGCAGGAAAACAACATAACCATGCTTGACGCAATTATCATTTTCTCATTTATCCTGGCAGCTTCGGGAATAGGGTTCTACAGCACTGAACTACTACCCAATGGCACTCTCGATCAGGTAACGAATCTAGAAGCTTTACGCTTAGTTGTTGCCGTCTTTGCCGCTATTATTGGTGGTGCGATCGGGCTGAGTTTCCAGACGACATATCGCCGTCTAGAATCACAAGTCAAAGAAATGCCTCTGGAAGTGATCTTAACTCGTGCCATTGGGTTAGTAATTGGCTTGTTGCTAGCTAACCTCATGTTAGCCCCACTATTCTTACTACCCATCCCCGCGGATTTTGGATTTATTAAGCCACTTGTGGCAGTTGTCGGTAGTATTATCCTCTCCGTCACTGGCATGAATTTGGCAGACACCCACGGGCGAGGTTTATTGCGGTTCATTAATCCCAACACCGTCGAATCAATGGTTGTGGAAGGAACGCTAAAACCAGCTAATACCAAAGTTTTAGACACCAGTTGCATTATCGATGGTCGCATTGAAGCGCTATTAGAAACAGGGTTTCTGGAAGGACAAATTCTCGTACCGCAATTTGTCTTGCAAGAACTCCAACAAGTAGCGGATGCTAGCAAAGATCAAAAGCGCGTGCGGGGAAGGAGAGGACTAGAAATTCTCAACCGTATTAAGGAAGAATATCCCGATCGCATTTTGATTAATGCAGTTGACTACGAAGATATCCCCACAGTGGATGCCAAGTTGGTACGCTTTGCCCAAGAAATTAGCGGTACATTGCTAACCAACGACTACAACTTGTCTAAAGTAGCCAGCGTTCAGAAAGTGCCTGTTTTGAATGTGAATGATTTAGTGAATGCCGTCCGTCCCAGTTATTTACCTGGCGACAACCTGGATTTAAAAATTCTCAAGGAAGGCAAAGAACCCAGTCAAGGTATTGGCTACCTAGATGATGGCACGATGGTAGTAGTTGAAGAAGGCAGCAATTATGTGGGTGGTGAACTGCGAGTAGTAGTCACCAGTGCTTTGCAAACCACCGCAGGAAGAATGATTTTTGCCAAACCCCAAGCATCAGCATTGGCGTGAGGGAAATGTCTGGTGCAATTAAATATAAATTGTGCAATCGGTGCAGTCAACCTGCACCGATTATTTATTTTGAATCACCAGATTTGCTTACCTGCAAATACTGTAACTGCTCAATTGATAACCCTGTCAATCTTGCTATCTGTTCTAATGGCATACCAGTATTAAAAAGGTTACTTGCCACTTCAAGTAAAGCTTCAGCCTTCCCTTCAGCTTTCCCTTCGGCTTTCCCTTCAGCTTTTCCTTCTTGTAAAATATCTTGATAAATCACTGACTCGCGCATAATATCTGACCTCAAAACTCGTCTAATAACCTCTTTATCTAATACTAAACCAGCTAAAATAGCCGTGGAAGCGGCAATATTACTTTGAGTTCTTGATTCTGTAATACCATTAATTTCACGCGCCACTTCATTTAGTATAACTTATGGTTCAATTGTACTACTCAAAACTGCCAAAGGTAAAAAGTCCAGGTGTTCTCAAAAATACTTCGGTTGGTTGTTCCCAAAGTCTGATAACTGCAAATTCATGGCGTGTTCCAGGAATTGTAAATGTATTTTGTTGCACCAAATCCGAATTTGTCTGCTTGAGGTAAATTACAACTTGATGCATTGATTTGTGTGGAAAACGACGATACACTCGCAATCGATAGTCAATCATCCGAAAAGGGATTTCCGCATCCACTTGGGTTTGAAATTCCAAATGCAAGATGTTTTGCTCCGACTGTAGCAAAATTAAAGCATCAGCACGAATGGGTTCGATAGATAATTCTTTTGGACTTAATTCGGTTAAGGTAATGGGTTCGCCTAATAACCAAGTGGCGAAGTCGCTGGAGAAATTTTCAGCTAAAAATTTACATATATTGTCAAACATTTGAGAATTTTACCAAATAGCTTGTTCATTTGCTATTTATCTACAATTATTTAATCAAAAAATTTATATTTTCTAATTTTCATAAATTTCTAACGGCAAATTATCTGGATCTTTAAAAAAAGTGAATTTCTTACCTGTGATTTCGTCAATTCTGATATTCTCTGTTTCTATACCTTGGGAGTTTAAGTAAAAAACAGTTTCCTCAATATTGTCAACTTTAAAAGCAAGATGTCTTAACCCACAAGCCTCTGGACTACTAAATCGTTGCGGAGGATTGGGAAAAGAGAATAACTCTATCTGACCATTTTCGCCAACTTTTAAATCTAATTTATAAGAATTCCTTTCGGCACGAAAAGTCTCTTCAATAATCGAAAAGCCTAAAGTCTCGACATAAAAACTTTTAGAGCGATTGTAGTCAGAACAAATAATAGCTATATGATGAATGTCAGTAATTTTCATGGATATTTTGTTTTTTATACGATTATTAAGAGAGTATATGCAGTTGCGAATACAACCATATTACACTCTCTTAAGTGAAAATTAAGCTTTAATCTTTTTGATCGATCTTAACTTTCTGTTCAAGAACAAGCCAATGCCGCCAACCAGAAGTGTGCTATCTAAAGTACTAGGTTCAGGTACTTCTCGATAAGAAACTGTACCGGAATCAGGAGTTTCGGAGGATACGGAAAATAATGTTCCAGCAATTTCGTAACTTTTAGAAGGATTAACTTTGTCAAGGAAGTTGTACAGCAATCCAATCGATGCGTTATCTGCTAATGACACTGTTGGAAATGTAACGGGATAATCTGGATATTCAATATCATCCTTTGCAGTATAAATATTGGGGTCATTATCAAATTGAAAAGTCAACGCCTGAAGTGGCGCTACCGGGATATTATCATTACTGAAAGTTGAGTCATCAAAGCTAAATAAACCGTTCCCCTTAGCTGTAGAACTATCAACACTGAAAGCATAATTAACAATTGCAGCCGATACGGATTTAGTGCTTAAGATAGCCAAACTCAAAACAAGACTAGTAGCGATCGCTAATTGTGGAAACAATTTCATATCGATTATCCTCAAAATAGATTTGTGTAAGTGATCTCTAGAAACAACCAGCAAGAGTTACCAATCAGGTGTTGTTACAAGTAATTCTGTCCAAGGGGTGCAATCTGGTTCTTGAGCAGCATCTTGAGTAGGACGAGCATTGCACCCACGGACTTTAAATGTGTACTTAACAAGATCCCTGGCTCCCACATAAGTCCAACTACGTGCTGTTGGGTCATCAATTTGCGTCATATCATCTTTATCGTTGCCCCAACTTACTTGATAAAAATCATTTTTTTGACATACATCCCAAGCAATCTTAATTCTTCGCATTCTTGCAGTGTCTGCAACCAAGTTGTGTGGATTTCTAGAATCACAGGAAGAATTATCTGTTTTCTTCTCGCAGTTATTAGTACCAGAGGTGCATTCAGCTAGGGTTTTGATTGGGCGAATTAACCCAGCAGAAAGTGTTGTTAATAATATGACAGAGGTCAGACTATATCTGAAAAAGATGGAACTCAATCGTATTTTGTGCATAACAAATCCTTCAATTGTCTTGAATAAAACCACAGCAGAATTTAGAAGGTAAAGGTAGTTCTAATAACTCCCAGTACAGCATCACTGTTTTGATCGTCATGGTTGGGAGCAGTCAGCCAAATTAAACCAGGGGTGATGGTAATATTGTCTGAAACTGCATAGCTGTAAAAACCCTCAACGTGTAAAGAGGTATTTCTGTCTTGAGCAGAGTCGCGGTTTTGCGGTGCAACTATCTCCGTAAATACATTCGCAATCGCCTCATCAGCACCGGTTACTTTCGGCTCCATACCCACAACAATCCCCGCGAGATTGCCTTTTTTACCCAAATCCGGGAAAGCTAAAGCAACTGCATAATTCCAAATATCGGCATTCCCTAGGCCCAAAACGCGGGTTTTGGCAAAGCCAGCCCAAGCATTAATCAAAAAGCCGGAATTTACTTGATAGGATGCTTCCAAGCCGTAAGCGTTGGTGGAAGTCGGCGAATCAGTAACTAAGCCCAAGTTAGCCTTTTGGCTACCAGTACCTGGGATTGCCAAATCTTCACCCAAGTTATTGTAGGCGTTGACGTAAGTTAAACCGATACTGAGGCGATCGCTAGGTTGGAAAGTCAATTGAGCGATCGCACCGTAAGAACCATTGAATAAACCTCTGTTAGCGTTGGGGTTCGATGCTGTACTAGACAAATATCCCAAACTCAACTCCAACTGGTCAGATAGGCGGTGTGTCAACCCAACTCCGGCTCCAGCAGGTACAAAGTAGTAAACTGAGTTCCGACTGCCAAACTTGGATAAAGCACCTCTGGCTCCCTCATCCCCATCCAAAAAGGGGTTGATTGTATCCAAAAAATCTTCAACTTCCCCTTCGTTGGCAAAAAAAGTAACTTCGGTTTTTTTGCCTAGAGGAAATCTGTAATATAGTGTCTCAACTCCAACTTGATTATTTTCAGGATCTTCATCTCCAATTTCTGCATTAAAAGCTAGAGTCCCTTCTGGTAATCTAGTTCCAGTGCCACCTTCACTAGAGAAGTAATTGAGGTTAAGGGCTTGTAAGCGAACTCGGAGTAAGTCTTGTCCAGTGAAACTGCTGTCAAAGTTGAGGCGAATGCGATCGCCAAAAGTCGTGCTTCTCGGAATATCAGCATTATCGGCATCTTGTCCAGATGCAAACCCTGATAGAGCAAAAATTGCCTCACCATGAAGTTTTGTCGTGGTTGAAAACTGCTGTTTTTCCAGAGTTTCCAAGTGAGGTTCTAAAGCATCTACTCGACCCCGCAAACTGGCCAATTCAGACGCGAACTGTTCTTGTAATTTTTGCAGAGTTGCTAAATCTTCTTTTTTAACGATGTCAGTTGTTGCAGTTGAAATTAGTTCATTGACCCGATCTAAACAGGCATTAATTCCAGCCGCAAATTCGTAACGAGTTAAAGCCCGATTACCGCGATAAGTTGCATTAGGATAACCTGCAATACACCCATAACGCTCCACCAAAGATTGCAATGCACCGAATGCCCAATCTGTCGGCTGTACATCCGACAGTTGAGAAACAGATGTTACCTGTCCTGCTGATTCTTGAACAGTTCCCGTTTTAGCTGGAAGTGCGTTGGCATCGCCCGCCGCAGGCATCGCCCCAGTTGTGGTAGTGATTACCGAGAAGAGCCCCAAAGTCACTGGACAAATCGGCAACCACTTCCAAAACATTTTGACCATTTTTCTGTAATCCTCACACCATTTATTATCAATTGAAAAACAGGCAATCACACGAAAATTGACCTATTAAAATCCTTGTAAAGACGTAGCAGTGCTACGTCTTTATATCCAACCTCTAATACTTACTTCTTCGCTTCAGTAGAGTTATCTCTTTGACTTAATTCCCAATGCTTTAGCATTTGAGCGCGATTTTGCCGCAAGTCTTTACGGTTACGTTCTTCAGGATAAGGAATGCCATCGCCCTTAATTCCTGCCCAGAGAATTTCGTTGAACTCTTCTGGATCGAGCTTATCTTCACCTACAAAATTGAAGTCCTTGGTCATAGCAGCCCACCATTTTTTAGGATTTAGAATCGGCATAGCTGCTGTCTTTTCAACATTGCGATCTTGGCAAGCTGGTACTAGTTTTGGATCTACAGGATTGGTACACAAGTTACCTGGCACAATAGCTGTGTAAGGTTCAAAATTGGGTTCTCTAGTGAAGGCATCCGACATTGGTTCAGCATTAGCATCAGTAATTGCCAAATAACCAATGTTTAACAAATCCTCCATTGTCCGCAATACACTAATGGTGTTGTAGTTAGTGCTGACGAGCGCACCCCGTTTTGTGTAGGGCGAAATAATGTAGGCTAAAGAACGGTGAGAATCAACGTGATCTGGCCCATTTTGGGAATCATCTTCAATGATGAAAATTGCCGTTTCTTTCCACTCCGGCAGATGAGAAATTTTCTCTACCAATTTGCCAATAGCATAGTCATTATCTGCCATTTGCAGTTCAGGAGTATTTAGTCCAGCCAAAGCAGTACCAAAGGAGCCAAAATGATCGTGAGATAAACGCACAAGCATTAAATTGGGTAGTCCATTTTGCTTCAGATCCCTTTCCCATTCGCTGTACAAATAAGTATCAGCATTATTTTGATCGAATGACCGGAAGTAAAGGTCGGTTTTATCCAACAGTACAGTTTTGGTAACAGGAGCTTGAGGAATCTTGTCAGCGTAAGGAGTTGGGGAGATAGGGATATAAGTCGGGTTTTTTGGATCGGGTTTAGTAGGATCGCTTTGGCTAGTAGTGTAGGGAACTGCATTATCAACAAAGAAACCGTAATTACGTACAGTCTTGCCAGCACGTAGCGCTGTATCCCACAGATAACCACCAATGGCATCCGGCTGGAGATTACCATCACCTTCAGGAGCATCAACATCCCTGTCTCCAGGCAATATGGAAGAATGCCCAGAAGGATCTAAAATACCTGTGATACGGGTATTGATTGGCGATTTATTTGAGGAAGTTTGGAACAGTGCGAGACTGATATTCCGATTTATACCTTCGTAATCGTAGGTTAAGCCGTTAAAGCCGGCGTTACCGTAAAGAACTGATTGAGTTTTTTCGGTGTAATCTGTAGTACGACCATAGGTAGACCAGTTCCAACCAACTCCACTCGATTCGCCACTGTCGTAAAAATTATCAAAAGTTGCGAAGCCAAAGGATAGCTTGTGATGG
This sequence comes from Desmonostoc muscorum FACHB-395, assembly GCF_014698035.1. Classification (GTDB taxonomy): domain Bacteria; phylum Cyanobacteriota; class Cyanobacteriia; order Cyanobacteriales; family Nostocaceae; genus Nostoc; species Nostoc muscorum_A. The sequence continues at coordinate 22,826 of NZ_JACJSF010000083.1, forward strand.
TTTGGTGAAATATTGTTGGGAAACAAGGTAAGTGTTGGGTCGCCATTACCGACAGGCAAGTCACCAAGTACTTGGTCATAAGTACGGTTTTCTTTAACTATGTAGATAACGTGCTTAATTTTGCCTTGTAAATACCTCATCGTCCGGTCAGGACGGCGATTGTAGAAACCATTATTTTTATCCACTTGCGCTGAAAGTGTACCCAGAGTCGCACCCTTGGGCACTGGAATAATTGAGATACCAGCTTTTTCTAAAGCCCAGTTGTACTCATTTTTAAAATTAGTATTGCGTGCTAGTCCTGCTGTAGTTGTCAGGTTTCCTGCGGGGTTGGGGCCAGAATTACTCTTGGCATTGACAACGTAAAGTCTTTGACCATCTTGACTGACGCTTACAGAATTGGGATACCAGCCAGTGGGGATGCGTCCATTTACTCTACCACCTTGCAAGTCCACAACAGCGATCGCATTCTCGCCCCCTAGAGTAACGTAAAGTGTTCGTCCATCTGGACTGAGGGTTAAAGAGTTAGGATTTGCACCTTTATATTTCTCACCAGGGCGAGACAAAGAGATGGTTTGAATAACCCGATTGTTATTTGTATCAATGACGGAAATCGAGTCATCATTACCATTAGCTACATACAGTCGATTTTGGCTAGACGAGAGCAGTACTTTATTTGGTTGGCTACCAATTGGTATACGCGTAATTTGTCCAGAAGTAATGTCAACAGCAAGGACTTCGTTGTCGCGCTGGCTACTAATGAAGACTTTAGCAGCTTGACCGTTTTCTGCACTCTTAATGGCTACATCAAAAGGAAATTCCCCGGTTGCTATTTTATCGCCTGGTCTAAAAAACTTAATTTCTTTAGTTACCTTACGGGTAGTAGTATCAACAATTGATATTGAGTCATTCTCAAAGTTTGCAGCCACTAAGGTTTTGCCATCCTTACTAACCGCAATACCCGCTACAACTGCTCCCGTTGCCACAGCCTTCGCTGGCGTATCTTTTAACAAACCGCCATCATATTTAGGAAACGGGTCAGTTTGGTTAGAATTGTGACCTAGTAAAATAAAGGGGGCATCTGGTAGGTACTGGCTGCCGTTAGACGCATAAACATAGACGCGATCGTCAATCCCACCTGATACAAAGAAGCGTGAGCCGTCTTTGGCCCAAGCTAAACCGTTATAGGTATTCGGAATATTAATCTGTTGCTTTTTAACCAACTTCCCGCTACTGACATCATAGACAAAAACCCATTCTGCTTTTGGAGTTGTTGTACTACTTGACTTGCCAGTTTGTGGGTCTAATACAGGATAAGTGAAAGTACTGCCCGTGTTTTCATTTTTGAAGTTTTGATTATAGCCACTGGTAAGCACCAGTAAAGTTTTTCCATCAGGGCTGAGGGCTGTGCTTACTGCTTCAGCCGCATCAGCATTATCATCCGTACGCAAACCAGTTGCTAAAGGTGCAAACGTTGAACCTGGTGCTGCTGCGGGTGTAATAGTTTGACCTGTGGGTAATAAAGCTGCCCCACCCTGTAAGTTACCAACGGGGCTGGTAGTTCGAGCGCTAACTGATTGTATATTTGCACTCAAGGTACTTAGGAACAAAAGACTTAATAGATACCCTTGATTTTTGCTAGGTTTCATGCAATTTTTCTATAATTAGGATAACCATCAAATAAAAATATTGATAGTCAATAGTTAAGCCATCAGTAATTTTTGGTTATGTTTTGGTAGTAGCAAGTCGTATTTAGTTAAGTTTTTTAAACCCTTTATTTCTTATTCAGTTACCGTTAAATCCTATGCTTTTGTGTGGTTTTTCTATCTCGCTAGCAGATTGAGAATACTACTACTGAGGGTTTTTATCTGGGCTTTAATAACCTTTGCTTAATCTAAGCTTAGTTTTCGCTTAACTATGAAAAATAGATACTAGTAAAAGTAAAAAAACTGGCAATATTCCTCAATAAATACTGTCTTTTAGAATATAGAACTGATATGCTCAACAAAAGTCTAATTTTGTCCTTGTTGACGTTATTTGCTGTGGCTCCTGCCGCCAATGCAGACGTTAAATTAATTGCAATTGGGAGTCTAGATGGTAATATTAGCGATCGCTCCAACAAAACATCTGCTCCCCTTGAAAACGGCGTTCCGGGAAACCTCTTGGGTGGTTTAGGGTCGGGATTGGCCTACGCTGGCTGTAACACCTTTATCGCTATCCCAGACCGAGGGCCAAATGCCGTGTCATACAACAGCGCTGTCAGTGACACAGCATCTTATATCAACCGCTTCCAAACTATCAAAGTGAAACTTGAACCAAGCAAACTTGGTTCAGCGTTGCCTTTCACACTTACCCCTTACTTAATTGACACGACTCTGCTATTCAGCAATGAGCCTCTTTACTATGGGAATGGTGCGGGATTGGGTTTAGGCAGTGGTGTCCCAGCTTTGAATACTAAGAATAAAAACTATTTCACTGGACGCTCTGACAACTTCAACCCCACTCAAATCTCGACATATCCCAACAATGCCCGTTTCGACCCTGAAGGGGTGCGTGTATCCAATAATGGCAAGGAGGTATTTATCTCTGATGAATACGGCCCCTATCTATATCAATTTAACCGCAATACAGGTAAGCGGATTAGGGTCTTTAACCTACCTAGCAAGTTTGCAGTTAGCAACTTAAGTCCCGTTAGTGATACAGAAATCACTGGCAACACGTCTGGTAGGGTTGCTAACAAAGGCATGGAAGGACTTGCGATTACTCCCAACGGTAAAACCCTGGTTGGCATTTTGCAGAGTCCACTGCTCCAAGACGGTGGTACTAATGGTGCTTATACCAGAATCGTTAAGATTGACATAGAAACAGGTGTCACCCAGGAATACGCTTATCAGCTAGATAATATTGGCACCTTGGCTAAACCGAAGTATCCCACCGTCAGCGAGATTTTGGCAATCAGCGATCGCGAATTCTTAGTAGATGAACGCGATGGCAAGGGCTTTGGCGACGGCTCAAAGGCTGCCTTCAAGAAAATATATCGGATCGATCTGACGAATGCTCAAGAAGTAAGCAATATCACCGGGGAAAGCAACCTTGTTGGCAAGGCGGTTAGCAAAACCCTGTTCCTTGATGTGGTGACTGCGCTAACTCAAAACGGCATCAAAGAAGAGGACATTCCCGCCAAGCTTGAAGGTTTAGCCTTCGGAGAAGATGTGGTTATCAACCGTGTGAAAAAGCATACGTTATTTATCGCCAATGACAACGACTTCGTAGGTACTATAGCGCCAGGTATTGACAACCCAAACAAATTTTTCGTTTTTGCGGTTGACACCACTGACCTACCAGGTTTCGTGCCCCAGGATATCAAAGGAGAAGATTAATATTCAGTTCGCTTGAATAGCGATCGCTAGAAGCTGTTAGAGTAGGCGGAATGCCGACTCTAATAGCTACTGAAGAAGTCAGAAAGTACATCATTGAACTACCTAAGCGCTATGGAGCAGTTGCTTGATTAGGAATTACCACTCTCTGCGGCAGCATTGCTACGTGATACAGGTATCGACACCATCTATTATTAGTGAAATCTAGACTAATTCTTTTTTGGCTAGGGTCTTGATTTAGTAAGTGTTTTTACCGATTACATCAGCGGCAGCATCAATAAGGTTGTCGTAATGTAATAGGAAGATGTTTGTGTCCAAGCGTTCTTTGCGCCGAATTTCGTAAGTCTTGTTGGTGAAGTTATTGCGTTTGCCAGCAATGACGACGAAATGGAGTCGCGATCTATCCATCGTGACGAACTCATCAGGCAGTAGTGCATCAGCCCGTCTTGATTTATTAAATGTCTCTTTGAGTGAAGAATAATTACCATCCAGCCAAGTTTGCCAGTCACGTAATTGCTTTCTGCCTTTGCGAAACACTTCTCCAAGTTCGCCATCAGTAAGTATGATACCGCTACCTTTAGGGGCTTCAAGTTCAACAAAGACAAACTCATGTCCGCCTGAACCCCGACCAATAATTAAGTAGTCGGCTTGATAGGAATTGCCGAGCTGAAACTCAGGGAAAAGATAAGTTGCGTGATGACCAAAATGAAAATACTTCAGAAGTGAGGCAATAATGAAGTAGGCGCGATGTTCGGTAATAAATTTTAAAATACTGCGTTCATTGACATCTTCTGAATTAAGCAATTGTTGGAAGCAAGCAAGTTTATTGTTGAGTTCCTCACGATCTTGAAGCTCTAAAATGTCCATGTAGTTGTTTGGAAACAGACTGATGTAATGGCGTACAGCTTTGGGGTACTTATGAAAAAGCGGCTCTCTGACTTTGAGAATACCAACTTCCCCGACGACCTCCTGCTCCTTAAGCGAGCAGAATTTTGCCTCTTCGTCAGAGGTGAGTATAGTGTAGTCTCTGTCGTACAACTTCATGTGCTGACCTGCTTGGCATTGCTTGCTAGCTATTAAAAAGATTTTTCTAGATATCTACTAGAATTTAATATGCCCATTTTTAAATTTAAAATACTGTACACACTCACTGTTAATCAGCAACGCTGAATTTTTACTATTCCTGTAAAACGGTTTTTGATGCAATTCTAGTCTTCTTCAAGTCTGCTTCCGAAAGTTCTTCTCCTGCTTGCAGGCGAGTGGCGGAACTTTGTAACACTGTCGCCGCACCTTTATCTCCGATTTGCAAAGCAGTTTTAGCTGCCGTTTGTAGCATCGTGGCTGCACCAGTGCGATCGCCTTGTAGCAATTTCGCCTCGGCTAACTGGGTTTGGCGATACTTAGCTAATGCCAAAATAGACTGCTGTACCTGGGGATTAGAATCTGGTTGATACGCCCGCACCACATCTGCATACACTGGCACCAGGGGCGAAAGTAAGCCTTCTTGGTTAACTAATGGGTCATCATAGCGAATTTGCAGATGCCCGATCACTTGTTTCCCCTCTGGCAATTGTCCCAGATAAATATTCGCCAAAACCACCCTTTCTACATCCTGCATCAAATCTCCCAAACGTACAGCAAAGCTACCATCAGCTTCTCGTTCCACTGGTAACTCGATTGTGTCTGGGGCAACTTGGGCAATGGGCTTCAATTCTGCTAATCGGACATTGGGCACTAGAGATAACAGCAAGTAGGCATTAGTTAGCCCAATTGACTGAATCCTTCCAAATAGTCGGCTAAATTGCTCCACAGCTTGTTCAGGATGTTCAATATGAGCTAGAGTACCACCACCGACATCGGCAATTTTTTCTAGCAAATCTTGATTCCAGCTATTGCCAAATCCGAAAGTGTTGATAGTTAGGTTCAGTTTGGCAGCCTTTTGCGCCAGTTTGAGACAGCGTTTGTTGTCATCTCGCCCAACATCCCACTTCCAAATCCGCAAAGCGCTTTCACCATGCCCATCCGTCAGCAGAAACGCCTGGGAAACAGCGCCTCTTGTGCCCTTCATCAATTCTGTAATTCCCAATTCCAAACCATCAGCGATCGCAGTGCCGCCACTAGCGCTGAGTTTGCTTTTGATTTGAGATTTGATGCTTTCGGGGTCTTCGATGACTTGGTTAGGGATAATGACTTCCGCAGAACCGGAAAAAGCCACAACTGAGAGGCGATCGCCAACTTTCAACCGATCTATTAATCCTTCCACTGCCTGAATCACTGTTTTAATCGGTTGTCCATGCATAGAACCACTTCGATCCAGAATCAGGCAGAGGTTAAGGGGCAGATTTTGGTCAAACTCACCAGCGATAGCCGAAATCGTTATTGCTAGTTGACGTTGGCTACTTGTTTGAGCCACATCAACATTATTGTCATTTAACGCCGAGAGCAATTTAACTTTCATTGAGGAGGGGTATCTTGCAAAACTGTTTTGGAGACAATTCTGGTTTTTTTGCGATCACTTTCAGATAAATCTCCACCAGATTGTAGCTGGGTGGCAGAAGTTTGCAACACCGTCGCTGCCCCAGTATCTCCCATTTGCAGAGCAGTTTTAGCAGCCGTTTGTAACATTGTTGCTGCACCACTGCGATCGCCCTGTTGCAATTTCGTTTCGGCTAGCTGAGTTTGGCGATATTTAGCTAATGCCAAAATAGACTGTTGCACTTGGGGATTCGGATCTGCTTGGTAGTTTCTCACTACATGGGCATAAACTGGGATATTTGGTGTAACTAAACCTACCTGGTTGGCGGCTGGATCGTCGTAGCGGACTTGCACATTAGCGATCGCTTGTTCACCTGCTGGCAATTGTCCCAAATAAATATTAGCTAAGATTATCCGTTCTGCATCTTTCATTAAATCTCCCAACCGCACAGCGAAGCGTCCATCAGCTTCTTGTTGCAGTGGTAATTCAATTGTGTCTGGAGAAACTTGGGCAATGGGTTTAAGTTCCGCTAGCCGGACATGGGGCATTAGGGACAATAACAGATAAGCATTAGTCAATCCCACTGTTTGAATGCGGCTAAACAGGCGATTAAACTCATCCACTGCCTCTTCCGGCTTTTGAATGTAAGATAAAGTACCTAAACCAGCATCAGCAATTTTTTCTAAAACATCTTGGTTCCAATTGTCACCAAATCCCAGCGTGTTCAAAGTCAAATTATAGCTAGCAGCTAATTGGGCAAATTTCAAACAGCGATTATTATCACCATGTTCATTTTCCCCGTCGGTTAATAGGAAGGCTTGGGAAACAGTATCTTTCTTTCCCTTCGCCAACTCCTCAATCCCCAAACGCAATCCTTCATCAATCGCAGTTCCACCATCGGCGGCTAGGCGGTTAATTTGATTTTTGATTTTTTCTGGATCTTCGACACTTTGACTAGGTACTAAGACTTTGGCACGGTGATCGAAAACTACAACACTGAGGCGATCGCTAGGATTAAGTCTATCTACCAGACGATTCGCTGCTTTTTTGACCGTTTCTAGCGATCGCCCATTCATGGAACCACTGTGATCGAGAATTAAACATAAATTCAGGGGCACATGGCGATCTTGAGTCTCTGCGATCGCTGAAATCGAAATTCCCAACTGACGTTGACTATTCAGTTGATTCGCGTCCAAATTACCATCATTCAAGGCAGGCTGCAAGCTAACCTTCATAACTTAAAGTCCTTATTCAGGATATACATATTAATAAATAACTTCAAAGCACCACTTTAGCTCTACGGAAAACCTATCCAACACAAATACATGAATATAATCAGAATATCTTAGAAGCCAAACATTGGCAGATGCAAAGCCACCTGAAGCATTAGGGAGAAATCCGCACCTTGAGGGAAGCGTGCATCGCGCTAGGATGTATTACAGTTAACGGCATAGTTTCAGGCGATCAGTTGCTATGGACATTTCCCCAATCAAAGCTGTTCAAGCCCCATATTACGGCGATAGCTCTTACCGGACACCACCGCCAGATTTACCTTCCCTCTTATTGAAGGAGCGAATTGTCTATATTGGGATGCCACTGGTGCCTGCTGTCACGGAATTAATCGTGGCTGAGTTGCTGTTTTTGCAATCCGATGACCCAGAAAAGCCCATTAAAATCTATATCAACTCCACCGGCACTTCCGGTTACAGTGGCGAACCCATTGGCTTTGAAACCGAAGCCTTTGCCATCTACGACACCATGAAATATATCAAGCCTCCTATCCACACCATCTGCGTCGGTTCTGCGATGGGTATGGCAGCCATGCTTCTCAGTGCTGGTACAAAAGGTTGCCGCGCTAGTTTGCCTCACTCTTCGATTATCCTGCATCAGCCCAAGAGCTACGCCCAAGGTCAAGCAACGGATATTCAAATTCGGGCAAGGGAAGTTTTGGTAAATAAAGGGGCGTTGGTTGATATTTTAAATCGCACCACCGGACAGCCCCCAGAAAAAATTGCTAAAGATATGGATAGGTTGTTATATCTAACACCTTACGAAGCGAAGGAATACGGTCTAATTGACCGAGTTTTTGAGAAAGAAGAACTCGCAAATCCCCCCCTTCCAGCCAGTGTCCTTTAATTTTTTCTTTGTCATTTGTCCTTTGTCCTTCGTCCTTTGTTAATAACCAATGACTAATGACCAATGACTAATGACTAATGACCAATGACTAATGACTAATAGACTAATTAAAAACGGAGTAAGTCATGCCTATAGGCGTTCCTAAAGTTCCTTACCGGATGCCCGGAGGACAATATACAGATTGGATTAGCATCTACGATCGCCTTTACCGGGAACGGATTATATTCTTAGGGCGAGATATTGATGATGAAATTGCCAATCAAATAATTGCTGTAATGCTGTATCTGGACTCAGACGATCCAGGTAAAGATATTTATTTATACATCAATTCCCCCGGTGGAATGGTTACATCTGGCATGGCGATTTTTGACACCATGCAACATATAAAATCAGATGTAGTGACTATTTGCGTTGGTTTAGCTGCTTCAATGGGGTCTTTCTTGTTGGCTGCTGGTACTAAGGGTAAACGCCTAGCATTGCCTCATTCACGGATTATGATTCACCAGCCTTCAGGTGGCACCCGTGGACAAGCAACTGACATCGAAATTGAAGCTAGAGAGATTCTACGGATTCGTCACCAGCTTAATGGCATTTATGCCGATAAAACCGGTCAGACCATAGCAAAAATTGAAAAAGATATGGATCGTGACTTTTTCATGTCTGCTGAAGAGGCTAAAGAATACGGTTTAATTGACCGTGTAATTGAAGAACGAACCTCTATAGTAGCAGGGGAGTAGGGAAGCAGGGGGCAGAGGGCAAGGGGACTTGGGGACAAGAAGTGAGAACTTGAAACAAGTCTTTCCCCTTGTCCCCAATTCTCCTTGTCCCCAAGTCCTCTTCCCAATTCCCAAAACAAACTGTCAACATTGAACTTTAAAATAGAAAATTAGCCTTTATCATTAATAGTCCAGGCTTAAAGCTGATATTGACAGATAATAGCCGATAGCTAAATATTCGATAGCTCATAGCTCAAGATGGATCTTGGAGATTGCTACCGTTTGCTAGGTTTAAGATCGGGAGCTTCTTTTGCTGAAATCAAAGCGTCTTATCGACGATTGGCGCAGCAATATCATCCCGATATCAACCCAGATGACAACAAAGCCAAAGATAAGTTTATTGCCTTGACAGAGGCTTACAAACTCCTGCTGACGGTAGTACTGCCAGAGGAAACTGCTGCACATTCAACTCAGGTGTCAACTGGGCGTGATGCTGCTAAGACAACGCAGCGACAGAAAACACCAGTCACAACGGTGGTAAACCAACAACCAGGGAAAGCAAAACCGCCTAATCTGTTGGAAATAGAAGAACGGCTGAAGTGGAAGACTTATGAACAATTGCAGCGATTTTTGCAAGAGAAACGATTTCCGCAAGCGATCGCACTAGTGGAAGCTTTAGCAGATCGTTTGTCAACAGATCCAGAAGTTCGCCAATGGCAAGCGATCGCTTATCAAATTTGGGGACGGGCGCTAATTTCCGAAAACCAATTGCTCAAAGCCAGAATTTATCTCAAAAAAGCTTTGAAAACAGACCCCCATAATAAAAGTCTCTGGTATGAAGTGCAACGCGATTTCCAACGCTTAGAACAAATTTTTTAAAGATTTACAAAATTTATTGAAAAGTTCTAACAACAGGGGCAATTCATGAATTGCCCCTATCTGTAATTAAAATTTTCGGCTATTGTTTGCATAATTCCTAAGTTACTCGACGCGGAAAAAGCAGCAGCGTGTCCGGTTAAACTGATAAGGAAGAAAATAGCAGATTAGGCAGTGAATAACATAGTGCGGTTAGTTTTGACAGCAATATTGCTGATGCTAGTTACAGCCTGTGGCAGTATTGGATTGCTACCGACTAGCGAGTTAGTGCAAAAAGCGATCGCACTTGGGCTAGAGCAAACTCAACAAAAACTTAGCCAACAGTTGGATCTAGATTTTCAAGGATTTGAAATCAAGCGGCTATCAATTACCCAAGAACAACCCCTAACGATTGAAAATTTACCAGCTTTCCACGTTCGGGGAACCTACGACTTGATTCTCAAGCTACCAAAACGGCGCTTGACGCAACCAAAACAACCCTTTGATGTTTACTTGCAAATTCAGCAAGAAGGTAAAACTTGGCGATCGCTAATTCCAGAAAAGGGTAGTAAAAATACTCAATCAATTTGGCGTAGTTATCTCATCCAATAGAGACGGGGTAAAGGTTTGAATTGTCTCACTCTTTTCCCAAACTACAGGTTAAATTTTGTGTATCCTGTACCGTCGTCTTCTGCAAGAATTATAAAATCGAAGGATTCAACTAAGGCTTGAATCTTGTTGAATCATCTACTTGAAACTCTACAAAGCAGTATTGCATTATTTCTCTCTTCTTTGTTTCTAAGTAGTGGTTCATTTTATTTATTGTATATGTGCAACTCGAAAAACCATCACAATCATCTCCGTTGCGACTTTCCAAGAAAAAGGTAGCAAAGAGACTCAACCTAATTAGGGTAGCTATATCACTCAAAAACTAGTGTGTGCAAATAGAAAAACCATCACAAGCATTTCCGTATAACTGCTGGGATATCGTCATGATCGAGATGATGGTTTCATCGGAGACAGGGCAAGATGTATATTAACTTTTTCATTAGTTCCATCGCTGGAATTGTGGTTGTGGTACTAGCGGCTTTTGGCTTACTGCAATGGTTGCACATCCCTGCTGGTAACTTTCTTGATTGGGTGATTGGTGGTGCAAGTTTTTGGTGGCTGTTGGTAATTGTTACCGTCCCGTGGAATGTGCATTTTCAAGCCAAAGAAGTATTAGCAGAAGCAGCACAATCAACTGAAAAAGGAATTCCAGTCGATGAGAAACAAGTGAAGTATGTCACATCGTTGGCAAAGCGATCGCTCTGGGTTGCCATTGCTTTACACTTATTTTCAGCCGTTGGTCTTTATACCCTTGCTGCCACTGGTATTAGTACGGTGGGATATATAAGTTCTGGTGCAGCTTTGTTATTAACGATTCTGCGTCCCGCGATTCGCGCTTATGAGTATTTATATGCGCGGTTAGCAATGATTCGCCAAGAATGGAAGTATCCACGCGAAGATATTTTTGAATTGCGCGATCGCTTCTCGATATTGGAGCAAAAAATCCAGTCGTTGGAAGATCAACTCAACCCAGAACAACCCTATTCCTTACCCGCAACCCAACAACGCTTTGCCGAAGAGACTCGCAGAGATTTAGCCCGAATTGCAGCTAATTTTGAAGAATTACGGGCGACAAATCAAACTGAACATGAGCGTTTGGCAAGAGAAGCACGAACTGCGATCGCGCAACTTTCCACCGACGGGCAATTTCTCGATCATGTCCGCGAAATTATTCGATTTTTTAAGACTGCTTAATTATTACTCTCATAGCTAACCAAATTTTAAATTTTGGAGCGTGCTATATAAATATTCATCATCCAAAATTTAAAAAATTTCTTTATAGAGGGTTAATGAAGCTCTACAAACAGCAAGAGAAGTTTGACATAACAAAAATGTTACTTATTTAGTATATAAGAATACTATGGTTTTCCAGAGCAAGGAAGAAAACCAAATATGTTATAACTTTGTACGGATGATGTTTGGTGAAGCTCACATAACTTCAGGAGTACTTAAGGTGAATCAGATACAACTGACTTTAACTATTGGTTATCTGTTAATGACATGTTATTTTTTAATCAATTGGTTAATATTTGCTCTACGTCATCCTGCTTCCACTCCAGAAGATAAGTTTTTATCGATTGTGATGTTTGTGGTAACAACTATCTTCTGGCCCTTAATGATTCCGATGTCTTGTTTAGAAATTGTTCAAAAAAAGCAAATAGACTTTAATAAAATAATTCCTGTTCTCTTAGCAATATTTATATTTAGTATTTCCTATTATTTGACCGAATAATTCATAATTTCTGATCACAAATTGCATAGATATAAAGAGAAGCCGGAGGATTGACTTGTGAACCTCCGGCTTCTTTATGCAACACATTACTTTAACTTCTTATACCAATTTAATGTGAAGTTGCATATATCTTGATCCCCCTAAATCCCCCTTAAAAAGGGGGACTTTGATAGATGTTTTTCCGGTTCCCCCCTTATTAAGCAGGGCCGTTTCATTCCCTAAAAGGCTCT
>NZ_JACJSF010000084.1 GCF_014698035.1 Desmonostoc muscorum FACHB-395
CCAGACAATAGTAAAAAAATCAGAGCATCCAACATCATAGATATTTTGGAAGGTTGGGTTGCTCAAAAATGGCTAAAGTTAAGTAGAATTTCTAGTGATGTGGTTCGCTTAGGAGAAATGGAAGTTGCAGAGCATTTACCTGAGCATAAAATTCTCACAACTACAGTATTGGAAGTTTTATATCAAGCATTGAAAGATACAACAGGGGCGAGATTACCTCTGAAGTACGAATTAGGTAAACTTGCTAAAGAAGTTACCCAAAAAACTCAACTTGACTGGAATAATGAAGAGTTAGAAGTTATTCTTTTGTGGCTGCACCAGAGAAAAGTTATTCGGTTAAGTGATGGGTTGAATTTATTTCAACAGTCTCTAAAAATTCGTGTAATAAAAAATGCAAGTGTTTCCAGCGTAAAACGCCGTTACCCTGAAGTTGAAGCTCACTATGATGAACAAACTCGCCGCACTCATTACATGGTGAAGTATGGTCAGTTAAAGTTAGATGAACAGCGTCAGCAATTTGTTCGTGATTACTTTGGCACAAATCAAGAAGAATTTGTTTCAAAGTACCAATTTTTGGCACGAGAGATTACCAGACCGATTCTTCCAGAAGATTACAACCGTATTCTAGAACCGCTTAACTCTGCTCAAAAAGAAATTGTTTTAGCTTTACATCCAACAATGGCAGTAATCGCAGGCCCTGGTTCTGGTAAAACAAGAACTATTGTTCACCGGATTGCTTATCTTGTAAAGGTTAAGCGAGTTGAGCCGAAGCGTATTCTTGTTTTAGCATACAACCGTAATGCAGTTAGAGAATTACGGTTGCGGTTGCGTAATTTGATTGGCGAACAAGCATCACGAATTCGGGTCTTTACTTTCCACGGTTTAGCCTTATCACTTTTGGGAAGGACGGTAGGTGAATACAGAGGAACTCAGACAATAAATTTTGATCGGCTTTTGGTTGAAGCTTGCGAATTAATTGAAAAAGGCGAAGAATTTGAAGATGCAGATGAAGATACTCAAGCACGGCGAATTCAATTATTAGGAAAATTAGAATATATATTTGTTGATGAATACCAAGATGTCACTGAGAAAGAATATCGTTTAATTAAATTAATTTCTGGTTTAAATGAATCTGATGATAAAAAGAGGTCAGTACAAATAAATCTCTGCGTTATTGGAGATGACGATCAGAATATTTTCACCTTTAAAGGCGCTGACACTAGATATATTATTCAATTTCAGGAAGAGTATAGAGCAAGACGACTACTACTTACTGAAAACTACCGCTCTACAGAAAATATTATTAAAACTGCTAATCATCTTATACAGAATAATCAGATACGCTGTAAACAAACTCCAGAAGAACAAGTTCGGATCGACGAGAAGCGTCAAGGGGTAATAGGAGAACCAGTACGAGCTTTAAAATTCACTAATTTGTCGCAGCAAGCAGGCTGGATTAAAGACAAAATTAAATTTTGGCTCAACGCAGGGATTGCCCCTGATGAAATAGCTATTCTAGCTAGCCGTTGGGATGATATGAATTCAATCCGTTTGCTTTTAGAAAAAGAAAGTATTTCAACTTATGCACTCAAAAATACTACTATACCCTTAGTGAAAAATCGCTCTACTCGTCTACTAATTAATGCTTTACAGAAAGACTATAGCCTAGTTTTAAATCCTGGAGAATTAGTTCAGAAAAGATTTGAGGCTTTTTTTGAATGTACTAATCGTATATTAACAGAACCTACTATTGAAACTTTAATAAATATTGCTAAAGATTTAGATAAAGAACGGGGTTACGAATCTGAAAGTGTTGTACTGCCGATAAGTGTTGATGAAATATTGACTGCAATATTCGAGTTTAATGAAAATGGTGATAATTTCCTAAAGAATAACTCTGTTTTAATTACTAGTTGTCACGGTTCAAAAGGTTTGGAGTTCCGTAAAGTTATACTTTTAGATGATGGCTTTAAAACTAAATCTAATGAAATGGAATCAGAGCGACGGCTCTTTTATGTCGCTATGACTCGCGCCAAGGAAGAACTAGTTATTTGTTCTGTCAAGCAGAGTAAGTTTGTACAACAAGCCGATTTAATTCCCCAAATAATTACTTATACTGAAACTCAACTTCCTCAGTTAATGTGTTACTTTGATTTAACTCCAGGTGATGTATATTTAGGCTATGAATTGACTAAAAAAAGACAGAACATCATTAAAAATTTGCATGAGGGTAGTCCTGTTGAATTAAGAGTAAATTCTTTCGGTAATGGTTGGAGTATTTTTACACGGCAGAATCAAGAAATTGGTTGTTTATCACGGGATGGAACGCAATCTCTTACAAACAAAGGGATGCCGCCTGGTCAGTTTCAGTTCCAGCCTGGTGAAGTAACAGTCCGATATGTATATCACCATACTAAGAGAGATGATATAACAGGAGAAATTTCGGAGAATCGGTTTGTTGTGATTCCACAAATTCGAGTATGTAGAAATGCCAAAAATTAAATTTATGGCGATCGCTGCTACCATCCACCCCCATTGCTTTCCTGCTTCGGTTGGACGATATAGGATTTTCCAATCTTCAGTTCTGTATTGCAAACCAGCATAAATCAGTCAGTTGTTCACTGCTGCTGGACTCATCCCAACTACCTCGCCTATATCAAGCTTAAGGTATGTGTTATCGCTAATATTGGTTATTGCAATCGCTGTTTCCTTTTTGGCAATTGTGTAACGCTGGAATAATTTGCTTTTATTAAATGGTGTCAGTTGTCCAAGGAAATCGACTTAAATCCTGGTGATGTGCTTCAAAAAAGATGAACTCGTTTTCATCCCAGTCGAGATGAAGGGTAAGACGAATTTTGTCAGGGTCTACTCTTTCAACGCTTTTATCGCGCCAACAGTTAGCGCCTGTTAGTTGTCTGTCGAAAGACTCTGTAGAAATCTCTGCTATGGCTGCGCTTGATGCCGCATTCTCAACTTTGCTGACTGAAGTAGGAATTTTCTGCTTTTTCTCATCAACTAAAAATAATCTGTATTCAGGCGGTATCTGAGCAAGGCTGACAAAATACTTGATGATTTCTGGTACAGCTTGCTGAAGGGTGATACGATCTTCATCCAGCGTGATTAACTGCTCCTCTAATGTTGGGTATGAAAATAGGCGATCGCGCACAGCAATATTGGTTTGTCTAACTCCTGAAATATTTAAGCTTTTTTGTAAGCCTCGGATACTGTTTATAATTCTGTGCTGAAGATAAATTTCAATGCCAAAGCTTGAATAAAATTCTTCACCTATATTTTCAAAGGGTTGGCCTTGTTGCCGCACTTTAGTAAAGTTATACCAAGCTTGAGGATCAGACATAATCCGGTAAATCATTACCTCATCTTCAGCACTACCCTCCAGCCCGGCTATCGCCAAGTAAACTTGCTTGTTTAGTAATGAAGGGTAAGTGAATTTGTGGCGGTTAGGAGATTTCATGTGAACACAGTCCAAAAGCAACGAGGATAACCCTTCGGTAGTGAACAGATGAGGGTTATCTTGGAGGAGTAGTTGAAAAACTGGTACTGAATTATACATATATTTAATTTTAGGGCAATATGATGGAGCTAGCACATTATTTAATAGCAAGCATTGTAGTTTTTTGTCTAGTTAAATATACTTAATTAATGTTTTTAGAGATACATAAATTTTTGGTTTAAATCTAATTTATATTGGTTTTAAATAGCTTCAAATTCTGATCACCGGGGTATAGCACAAGCTCTGTTGAGTGGGTAAAGAAGCCTGGAGAAGCAATCAACGGACATTCAGTTATAACAATCATGAAGTTAAGACAAAGGCGATCGCACTCTGGCATTGCCCCAATCAGCAATCGTGTACAAGCGTATGCGATTGCTCTGGCATTGCTCAGGAGCGTTCAAGAATGCAAACTCGCGGTAAGCGAAGCGATCGCTTTGACAATGTTTAGTAACTGTGTGAAAAAGGACGATACTGGCTGCTGTTTTTAGCAGTAATGAGTTTTGTTATGCCTATAAAGTCAAAAAGTAGGGATAGTTACATCTGCATGGCAGTTGCACAAATGCTAATCGCTTCTCTTAGAAGAGATGCAATCACTTTTGCTCTACCTTAGACAAGTAGGAGCATAACATTTATTGTATGGTAGAGTCAAGAGAATCTTGTCGAGAATTGATTATGTTGGACTTAGATGTTATTGCCAGTGTTAACTGGAGTCCTGCGTATGGAGAGCGGATAAGGGAAATGCGCGGGAAAATTTCCATGCAAAAACTGGCAGATGAAGTAACTGAGAAATTTGGTTACAGCGTCACTAAGCAGTATATCCAAATGATGGAAAAGCCTTTTAGCCCAAGGGCTTCCAAAACTGTCCCTTTTCTTCTCCTTCGTCATATATGTACTGCTCTGGGACGAGATGTACAAGAAATATTTGATTCACCAAAAATTATACAAAATAACTCCCAGCAGTGACAAGATGCTCTTGACTTTTGACAAGACAGGCTTTACTATTAAATAAGTAGAGGAAAAAGCGCCAGCCTCTCAGCTAAATAAAGAGGCACTCACCATTGAACCTTGAAAATAGCAAATTTATTAATCCACCTAGAAGGGTAACTGATGCACTGGCGAAACCAGAGAAAGTAAGAGATACAGGAAGGGAAATCGATTTGCGATGAATAAAAAGTTGCTACAGCATTACGGAAGTCGCTTTGAAGCTCGTTGCCGACTGCCGCCCGATCAAGAGATATGCTGCTGTAGCAAGCTCCGGTCACTGACTAGGAGCAATAAATATGAGGCTTCGCCAATTCTAGATTGAGAGTGTTGTGGCTTGCCACAACATCAATTAGTACACAAATCAAAAGGCGATCGCTGGGTCTGGAAAACTTGCGATCGCCCTTTTACCCATTTAAGAGGTATTTGCTAATGATGACACAACTTTCAGCCCCTACGCTAACAAAAGATCCGTTAACCACACAGGATCGCCAAATCATTGCAACCATCGTCAATCAGTCGGACTACTCCAAAGAGTGCAAGCCCGAAGATGTAGTAACTATCTGGATCAACAGTGATGATATTGTGTGGGTAAAAATGACTCACGGTTATGCTCGTTACCACAAACAATCTTTCAAACGCGCTGTTGCAGAGGTAAAAGCGAGTCTTTCTGCTCCAGTAAAGTGCAATCACAAAGAAGATGAGGAATTGAAACAAGCTTCTGAGAAAATAGGCTTGTTAGGTGACTGTGATTGGCTATCGTTAAGCGTCCAATACCATTCTGATAAAGTAATCGGTCATGCTGGTTGTTATATTTCCCCCAAGGCTCGAATATTAACCCCGCCATCTGAATGGGACTTTACCCTGCCGAAGTGGAATATGCCTGCTGCCATCTGTCCAGACTGCGAAGGTCATGGGTGCGGTAACTGCTCCTATCGCGGTACTCGTGCAGAAGATTTGTGTACGCCAGTAGACAACTACCGACTGACTTATGTAGGACGCACTGACCTTCAGACGGCTCACAATGTATATCTAGATGGTGAATTCTTGGGAATTGTCTTCAAGGTCAGGAACACTGATGAAGTCTGGGAAAACGACCCCAAGACTTATTATTGGCGCTGTGGTGATGGAGTACGGTATTGGTGTGTGAAAGAGGCTGTAGAAGCACTGTCCAGGGTAACTGCTCCGATTGAACTGCCGCAAGTTCGTCAGGAGTTGGTAGCGGCGTAAATATAATGGTGGAAGAAAATTCTCTTCCACCACTATTTTAAAATCAGTGCCACTCAGAATTAGAGCTTCGCTTATTTTTTGCGAAAACTAACATTAAAGAAAAGCAGCAGCTACTATGACAGCTTTTGACTTTGATTCTGCTGAACATAAAGCCTACGAAAAGACCCCAGCAGCCAAGAGTATTCCTTCACCCGCAGGCATTTGGATTGCTTACGAAAATCAACAACTAGCAGGATGGTACGAAAATAAAGAACTAGAAGGTGGGAAAGAGTATAAAGTTCTTACTAACAAGTTGGACGAAAACGATGAAAAGATAGGCATTCCTGGCGCTCTCTATAGACAACCACGAATACTTGTGATTGGGCGATCGCCTTTGCTATACGGAAACGATAGAAAGGTGATTGGAGTTTGGCGTAGCAGTGATGGTTTGGACAAGAACGCCTACAAATTCGGTAGGCGGTATATGGTGATTTTCGTCGATGCCCAAAATCAACCTCTTCATATCGCACCAGTACAAATAACTGCTTGGGGAGTGTTTCAAGTTTCGTTTGATCAACAACTAATGGCATTCCGTGAAACCTGCGAACAAGCTTATGCAAGTTTTCAAGGCAAACATCACCAACCAAAGAATTTACTTTGGCATTCGATGTGGGTATTTTGTCCCACGTTGAAAACAGAGAAACGTGAGAAAGGGGGGCAAACTTCCAATGCCTGTGTATGTAACGGATACGAAAAGCCAACTGCGCTCAACTGGGAAAGTTATTGTATTGGCAAGAAACCAATAGCTCAAGAAATTGCCCTTGTGCATAATTCCATCTGCGATTGGTGGAAAAAAGGATTGCCTAACAATAACTTACCAAAGCATACGTCTCATGCACTAGATCGCAATCAATTGATGATGGAGTCACAACGATTGATTGAAGCTTTAGGTTGGGGCGAGGAAAAGGGCAAACAGTTTCTCATAGAGAACTATGGTAAAAAAGGAAGGCAGTCACTAACTAACGAAGAATTTGCTAGCTTTGTCAACAAATTGCAGTCTATGCAAGCAAATTATGACGATGAAGTTGGTTACTGGGAGGATGTGCCTTCTTAATAACCAAATACTTCTTGAGGTGATTGCAGCAATTGCATTCGCCTTTATGCTTCCCTATTTACCTTCAAGTAGGGAAGCATATTTAACGAATAGAATTCAGGAGTCAGAAGCCAGAATTCAGAAGAAGGTTAAGCGAGTGGGGGATTCAGACCCACCACTCATTCATTCTGACTCCTGGATTCAGAATAGCTGAATTCTTCTTCAATCAGTTCTCAAGTCTTGTCTACAGCTAATGAAGAAGGGGAAGGGGTAAAGGTAAAACCTTACTATTCTACAGATGCTTTAATTCATCAAACAGAATACATGCGTCAGTCGTCAGAATTCAGCAATGAATTCTTTCCGACTGGTGGATGAATAAGCGGGTTTAATACCCCCACTAATTGATTCTGACTCCTGAATTCAGAATAGCTGAATTCTTCTTCAAGAATCCCTTTAACCTTTTCCCCCTCTTCTTGTTCTGCTGTGTAATCACTACTACCAATAGCAACAAATGACTACAACAATCGTTTCCCCTAGTATCGAAAACTTACAGCAGTTTTCTGACTCGTTCGACATTGAGAAACTATTGCAATCTAAAGGAATTCTGCCGTGGCTTTTAGCAAATGGCTGGAACTATGACAATGAATCTTGTTTGATTGCAAACATTATTGATGAATCTACAAGCTTGGATCAAGTTTGGGACTCTGAAGAGTTTAATTTTAATGCTCTGTCAGATGAATTAAAAGAAAAACTCAATCAGATTTTTGAGTATTTCTATCTGTAGTATTTGTCACTTTCAATCAATAATTAATGCAAAGGTAACGAATATGCAACCAACAATCACACTTCCACGCGGTTATGGAATCCCAAAGTTTAATGTTGGACAACGTACTCAACAAGGCAGAATCATTGGTATTGAAGTATTACCACACGATAGCGTATTAGCTGAGAATTGCGGTAGTGGCTACCGCTACCTTGTCATGACTTCTCGCCATACCGAAGAGATTAAATATTTAGAATCAGATCAGATTACACCACTCTCATCGGCAGAAGTAGAAGCTGAGATTCTAGAAGAGGTTGATTACTATTTAACTCAGCTTGTATTGCTGCAATCAGAGTTAAAAGCTGACCTCAAAATTCAGACTCCATTTGGTCAAGTTAATCCACCGATTTCAACAACTAAACGTACTTCTGGGAGCGGTTCTAGATTGTCTAAACCGAATAAACAAAAAGTTGCCGCTTGACGAAAAAAAGAATCAGGTTATGCGTGAAAAACTCTCTAGTCAGACTGATTAAATCTGACTAGGGAGAAAAATCGATTCCACAACAAATTATGGCACACTTCACTGCTAATAAGATGGAATTAAATTTGATTAAAGTCTACGACTCAACGCTTTTAAGCTCCTCAAAAGTTTACCAAATCGACGGTACGCTTTCTCGATACTTGGGTGATGAAGGTACTATCCAACATCCACAGTATCTATTTGTACCTCTGCCAAATCAAAGAAAAAAAGTCAGCTTTCGGCTAAATCGAAACAAACTCATGACTCGTTGTTATGAAGTCGAAGGTATGGTTTATCAAAAGCCTGTGGTACAGGATAATTCACAGCAACTTCAGCTATTTTGAGCCATGTCTATACATAAACCACCAGTCATAAAAAGACACATTAGGTTACAAAAAAGCTCTACAAAAGTAATCTATAGGGCTACTAAAGACATTCAAATAGCCACAAAGAAAGCTTCGCTGAATTGAAAGTGAAAAATAGTGATTGAGGTGAATAATCATGGTACAAGCAATTGACAATCCTGTTGCTGCAAATTTCCTAACTGATGCAGTAGTTGAGCGCCACAATTTCTCACAGTTAAATAAAACCCGTATTCGCTTCCGTATCCAGTTAAAGAAAAGTACAAAATCGGCTGCTCCTAAATGGGCAGATGTACTACAAGCTGAAGTTTCTGAAATTGAATCAGACCTCGTTAAAGTCACAAATTCTGAAGTCGGTTTGCGGGGTATTAAGGTATTCAAGAAGTTGGATGAAGCTGCTGCCCAATTGAGGCAAGAGATTGCTTCAGTTCAAGAGTGGATGTCTGCGGATACTGGTGATTGGATTTGTCCGATTGATTTGGCTCCACTCGTCTGGAATCAGTTAATCAATATCAGAGATAATATCGCCCCTGGATTGCGTAATCAGTTAAAAGCTGATTATGAAGCTGGGTTGGTTGATTATCAAGAGCGAATTGATCAGTTCCTCTCGCTTAACACTTGGGAATTAGCACACGATAAGCAAGAGTCAGTCAAAGCCAACTTGTTAAGAGCATTCCCGACTCTGATCGACCTCGAAGACTATTTACAAGTCGTTATTGGTCGTCCGGTGATTATCCCAGCATTGTCCGAACAACTCAATCAGCAACAAGCCGAATGTCTTGACCAGATTACCAAGTTCATTCAGCAGTATGACCAAAATCTGGAGCAAAGGCTACGGGAATCTGCTCTAGCTGGCGGTGAACAACTTGCCGCACAGTTGCTTGAAGAATTGAGCGACTGGGAGCCAGGACGCAAGCCAATCCAGTTTAAAAAGAAGATGCAACGCCATCTGATGAAGGTTCAAGTACTACTAGCGAATGCTGACCCGGAGGCAGGCAGTAGCTTGGAGGCGATGATGGCGCATCTAGATTCTATCGTTAACGATCCGGCGATTGAGTCAAAGAATCTTGGTAGTGAGGGGCGTAGTCAATTGCAGCAAAAGATGCAAGAGATTCGCACCAAGTTGTTAGATGAACAACGCAATCTACAATCACTTGCGACTGACGACGTGGGCTTATCGAAAGCTACAGTTGCCGCATTTAGGTTCAGGTAAAAAACAGTCTTGGGCGGGTGCATTCGCTCAAGACTCGACCAACGTATTAAACGCGCAGTTTCCACAATAACCCAAAAGGGATATCGCACTTCTACTATCTCTCAAACCAATTTGAAAGTCTTGGAGCTAAAAGTGTCACATTTCTCAACAGTCAAAACCAAATTAAGCAATCACGAGTGTTTGGTGCAAGCTCTCACGGATCTAAACCTATCACCGCAAGTTCATGAAGAAGCGCAGCCACTAAAAGGATACTACGGTGGCTCTCAAGGACAAAGCGCTGAAATTATCGTATCTGGTCGCACCATAAAAGCCCGTGCAGACATCGGGTTCAAATGGAATCAGTCAAGCGGCGTGTACGAGGTAATACACGACAGTTATGAGACAGTTCCGAAGTTGGGCAAAGACTTTTTCAGTAATAAACTAATGCTGGCTTATGGTAAGCATTTGGTTCGCGCTAAAGCCGCCGAGTTACAAGAAAGGTTTGGTGAATGTGCGATCGCCGAAGAAACTAGCGGCACTGTGCAAACTCTACGGCTGACTTTTGCCGGACATCAGGAAGTTCAACAATTTGCACGGAGATAAATATGGAACGTTCAATACTGATTCATTTCGACAATGCTACAGGTGAAGTTCGAGTGGAAGCGGAGGGGTTCGAGGGTTTGAGTTGTTTATCGGCTACACAACCGTTTGAAGAAGCACTTGGAGTTGTCAGCGAGAGCGATCGCACATTTAAAAATGAAGCTCAAACCCAACAACTTCGGACTACCCTAAGCAGTCAAACACGTTTGCACCAGTAATCAGTCATCAGTTACCAGTCTTAACTCGGCTGGTAACTGCTGATCATAAAGGCTTCGCCATTTCATAAGTGAAATATTTGAATAATTGACATGAAACTCTCAAATCTTCTCTCCACACTCGATTCACAAATCCCGATCGCCGCAGTTGATGTCCTGTCCCCCGATGAGGCAACTATCATTCAGTGGTTGACAACCGAAGCTAAAGAAAAACTCAACAGTCCAGTTTTCTTTTGGAACTTGGGAGTATCCAGCCTGGAGCAATGCCTGATTGCACCGGATGGTGGGCTGGTGTTTAAGTCAGTGCCAGAGTACAAAAGACCACCCCACGCTGATCCAATACTCTTCGTTTTCGACTACATAAATAACTTTGATGGTGCTGGGGTGTTTATTCTGGGAGACATACACCCCTTTGTTGGCAAAAATTCCCCACAGATGAGTTGGGAAATCCTTACCAGAGTGAAAAACCTTTACCATCGTCTCAAACCTACAGAAAAACGGATCGTGCTGCTGGGTCAAAACATCGAACTACACGATTCTTTGGTAAGGCTCATCCCCTACTGTGAAGTGCCACTACCGAACATTGGCCAAATTCAAGACCACTTCGAGTCATATCTGGTTTTTCTTGAAGAATCTGCTACTGAGCAGGATGTCACATTTCAAGTGTCCCTGAGTTATGAAGAAAAAGAAACCTTTGCACGGGCAGCGCTGGGACTGACGCTAGAGGAAGTCAGCGATTTCTTGCGGCTAACCATCAAAGAGCGTTTGAGCAACGCTGGCATTTTGATTGATGCCACAGTTACGCCTCTAATAGTCGAGTACAAAACTCGGCTGCTGGCTCAGATGGGAATTGAGTTGGGCAAACCTGCTACAATCCCCTTTGGCGGACTTGATTTACTGCGCGAATGGCTGACTCGTCGGCGGCGACTGTTCACTCAAGAGGCACGTAAGCTGCATCTGCCGCAACCCAAAGGCGTATTGTTGGCTGGCCCGCCCGGAACAGGTAAGTCGATTTGCGCCAAAAACATTGCAACCATACTCAATTTACCACTACTCCAACTTGATATTGCGTCCCTCCTTGGTTCTCTGGTTGGTGAATCTGAAGGTAATGTTCGCCGTGCCTTGAAGACAGCCGAAGTGATTGCACCCTGCGTTTTATGGATAGACGAAATAGAGAAAGCCTTGTCTGGTAGTGGCGATAGTTCGGGAGTTTCCCAGCGCATTCTGGGGAATCTGCTCACGTTCATGAGTGAGTGTACGGCTGGCGTGTTTGTTGTGGCTACCTGCAACGACCCGTCTGCTCTACCTAGTGAATTGAAACGGAAAGGCAGATTTGATGAAAACTTTTTTGTTGACTTACCAACCGAACCGGAGCGATGTCAAATCCTGAAAATTCACCTGGAGCGTTTTGGCATTGTGGTCGAAGGCGAATATCTCGAAGCGATCGCCGCAAACACCGCGAAGTTTTCAGGCGCAGAATTAGAAACTCTAGCAGCAGAAGCGGCACTACTGGCGTTTGACGAAGGGCGACCGCAGCAAGTGACGCTGGGAAATTTAGAGAATTGCAGCCATTCCATTACCCCGCTTGCCGTTACTGATGCTCAGGCAGTTGAAAGAATGCAAGCTTGGTCTAAGACTGCGAGGGCAGCAAGTAGTCCTGTCATCGGGGTGAAACAAGCGTCTTTGCGTACTGCCAAGTTTCGCAACATGAATTGATAAAGTCCGCGATTTCTCCTGTTGTGTTCAGGAGAAATCGCATTGCTCAAAAGAGACAATTGCTACGCCAAAAAGAGAGTGAATTGGCTTGGATTGACAATGATATTTCTAATTTCAAGGAAAAAAATGGCAAATACAGACTTGGTAACTTATTACGGTCAAACCGAAAAAATCGACCATTTAGTTGAAAAACATGGTGCATATTTAGAACAACTGGACAGAAAAACCAAACTCTTGCTACGTACAACTTTGTCGCAATATGTTTTCATGCAGCGAATATGTAGTCCTGAAGATTATTCTTTAACAGAAGCTTTGAAAGATGGAGATTTTGAGAGATTCCTGTGTGATGGTATTCCAAAAGTGTTAATAAATCTTTGTTCTGAGCTAAATGGACTAACAGCAGACGAAGCAGAAACGATACTTGAAGCTTTACAACATCAATTGCGTTGGGGCAATGCCCGATTATTGACGATTCAATAACTAATTACAGCATGAAAACTATGGAAACATATCTTGTTTTTGTTGACGCTGTTAACAACAGTAACAAATTCTGGAGTGCGAAAGTTGAAGGCAGTAGTTTGACTGTTGAATGGGGACGAGTGGGTTACAATTCCCAGAAGAAAGTACATTCTCTCTTGAGCCATCAACAGGCTGTCTTTAAATTTCACAATCTGGTAGCCGAAAAAAAATCTAAGGGCTACAGAGAAAGTCAGCCACAAATGGATGGCGAACGCAGTATTTCAGATATCAGACGAGCGATACAACTATTAAATGCTATACGTCAGGCTGTTGCAAACAGGAACTTTAGTGATAGCTACATACTTGCCCTTAATGAGTATCTGAAAATTGTCCCAACACCATTGGGAATGCAGATAGATCCTTACAGGGTGTACCGAAGAGTTGTAGATGTTGACTATCAACAAGAACTGCTCAATTCTTTACTGGTGAATGAACCTGTAGCTGTTCAGATCAAAGAATCGCCGCAATCTGAACCGAAAACTGTCAGCCTCAAGACTATCAGTAAGAACTTCTGGCGGCATTTGTAATTTTAAATGCGTCACTTTGTAAGAGATGCTAAAAAGCTACACTTCCTTTTGAAATATTGTTTGGTTAAATTATGGAAATCAAGACTATTGCTGTAACTTACACACGTAAGTTCAATTTAGGTGACTATGAATCTTTAGAGTTAAGTTGCTCCTTATGGGGACAAATTGACCCAAAAGAAGAAGATGCACAAGGGACGACACAATTTCTATTTCAACAAGCAAAGGATTCAGTTAAGGAAGCTGCAATCCCAGTAATTAAAGCTTCCACACATCAAATGAATAAAGCCAAAATGTACAAGCACTCTGCAACAAATCAATTTGATGATCTTGATAATTTCTAATAACTGAAATTCACCTTTTAAATTCAAAAACATTTTAGTCAAGCATTAATACTGCTTGGCTATTTTTTTTCACCCAGCGCTTTGACCCCCACAAACCACAACAGGAAAGACATCATGCCTAAAAAAGCTAACCCAGTCCCAAAAGACCATTCCCAGTTATGCCTTCAGTACCTCCGCCGTTGCGGTGGCAGCGCTCGATTATGCACTATAAATTTTAGTCTGGGGGTAATTCAAACGTTAGTTAATCGCAATCTGGTAAAAGTGACAAATACAGGTGCAGGATTTTTTGTGGAGTTGGACGAAGTGAAATGAAAACCCATAAAGTAACTCATCAATCATCTCTGCCTTCAAACACCCGTAATAAATTAGTTCTTCGTCGGACTCGAAAAAGATTTAACCCCAGGATTTTTATCGAGCGCACCATAGAAACAACTGCAATTATCTCTCTGCTCTTGACTGGATTTTCGGGAGTTGGAGCAATGGGGTGCTGGGGAATGGAGATTATAGAGACGAATGCTGACTCCAACATCATCATCTCTGGTTGGGAGCAGCAAAAAAATATCTGCCTGGGTGCAATGCTGGTAAGTTTTTCCGCCTTCTTAGGGAGTTCTCTAATCGGAGCAAGTTTCAGCATTCAACGAGATAAATTTTAGGGAGATAAACAACGATGGAAATCAAGTTAACTACATCAGAGATTCGGACTATATTACAGGGTTGCCAATATACGTTGCAGCTTGTGGGGAGCAGTAAGGATTATCGCAGGCTTCAGTCGTCCGAGTATTTTTCTACATCAAACGATGTGGTATTAAACGATGCTGTCAATGTTTTGGGAGAAATAGTGAACGCAATTGATGACGTGGAGCAGATGATTGAACAGCAAACAGGAAAAGTCTAGAAATCAAGCAGAGATTTTTCAATACCGGAGGGCTATTCCCGCCCCAGACTAACCCAAGATTAGGAGCGATCGCAGTATGGTACAAAACATTGGTATTAAACCAATGCATCCAAGAGAATTCAAAATAATTCACAATGCTTCCATATACCTGATGCATAGGCTTAGTGATTATCCTGAGCAAACAATAAGTCATTGGTTAGCTGACGAAAGTAGTACAAGGTATCAACAGCCAAAACCACAGGTACTTAATCATTTTGGAGCTATCCATAAATTATTATCAGGTACTTAGCGTCAGCCTGACGCTAAGTCATCAGAAAAACCCTACTCACCAGCCGGTAGGGTTTTTATTATTAGTATTAGCAGTACCGGAATTCAATCGGAACTCAACCGGAACTCAACCGGAATTCAATCGGAACTCAGTCGGAACTCAATCGGAACTCTAGGAGCCGAAACCATTGCTAATTCAGGGAAGCTGTGTAGTTGAACAATTGTTAACACGAGAGGAGGCAGCTAAGAAATTGGAGCCATCAGTTGGAATTAGACAGTTCCAAAAGTATTTAGACTTAGCTTCTTTGTACTTGCCAGAATTTGAGGATTTTCGGGACGAAGATAATGGAGGGTTAAACGGACGAGCGAAGTTGACAAACTGGCATTTACCTGTGCTTCAAAGAATTAGAAGTTACGTTTTAGCCAAGGGTTCTTTGAAGAAGGCAGCTATTGAATTAAAAAATCACCCCGAAAAGTTTTTAGGAGCCTAAATAATGATTGTTAAAGAATTCGCACAAGCTCTCAACAAAGTACCAGGAAAGGTAGTTGATGAATTACGTCGTCAATATCCAGAGCAAAAATGGACGGTCGATTCACAAGTTCCAGACGAAATTTTAGCTAGATTTCAAGATATTACCAATAGTGAGAGATTACAGCCTCAACAATCACCTATAGCAGATATACCTGAAGCCACAATCACCAAAGCTGACGAAGCAATTCAACAAGCTTCATACAAGTTGACTGCGGCTGATAAAGAGACTATTTCTGGTGCTATAGCCGTTCAAAATGAGCAATCTAAGATTTTGGGTGCATCAACTGGTGTCACAGGAGCTTTGTTGTTCATGGAATCCTTGATTGGAGCCAAGGGGACGGTGTTGGATGCCTTTGCCGAACAATCCATGTTGGAAGTCGATAACCAGATTACCGAGATAGATCAGAGTTTGATTAATTTGGCAGAAGAAGCCTCAACAAGGCTGGGGAAGTCGATTCAAAAAAAGGAACAACTCAAAACGCGACTCAATTTGTTGCGGGAGAGAGTCAGTTCAATGGGGACACAGATCCGATTTTAGAAGCTTATAAAACAGTGGCGGCATTGTTACAAATCCAAAATGAAACTGTTGCCACTGTTGCCGAAATCCGACTGCTTCAAAAACTATTAACTCATCAAAGGAAAAATCAAGTTATGGATATTCTGAGTACGGGATTGTTTGCTACTTCAGTTGTTGGCGCTTTAGGTGGCAGTGCATATCTCGTTGGTAGCATTGTCGCTACTGGATTAATTGGCAGTGGGATGTTCATTCCCTTGGGATTACTTGTTGGTGCAGGATTGACTTTTCTGGGACGGGCATCAAAGTAAGAGTGATGGGTGAGAGTGTTTCATAAGCTGTTTCACAGCACTGTTTCATGAAACTGTTTCAACGGTTTCATCAGTGTTTCAGGGCGTGAAACAGCATGAAACAGCATTCCCCCGGCCTGAAACATGAAACGTGAAACATGAAACACCAGCTAATTCCTTGCTCGAAAGCCTTTATGGGCGGGATTGTTTCACGAAGCGGTTTCACAGCACTGTTTCATGAAACGTTTCAACGGTTTCATCAGTGTTTCAGGGCGTGAAACAGCATGAAACAGCATTCCCCCAGCGTGAAACGTGAAACATGAAACGCCTCATTTTATGTGTGAAACAGGGGAAAAATTTGTAGTAAGAACGCGCTATAACACAGTAGTCTCATGTATAAGAAACAACTGTACTTAGCTTTGGCTGGTGTTGGCATCTGCATGTTGCCTGTAATCATCCCCTTAGTACCCAAGTTGGGGGCTTATGCAGAGCTTCAACGGCTAAAAGCCTCAGAAGAATTAGAACGTTCCCGCATAGAAGAACGGGCAAAAACCAGTGATGCCTTATATGAGGCAGGAGTGATGCCCACAAGTCGCAAGTTGAGAATTACTAATTACATTGACAACAGTAAACGCAATCCCAGACCAGACACAACCTTTTATCAAGATGATGAGATTGTTGATGTTTTTGACGCAACGGGTAGGTGTATTGGGCGAATTGAAGAAGGAATTTGGAAGTGGAAGCACAAAGCTAAAGGTATTTGTAAAAGCGTTCAAAATATCAAACAAAGTAGGAGGAAATAATGGGATTAGGTGCAGAAAATAGCAGCACTAGCAACAGCGATAGTAAGCCCAAAGATAAGAAGCGATCGCTTGGTGAAATCATTGATTTTTGTGCCAAGGCTGTTGTGATGATTGTTGGCTTACCCATTCGGGCTGCGGCTGCTATCGTTAATCAGTTTGTTGCTAACGGTGGTGCAGGTCGTGCCTTGGTAGGTGGGATTTTATTTATCGGCGGTTCCATGATTAGTGCTGATTCAACTTGGCAATTAATCTTTACTGGGCCCCCTGTTTTACCCTGGTTTGAGCCGGCTTGGAATTGGCTAAATGTGCCGTTTGCACTGTTCAACCCGTTTTTTTACCTTGCATTCATAATTTCTGTGGGTGTGCAAGTAATCGAAGCCCACGCCCTACGCGGTAAGAACCCAGACTCAGCACGACGGGAACTTCAAGACCACATGGTTTATGACCTTGAAACCAAGCCTAGTGGCAAGATTGACTTAGTAGGCCAACTCTGGGCGGATTACAAAACCGCAGGTATACGCGATCGCTCTAGCGCAGGGCTGGTTGTGATTGCGGTTTGGGTGTTCGATATTGTCACCACCTTTGCAGCTCGTAACCCATTTGAATTTACAGCCCCACTCATGATTTTGGGTTGCATCTTGTTTAACATCGGCACAATGATGGCGGGTGAAATTGGGTTTGCCATTTGGCGCTTGACAAAGGATTAGAACGGAAACCGCCCAAGAAAGCAATCACTGTAAAAAAGGGCGGCAACGTTTCACCAAGGGAGGCATTTATGCAAAGTAACAATATCCCAAAAATCACAACTAAAGAAACTGAACATTTACGCTCACAGTATCCTAATCTGTCTCACTTGGAAGCTGGAAATATCGCCCAATGGCTGCAAGAGAGAAAAGATGGATTATTTGAAATGGCACGGGCATCTGAGAATGAAGCAGATATGACCCGTGTACTTGGTTTGTTGGCTTCTGGGATCGGAGCGGTTTGTTATGCGGTCAATCCACTGGCACTAGTTGGTGGTTTAGTCGGTGGTGCTGCGTGGCTATGGTTTGTTGTCGAACACTCCAACCGCACTAAAGAAATTGCGCCTTTGCCTTTTGTGCGTGGTAATTTTATAGACGCTCTAGCTCGTGCTGGGGATTATGATGCTAGAAGGACTTATCAAGCAGATCATCTTGCCAATACTGTTAAATTCCTAGAGCGACAATCAGCAGAAGAGTACACCTTTCTTCATGCTGAGTTTGAAAATATTAGTCAGTATTTAACACAAGTTGAGCCAGGAAAACGTTTTTACGCTTATCGCTGGATGTTTGGCTGGTTTAGCAAGCTCAAGGGTCGTCAGCTACCCACTTATGAAAGCATGGCTCTCCATTTACAGGATGTGACGGTTGATAGCCGAGTGAATCGGTCGGAGATCAGTGCGATCGCACAGGCAAACGTCCAGTTACCACCAACCGTAGATATCAAACAGTTTCAATCGCCACAAGTAGATATTGGGAAGATGAACCAAGCTGCGGAGCTTTCTAGACCTACAGAGTTACAACCATCTTCCTCTGATGGGCTTGTACCAGAGACTATAATTAATATCCCTCTGACTAATAGGGCAAACGCACTGATCGCTGCTTTAACGAAAAGTGGATTCCAAGTAGAGAATATGATGAGTTCTCAAGTCATTGCGATCGCTGGTACTCAACGAGGTGGCAAGGGAACCTTAGCAGCAATCTTAGCAACATTATCAACTGCACTTGACCCCGGATTGAATACCCAATACTTTACTGCTGGGGTGGACGTTTACCCCTTTGCCTGCAACTTAACCTCTGCCCTTAAGTACCCAGATATTGATGCAGATGGGGCTGATCAACTCGTCGCTCGTGATTTATTGAAATTTCTCAAGGGTTTAGATGGAAGCGAACCTTACTCCCATAAAAATTTACTGCTAGTAATTGATGAGGCAATGCGGTTGCTGTCATTGTTGGAGGAGAGCGATCGCACTTGGGCTATCCAATATTTACTTTCTCGCTTCGCCAAGTGTGGCGGTACGTTAATTATCGTGCTGCATGGTTCCAACTTGACAAGCGTAGTCGGTAAAGCTACGGCTGGGCTGGCAGACACCTTTAAGCAATCGGTTAACTTTATTGGTTGTGTAGCTCAAGCGGTTAGCGCTGGTGGTCTACGCAAAATGAATGTCGCTAGTGGAGAATATTTCAAAGCTAACCCTAATAACTTTGGAGAACCTGTTAGCGCTGGCAACTTGGGCATGATTCCCGAATGGCTAAAGACCCATTTGCACCCAGGCAATGGGCAACCAGATCCAGCCAGAACATTACTTCAGTTCTTCCCAGAATTAGTTCAACATCATGAAAAGGCAGTCATACCTAGAGGAGAGAAGATTGCCCCATCAGACGCAGTTAATCATCTGGAGTCCATTTTTTCAAAGCCTTATCAAGAACTGGAATTTCTGGAAGTAGAAGAAAATAGTATTTCTGAGGCTGATTTGGAACAGATTGTGGCGATCGTTGCAGCTACTGCTAGCCCTCCAACTTCTTTTGCTGCTATCAGAAACAGCCGCAAGTGGGGCGAAGAGAAAAAGAGTGTCCTTTACTTGAGAAATGCCCTATCACAATTGATTGACACTAACCGATTGTGCGGAAATGAAAAAGATGGTTTCAGCGTTTTTAACATTAACCACTAATATTCGTCACAGTTCCGGTCGAGTTCCGGTCAAGTTCCGGTCAAGTTCCGGTATTCTTACATTTCCAAGTAAGGCTGAAAAATAGAGTCTTTTTGTCTCTCCAGTAAGTTTTAATTTTTTTCTAAACATTTTCCAGAATGTGGAAGCATCAGGAAGTTTAAAAATGAGCGATAAATTAACCACAACATTACAAAAATTAGCCATAAGTCCAGTTAAAGCAGACAGGCTGGCTATTTATAGATTGGAAAAAGAGTACGGCGCTTCTTTATCAGAAATCGTTGGTGAACTCGAAGATTATGCCATCGTTCACCAATCTATTCAAGACGAAAGAGCTAAACCCAGAAATCAGTTGATTATTGCTTGCTGTTATGGCTGTCTTTGGGGCGCAGTTATCGGAATTGCGACGTTATTTATCAAGCCCAGCGTTACTGTGGCGGCGATTGGGTTGGGTTTTACGGCTGGAGTGTCTGGGAAATTGTTGGTTCAAAAAGGGGAATAGGTCGAAATTGGCAACGTCTGCCGTAGGAGTCGCACTTATACTAATATTTTCTCAATTTCTTTTAGGATCTCAGCTAGAAAAGGAGCATCTGATTTAACGATGTTATCCTCACTCCCATCATGTTTATGATGAGGAAAGGTAATCAGATTTAATTTTCGGTGATGTTCAGTATTGTCATAGCGAAAAATTAGATTATTCTCTGAATTCATATATTGATAGCTATACATTTTTCTATCAAGAGATATTTCAACATAAACAAATTCCCTCAAATGCAGCAAGGAGTTATCTTTAAATTCGAGTTTGGCTCTGATAAAACCTTCATACATTCCTCTTTTTTCATTTTCTATATGAAATATTTTAACTATCTCGGAGGATTCAATTAAAAGCCGAATTTCCTGAAAATAATCTTCAATCAACAAAATCAATCTCCTCTATAGATTCTTTTGTTTGTTGTAAATGTGCCAACATTCGAGCTTCTCCAATCCACTCATCAAAGTCAAAATTATGGGATAATTCATCATTATTAAACTGAGTGATAAATTCTTCAGTCGATAATTTATATTTGGTTTCAAATTCCTGAATCCTTTCTTCTGTTCTTTTGATTCCTGCTGTCACACTCTGTAATCTTTCTGACAAAGCACTTTGAATAATGCGTTTGAGGGAATCTGGATCTTTTGACCGGAGTTTGAGTTCAGCCATTATTTTTCCTCTCTTGCTACTCTTGAATGAGCAGTTGTTATTGTATATGAAAATGGAAAATAATCTGTGAGCAATAGCACTTTTTCGATTTCACTTTCTTAGGCTATCAATAAAAACAGTTATCAGTTATCAGTTAAAACCCAAGGACTTTACAACTTGACTGATAACTGTTTACTGTTAAAAGCCATCGCCTATCTAAAATGAATCTTTTATAGTAAACTTATACTATTATTTCTTATCTGCTTGCACACCCCTTTTTCTACCTTGTGTCACCTTCGGTTCTTCTTCCTTACTGGAGTTAACCATTTGCATCAAGTGCTGATTTAGATAACTTTGCGCTGAGATATACAAACTTTCCCAAATCTCTTGATTGCGGCTGATTTTTGTCCCGACTGTATTACCTGCTGTTTTCTCAGACACCAAGTATTTACGGAAGTAGTTATTCCACAGGTGTTGCAGGAAATCTTCAGCGAATTCGTTAAACGGCAGAATCCATTTATAGTCCTTGTCCAAAAATACCCGATAGGATGCAATTATTGGTAGTGCCAAGTCGGTTGGCGCACCAAACCCGAATGAATACTTGCTGTCCGGTAACAACGTCGTTTTACGTATATCTATTGATGCTAGGTCGTTAGCACCCTTTCTTCTCGGGTTGCTGATATAGTCTTGGATTATTTCGTAGAGTCTTTGCTCTATCCACAGAGCATGAGTTAACAGAGGCAGTAAAGCGGTTAATCTTTCCCTTTCTGCATCTGTGATGTTACTTGGAAGACTCATCCCTGCTGGGTGTTTGGTTCGTTTATTGCCGTCAGGGTTGTATTTATTTCTGTCGAGGCAGTAAAGGAGCTTGAGCAAATGGGTAACATTGCACTGAGCATTTCTTGGAGCGCCACTTTGGTTTTGGTAATAAGCGATGCGGAATTTTCTATCTTCTTTCTGTTCTAACTGGGCTAAATACTGCTTGATGAATTTGTAATCACCCCTGGCGTTGACTTTGGAGCGAGAATCTACTGGTGTTGTGGTATTTGAAGCCAGAGCTATGTCTTTGGCTGATTCTTCAGTCAGTCCAATGTGAATCGTAACTTTTACCCTAGCTTCGGTTAGGTCATATTTGTAATTTTTCGCTTGCTCAAAAGCTAAAACTGTATGCCCCCCGTTAATAATGCCATCACTACCTCCCTCGTTCGCTTCTAAGACTTCTAGCTCTAGTTCAGTTTTGTTCTTGATAGGCTTAACTTTATTGGCTGACAGAACGATTCCGCTATGACGAGAGAAGAATTTTTCGGGTTCGGTGGTCAGTGAATCGAACATTTGTCTGTAGGTCGCGCTTTTGCGGTTCGGTTCGCGGATGTTCGGTTCTAGTGGCAGGTCTATCGGAAAGCTGTCTACATGGGCGGTGGCGATGATGCAATTGGGGTTGGCTTGAAAATAGTTATCTATCTTGATGTTCCAAGTCTTGGGCATAGTTTGTTTTTAGCCGAGCGTCAAATTTCATGTTAACCCTACTATTGAGCTACAGATACCGGATTTATCTGGAGGGAGGATTGAAGAAGAATTCAGGAGTCAGAATTAAGACGTTCGCGGACTCGCTCTAAGCGTACTCCTACGGAGAAGCGAGCTACGCGCAGCGTGTCGCAGACAAGCCATGTCCTTGGCGCAGCCTCTCTAAGAGTTGGCTTTACGCTGCGCTATCCGCTAACAGAATGAGTTCTGTTAGCGGATAGCTAAGGTTTAGTCCATTCTGACTCCTGACTTCTGACTCCTGAATTCTGTTCGATAAAAATATATGAGATTGCCCAAGAAGAGTACATCAAATATACGCAAACTACGGTATTAGAGATAACATTGGATAGAAATTGAAAACTCTTTTTAAATGTATTACATGAAATGCCAATTGTTATTAAAAACTTTATTTACACAGATAAAAGTAGGTCATTGGTGGATAGGTGCCTTATTGTGGATGAGTTTAGCTACCCCAAGTGGAGCATCTGTAATACTGCGAATAGCAATCGAGAGAGGTGTTAATCAGGTAACAGTTGGCAGTTCTACAACTGCGTTGGTTAAAGATAGTACTGGTCATACTCTCGGACAATTACCAGCAATGAGTTCATTTTATGCCTCTTCAGTTCCAGGCGGTGTGGCTTTAGATAAATGGCAGTCTGGTTTATTTTGGATTGAACCCACAGGTAAGGGATTCGTTTACATTGGCGAACACTGGTATCGAGGCAGAACTCTTGTTGTCCCAACAGAGAAAGGACTAACCGCCGTTAACTGGGTTGATGACCAAGAGTATCTCTACAGTGTTGTTGGTGGCGAAATGGATACCGAGTGGCCTGCTGAAGCTTTGAAAGCACAAGCAGTTGCCGCCCGGACTTTTGCTTTCTATGAGCGAGAAAAACAGCGCAATAATCCTGTTTACGATTTAGGTGATAGTCCAGATCACTGGCAAAATTATAAAGGAGTAATCAATGAAACTCCTAGTACTTATGCCGCCGTCGATGCAACTGATAAACAGGTACTAACTTATAAAGACAGTATTATTCTCTCAGTTTTTCATGATTGTTCTGGAGGACATACTGAAAATGTTGAAGATGTTTGGGGAAGCCACGAGCCCTTACCTGCGTGCTGTTGAAGATTACGATCAAAATGTTAGCGAGTGCAAATGGGTAAAAACTTTCTCCCAAAAAGAAATTAGCGCCATTGTTTCTAGTGTCGGCAATGTTTTAGATATGATTGCACAAACCTACTCACCTTTTGGTAGTGTTAAAGCCTTAAAAATCGTTGGTGATAAAGCAACCATTGTACTGCGTGGCGAAAAAGTACGTACAGCCCTCAAAATTAAAAGTACCCACTTTATCCTTACCAAAGCAGCAAATGGTAGTTTTGTACTTCTTGGACTTGGCTTTGGTCATGCTTTAGGCATGAGTCAATGGGGCGCATACAATTTAGCTAAAAGAGGAGTAAACTATCTGCAAATTTTAGGGCATTATTATCAGGGTGTAGCTTTAAGTACAATTAACCCTAAATAAAATTATTCACCGTTCGCGTAATCCAAATAGAAAATAATTAATTCCCGAAAATTACTTGAAAGTATTGCTATGTCTAGCTTTGATATTTGAAACCAGGGCATAAGTCTCTTGCATACCAACTTTCACAAAACATATTGCCAGGAATCTAGATTTGTTGAGAGCGATTGCAGTATTGATCGTCCAAGTCTCCAAAGTCTAGATATCCCAATGCTTAATGCGTTTCATTCATATATGACAAAGCTTTTAGCCATTTGCAATCATTTCATGGTGCCCAGAAACGAAATTACACAACATGGTTCCCATTTGATGGGGGGCGATCGCTTATAAATAGAGCTAATATGACTAATCTGACCTTTGGAAATGCTGTTTGTGTCCCAGGACGACTACTGGGACGACCAAACACTCTAGCGTTTTCATCGCTGTCTGGAACATTGCAGTCTTTATTGCTTAAGGATTCTCCAAGTTACTAATTCTAACTTGGACAATTGATTGCTCCTTGAGGACAATCACCTTTTAAGGCTTGTAAAATATTTTGAGATGCTTCTATAGCTATGTCATATCGTAAATCATCCACTGCCGATCCTAAATGGGGAGTAAAAAAGGTTTGGTCTTGTTTATGTAACAAAGATGGAGGAATTTTTGATGGGCGATCGCTACGGGCCCAATCTTCTAGTTCAAAGACATCAGCTGCATAACCTGCTAAATGTCCAGAGGCTAAAGCATCACTCACCGCTTGTTCATCAACTACTGAGCCGCGACAGGGATTGATTAAGAAACTCCCTGGTTTCATACGTGCTAAAGATGTTTCATTTATCAGATGAAACGTTTCTGGTTGTAGAGGAACCATCAGCACAACAAAATCACTGGTTGCCAATAGCGTATCTAGAGAAACCTGTGACAAGCGCCAAGCTGCTGCTTTTTCCTTGGGTAAAGGTATCGCATCGGTGTAAATTAAGTTCATTTCAAAACTGGAAAGCCGTTGAGCCAGAGCTTGCCCTAGACTGCCCATACCAACGATCCCCAGTGTCCGGTTTGCTAATCCCATACCGTATAGATGCGGTCGCCAACCTGCAAATGTGCCTTGACGAATCAAGCGATCGCCTGGCAACATCTGGCGGGCTAACCCGATAATCAATCCAATGGTCAACTCAGCTGTTGGCACAGCTAATAAGCTAGGCACGATAGTGAACCAAATACCTTGACGAGTGCAAGCATCAACATCAAAGTTATCGTAACCCTTCAATGCTCCGGCAATAATCTTTAATTTTGGACAAGCTTTCAGAAACGCCTCATTGATTCGATCTGGCATAAAAACCATCAAAGCTTCAGCGTCCTGCGCCAACTTGAGAATTTCTTCACGCGGTAAAGTCTCTCTAGTTGGATTTGCAACGACTGAGCAATACTCACTTAAGTTTGTAATAATTTCCGGGTGAACCCAGTGGGTAATAACAACTTTGGGTTTCATCAGCAACCTCCTAGTACCGCAAGGCGGAATTAAAATTTAAAAATTAAAAATGAATACAGCATAAGCCTTTTGTTGATTTGGAATGGGTGGTTTATTTAGCCGTGCTGTACTAAACTAAACGTTTTCTAAGATAACTACTAAAACCATCAACCAGAATTACCATAAGCAAAATTACTAGCAACACTGCTGAAACTTCCCGATAATTGATCAGGCGAAGTGCGCCAATTAGCTCAAACCCTATACCACCAGCCCCTACTGCTCCCATAACCGTTGAGGCACGAAAATTATATTCCCATCGATAAAGGGTCAGATCCATCATTTGTGGTAATACCTGCGGCAAAATTCCGTGATAGATCACTTGCACCTTGTTGGCTCCAGCAGCTCTTGCTGCTTCTAGCGGTGCTTCGTTGACCAGTTCGATATATTCTGCAAAGAATTTGCCGACCATGCCAATGGAGTGAAATCCCACCGCCAAGGTTCCGGGTAATGCCCCAAAGCCAACGGCTGCCACAAAGATAATGCCCATAATTAGCTCTGGTACAGAGCGCAAGCCGTTGAGAATCAGCCGTGAAACTTGAAATAACAAAGGATGGGGAGTTGTATTGCGAGCTGCTAATAAGGATAGAGGCATCGAGAAAACAATAGCGATCGCTGTGCCTGCAACACTCATAGCTAGCGTATCAAATAAAGGTTTGACCCAGTTTCGGGCATCACTAAAATCTGGAGGCAGCATTTGATGCAGCAAGTTTAAGATACTAGGAATCCCATCCGAAAGGCGTTTCTCGTCCCAAAGTCCAACCAGAAAGCAACATATAGCTATAGCCAAAAGTGCGATCGCCCAGGTTACTATCGTTCGATACCATTGCCGCCGTTGTTGTTTCAGTAGCCGATCAAAAGCTGGTTTAGGATTAGGAAGTGTCACGTCGCTTCGCTCCAAATTCAAAATATCAGGAGGTCAGGAGTCAGAATTCAGAATTCAGAATACTCTACTCATAAAGGG
Organism: Desmonostoc muscorum FACHB-395; assembly: GCF_014698035.1. Lineage (GTDB taxonomy): Bacteria > Cyanobacteriota > Cyanobacteriia > Cyanobacteriales > Nostocaceae > Nostoc > Nostoc muscorum_A. The sequence continues at coordinate 26,235 of NZ_JACJSF010000084.1, forward strand.
ATAGAGTTTTAATCAAGAAAACTATTTATAGCAAAGTACTAAGTAAAAACAGAATTCAGACTGAATTCTGATTCCTGAGTTCTGAATTCTTCTTATAAATTACTTTTGCAACTTGGCGATATCAAGATTAAGTATTTTTGCTAAGTCTCTGATGCTATCATAATCTTTATCTTTCGCCACTCCAAAACCATCAGCTTTGAAGGGTTTAAGAACCTCTTTATCTTTCAATGCAAAAAAGGTTGCACGAATTTTTTCTTTTAGTAGCGGTGCTAAATCAGAACGCATTGTCCAGGGATATTCAGGATACTCTTTAGACTCTGCAATCACCTTAACTTTACTAGAATCAATTACTTTGCGTTCAATTAAGGATTCAAAAATGGGTTTACTCAAGCCACCAACTTGAGCATTACCATTTTGAACTGCCAATGCTACAGCATCATGTGAACCTGTGAACGCCTCTTGATAGTCTTTTCCGCCGGGTTGCAATCCGCTATTTGCCAGCATTGATTTAGGAATCAAATGACTGGAAGTAGACGCTTGGTCTCCAAAGGCTACCGTTTTACCCTTGACTTCTGCCAGTGACTTTACACCGCTAGCTGTGTTAGCAACGATTACAGACTGATAAGTAGTTTTACCGTTTTTCTTTAAAGCTGCAAATGGCTCAATATCACTTTTTGTTTTCGCCAAAACGTAAGACAGTGGCCCAAAATAAGCTAAATCAACACGCTTGTTACTTGCTGCCTCAATCATCGAGGAGTAATCAGTTGTAACGACAAGTTCAATATGTTTTTGTAGCTTTGTCTCAAGATACTTTTTAAATCCTTCATTATTTTTGATTACAGTGGAAGGGGATTCATCAGGTAATAAAGCCACTTTCAAGGTTTGAGGGTCAGCCGACTCTGATGCGACTGCTGGACTATTGCCAGAACCTGATTGCTTATTTGCAGATTGCTTGCTAGGACTTTGACAACCGATTAAGGTAGCCATGATTAATGTCATTGAGATAAGCGATCGCTTGTTTAGTAAAACAGTCATTGAGGTTATCCTAAATTAATATAAAAACAGTACAGTAAATTTAGCCATTAGGAATTAATAGTTTCCTGAAAGCCTTCATCATAAGGACTATTTTTGTCACTATAAAGTTGCTTTAATTCGTAGGCACTGATATCTGCTGGCTTACCATCTAAGACAACCCTTCCCTGAGATAATCCAATAATTCTATCCGCGTAAATTCTTGCGAGATCGATCTGGTGCAGACTGAGGATTGCGGAAATTCCATCTTCTTGACAAGTCTGGCGCAGAAATGAGAGGACTTTGTGAGCGCTAGTGGGATCGAGACTAGCAACAGGCTCATCGGCCAAAATCAATTGTGGTTTTTGTGCTAAGGCGCGTGCGATACCAACCCGTTGCTGTTGACCTCCGCTAAGAGCATCCACTCGTGTTAAAGCTTTATGCAAAAGTCCAACCCGATCTAAACATTCTAAAGCAATATACTGATCTGCTTTGGGCAAAGGAAAGAAACTTCGGAGTGTTGAATGGTAAGCTAAACGACCCACTAATACATTTCCAAGAGCCGTTTGCCGACTAATAAGTTGATGCTGCTGAAAAATCATTCCTGTGCACTTACGATGTTCATACAACACCTTACGGTTATGTAGATTTCCCAATCCTTCAACTATCACAGTACCAGTTGTGGGGCGATTAAGATAGTTAAGACAACGCAGTAAAGTTGATTTACCAGAACCAGATGCTCCCAAAATAACAGTAAATTGCCCTTTTATAAAGCTCAGAGAAATAGGTTTAATCCCTATTACTCCGCCTTTATAAGTCATACTTAGATCATCAATTTGAATCATATTTACTAATCATTTTAGGGACAAAATGCCAATTTTTATGGTAATTTTTTTATAAAAATTTTGTTTAAGTTTTGAGTTTTGCTGTAGCTATCATTAACCCCCACACAACACCAAAGCGAATTTTGGTTGCACGACAGACCACAAAATTTTCATCTTGAAGAAAGCGGTGAAATTCATTTTGGGTATAACACTGCTTATGAGCCGGATCAAAAATCTTAAGTACTAAATCAAATATTCTACAAATTAAATAATCTTTACACCAATCTAAAATAACTACTTTACCATCAGGCTTCAAAACACGTCTCATCTCTTTTAATGCAGCAAGTGGCTCATCAAAGTAATGAAACGAATTAGCAGACACAATCACATCAAAACTATTGCTGTCAAATGGCAACCTTGATGCACTTGCCATCTGAAATGAGACTTGAGGATAAGAACTACATTTGAGTTTAGCGATTGCCAGCATTTCCTCTGAAATATCTATACCGACAATTTGTTGCGATGAATACTCAGCTAGTAGTAAACGTTCAAACTCACCAGTACCACACGCAATATCAAGTACAGTATCTGTTGGTGATATTTCTACCCAAGTTTTAAGGAAAGACAGTGTGTTAACTATATAATTTCTCCAGCGTAGATCGTAAACGGCAGCTAATTGGTTGTACTGTTTGCGAACTGTGGTTTCAGTCATACTGGTTTTTGTAATCAGGGTTTCAAATTGGCTGATCTTTTTAAGAATTGTATTGTAATATACATTGTATTGACTTAACAGAAGTAATTCCTATTAGGTAGGCAATCTCAATTTAATTGAAGCAAAATTCAGCAATCTTGACTTTACGCTTGCTTTGAGATGGTAACAATAATTAATGCCTTCAGAGGAAATGAATTAAGATGATTTTCCAGCAGAATCGCATAACGCTTCTCCATTTGCCAGTAGTGTGAAAAACACTGAGCGATCGCTAATTTAATTTGGGTACTGAATGCTGTGGAATGTTTAGCCAGCACTGAGTAAAAATACTAGTCTATAATCCCCAATCCCTCTTTCATGTGTTCTGGTATATACAGTTCATAATGGCTATTTACTTATCAAGTTGAGAGAATGTACATCATTTTGGGATTAATAAATGTGAAACCTCTCTGAAGAGAACAGGCTCCAAAAGGATAAAAACCATGCACCAGCAACTTTTTTGTAAAGTTGTAACCAATATTCTTGGTAGAAAGACTGCTTTTTTTACCTCAGTATTAGCGATCGCCATATTTGGCATGGCCTGTACTCCAACTCGTGAAAGTTCATCTGCAACTCAGCCAAACACTTCCCAGTCGCCTGCTAGCACGACCACCGGAGAAGAACAAGCAACCATTACAATGGCGGTGATTCCCTGGCAGGTTTCAGCCGAACAAGAAAAGAAACTCCAACCTTTGTCTGATTATTTGTCTAAGGCACTAAAACGACCCTTTAAATTTGAAATTACCAAAGATTACGAAACAGCAATTGATTTATTGGTTAAAAAAAAGGTAGACATTGCCTACCTTGCACCCACCAGTTACATCGAAGCTCATCGCCGCGATCCCAAGGTTGAGCCATTGGTTGCTCAGATTAATAAAGAAACAAAGCGACCTTGGTACACAGCTGTAATTATTGCCAACAAGGCAAGTGGCATCAAAACCCTCAAGGATTTAAAGGGTAAGCGATTTGCTTTTGTCACCAAGTTATCGACATCTGGATATGTCGTACCAACAGTTCATTTTCAGGAAATAGGTATTAATCCTGAACGAGACTTTAGCTCGATAATCTTCGCTGGCAGCCATGATAAAGCAAAACAAGCTTTAGTCAAGGGGGAAGTAGATGCGATCGCAGACGATCGTCGCTCTTATACCGATCAAGTCAATGAAGGGAAGATTGACCCCAAGAAATACACAATTATCTGGGAATCTGTCCCGCTTCCTAGCGTACCTCTTGTTGCATCTAGTAAAGTCTCCGTCGAGTTGAAAGATAACTTGAAAAAGGCATTGATTGACGCTCCAGCAGGTCTTGTAGACCCTACAGGCGGTATTGGAGTTGGCTACACTTTGGTGCAAGACGGAGATTACGACATCGTTAGAGAGTTGCAAAAACGAGTTTCCAACAAATGAGGCTAACCAAGATATGCGGATAACGACCAAATGTATTGGATCGTCTGCGATCGTTCTGGGACTGGTTGCCTCTACCCAAATTGGAGGCGATCTCTTCATCAGGCAAGCAGAACAAAAATCACAGGATACCCAGGCAAAAACTACTCAGGCTTTGACGACTATTCTGCAAATAAACGTCTCTTTGAATAACGAAGTAGCCGCGCTGAAAGACATGATCTTGCTCAGACGCGATGCTTCCAATTTAGTGAAATATCAGGAAGCTCTATCTGGATTCACTAAAAATATGGCTAAGTTAAAAAATTTAAAGCCAGAGCTAAATTCAGAGTTAGTCAAGATTAACGATCGCCATAGCTTGCTTGCTAATCTAATAATCGAATTAACTAATCAATCTAACACAGATAAGCCCTTAGAATTAGCTGAATCCCAACAGGATTTTCGAGTAATCAACGCTTTTTCTCGCGATATTGAACTTTACTTAAAATTATTAACTCAAAAGCTTCAGCAACAGGATAGCTTCGCAAAGCAAGAATTTAATAACTTTAAACAGACTACTCAACTTGCCAGACAAATTCTGCTGTTGTCCATTCTGCTAGTTTTTGTGGGTCAGTTATTGCTAATCCTTTTACCAGTAATTCGCTCGATTCAAAAGCTCCAACAGGGAGCAGCAAAAATTGGAGATGGCAATCTAGAATACCGTCTGAATATTCAAACCGAAGACGAAATCCAAGAACTCGCAGAAGCTTTTAACCGAATGGCAGGAACTCTAGCTGAATCCTATCGCTCCTTAGAGTTAAAAAAAGAACTTGCCGATACAGCAAATCGTGCCAAAAGTGAGTTCTTAGCTAACATGAGCCATGAGTTACGAACTCCTCTTAACGGTATTCTAGGTTATGCTCAAATTCTCCAACGAGATAAAACTTTAGCTGATAAACAGCAAGATGGCTTAAGAATTATTCACCAATGTGGTTCACACCTATTAACATTAATTAACGACATTCTAGATTTATCCAAAATAGAAGCCCAGAGAATGGAACTTTACAAAAGCGACTTTCATTTTCCAGCTTTTCTCCAGAGTGTAGTAGAAATCTGTCGTATTCGTGCTGACCAAAAAGGCATTTCATTCATTTACCAACCAACTTCAGAACTACCTATTGGCATTTGGGCAGATGAAAAACGATTGCGACAAGTCTTAATTAATCTACTAGGTAATGCCATTAAATTTACCGAAAAAGGAGGAGTGAAATTTACTATTAGCTTTGTAGACCAATTCTTAATAGATGAAATTACCCAAAAACCAATTCATAGAATTCGATTTCAAATCATCGATACGGGAATCGGTATGAGTCAAGAACAGGCTGAGAAAATATTCTTACCATTTGAGCAAGTTGGAGAGATTAAAAAGCAATCAGAAGGTACTGGGTTAGGTTTAGCTATTAGTCAGCGAATTGTGCAATTAATGGATAGTACAATCCAAGTAAAAAGTGAAATAGGTCAGGGCAGCACTTTTTGGATTGACTTGAATTTACAAGAATCAGTGGATTGGATGCAATCAGGTAGAGTGCTGCCTGCTGGCAAAATTATCGGAATTGCCACTGGAAAGAGGAGAATCCTAATTGTGGATGATAAGTGGGAAAACCGTTCTGTTGTTATAAATCTATTAGAGGAGATTGGATTTGAAATTATAGAGGCAAGTGACGGTCAGGAAGGTTTAGATAAAGCTATGCAATTTTTGCCGGACTTAATCATAACAGACTTAACAATGCCTGTCATGGATGGTTTTGAATTAACACGTCGCCTCCGCCAGCAAGATGAATTTCAGGAGTTGACCATCATAGTTTCATCTGCTAGCGTGTTTGAATCTGACCAACACAAAAGTTTAGGAGTTGGTGCAGATGATTTTCTACCTAAACCTGTACATGCTGATGATTTAATTCAGAAGTTAGAAAAATATTTACAAATTGAATGGGTTTATGAAACTGTACCAGAAAAATCTGGAAATGGGACACTAAGCACTATCCATAACCAAAATAGTTCTGTCGTAACTCCTGAAAGCATAATTGTTGGGATTACTGGCAATAAACGGAAAATTTTGCTCGTAGATGATAATAGGGAAAACCGTTCTATTATTGTCAATTTATTAAGTGATATTGGTTTTCAAATAACGGAGGCAACTAATGGTCAAGACGGCTTAGATAAAGCAGTCAAGGTAAAACCTGATTTAATTATCACTGACTTGTCAATGCCAGTCATGAATGGCTTAGAAATGATCCGTCACTTGCGTATGTTGCCATTTGAGGATTTACCAATAATTGTTTCATCTGCGAGTGTATTTGAATCTGACCAGCATGAGAGTTTAGAGGTTGGTGGCAACGATTTTCTGCCTAAACCAGTGCAAGCCGATGAATTGTTCCAGAAGTTACAGAAGCACTTAAAATTGGAGTGGATTTATGATTTGCCCCAGAGTCAAGAAGAAGTCAACGAAACCCAAAATCTAAAAGTTACCTCTGCTGATTCCTCGCTAGCAGACACTTGCTTAATTTCTCCACCACCTGAAGAAATCGAGAAACTATTTGAGTTGGCGATGAGAGGTAATATCAAAGGCATTCGAGAGCAAGCCCAAAAATTGAAACTTTTGGATGAGAAGTTTATACTATTTGCCGAACAATTAGAGCAACTTGCTAAAAGCTTTCAAATTGAAAAAATTAGGGAATTTATCCAACCATATCGAGGAGAACAACAATGAATATACCTGTTATGGAGACAGGGGTAATTTTGATTGTGGATGATAATCCCAATAATTTGGAAGTACTATCTGAAACATTAATGGATACAGGTTGGGAGATATTGATTGCTGTGAATGGTGAAGGAGCGATCGCTCAAGCTGAATACGCTTGTCCTGATATCATACTTTTAGATGTAATGATGCCTGGAATTGACGGATTTACAGCCTGCCAGCGTTTAAAGTTAAATCCTGCAACCTGTGATATTCCCATAATTTTCATGACAGCTCTTTCTGAAACTGTCGATAAAGTAAAGGGTTTGAGTTTGGGAGCAGTAGATTACATTACTAAACCGTTTGAGCATGAAGAAGTACTGGCTCGTATCAACACACATCTACAAATCCGTAATCTAACTAAGCAACTCCGAATTCATAATCAGCAACTTCAACAAGAAATAGCCGACCGTCTTGCAGTCGAAACCAAGTTACAAAAGCTGACTCAGGAGTTAGAGCAAAGGGTAGAAGAACGTACTTTTGAACTATCTCAAGCACTTGATAATTTTCAGCAAGCTCAGGTTCGTCTGGTACAACAAGAAAAGATGTCTACCCTTGGTGAGTTGGTTGCTGGAATTGCTCATGAAATTAACAATCCAGTCAACTTCATTTTAGGAAATCTTAATCACGCCTCAGAATACACCCAAAATTTTATTGATTTGTTTAAACTTTATCAACAATATTATCCAAATCCTGAAGGAGAAATTCAGCAAAAAATAGATGAAATTGATATTGATTTCTTAATGCAAGATTCTCCGCAAATTATGTCGTCTATGTACAAAGGAACAAAGCGCCTAGCACAGATGATTCATTCTCTTAGGCATTTTTCACGTCGAGATGATTCAGTAGTACAACCTATAGATATTCATGAAGGTATTGATAGCACGCTATTGATTTTACAATATCGCTTAAAAGCAAACTCAGAACGTTCCGAAATTCAGATTATTAAAGATTATGGAACTTTGCCACCTGTAGAATGTTTTCCAGGTCCACTGAATCAAGTTTTCATGAATATCTTTGCTAATGCAATAGATGCTATAGAGGAGTCATTTGTGACTAGGAGCAATTCTATTGCAAATTTTCCCAAAATTGCAGCAAGTAACATTCATTTGTTATCGGTAGAAAACAAAGGACAAATCACGATTCGTACTGCTCTACATCAACAAAGCTCAGTTGTAGTAATTAAAATTGCCGATAATGGCATCGGTATGACAGAAGAAGTCAAACAACGGTTATCTGAACCAATGTTTACTACCAAACCTGTAGGAAAGGGCACAGGGTTGGGTTTATCTATAAGTCGGCAAATTATTGAGGAGAAACATGGTGGGAATCTCTCTTTTGTCTCTGAGCCGAGGCAAGGCACAGAATTTTGTATTGAAATTCCTTTACTAAGTCAAAAAGCATAAATAACTACGCAGTTACAAAACAGTATAATCTACGTCGAAATACGGCGCGATCGCGAATCTCTACTTGGAGGGTTTCTATGATCGCTAAAAGGTCAGTTCCTCCCAAGTAAAAAGAACTAACTCTTATCCAGCATCCAAAGATTATTAACTATGGGGGGTGTCTATGAGCCTCACCAAAATTCTAGTCGCACATCAACGTCAGATAGCATATCGAGAACTCGTAGCGGTACATAGTGTAAACATTCTCAATACCTTAGCCAAAAGAAGAGGGTGAAGAGATAGGGCGCTCTGTAGTAGAGTTATTAGAACTCTTGCATAAATATTTTGTGGTATAATTAAGGGTTATTTTTATTTTCAATTTAGGGACATTAAAATAGTAAGAGATTATGATTTTCTTCTAACAAGTATTA
>NZ_JACJSF010000085.1 GCF_014698035.1 Desmonostoc muscorum FACHB-395
GATTTTTTCAACTTCAAATGATTGTTAATAATCTGACTTGCTCAATTTTTCAAAACTTCAATATCCCTTATTTCTATTTTTCCTCTGCCTAGAGTGACAAAAGAGGGTTAAGATTCTGGAACGATCGCAGCGCCATCTCTAAGATTGAGCAACCCTGAGGTAATAACTTTATCTTCTGGTTGTAATCCTTCAAGAACTTGGTAATTATTATCTTTGATTTCGCCTAGTTTCACGCGCTTTTGTCGAGCTACTTGTTGAGATACACCTTGGGGAGATGTTTCGGTTTCAACTACATACACAAAAGTGTCGCCACCTACACGAGTCATTGCTGTTGTGGGGATTAAAATTCCGGGGCGCTGATTCCAAAACACTCTAGCCCTTACCAATTGATCTGCACGTAGCTGACCGTTAGGATTGTCAAAAAGTGCTTTGATAAGTATCCCTTGTGTTTCGTTATTAGCAGTAGGCGCAATGAAAAATACTCTACTTCTACCCAGCTTTTGACCTTGTGTATTCATTACTTCAACTGGCATTCCCTTACGCAATTGCGGCCCTTGCTGTAGTGGCACAGAGATGTTGACTTCTAAAGGCCGATTTTGCGTGAGATTAACTAATTGTGTGGAAGTATTAACTAAATCACCTACTTTCACAGCCATGTTGCCAACTGTGCCACTAAAGGGAGCGGTAATTTTGTCAGATTGGATTTGTTGTGTTTGAGTATTTACATTAGCTTGCTGTAAGGTTCTTTCAGCCTGCAATATATTGGCTCTTTGGGCTTGAATCCTGGAATCAATTGCATCAAGACTAGTTTTAGCATTGGCAAGTCGATCAGCAAACTGATTGCGAGTCTGTCGAGAAACGGCTCCTTGTTCAGCTAGAGTGGAATATTTTTCGTAGGTTTGCTGATACAATTGCACATTCTCAACGTATGATGCTCGTTGGGCTTCTAGAGATTTCAGTACAGTGCGGGCAGTTTCCAGTTGCAATAAAAATGCTTGAGGCGCAGCATTGTTAGGAGCGATCGCTGCTTGTGGTGTACGATCTACCTGGATAATTGCCGCTCCCTCGGCTACTGGATCTCCCGATTTCACAAATATTTGGCTAACTTGACCCTGAATCCTCGGCTGGAGGATGACTGAGCGCTGGGATTTTAGGCTAGCAATAAAATCTGAACTTTCCTCAATTATGCCGCTTTGTACTGTGGATACTTTGACTCTTACCCCTTGAGGTTGAGCGTTAGTAGTTGAAGGCGCTGAATTTTGCGGAGTGAGCAAACGCCAAACGAGAGCTGTTCCGCCCCCTAACAATAGTAGTGCTGCTAAAAATAACCAAAGCCACCGCCGTTTTCCAGAAGGTGGCTCAAATGAGGTTTGTGGAGCTTTTTCTCCAAAATCAGTTTGAGGCTCAGGGGATGTCATGGCTTATGAGGATAAGGAACAAATTAACTAGAATTCAATCAAAATTTCATCTGTTTATCTTGAAATTACTGATTTAGCATGAGGTTTTGTGGCAAATTATGTGTTACCCCATCCAAATATACAGTTTTGGTGATTCTGTCTTAATCTACCGAAAGGTGAATCCGTTCCTTAAAACCTATGCAAATCTCAATTGTTCCTCAAAAAGATAGATATCGTTATGCCGAAACTATGCAAGCAGACTTGCACATAAGAGAACTTCAACAAATAAATTGTCGATATGCACAATAGACATCTCCAAAAATTAAATATGCGTTAACCAGAACCCTTGTAGAGACGTAGCAGTGCTACGTCTCTACATTCTTTTTCGGAGATGTCTAATTTATCAATTGTGCCTACATCATTTTTTTAGATGTCTAACCAGCACCTTTGTTCAACTCACTGTAATCACAGTTCCCGCACTCTCATTAGCCAATCTATCCACCGCACATACAGCATAAGTTCCCGCTTCTTGAACGGTAGCAAAGGTTGTGCCAGCAGACAAAATTCGCTGAATTGTCCAAGTATCGCCAGTTTGCCGATAAAGTGTCCAAGAACGAACTGGCTGATTATCTCCAGGCTGCCAACTCAGTTTGCGGTTATTGACTTGTAATCCAATGGGTGGAGGGGGTGGCGTTGTATCTTGCCAAGGCAAAGTTGGCGGTAGCGCAGGTTTGTTATAAAGCAGACTTTGGAATTTATCAGCAATGCCCTGACTATTTTCCGTTAAAACACCGAGATTAAAGAAGATATTGCCCAGTGACAACCGTCCAGCTTGGCTACGACTAATTTTCACCTGCTTTTCAATCTCATCACTCTCTCGACTCTTGTTGCTTGGTTCTGTCAAATTGTTACCAGCGTAAACGTGTCTTTGTTTTGTATTTACCTGTGTCCACCACTGTAGCAACGCTGAATAACTTTGTTGTGTTTGATCTGTGCGCCAGTAAAGTTGAGGTGCAATATAGTCAATCCACCCTTCTTCTAACCATTTTTTCGAGTCGGCATACAACACATTGTAAGCATCTAACCCAGTAATGCCAGCAGGTTGTCCGGGGCGATAAATCCCAAAGGGGCTGATACCAAATTTCACATCGGGTTTGGCTGCTTTAATTCCCTGCCAGAGACGCTGTACCATTTTGTTAACATTGTCCCGTCGCCAGTCACCAAGGTTGAGTGAACCACCAGCTGCTTGATATGCAGCATAAGTTTTGTTATCGGGGAAAGGTTGCCCCTCGATAGGATATGGATAAAAATAATCATCTAAGTGAATGCCATCAACATCGTAGCGCTTCACTACATCGAGAATGACGTTGTAAGCTCTATCTTGAACTATTTTCAATCCTGGGTCCATCCAGCGTTGAGTTTTCCACAAATAAACGCTTTCTGGATTAGTAGCTGCTATGTGGGGACGTACTGTTTTCGCTGGGTCGGTGGAAGTGCTGGCGCGGTAAGGGTTGAACCAAGCATGGAGTTCAATATTACGCTTATGACATTCTGCGATCGCAAACGCTAAAGGATCGTAAAATGGTTCTGGTGCTTTCCCCTGAGTTCCTGTAATCCAAGCACTCCAAGGCTCTAATTGCGATTCATATAAAGCGTCTCCCTCTGGTCGCACCTGAAAGATCAGGGCATTGAAGTTTAGCGCTTGTAATTTAGTAATAATCTCAGTGAGTTCAGCTTTCTGTTGAGCAACAGAAAGTCCTGGCTTGGAAGGCCAATCACCATTCCACACAGATACTACCCACGCCCCTCGGAATTCCCGACTATGATTTACCCTAACGCTACCGACAGGTGCGGGTGTGGGTATAGGTATTGGCGTTGGCGTTGGCGTTGGCGTTGGCGTTGGTGTTGGTATTGGCGTTGGTGTTGGCGTTGGTGTTGGCGTTGGCGTTGGTGTTGGTATTGGCGTTGGTATTGGCGTTGGCGTTGGTGTTAGTGTTGGCGGCTGCACTAAGTAACTAGAGGCAATTTTTTCCGCTTTGCCTAAATACACCAAAGCTTGATAAATAATTACTGCTACATCTGCACGGGTAGCTGCAAGATTGGGATTGAGTAATTTGATATTTGGAAAACTAACCACTAATCCAGCACTAGTGGCAATAGCTACCTGATTTCTCCCATACGCAGGAATCTGAATCGAATCTTGATAAATTTGTGGGAGTGTTGAGAGGAGGTCTGGTTTTACCTTGGTGGCAATTTCTAAGCCCGCTACCAAGGAAATTAAAACTTCCGCCCTAGTAATTCGCTCGACGGGGCGGAAACTTTTATCAGGAAACCCGCTAATAAATGCTTTTTCGTAAGCTGTTTGAATGGCAGCTGCTGCCCAATAATTTATTGGTACATCCACAAAAGGTACATATTGCCGCTTCTTGGTAACTGTGCCAAATGCGTTGGCGATGATGGCGGCAAATTCAGCACGAGTGAGTGAGTTATCGGGTCGATATGTGCCATTCGGCGACCCACTGACAATACCACGTTGGGCTAAGGCTGTAATAAATAAGCGTGCCCAATGGTTTTGGATATCCGAGAAGGGAGTAGCAATAGATACCATCGAAGATTGCAGCTAGCTGGCCTTGATTTTGATTTCCTTAGTTAATTTAGCAATTTTCTTGGCGTAGGCGTAGCCCAACCTAGGCATCGCTGCTGCAATCTCTTAGTAAACTTTGACGATTCAAATTTAGAAATGGGCCATTGGGCATTGCTTTTTCCTATTCCCCATTTCCCATCTACTAAGTAGGATTTGCAGCTTCGTTAGTAGGATTTGAGGTAGAACGCGCATTCAATGACAGCATTACGCGTGAAATGCCAGTGAAAATAATGCTGATACCAACTAGTGTACCAAGAAGCCAGGGCGCATTGAAGGGCCACTGGAACCAAATCATTGCACCTAAGACCAGTGTAATAATGCCATCACCTAGTATCCACGTCCAGTTCTCTTGCGGACGTAACTTGAATGCCAGAATTAACTCGAATGTACCTTCAGCCAGTAAAAAGCTGCCAAGCAACAGAGTCAGTGTGAGAATACCTGTAAAAGGATAAACAAACAGCATTATACCCGTTGCAATATAGAGTCCGCTCAATAGAAGTTTCCAAATAAAACCTCCTTGGTGGCGGGTTTGAGTGGCATAAACTAGTTTTGTAAATCCGGCGAAAATCAAAATTACTGCAATCCAAGTCTCAGCGAATAAGGTCGAGAGGTTAGGCGCTGCGATCGCAATCACCCCCAAAACACTTAGGAGAACACCACTTATCAGCGCTCCATTAACATCCTTGTTAATATTTCTAGAAACGTCAGTTGTCATATAAACTTTTCCCTAACTCTACAATTACGTTAGGGAATTTTTCAGTCACAGAATACAGCCCTAAGATAGACTCATGGGTATTAAATTTTAGCAGTAACTAGCCATCATAAAAGTTCTGCCAGGCTGCTTAGACGTTCATAAACAGAGATGAGGCGATCGCCTTCAAGTTCAACAGAAGTATTAGGATAATTCTGAATGGCTCCAAGGAGTGTAACTTCACCATTTTGTTGAATAGATGTACTTAAAGCACTTCGTAGCGCCTGTTGATCTAGTTGTCCTGCGGGAGGATGAACTACTTCACCAATTTGGTTAACTAAAATTGGCCCTGCCCAGCTTGACAGTAAGTTATTTAAAAAGGCAGGATCGGCTTTTATTGGGGCTATCAATGCCTTACGAGCGACTGCGGGATCTTGTTTAGCCGCCTCCAAATAAGCTTGTAATGTGGGGGTAGTCTTGCCTGTTTCTGTAAACTGACTTAATTCTTGAACAGAAACTTGCCCCTGAAAAGTACCATACTTTAAAACAACTTGCTCGGCGGCATTAGCATTAGTAGTTGAGAGGAGAACAAAAGCACCTACGCCTAAAGCTACTGTTTGACTGAGTAACTTAGTAAATTTGCTATTGTTTAATCGATTGAAAATTTGAGAAATCTGCATGTTGTCTAATATCCTAATGGTGTGGAGCGTACATAGTGCTAGAGATACATAATTAGGGGTGTACATCGTGTACGCCCCTATAGCCAGTTTATTTGTTGCAAATTTTTTTTGGAAATGGTGTTATCAAACTTGTTCATTAGACGAAGCTAATGAGGTAATATTGACTGATCTTCGTCTAAGGTTGGTGCAGGTATACCCAAATGCTTCCTTGCTGATTCTTCAGCTAGCTTTCGGTCTTGCTCGTTCTCGAACTGACTCTCATCTAACAAATGAGGGTTTTTTGCCGCTTCATCTCGGCTTGGTTTATAGCCATTTTTCCACCTGTACTTCCAGTCCATAATTTGAAAGGCAGATATACTGCAATTTGATTTCCTAGTTCTTCATAGTAGGCGCTGAATGGAATATGACACTCCTGCTATAGGTTGAAGAGGCTCATTCTGAGGGTACAAATTTTACATCATCTTAAAGTAAGAATACTCTATAACCTTAATTTTAAAGCAATCAGGAGTTGCGATCGCAAATTTAATAACTATTGTCATCTTCTGCGATCGCTGCTGAGTGTTATATAAAATTTCACACTTGCAGAATTTGTTTGGTTTTATATTTTAATTCAAAAACCGATATGATAAATATTATTTTAGATATTGCCGAAACACAAAATAAGACAATTATGCTTAAAGAACAGATTACACAAGAACTAGAAAAATTACCTGAACCTCTGTTACAGGAAATTTTAGATTTTGTTCAGTTTTTGCAAGCCAAGTACCAAAAAGATAAAACTTTAGAAATTACCATTATGAGTGAATCATCACTGCAAAAAGATTGGTTAAGACCAGAGGAAGATTCAGCATGGCAGGATTTGTAAAAGGTGATGTTGTTATTGTTCCATTTCCATTTTCAGACTTAACTCAAACAAAACGTAGACCTGCTTTAGTTATTGCTACTCTTCAGGGAGATGATCTGATCCTTTGCCAAATTACAAGCCAAGCTGTTGGCGATATTTATGCTATTCAACTAGATAATAGTGATTTTAGTTACGGTCGATTAAATCAATCCAGTAATATCAGACCAAATCGAATTTTTACTGCTGATAAACAAATTGTTTTATATCAAGCAGGTCAAATAAAACTTGAAAAATTAACAGAGGTGATTAATAAAATTATTGAAATTCTACAGTAATCAAGACTGTAGTTATATCGAGTATTTGATTAAGTTGGACTGGTGTCAGCTTATGGAGTAGCTATAGCTGGCGGTTGCGTGACGATTGCACATGGATTTGGTACATCTGATTGTAAAACAGAGACTCCAAAGCGTTTTAGTTTGGATAAGTCCATCAATACTATATTAGTTTGAGTTGGTGTACTTTTATTAGCACAGACTCGCATAGACACCAAAAAACTTCCAGAAGCAGGATTTGGATTTGATTTTTTCTCAATAACTTCTAAAAAAGCTCCACGGGGAAGTGATTGGTTGTTTCCCAAAGAGATGTCATTATTGGTTTTAATTACCCAACCAGGAGAAAGATTATCAAGCGATCGCGCTACGGGTGTCGCTTGGGTGGTAGGCTTTTGAGTTGGTGTGGGATTGGGAAGAAATGGATATAAGCCTGATGGCGATCGCCATTCCTTCACGACGAACAATCCTAGAGAAACTGTTGCTACCACTAATAGCGGAACTATCAACTCTAGCGGTAATTTAGGAGTTTTGACTGGCTTCGTCTCTGGAATTACCTGAGTTACTCGCTTTGATAAAAACTGAGTTGGTAATTCATCTGCTTTTACCTCTTCTAAAAACTTATCTACATCAAACGTATTTACATCAATTGAATGTGATTGGGCTACTGGTGGTTCATAAGTATTTGATTGCTGAATTTGAGGTTGAGTTGTGTTTCTTTGTCGAATAACTTTTTCTTCAATTTGTGCTACTTCTTCATCCCTAATTTCTAAAACGTGCTGATATCGCCTTAACTCTTCACGAATCTCTTCTGTAAACGGGTACTGATGCTCAATTGCTTGAGTTATTACTTGTTCATATTGCTGCAATTTTTGTTGATAGGCCTCTGCCTCTGCTATAATTCGGGCTGTAATTGGGTGAATATCTTCAGCTTTTAGACCTAAGAGTTGCTGCTGTTGCCACAGTTGATTATGGTTTGCTTGGCTCAAAGGATATTCCTGCTGCACTGCTCTTATAAATGCCTGCTCAAACTGCTGTAACTTTTGTCGATATGCCTCCACCTCTGCTCTAAGGCTGTTTTCAATTGCAGCTAAATCCTCATCCTTAAGTTGCCATTCATGCTGCATTTGTTGCAATTGATGGCGAGTAGGTTGACTTAGGGGATACTCTTGTCGCATTGCTTTAGCTAACGACTGCCTGTACAGTTGCAGGTGTTGCTTATATGCTTCAATTCTGGCTTTAACCTGCGCCTCAATTGGCATTGTATCCTCATTCCTCAGCCCCAAAATTTGCTGAAGATTCAGTCGTAGCATATTGATATCATCTTCACTGAGAGCTACTTGCTGCTGGAGTGCCTCACTAAAGTCCCGCTCATATTGCTGTAACTTTTGTTTAAATTCCTGACGAGCAACTGCTAACATCTCATCTTCAATTGCAGTTGCTTCAATCTCGGATAGTCCCAAGCGGCTTCTGAGGGCATCCAAAGTCTTGCGACCCACAAAAGAAACATCACCACGGCTACTATATCGCGCCACTTCTTTACGATACTTCTGCTTGGGATCACCTTGCGGAACTTTTGTAAGTCGAATTTTAAAGCCTTCTCTACTTGTGTAGATTTCGGGCTTCATCGTCGGCTGTATTTCTCTAACTTTTCTGCTGGCATACTCATGCAACTCGTCAATTGAGACAACCCCATCTTCATCTAGGTCTGCCGCCCCCGTTGTAATTCCTTCTATTAAATAACGGGTATAAATTGAGAGGTCTGACCCCTGCTGCTCAAAAGAATATTGAGTTGAACTTGATGAAGTGAGAACAGCCCGCCCCTCTCCTCCTAATTGCTCACGGATATTTACACTGCCGTCATCTTTGGCTGATAAACCTTCGGCAAAAGCACCACTAAAGCAACTATCCAAAATGACAACTTGCCGCTTAGAACGGCTGCGGCTCATGCTTTCATGGACAACACTGGCTGCTACTGCTGATGAGCGAATTAAATCACCTCTGGGAGTTTTGCGTGTGGTGCGGGTTGCTAAGAACAGTCTGCCAGTGTCATCCTTAATGCCATGACCGGAGAAAAAGAGAACTAACAGATCATCTTTTTGACGATGTGCAAATAGATTTTCGATAGCTTCCTCCATATCTTGGCGCTGAGGATCTTTTAGCACTATGATATCTGTCTCAGTAAAGCCACCCATTTCTGGGTGTAACAGCACTTGCTGCATCGCCTCGACATCTTTTACAGCACCTGGTAGCGGGTTCAAACCAGGCTCATACTCACTCACCCCAATCAGCAACGCTACCTTAACCATTTGTGATTTTCTATCCTGCTACAAATTTCTGGGCTGCTTCAATTGCTGCTTCTAACTCTTGCCTACTACTGGCTTTTACTTTCAGTTTCTTGCCATTAGACTCGATTTCTAGTTCAATGGTTTTGTTGCCAAGGCGATCGCCTAAAAATCCCATTAATGCTTTAATATTCTTAGCATTCACCTGCGCTGTTAGCCAACCCACAGCTAGCCCTGTAAGTGACTTGCTTCCTTCCGGTGCTTCTGCTTCACGGTAAAGGCTAGCATCTTCCACTTCATCCAGTTCCAGCATCTGTTGCAATAGTCTCTGCGTTTCGTCTTGCAGTTCATCGTCATCTAAACCAGGCTCTTGCAAGGCGATGGTAATCTGGACGTTGGATGTAGTCGCCATTTTCAACCTCTAATTGTGGTTAATGCTTAAATTATCACAAGTATCTTATACAATCCAGCTAGTAATAATTCCGGTCTGGATTGTCGTAAAATAGGAATTTTGATAATATACATAGGGCGCTATGAGTAGTAAGAATGTTGCAAAGTAAAAATAGATACTATTGTTAACCACAGCAAGCTAGGCTTGATTTTGCTTTACTTGGTTAATTTAGCAATACGAGAGCGTAGGCATCGCTGATGGGTGCCATATAAAAAAATTTGACTTTCTCTTTTTGGTGTTTTCCGCAAGCAAAATAACTTTTGACTTTCTCAAAATGCTTGAATGCTTTCTCAATACATAACTCGGCGAGATTAAAGAAGAACTCAGAAGTCAGAATGGGCTACAACTGGCATCTTATAGAGAAAATATGCAGTTGACAAAGCCTCTCGTAGAAAAGGCTTTACGCTAAGGATAAAAATTACAAAATTTAAGTCTAAAGAAATAAGCATAAAGTTCACCTTACTATGACTAAATGTGTGTACACAGAATATTAACTATCAATCAATATCTCTATAGATAGAAATAAAAGAGCTAATTTTAATAGAATTACATCTGTAGACTCACGCAATTTAAACTAAAAAAGCTAATACTAAAACATAACTTTACGATCCTATAAGCTGGTTGTAATCAAAATAGAAAAAGTAGTACAAACAATGGCAACTTCTACAGACCGCGCTCAAGAGATTCACAAGCTGCATGAACTAATCAAAAATATTGATTATGGTATGTTTACTACAGTCGATGATGATGGAAGTTTGCATAGTTACCCCATGTCAAAAAGTGGTGAGATTAACTCTGAAGCCACACTCTGGTTCTTTACTTATGCTGGTTCACATAAGGTGACTGAGATTGAACAGCATGAGCAGGTAAATGTTAGTTTTTCGTCACCCGAACAGCAGCGATACGTTTCTATTTCAGGTAGATCAAAACTCGTGAAAGACCGCAACAAGATGCGAGAATTATGGAAGCCAGAACTTCAAACCTGGTTTCCTAAAGGATTGGACGAACCCGATATTGCTTTGCTTAAGGTGAATATTAACCAGGTTAATTATTGGGATAGTACATCGAGTTTTAAACCACAAACAATTAGTTTTTAACACCATCACGACTTTAAATAATTTGTAGTTAATAATTACGAATTATTTAAAGTCGCGTAATTGTTGGAGGAAATTGGCAAAGAGTAAGGAAGAGGCAATTCGCATTACCTTCATGGATAACGCTTGGGAGTATAACCTAGCATCGTAGTGAAGAGTGGATGGGAGAGGCGTTGCAAGGGCGACGAGATAAGGTTTTTTTGATGACGAAGGTTTGCACCCAAGAACGCGATCGCAAAGTGGCAATGCAACAACTTGAAGAATCACTACGTCGTCCCAAAACTGACCACCTCGACTTGTGGCAAATCCACGAAGTTGTTTACGATAACGATCCAGAAAGGATTTTTCGTGCCAACGGAGCAATTGAAGCTCTGGATCAAGCGAAAAAGTAAGGAAACGAAATTTATGCCTTACCAAGAGATTGCAGACTTACCTGATTCAGTCAAAGATCACTTACCTAAGCACGCCCAAGAAATTTTTCGAGCTGCATTTAACAATGCTCAAGAAGAATATGATGAAGAGGAGCGTGCCTTTCGTGTTGCTTGGAGCGCTGTGAAACGCGATTATGAAAAAGGCAGCGATGGGCAATGGCACAAAAAGCCAGAATAGCTCGGATCGTATTCAGCAGTTTTATTAATTTCGCACAAAAAATCTTTGTTAAAAAGGAAATCCTTATGAATTACCTTGTTGCAGTTTTACCAGATCGAATACAAGTAGAAGCCGCTTACTCTGCTCTGGAAAAAGCAGGCTTGCCAACTTCACAAGTGAATATTTTAGGAGATGGTTATTTAAGTGCTGATGAATTTGGAATGATTGATCCCGATAAGCAAGCCCGTAAACAATCAACTCGGCTCTTTGGGGGGCTTGTAATCTTTGGATTTGTTGCAGGTTATGCCTTTAACCATCTCACAGAAGTTGAACTATTTCCCCAGTTTGCTCGATTTGGTAATGAATTTCTTGCTGGTATATTAGGAGCGATAGGCGGTGCTTTGGGGGCTAGTTTAATCGGTCAAGGAACTGGCATAACAGTTGGCAGTGGCGATGCTTTACCCTATCGTAACCGTCTGAATGCTGGTAAATACCTAATTGTAGTTACCGGAAATGAGGATTTAACACGCGAAGCTTCGCGTGTACTGGGTCAATTTGAACCAGAGAATATTCAAGGTTATACAGATTATTCACAAAAGAGCAAACTTGTGAGGAATTAAGTATCTACATCGGGTTCAACGCCGAGCGATGTCTAGCGACAAGCCACTTCGTGTCTACGCAATTGTGCAATCAACCGTTCAGCCCGTTGTCTTTCTCGTTCAGCCCGTTGGCTTTCTTGTTCTGTAGAAGTCAATACTCAGTTGAGAGTCCCATCATACCACCGTAACCACGGCTGTTCTACATTTTGATACTGTCCCTGCCATACACCCAAGCCTAATTCTAATTCTGGTATCCAGAAACGTGGCTCTGAGAGGCTATTTATAAAGTAAATCTAAAAGCCAGGAGAAAGGAGTTATGATAACGATAAAATACTTCATGTGCAGTGTATTTACATAGATAGTCGGTATGGCGCGAAAGTCTTACCCCACAGATTTAACTGATATAGAGTGGGAAATCTTGGCTCCCTTGATTCCACCAGCTAAAGAAGGAGGGCATCCACGCACAACAGATATGCGTGAAATATGCAATGCCATCTATTATCATTTGAAAACTGGATGTCAATGGAATATGCTTCCGGGGGACTTCCCGCCAAGCTCAACGGTATACAGCTATTACCGTAAATGGCAACGCAAGGGAGTTTGGGAAAAATTAAACCATACACTGCGCGATCAAGTTCGCATAAAATTAGGTAGGTCAACACAACCAAGTGCGTTAGCGAAGCTCGCCGTAGGCATCGCAGCAGATAGTCAGTCGGTAAAAACGACTGAAAAAAGGGGGATGTGTACGGCTTTGATGGTGGCAAGTTAGTCAAAGGAAGAAAACGCCAAACAATCGTTGATAGCCTTGGGCTATTGCTCAAAGTGATTGTGAGCGAAGGCAATGCTCCTGAAAGAGTGCTTGCAGCGTATGCCTTGATGGAACTGGTGGAAGAACGCCCAGAATTATTGGAAAAAGTTGAAGTCATGTGGGTTGACTCGGGGTATGACGGCGATAAGTTTGCGCTGGCTGTTTGGTTGATGATTCAAGCTCATGTTGAGGTCATGCGCCGTACTAATAAAGAATTTGAAGTTTTACCCAAGCGTTGGGTAGTAGAAAGAACATTCGGTTGGTTTAACCAGTACCATCGTTTGAGTAAAGATTACGAACGCCTGACTGAAATGAGTGAAGCTGCCATATATGCCGTTATGACTCGTATTATGTTACGTCGTCTAGCCGTCTAAAGATTTACTTTATAAATGGTCTCTGAGAGTCCTATCTCAGCATAACTACCACCTTCCAATTTAAATACCCTAAACTCATATTTGTATCGATCAAATACTACATAATAAGGAACACGTAGAATCCGTTCATATACTTCCCATTTTCCTGGTGGTTGCTTGATATCCCGCAATGTCTGTCCCAAGTCTTCCTTTTCAGTACCTGGAGACAGCAATTCAACCACAATAAAAGGATGAACTCCCTCTTGCCAAACAACATAACTTAAGCGTAAATCTCGTTGTTCGTAGAGACGAGAAACACCTAAAACAGCAAACCAATCTGGTCGCTTATGCCACAGTGGATGGCGCGGATCGTAATAAAGATTCAGATCGCTAGCAACAAATATCTCATCACTAGGATAATTCTGTGGACGAAAGGTTTCGTCTAACAAACGAGGTTGCAATAAATGAAACTGATCGGGCAAACCAGGCTCCTCTGGATCTTCACTGGGAAGATCATACATGGTCGGCAATACATCTTTTGGCGATCGCGGTGGGTCAGTTTGATACATCATAAAACAGTCGTAATGATGAAACTCTCAGTTCTATTATGATTTAATTGTTTTTGAGTAAATCGTTTTCATACATGAAATCACCAACGCCCGATTTTGGATTGTGAATAATTCAATCTAAAATCCAAAATTTAAAATCTAAAATTCGCTCTCAAGCCTGAGTCTCTTCAAATAAGACTAAGCCATACTTCTCGCCAGTAGGCAAAAAGCCAATTCCTCGATAAACTGCTTGGGCTGCTTGGTTATTATCACCTGTAAATAGGATGGCACGTTTTACTAAGAGCGATCGCGCATCTAACAACGAGCCTGCTACCACACTTTTGGCATAGCCTTTCCCCCGCAGCGCTGGCGGTGTCCACACTCCACCAATTTGCACAATATCAGGTAGGCTAGCATTGAAAGCAGAGTAAGAAGCTAAAGTATCTTCTGCTACTAAAACCCAATGCATACCCATATCTTGACGTGCTTCAATTATGCGATCGCAAGCAAGTCTTAAACTTG
This sequence comes from Desmonostoc muscorum FACHB-395, assembly GCF_014698035.1. Lineage (GTDB taxonomy): Bacteria > Cyanobacteriota > Cyanobacteriia > Cyanobacteriales > Nostocaceae > Nostoc > Nostoc muscorum_A. The sequence goes on from NZ_JACJSF010000085.1 coordinate 13,834, forward strand.
GAGTATCGGTTTTTCCTAAAGCTTCCACGTTATAAGCAACGCACCATTCGATAAGTAATTCCAATTCTTCTGGATGTGGCAAACGACACTGCACCTTTGCAGATGCTAAAGCTTCAGGTATTTGTAAATCTCGTAGTGCTAGAGAAAACAATATCTCATGTTCATCAAGCTGAGTTGGTGTGTTGCTAAGTCCCAAAATGCTTTTTGTCGCTTCAACTTGTGCTGCTGGGCCACTAATTCCAGAAATAGCACGTCCAGATTGTGCCACAACTGCTTGCACCACCTCTGGCAAATATACAGGCGCTTGGACTATTATCATCCCATTCCAAAAATGGGCTGCAACTGCCACTATACTTTCATCTAAGTAGGCTGCTACGTAAGTTCCTTGAAATCTTGCACCTTCATCAAGCAGTCCCGCAGCCCGCCAATTAGAGCGCAAAAACATAGAAGTATCAGCGTGTTGCAAGAGAAATGCTTCTAGCGATACTTCATCTCCAGGTTGCAGAGTTTTCAAAGTAGGCACAAAAAACTCCTGAATGTCCAATTGAGTTTACTGAATAAGCGGTTTCGGGAAATCATAAAATTTCCTTTTGTTCAAGTGACAAACAGTCACCACCAAAAGAGTAACATTTTAATATTACAAATGTAGTATAAAAAAGGAACAGGCCAAATATCTCAATTGCATAGTTGCGGCTGAAAGACAACTTCAGATATGGGAAGGAGGAGATTTGCTCTAGGAAAATAAAAATCACCCCAGCATAGTATTCTGTTAGGGCGATCGCTAATCTCAACTTTATGACAGGTCAACGCTTCTATCACATTGGCTTTGGACAAGACGATTTAGGTTCATCACCTCCCAGCATTGCCCTATTATCGGGTGATCCAGAGCGATCGCATCTAATCGCCCAAACTTATTTCCAAGATGCCCGCTTATTGTCGGAAAATCGCGGACTCAATAGCTATGTGGGATATTTACCAAATGGTCGCAGCATCTTATCTGCTACTAGTGGTATGGGTGCGCCTTCATTAAGTATTGTTGTCAACGAGTTGATACAGGTAGGAATCCGGCAAATTATTCGCATTGGAACTTGCGGAGCAATTCAACCTTATATACCAGTTGGTAGCGTTATTATTAGCAGTGCAGCATTGTGTCGTCAGGGTGCAGCAAATGATATTGCACCTGTGGAATATCCAGCCGCAGCCGATCCGTTTCTGACAGTCGCTTTAGTTAAAGCTGCGCGAGAATTAAAGGTTGAACATTACATCGGAATTACGGCATCAGTTGATACTTTTTACGAAGGACAAGAACGCACTGATTCCGCAAATCCAAATTTAATGCGATCGCTGCATGGCATCACAGAAGAATATCGGCACTTAAATATCTTGAATTATGAGATGGAATCCGGCACACTATTCAAAATGGCAGGTGTGTATAATTTTGCTGCTGCTGCTGTTTGCGGTGTAGTTGCTGGGCGTACTGTGAGTGAAAATATCATCTTAGAACAGAGGGATATTGCTGTGAAAAATGCGATCGCAATTGCTGTAAATGCAGCAGCAACCTTTGAGTCAGACAATTAATATTTACTTGATAAGTTAACTCTCAGTAGTTTCATCATGTCTTCACCCAATCTTTAATTTTTCAATCAGTAATTCTAGCTAATATAGCTTACATCACATTATTTTCATATTCTAAAAATATATAAAAAATCACCATAACTATCCTAAAAATAAACACATTATTTAAGCTACTAAAAGTAAATATTGTAAGCAATTTAGATTTAAATAAATATTGAAAAATGGAGCGAAAGCTAATATGAATAATATTTTTAAGTATGGGATTAAAACCATGACTTCAACTGTGATGTCTACGAAAAGCTACGCCTACGCACTAATCCCAACGCTGATATTTTTAGCATTCTCTCATCGAGCAACAGCAGACGATCCAGGAGCATGTTACATGGTAACGTCCTCCGGTAAAACCGTTGGATTAGAAAGGCTTTGTGGCAATATAGCCGCACCTTCAGACGACAGAGTTTTTCGAGTTTCAATTAAACGCCGCTTTGGTGGAACTCCTGTGATTGACGTTACCTTCAATGACAAAAAAACCTTTGAAATGATTGTAGATACTGGTGCTAGCGGGACTATTATTACTCAAAGTATGGCGAATACACTTAAACTCCAGACTACAGGTACAATGCAAGCCCAAATTGCCGATGGTAGCGAAGTAGAATTTCCAACCAGTAAGGTAAAATCTATTGCAGCAGGTGGAGTTACAGCCAATAATCTTCAGGTAGCGATCGCACCCAAAGCCAGCATCGGCTTACTGGGCCACGATTTCTTCGGCAACTATGATATTAAGATTCTGGAGAGAGAGGTCGAATTTCATCACCGCTAATGGTTGGAAGTAAAAACATAGAAACATGACTAAGCTGATTGAATACGAAGAAGCCAGCGATGAAATCCGGGCAGTATATGACGACATCCGCGTCACCCGCCAGAATGACTATATTAATAACTTTTGGAAAGCCATAGCTAATCATCCCCCTACCTTGCAACGAACTTGGCAAGCGGTGAAAGAAGTGATGACTAGCCCTGGTGAAATTGATCCACTGATGCGAGAACTAATTTATATCGCCGTGAGTGCGACAAATGGCTGTGAGTATTGTATTGCCTCCCACACAGCAGGAGCGCGGGCCAAGGGAATGAATGATACCATGTTCGGGGAACTCATGGCGATCGCAGCTACTGCCAACATGACCAATCGCCTCGCTAACGGCTATCAAATTCCGGTGGACGAGAGATTTAAGACGTAGGAGTGTAGCGTTGTCGATCCCTGCTTCAGATCGGGTTTAGCAGAATTATTGACTATGCCAAAGCTTCAGGTTAACGGGATTGATTTGTTCTACGACATTAAGGGAAAGGGTGAGCCTTTGCTATTAATAGCTGGCTTCCTTTGCGATCATGCCTATTGGTCGTTGATTATGCCATCGCTGATTTCGCAGTATCAAGTTATTCGCTTAGATAACCGAGGTATGGGGCGAAGTTCCGCTCCTGAAACCCCCTATAGTCTGAAGCAAATGGCTAATGATGTAGCAGCATTGCTCGATCATCTTGCGATCGATAAGGTGCATCTAGTAGGTCATTCAATGGGTGGTCAGATAGCTCAAGAATTAGTGTTAGCACATCCTCAAAAGGTGCAAAGTCTAATGCTGCTTTCGTCACTTGCAAAGGGTGACGGATTATTCAACAGCATCATTGAGACTTGGGGCGAACTCTGCGCTAATGTAGACCTGAAACTTTATGAAAAAGTTGTATTACCCTGGATATTTACAGATACCTTCTACTCGATTCCTGGCATGATCGAAGGTCTGATCGAATTTGCAATCAGATATCCTTTCCCGCCAGCAACTCATTCACTCTATCATCACAGCCAAGCCATGCTTGACTTTGATACAACAGATCGCCTTCAAAAAATTCATTGTCCTACCCTAGTTCTAGTTGGTAAACAAGACATTCTCACTCCCCTAAAGTTTTCCCAGCAACTTGCTCAAGGCATTCCCGATACTGAACTTATAGTTCTCGAAGGTGGGGGTCATGGCTTCTTAATTGAGTCGCCTGATACTGTGATTTCAGCCATGCTAAACTTCCTGCGGAAATTGAAGCCAGCCTACTTCTAATTTACAAAAAAAAGCTGTAGCTTAGGGAGTGCTAAATCACTCACTAAGCTACACTTATCTCAGTATTTGGGATTAAAATCAAACCTCTCGTACCGCGTCTGAAAACACAAATCCATTATTAGCAAACTTATTATCAGTATCAAAATACTCACCAATGACAGGTAAGAAGTGGTCATATAGTTTCATTGACTGTAAACAACTATTGATACTAGAAGCTGCTGAATTGTATGCTGCAATATTTTCTTCAACAACACTCAATAATCGGCGATTATTAGCGATTTTCTCTTCAGCTTCTTGTTGCAGTGTTTTCTCTAAATTAGCACGCGCCTGTGGATATTGCTGCAAAATCTCATCTGCTTGCTGATCTGCCATTGGTAACAACTGAGTTTTGAGCGTTTGGTTAATAGTTTGACGGAAAGATTTACGAATAGTTTGTGAAACTTTTGGCTCAAAATCTAACTTCAATAATTGCCTAATTGCTGGTTCTGCTTCTACGATACTTTCAGCATCGTAGCTTTGAGAAGTTTGCAATAAAGTTTGGCGAAATTGATATATAGAAAAAGTGCCTTCATCATAAAATCTCGGACTTTCTCGCACGAAGCGATCGCACTCTACACTAGCTGCACTCACTAATGCTTGAGTAACCTGCTTTTCTATAGTTCTGATCTCTTGTTCAATGCCGCCATCACTATCTAATAAACGATACAACTGGCGATAATATTCTGACTTGCGAATTTTTTCAATTAATCGCTGAAAATAATTCGCAACAACTTGCTGAGATGACTCAATCAAAATATCTTCTAACTGATTTGCTAAGTAATAAAATGCCTCTACTAAAATAGCAATTAAAGGTGCGGTAGCATTGCGAGGATGGCTAATTGTTGCACGTTGATAAGCAGAAGCTACAGAAAAAGTATCTAGCAATTCATCTAAACGACGAATCATTCGTGATTGCAATTGTCTAAAATCTGCTTCAAAAGCATCACAGGAATTATTAATTATTTGGTTAACTTCTTTTGTGATATGCTCACTAAATTCTCTGCCGATTTGCTGGAGTTGCTGATTTAGGCGTTGCAACTCTTGCTGCTTCATACTCTCAATTTCTTGGGGTTGACTATCTAAATTACGTTGTACACTCTGATAATGTTTTGTCAGTTTAATACAAACATCTTCCAAATCATCAGCAAGATTCTTAAATAATTGGGGACGCTTCTCTTCTGTAAGATAGCGAGTAATAGCTGTGCGAAATTCTTCAGTACCACTATCTTGAATTAGCTTTTCTATCAGTTCATTTCCCCAATCTCCCAAAATCCGCACATAATTTTGATTTGGAGTTTCATAGCCGTTAACAGAGACACGGAATTTAGTGGTAGATAACTTTCCTGAATTTACGCAGTAGTTGTTAAATGCATAGACAAATTGTGGTGTTTCTTCTTTACCATCTAAACCTTTAATGCTTTCTGCAAAAACAGAATCTAAACCAAATCTATCTAGTTGATTTGTCTGTTTAATCTGACTGCCATAAAATCCTAATAATCCACTTGTTTTATAAACTTTGTTTGAATTGCCAAATTGTCCGCTAATTAAATCGTCTAATCTTTGTCGTAGTTGGGTATTGTACCAAGTTTCATCGATGCGGTTGAAGACATAAAAAACGCGATCGCGTACTCCCCCATTTTGCCGCATTAATTCCAAAAGTTCTGTTTCTTCTTTTGTCATGTCACCCGCCGAAGCAGGTTTTAGCACACACACCACCGCCGAAGTATCAGGATGTTGAATTTTGGTATAAGTTAATTGTGCATCTTTCTCTACTGGTGCATCTATACCAGGGGTATCAATAATTACGTTGCCGTCTTGTAACAGAGGATGATTGCAATAATATTCTATTCGCTTCAATACTGCACTATTGCTACCACGACGGGCATATCCAGCCGCTTCCTTGAGGTTGGAAAAGTTAAATTGCTCCATTGAGTATGTAGCATTATTAACCGTGTTGATGCGATCGTGGTTTGCCCAATATCCCTGTAGCAACAACATTAACGCCTTCGCCTGTTTTGCACGTTCTGATTTACTCTCACCACCCTCCTGCTGAATAATCGCTTCAGAATCTTCACGTAGCAAGTTAATTACATCACGTTGGTTGATATTAGCTACTATCTTAAATCCTAGTTGCTCACACAAATAAACTACTTGTTCCCGAATTTCTGCTTCACTTAAGAACGTTAAAACAACACGTTCTTTATCTAATTCTGCATACTCGATTTTGCATTCTGTACCTGTAGCGTGTCCCTCAGCACTGTAAAGTAGTTCTCTCTCCAATAGTGCATTGATTAGCATTGATTTACCAGCACTAAATGCACCTGCAAACACAATCTCAAACTTGGGAGAAATCGCTTTAGTTAGGGAAGTTTGTACAGGTGTAATATCTTGGGAATGTAGCGTTGGTTCTTGTTGTAAAAGTTGTAATATCGACTCAACTTGCTCTTTCAAATTTTTGCACTGAAGCGGTAAATCTGACATATTCAGCATCCTGACAATATTTATGTATATGTTAGTTACATTTGTTGTCTTGATGGTTCAGTAGTATTTCTGAGATATTTGATGCAATTTAGTTACCGGGTATCAGCTAACCCACAAAGATCATGTCTGGTTAAAAACTTATTAGGCTGACATGAGAGAAGTCTGATTACGACGTTGGCGAGGCCAACTCATCCGCCTCGCTGTAGTCAATTTCAACTAAGCTAATCGTCAAGCATTTTTCCCGAATGATTAGCTTGTAGTAAAGGCTACTTTATGGTGACGCTTCGCACCCTACTTTTATGCCAATACGGTTCATTAAGGGGCTACTGGCAAAAATTTTGGGGTTTTGAGACGCGATAAATCGCCGTCTCTACAAGTGTATTGACTTTTATGCAACTTAAATTGACCTGTTTAGCCTGAATTTAAATAAAATTAAAAAAATCTGTATATTTGAATACTTTTTAGGAATTTTTTGGCAAATGTCATGTTATTGTAACTTTAGCAAAGCCTTGCTCAGTCAATTCAGAGAGTCATGATTATCGAGTGGTTCATTCATGATCGACGGTAAAAAAGTTCGGTTTAAATTAAAAAATTATTGGTTTAAAACCTTTGGCAGATGGCGATCCTGTCCGCTAACCTGTCCAATAGACAGACCTCATCATCGGCATGTTTTTTGGAGTTGGATCGGTAGTTTTTTAGCCATAACTGCAACGTCTTACCTTGCTGCAAAAACTAATTCTCCTTTGCTGATGGCTCCTTTTGGTGCTACGAGTGTCTTGATTTTTGGTGTGCCTGACAGTCCTTTGGCTCAACCCCGCAATGTTATTGGGGGTAATCTTTTAGCTGCTATGGTGAGTCTGATAATTCTGCATTTTCTCGGTGCTTCTCCCTTGGCAATGGGAATGGCTGTTTCTAGTGCGATCGGAATCATGCAGCTTACCGGAACTCTACACCCACCTTCGGGTGCTGTTGCATTAGTCGTCATGATGACGAAACCAGACTGGCAATTTTTGCTAACACCTGCCTTTGAGGGATCGATGATTCTAGTGCTATGCGCTGTGATCTTCAATAATTTAGCGGAGGAAAGGACGTATCCGAAACACTGGTTATAGCATTGTCTCGGGAGTATCTCACTTTTATTGAATATTACTCCAGTCGTTGGTTTAACAATTCCAATAAATGATGAGATCGCTCTATACTTTGAGGACGGGTTCAGGAGCTTTTTGTCGAATAGGCACTTGAATTATGAAATTACTGCCTTGCCCAAGGCTAGAAAAACATAGCAATTTCCCACCATGCTTTTCCGTAATGATTTGGTAGCTAATTGCCATACCCATGCCTGTTCCTTTGCCTACAGGTTTGGTAGTAAAAAATGGATCGAAGATCCGGCTTTGAACCGATTCTGGCATTCCTTGTGCGTTATCAGCGATCGCAATTTCTATTGATTGTGAATCAACTACTGAAGTGCGGATAGTAATTTGACTGGGATTTTCCTCTATCTGTTGAGAGGTACGCTTGATATCTAACTCATCAAGGGCATCCATTGCATTTACCAGAACATTCATTAATACTTGGTTGAGTTGACCAGGATAGCATTCTACTTGCGGCAAGTTGCCATAATCTTTAACAACTTCAATTGCTGGACGGTCTGGTTTATCTTTGAGGCGGTGTTGCAGAATTAAGAGCGTACTTTCGATACCTTCATGAATATCAACTGCCTTAAATTCCGCTTCATCCATACGCGAAAAATTCCGCAGCGATCGCACAATATTACGAATCCTCTCAGTCCCCATTTTCATTGAAGGCAGTATCTTTTGTAAATCTTCAATGAGAAATTCTAGATCGATTTCCTCTGCTAATGCTTGAATTTCTGGGTCATGACTAGAATAGCGTTCTTGGTACAGATAAATCATCTGTAACAAGTTTTGAGTATATTCATCCAAGTGAGTAATATTGCCGTGAATAAAGTTAACTGGGTTATTGATTTCATGGGCAATACCTGCTACTAGTTGACCCAGACTAGACATTTTTTCACTTTGAACTACTTGTGCTTGGGTACGCTGTAATTCACCCATCGCTGTTTTAAGTTCAACAGTCCGTTGTTCGACTCGCGCTTCTAGTTCGGCATTACTGTTTTCTAAAGCAATAAAGGATTCCCGCAATTGCCCTGCCATGTGATTAAAAGAGTGACCAAGAGTGTTGAGTTCATCGATATTCCCCTCTTGGAGTGTCTGTTGTAAATCACCAAATGCTATTGCTTGGGTGGTCTGATTCAAACGCAAGATAGGATGTGCAATCCAGCGCGAGGTAAATATGCCAATCGTCGTTGCTACTATCAGCGCCCCAAAACACAGCAGGATGCTAATTTGGGTGTTGGCATAGATTTGCGCCATGTAAGTTTTTTCCGGAATACCAACTACCACTAACCAGTCCAAACCATGTTGGTCACGCCAAGGCACAATATGCACGTATAAATTTTCTCCTTGAACATTAACTTTCAGTTTTTGGGTATTGGTAATGGACTGAAAATCTGGAATGCGCTGCTGAAGCTGCTTGGCAATGCTTTGTAGCACCGGATTGGGGCTGTCGATCGCTTTAAGGCGTTTAATTTCGTTATTGACTACGATAAAAGGCTTTTCTTGAGCAGAATTGGCAACCAACATACCATCACGCTCCATAATAAAAACTTGTCCGAAGCGGCTGACATTTAATTTTTGTAAAAATTCACTGAGTTTCAACAGGTGAATTTCAGCCCCCACAACACCAATCAGTTTTTTGCTGGCATCATAAATCGGACGACCTGCCGATGCCACAATATAAGGGGGATAAGCAGGATCGTAATAAGTATAAATGCGAACCCAGATAGGTTTCCCGGCTTTGACAGGTTCAGTATAGGCAAGTTCATTGACGGTATCCCAAGTACTGGTCGTCATCACTTTGGTTGGGTTGCCATCATTATCTGTTAAGTAAGTTTTCGTATTTTTCGGCAGACTTGGCGTTTTGATCGCATTATCATCGATTGTCACCGTTTTGCCATCGTAACGGCCGGCTCCAGTTCCTTCACCAGTTGCTAGGTTCAAGCTGATAAAGGTTAGGTCATAGGCTTGCATTTCGTGCCAGAAGTACTTACCAACCTTGAGGCGATCGCGCACATTCAGCAATCCCATGCGAATTGCATCCGCATTTAACTGAATAACTTTATGAGGAATCGACAGGTAAGCATCTAAATGTTGATTTACCTCACCACTGGTTCGCTCCATCAACTGATCCGCTAGATCGTTCACCGCTTTCTCGCCATTTTTAAACGACAGATACCCGACCAGCCCCACGATGCTAAAAAGTTGCAATACGAAAGGAACGACCAGAACAAGCTGTAATGAAAATGCACGGACTTTGCTAGATGGATGTATCTTCATGAGTGGTAAATCTTGGTTTGCCCAGGTCTTTGCTTAACCTAGATTACCCATGAGCAACTTCGGACTATCAAAATAATGTTGTGTTTAATTAAGAAGTAAATAACTAATAGGCAATATCTCTGTTTACAATTCCTCAACTTATTGCTATTTAACTTAATTGTACAAAATAGTCTTTTTGCAAAAATCAAATTACTGAAATAGTTAGAATTTAGGCTACTTTCTAGTATAAATACTAATTTCAATGAACTTAATTATTTAGTTATTTTCAGTGCCTTTACTCAAGATTTATAAAGTTACAAAAGTTATTTTGGCTATATAAAATGTCAGTTTTACGTTAATTTATAGCAAATTTCAAAGCTAGATTGGCATTCAGAAAATCTATAACAAAGGACTAAAACTTTAATGGAATTTAATCACTTAACAAAGCAGCTTAATCAACTGCTCGCTCAGGATTATGTGGCATTTAGCATTACAGAAAATCCTGTTGTAAAAATACTTAGTCAGGTAAGCTTTGCTCAGATTGCTTATGTCATGCAGCAATATTCGATTTTTCCAAAGGAGTTGGTGGGTTTCACAGAGTTAGCAAGACAGAAAGCCCTGGCAGCTGGATGGAACAGTGTAGCCCAAGAACTCAAAGAAAATATAGCTGAGGAAATGGGTAGCACTACCCAAGGAATCTCTCATTACACACTTTTAGCTGAAGGGCTAGAAGAAGGACTGGGCGTTCCTGTGAAAAACACAATGCCGTCAATAGCTACATTCAAACTGCTGAGAACTATGCAATCGGTATTTGATAAACAAATATACTATGTGCTTGGGGCAATCTATGCGATCGAGGCAACCTCAATTCCAGAATTAACTCTAATCGTGCAACTTCTAGATTGGTTGCTGGAAGGAGCAATGCCCAAAGATTTGGAATATTTCTTCAGCAAGCATTTAAACGAGTGGGAAATTGAACATGAAGCGGGCTTGAGAACATGTCTGGCAGCCTACATACAACCCGAAGAATTTGGAGAGTTTGCAGCAGGGTTTCGGGGAATGATCGATGCAATGCAGACCTGGTGGCAGGAATTAGCGCAAGAGGCAATCTCATCTGAGGTTGTTCTGAGTACAGCGATCGCTCAACACCATTGATTAAATAGAACTTAATACTATGAATATCTTCACCCATCCATCATTTGTGGATGAAACTCCTAATACTAATAAACCAAAATTTGGACTACCTGGTGATTACTACTTTAGCGAGCAAATTTTTGCTTATGAGCAGCAAACTATCTGGCGTAACACCTGGCAGTTTGTAGGACGTGAATCTGATTTACCTAATCCTGGGGATTATTTAACTTGCCAAGTTGGCGATCAGCCCATGTTCGTGATTCGAGATAATAATGGCATATTGCGAGGGATGCACAATGTTTGTCCGCATCGCGGAGCGCAAATGTTGCAAGGGCAGGGTCATTGTCAACGGGTGCGTTGTCCGTATCATGGTTGGAATTTCAATTATGAAGGCAATCTTAAAGGTTTACCTCGCGCTGAGTGTTTTTCCAATTTAGATAAGTCGGCTGTCTATCTAGCTAAGGGAAGAGTAGAGACATGGGGCGGCTTTATCTTTGTTAACTCAGAAGCAGAAGGGCAATCTTTAGTAAGTTATTTGGCTGGATTTTCAGCTTACTTAGAGCAATATCAGCACCGTTGGCAGGAACTTCAGCAGGTTGACCACTGGTTTTATGAAGAGCCAGCCAATTGGAAATTTCCTATTGAGAATTATCTAGAGTGTTATCACTTGTCAGTTGTTCATGCCCAAAGTTTAAAGTGTTTCGATCCGAAGAATATTATTTACACTCCAACTGGGCAACACTATCAGATATATGTTCCTTTTACAGATGATGAATTTGTGAAAGATCACCCCGCTTTTTCAGGAGAACCAAGGGGACAATCTTACCAGGGCTTCATCTTTCCCAATATGATGATTAATACCGCAAGAGACAAAGTTTCAGTTTTTCGGCTGACTCCTTTATCTCCCACAAGAACTAAGTTTGAGGTTTTTATTTATCAAACAAAAGCCCAGATTGAAGCATTTCCTTATAAGCAGGATGAATTTCGACCTGAATTTGAGCGGGTGTTAAATGAAGACTTTGGGGTGGTGCGATCGCTACAAGCAAGTGTTCATTCCAAAGCTTATGGTGTACTTCAGCTTGCAGACATTGAATATGGAATTTCTCACTTCCATCAAGTTTTGTCGAAGTACTACCAACCCTAATACACTTTCCTCAGTATCAAGTCTAGAAGATTGATGACAACGCCCTTACGATCGCAAGGGCATTGTCGTTATGATCGCTGGATAGATCCGGTGAGGATGTCAATCAATTTTCAAGTTGAAAGGCAAACGGGCATAAACTCCCTGTGGATCGTTCATTTTTTGCAGAATCTCTACTTCCTGTTGCAATTTCTGGAATTCAGTGATGATGGGGTTAGATGGTTTGAGTTGCGCCGCTTCAATTCCTAAAGCAGTCCGCGCCTCTTCAGTTGCACGCCCAAAAAAGCGTTCTCCGAAACTGCTAGTGCGAGGATATTCTTGCACTTCCCAGTCTTCTCCTAGTTTCGCCTCTTTGACAGCATAAGCGATCGCACTATTCAAACCACCAATTTCATCCACTAAACCAATTTCCTTCGCCGCCACACCAGACCAAACCCTTCCTTGGGCAATTTCTGCAACTTTTTGTTCTGGGAGTTTCCGACCTTGAGAAACTTTATTCAGAAACATATTATAAATACGGTTAACACTACGTTGATAAAGTGCCAACTCTTGAGGCGATTTTGGACGCGAAACTGTTTGACTATCAGCATAGGTTCCAGTCTTCACCGAATCCCAGGTGATGCCGTTATCATTGGCCAGCTTTTCACCATTAAATAGCAACCCAAATACACCTATGGAACCTGTAATGGTATTTGGTTCAGCAAAAATGCGATTAGAGTCGCTAGCAATCCAATAACCCCCAGAGGCGGCTACATCACCCATTGACACTACAACCGGTTTGGCTTCACGGGTTAATTTCACTTCTCGTTGCATAACTTCGGCTGCGGTAGCGCTACCACCAGGACTATTAATCCGCAATACAACAGCCTTCACATCCTTATCTTGTCGGAGTTTGCTGAAGATTTTGGCAAAGCGATCGCCTCCTACTTGTCCAGCATCACCTTTACCATCGACAATTTCACCCTCTGCATAAACAACGGCAATTTGATTTTTTGAGCTACGTTCTACACCCAAAGATTTGCCAGAAACTTCTGCGTAGTTATTTAGGTTAATTTGTCGGAATGTTTTGTCGTCTTTATCGCTATTTGTCAACTTTTTGAGGTCACTCACCACTTCATCAGGGTATGCTACTCGATCGACTAAACCGCTAGTCTTGGCTTGTGTGGCTTCTAGTACCGCCTGACTATCTGCGATCGCTTGCAACTGGTTAGGTTCAATTTTCCGACTTGCACCTACAGTAGTGCGCCACTCTCCCCAAACATCATCTAACAATTTCTGAGTTTGTTCGCGGTTTTCTGGACTCAATTTTTTGAGGATGAACGGTTCTACAGCACCTTTGAATTTACCCACCCGCACAACTTGCACACCAATGCCGTACTTCTGTAATGCACCCGCTAAGAACATCGGTTGTGAACTCAAACCGTTGACTTCCATCATTCCCAAAGGATTAAGCACAATGGAATCTGCCACTGAACTAAGGTAATATTCCTTTTCACTCCAATCACTGCCATAAGCCACAATCTTTTTCCCAGAAGCGCGAAACTCTTCCAGCGCTTTCCGAATTTCTTTAAGGGAGGCATAGCCGACGTTACCAGCTTGACTAGCGCTAGTTGAATCGAGGTAGATCCCAACAATTCGCGGATCGCGTCGCGCTTTTTCCAAAGTTTCTACAACTTTGCGGAGTGCCATCCTTTCGTCATCCACACCTGATATTGTGTTTTGAAACAGTTCGTCAGAACTAGGTTCGCTATCAGTAATTTTCATCGACAAGTCAAAAACCAACACTGACTTATCTTTTACATTTGGCCCTGTATCTTTAGACGAGCTAGCAGCGAATATTAGCAACAATAGTCCAGTGGTTCCTAGACCACCAAAAATAATTAGTCCTAATAATGTGCCAACTAAACTAGCAAAAGTTTGTTTGATAAAATTACGCATTAGTTATTAGTTATTGGGAATTGGGAATTGGGCATGGGGCATTGATAAAGGACAAATGGCTAATGAATGACCTACTTAATTTATTCTATGCGCTGTAAACTGCCAGAGTGCTTTAACTGATACAAGGTAGCGTTGCCAGTGCAGAATAAGACTGTGGTGATTTCGGCGATTAATACTTCAGCAAGTTCCGCAACTGCTGTTTCTGATATTGCCGCTGCTTGCAAAAAAGGCATTGCTAAACCAGCTATATCTGCTCCCAAGGCGATCGCGGCTGCAACATCCAGTCCATGACGCAAACCTCCTGAAGCAATTAAGGGCACATCAGGAGCGATCGCTCTAATAGTTGTAATGCACTCTGCCGTCGGTAAACCCCAATCGGCAAAAGTCTTCCCTAATCGACGTTGTAAGGGATTTTCTGCCCGTTCACTTTCTACCTTTGCCCAAGAAGTACCCCCCGCACCAGCGACATCAATTGCTGCTACCCCGGCGGCAATGAGTTTGTTAGCGATCGCTGCTGAAATGCCGTTACCAACTTCCTTTGCAATCACTGGCACTGGCAATTTTAAACATAATGTAGAAATCTTGTCAAGCAAACCCCGGAAATTAGTATCACCTTTGGGTTGAATGCACTCTTGTAGAGGGTTAATGTGTAAAATTAGGGCATCAGCTTCTAAGATATCAACTACCCGCAGACATTCATCTAAGCCGTACTTGTAGTTAAGTTGCACAGCCCCCAGATTCGCAAATAGCAGGACATCGGGCGCATACTTGCGGACAGCAAAAGTATCAGCCACCTGGGGTTTTTCCACCGCTACCCGTTGGGAACCGACACCCATTGCAATTTTGTAGTGTTGCGCGACTTGGGCCAAACGTTGATTAAGAATTGCGGCTTGTTCTGTTCCACCAGTCATGGAAGAAATTAACAAAGGTGCGCCAAGGTGTTTCCCCAGGAAAGCTGTACTGATATCAATATCGTCATGGTTCAGTTCGGGTAAGCAAGAATGGGTGAAACGATAACGTTCCAGTCCATTGGTGATTTGATGAGACTGAACATCTTCCTCTAAACAGATCCGAATGTGATCGGCTTTGCGATTCTGAGTTTGTGCAGAGATGTTGGTAGGGGCGTTCACTGGTGGGTATGGCTAAAAGTATTTGCTTGCGATCGCTATTGTTACATTGTCTGTAACTGTATTTGTATAACAAAAATATTTATTTTCCCTATCTTTAGGGTAAGTTACGCTATTGATAACATATCCATTCCCTCATTTTATGAGTTAATTAATATGGTTTTACAAACAGAAAAGCGCTACTACACCCCAGAAGAATATTTGGAATTAGAAGAAAAAGCTGAATATAAAAATGAATACAGAGATGGAGAAATTATACCTGTGACAGGGGGAACAACCAACCACAACAAAATTGCACTTAATTTTTGTCGCAAGTTTCCCCTGACTGTGCAAGGACAAGATTATGATATTTACATAGGGGATATGAAATTATCAATACCTCGTCATCGCATTTATACTTATCCTGATATTATAGTCATCAAAGGTAAGCCTATTTATGAGGGAACAGGTACAACAATTATTACGAATCCCTTACTAATTGTTGAAGTCTTATCAAATTCAACTAAAAATTATGACAAAACAGATAAGTTTAAATATTACCGTTCAATTCCTGGTTTTCAAGAATATATTATGATTGACCAGTATAGTTTTGCTGTGGAACAATTTGCAAAGCAAGCAGAAGGGCAATGGATTTTTAAGGAATATGAAAGTGAAGAGGCCGTTTTAGTCTTAGATTCTATCGATTTTCAAATTGCCTTGCGTGATATTTATGAGCGAGTTGATTTTGAGTTGATTGAGGAATAAAGCCCCTTCTTACATCGGAAATGGGGGAAATTCAAATGATTTTAGGACTTACGCACGAGTTACGGAATAACGTAGACACGAAGTGGCTTGCCGCAGGCTACCACAGAGGCACAGAGAAGCCAGTGCGTTGGGCGGGTTCCCCGACTTGTAGCAACTGGCGCGGCACAGAGAAATCAGAGTTTGAGAGATAATTTGCGTAAGTCCTAGATTTGTTATGCCGCGCCGCGTTCATTCATGCACTGAAACTACTTCGCGTGACGCTAGGAAACCAAGGACAATTGCCACCAAGATCAATGCTGGAATGTCGCCAAAGAAGTGCCCATGTTCCACAGGATCAATCACTGCCTGTACCGCCATGATCAGTGCGTGGACAAAACTCGACCAGACGGTGAACCAGATTAAACTGAGATGCGCTTCTGGTTTTCGAGAAGCCCGTAGTAAAAACACACCGAGCGTCCCATAAATGCCGACGATCATCTGTTCGTATTCGTGTTGACCTGGTTGCCATGACCAGCCCGATGGCCAGATATTCATCAACGGATAGATCAGGAGAAAAGCAATTCCAACAACAACAAGGGCGATTGGCAAGTACCGATGCTGCTCATCCATTACTTCAACCTCACACTATATTTTTCAGGGTAGTTTCTACTAATGGAATGCCTACTTTTAATAGTATTCTCACTAGTGACATTTCAACTTGGGAGTGTTAAGAATCTTGATGTTCCCTGTGGTTTAAAGCTAATTCAACACTGAATCGTCTGCAAAGCAATGGGCATCATTCAGGATGATTGATGCCTACTTATTGCTCATTACGCCGTCTGTGTCAAAGCCGCTTTTGAGTCTGCGGCGAATTTTTAAGAGCATTTGTACCACTCCTTTGAGGGTTCTCACACGCCGAAGATTGTTGTACTCATTCCACATGGGTTTGCCGCAACTGGGACAATTCTGTTGCACGCATTCTAGTACTTCAGAGGATGTCGCTTTTGGTTGAGGGCTTTTTCTTGCCATTTATACACCTCATCTTCTCTGTGTCCCCTAGTTTACTTGAATATCTGACCCTCTCTAGCAAACTTTGCGGTTATAGTTTTTTTTTGCGTGGCATCAATAAACCAAAAAGCGATCGCCTTTCAACCAATCCTCTACAATATAGTGATAAAATTGCTTGCTCCACAGCATCCCAGCAAATGCTTGGTGCTGCACATTTCGCATATCTTCACCCAGAGGATATGGAGTAGCTCTAAAATTTATACAGGGAACGGGTTACAGCTTTATTTTCTAACATTAATGAAATTTATCTTTTAAACTTCTCGATTTGCTGCTGAAAATAGTCTCGCCAACCTGTAGGTAAAGCCTCAACTTGTACAGCGCGGTGTAACAGTTCTAGGTCGTGTGTTTCCCGTGCATAAAGTCGGGTAATATCAGCAACAGTGACATTATTTGAGTCTCGACTGATTAACGACAAAGTATCACCATTTCCGACTTGACCCTCTTGCAGCACTGAAAAGTAGAACCCAGTTAGGCGGCTATCTAAAAACTGTTTAACTATATCTGCACGTCCAAACTTGATTAAGAGTTTATAACAAGGCATTCGAGGTTGAGTCACCATTACCTCTGCACTACCGATTCGGAAGCGATCGCCAATATTAATCTCATCTTCTAACAGCCCAACCGTAGTAAGGTTTTCACCAAACATTCCCCAGGGCAAATCCATCTCAGGTAACTTGCGCCGCCAATAGTCATAATGCTCGAATGGATAAGCATAAACTGCTTTGTCTTTCCCCCCGTGGACACTCAAATCAGCTTGTCTATCCCCATCTAAATTGAGCGATCGCATCATCACTTGTCCCTCAACTGGTTCTTTAAAAATCCCAGTTGTAACTGTTTTGCCCTTCCAAAGCACTTCACGGGGAAGTCCTACGTTGACAGAGATAACTTGCACAATTTAATATCTCCTCTAATAAAATTTTGTACCGATATTAAGCCTGATAGATAATATGCTTGATATTACTTGATTATCAGAGGAATTTCTTAAATATCTAACACCAATTTTGCCGTTCCAGGTTGAGAAATACAAATCAACACCGAACCCTTATCAGTTGTTGCAGTTGGTTCTTCTTGATAAGCAACTGCGATCGCTCGTTGGCGTTCCATTACCTGTTGAGGAAGGAGTGATTGGGTTTCTGCACGTTGGTAACTTCAAATCCCACAATTTTACTGAGCGCGATGTACAGCAATTACAACTTATTGCACATCGTCTTGGGTTGATAATAGCAGATGCCAGACTTTAAACTTCGCGGGCGATGCGATCGCTGCATCTATGCGAAATTTGGTGTACAGGGCTGAAACTTGTCATTACCAAACGTATTGTCAATGCTCATGGTGGAGAATTATCCATTGAATCTGACACTGTGATCGGTACTAAAGTGAGTGTTCAATTACCTCTAGTTGTTCTTGGGAGCCTGTAAATGGATGGTATTTTTGACGGCTGGAGCAAATGAAGACAGAAGCTAAAAAGTTGACTGCTCTAATTCCTTGACAAATTAGTGGAGACTTTGGTATTACAAAGAAAGTGGTGATGAAACTCGCCTTCTGGAAAAACCAGAGAACCGCCCTCACGGCTGATAGTTTCTAGTTCAACGCTACATTAACCTTCTGTCAAAAGATAGGTAACTAGAGCTAAGAATTATCAGCCAAGATGAGGTAAGTAAGGTGGGTAAAATTTTTTATAGAGTTATCAAAATAAGGCTAGAAACTCTCAAGAGTCTATTTTTAGAAAGACCCAGAGCAGCTTTAAATCAGGCTGATGGAGTATCTCTAATAATTAAGGTAATCAAAGATTGCTGCTTTAACAATAAAATTTTACTGAGTTACTTTCAAGCGAATATCAAAAAACACTTCAATATTGTCACATTCAAACTAGCAGAATTACTAGAGAACTCTCTTGCACAGAAGTCGTTGCTTAAAAGCTCAGAGAGTCAGTTAGTATTGAATCTTGTAAAGCAGAAATACATATTTGTAATACCAATTTTCTATAATCTCGCAACAGATCAATCTCCGCGTCTGCGTGTAAGAGCGTCATTATCCGTAGCCATCTTTTGGAGAATTGGTATAACCAGCATAAAACCAGCAAATAATTTATCTGTTTTTAAAGTTATTAGGAAGATTTATTTAGTTTTAAGAAATAGTCAATTGATTGATGAAATTTTAGCTCGTTCTAGACTATATCAATCAGCAAATTTTATTAGCTGATTTTTGGGATATCTACTTCGGTTCATAAAGAGATAAAGCTAAACTTACAAAAATTAAGGTAATTTAAATATGAATAAATTACGCCAGTTAGAGCAGTTAATTGCCTTACCTCAACTCAGTAAATGGTTAATCATCTCCTTTGTAGTTGGTATTCTTTCCGGAATAGGTTCTGCTGCGCTTTTGGCATCATTGGAATGGTCAACAAATTGGCGAGAATCTCATCTTTGGATAATTGCATTATTACCACTGGGCGGCTTCTTAAGCGGTTTGATTTATCATCGGTTTGGCAAACAAGTAGAGGCAGGAAATAATCTTTTACTTGAAGAAATTCATAACCCCAAAGATATTATTCCCTTGCGGATGGCTCCTTTAGTTTTGTTAGGTACAGACCTAACTCATTTATTTGGGGGTTCAGCCGGGCGTGAAGGTACAGCTTTACAAATAGCAGCTTCACTCGCAGATCGGTTGACAAAGATATTCCACTTCAAACACGCAGATCGGCGAATTTTATTAATGGCTGGTTTAAGTGGAGGATTTGCTTCAGTTTTTGGGACTCCCTTAGCTGGAACCATCTTTGGTTTAGAAGTTTTAGCTATTGGTAAAATCCAACACGATGCACTTTTTCCCTGTTTAATTGCAGCAGTCGTAGGCGATCGCGTTACCTTAATGTTGGGTTTACACCATACAGCATATCGTCACGCCCCCGTTGTCCCCACAGTCACAGTCATGGGGCTGATTTCAGCAATTATCGCTGGCGCAATCTTTGGAATTGTCGCGATGATTTTTGCCAAGCTGACTCACCGAATCAACCACATTTTTAAAGAAAAAATCTCCTACCCTCCTTTACGCCCTGCCATCGGCGGCTTAATTGTGGCATTGGCTGTTTGGGCAGTCGGAACTACAAAATACATTGGACTGGGTATTCCTACAATTGTTGATGCTTTTAACACCCAGTTACCACCGTGGGATTTTGCTGAGAAAATAGCTTTCACCGCTCTAACTTTGGGAGCAGGTTTTAAAGGAGGGGAAGTAACCCCTCTATTTTATATTGGTGCAACATTAGGCAATGCTTTGTCCTTAATATTGGCGCTACCTACACCTTTACTTGCAGGCATGGGATTTGTAGCTGTCTTTGGTGGAGCAGCAAATACACCAATAGCCTCAACTTTCATGGGAATTGAACTCTTTGGTTTAGAGTCGGGAGTCTTTATTGGTATCGCTTGTGTGGCGAGCTATATTTTTTCTGGTCATGCTGGTATCTATAATGCACAGCGCCTTGGCTCAGGCAAGTACCATTTTATGCCTGTGCAAGAAGGACTGAGTTTGGCTACTCAATCCCTAGAACCTGCTCGGGCTGTGGAAAAAAAGATTGAAAAACAAATTCATTTATTCAATGATCTGCATTTTTGGGGATTTGTACACCAAAGAGAAGAAATTGAAATGCACAATTTGACAGTTTTGCGTTTGTATTTTCACTCTGGAACTCGCGTACCCCAAAAAACATTTTGGCAAAAATTAACAGCCCCCACTCTCACTTATTATTTAGCCTCCCGTGCCAAAGCTTTTGGGATTGAGCAAGTTGTAGTACACCGAGTTTCGGTGGGATTTTTAAAAGGAGATCATTTGCACCATGACCATCATGAATTTCCTCATCATAAACTCCCTCAATGCCTGGAATTAGTTGATCAAGAGGATAAGCTGCGACGTTTTCTAGATGAACATATCGATGAACTCAAAGAAGTAAGAGTTGTTTTATTACGATGTGAGGAATTATTACCGTGATAGCTGAACCCTTGGTTTGGGACAGCATTTCCTTATAATTTTATCGAACAGAATTCAGGAGTCAGGAGTCAGAATGGGCTAAACGCCCCGCTACCGCTAACAGAATGAATTCTGTGCGAGTGGCGGATAGCGCAGCGTAAAGCCT